>CAJMMG010000013.1:0-38792 GCA_905214375.1 uncultured bacterium | reverse complement strand
CATCTTTAATAATGATATTTTGTGTATTAATACCACTTTTTGTTGTGCTAGATTGACTATCGGAATCTTTACCATAGCCCATGCCATAAGAGAATTGGAGAGACTCCTTGCCTTCAGCCAATTTTTTGGTGTTCTCTTGTCCATCTACTCCTTTAGAATTAACGGTTGTATTGCCATTCTTATCGGTATAAAGCAGATTACCATCTTTATCTGTGGCTTGTTTTGTACTTTGAGCTGCACCATTCTCGCCAAATGGTGTTTCAAAGTTAGCTGACACACTGCCACTTACACCAAAACTGCTGCCACTATAATTTGAGTGATTTTCAATATCTGAATGGGTAATGCTGCCAGTGCTAAAATGGTTTTTGCCATCTGCTTCTGCCTTTTGGGTAGAGGTAATCAATGCACCTTTAAGATCGGTATGCTTATTAACATTAATATCATAACCTTCATCTCCGGCATAAATTCCAGCCTGTTCATTCACGCTCGCATGATCAGCATTGATTTTCGATTTATTGAAACTACCACCAGCAGAAAAACCATAGCCTACTGTCACACTACCACTTACATTCATTTGTTTACCATGGTAGCGAGATTTATCTTGTAAGCTTTCGATATTTAAGTTTTCAGCATTAAGTTCTACTCGTTTGCCTTTTACTTGGCTACCAATAATATTGGCATCACCACCGGCTTGAATCACTGTTTTACTTTGACTATCACCTACATGGCTTGCAACATAAGTAGTTTCATCACCATTGCCGTAACCTTTTCCATAGTTGCCACCCACTGTAACTCCTGCAGCAACACCATTACTCACTTTAATGGCTACCCCTGCATTAAAACCACTCGATTTATTAGTGCTACGTTCTTGGTGGTTTTGTTCCGCGGCTTTGATATTGACTTGATTATCTGCAATCAAAATCGTGCCTTGTTTACCAGAAATATCTGAACCTTCAATATTAATATTAGAATCCTTTCCGGCACCCGTTGCCACAATATTCACCTTGCCGCCCGCATTAACTTGAGATTTGGCTACGGTTTTTCCTTCAGTATGAGTACGTGATTCGCTCTTTTGTTGACCGTAAGTGATTTGCACTCCTACTACGGAATCCACATCGCTATTACTCATTGCTTTTTGAATAGAGTCGCCAGCATTCATTACACTATCAGCTGCACGATAAGCATCAAAGCCTGCATTAGCTGCAGCCATCGCATTCACACGACCATGCTTACTATCACCTACTTGTTTGGTGGATTTTATCGCCCCTTGTACTGCCTGAATTGCAGAAATGATAGGGGAGGTAATAGCAATAGTTAAACCTTTTTGTTCAAAAGTTTGTTTGGTATTGGTTTCATATTTATCATCTGCCGCTTTAACATCTGCTTTTTTAGCCAGAATATTTACATCACCTTTAATGGCACTCACTGCACTCGCTGTTTGAGTATAAGTGTCTTTAGCAATCATCGTCGTATTGCCGTGTAAGCTACCCACTTGGCTACTTTGTGCATAAAGCTTAATCTGATCACTTTCTGTGGTTTGTTTTTGAGAACCAAAGGTTACGCCAATACCGCCTCCTAGCATCCCTGATTTTTTCTTGCTATAAAAATCATCAGAATAAACTCGGTTCTCAGCCTCACGAATATCAATATTCTTACCCTTCACCGTCAAGCCATTACCTGCAGCCACATTTGAGCCCTGAATAGTGATATTTCCATTATTTGAATGAAGATTAATTTTATCTGCATCCAAATTTGAGGCTTCTGCTGTATCATAATTATGTTTATGTCTATAAACTTCTGTCGTTGAGCTTGTTAAACCTCTAGATTTACCTTTTGAGGCACTAGATAATTGTTCTCTATCACGAGCCTCTTGAATGTTGATATTACCTTTAGAAAGTACATTTATGGTTCCATTGCTGGTTATAGAAACGCCTCGCATTTCAACCGCACTTTTACCTACAGCATCAATATTTCCAGTGACATTTAACTGACTGCCAACTTCTTGTTTTTGATCAAGCTTATAGTAATTATCTGCATTTGGTACGTAATGCGCTTTATTTTCAGTTTCTACCGTACCAAAATTCAATGCTTTACCTGCAGAGAAAACTGCATTTCCATTCACATCTACATTTGCACCTTTTACAGTAATATTTTCAGTCGCAATAAAGCTAGCACTGCCTTTTTTGTTATCACTTCCAACCTTTACAGATGCTTGTTGTGTGAGTGATTTTTGGTAAAAATCAGGTGTGTTTTCTGTTTCAGTCGTGGTACTTTCAATATTGATATGCTTTCCTTGTGCAACCAACCGATCTGTCGCATTTAATTCTCCACCAAGGTTATTGAGCATATTTTTAGCTACCAAATAAAGCTCTCGACCCTGTAAGCGACCACCTAAGTTCTCAATATTATTTGCGGCTAAGCCTGTTAGATTACGTCCAGAAATTACGCCACTGTTTTGTACATCACCTTTGATATTCATAATGACATCATTGGCAGAAATCACTGCACCTCGACTATCAATATCGGTATTACGTCCAACAACGTAAACCTGTGGCACTAATACTTCTTTCTTAGAACCATCTTTTAAAGTCACTTCACGTTTTACCATCCAAACCATATCAGAAGTTAACTCTTTCATCTGAGAAGATGTCAAAGCAACGCCTGGTACTAAATTCATTTTTTGGGCGTAGTATGCCCCGTTATCCATTAGGGCTTTATATTGGTCATAATCGGAAGAATAATTTCCTAGAAAACGTCTACCAGTGAGCTGATTAATTTGTTCACTTACTAAATGTTGTTCATAAAAACCATCGCCCAAACGTTTAAGCATATTTTGTGGATCATTGCGCAACTGCTTGAACATATAATCAGAACTCAACCACTTATTACGATCAGTAAATTTAGGATCTGTCTCTACAAGATAGTGGCTATTAGCATTTGGATTGATCTGATAAAGGCTTTCTGTTGGCAAATTAGCATTGATATCAATAGAAGCCACATTTCCAGATTTGTGATAAGCATCCACTGAGCCTGTCGATGCAATAGATTCACCAATTGTATTATCAACTACCTTAAAATAGTGTGGAACAGGTGAAAGAGGGCGTTCATAAATCTGAGTTGTACCGTGGTTATAGTGTCCCCAGCAGCGATGTCTTTTACCACAATGGTGTTTTTCTGCACCAATCTCTTGAGCCTCACCATTATCAAATTTAAGAATATTTGCAACTGCATCCTTATTTCTTAATTGAACGCCACCAGCATGGCCGATATCGCCATTAGTTTTATTTGACTCAACAATCTGATCACCTAAAGTAAGACGTTTACCAATTAAGAACTTAGAGGCGTAATTTTCAAAACCATCGCCTTGCAATGTCAGATTCCCGCCAAAAGTAATCTTCGCGGGATCCTGATGCTCAATTGTTGGTGTAATTGTTTTTCGGGTAAAATATTCAGCATGCCAGTTTGGTGAGCCGATTCGCCCTTTCAATTGATCATAAAATGTAAAATAGGCATTATTATCATGACGGTTTTTATTATTCCAGTTCATATAACCATCTACTCCTCCACGATAAGATTCGGAAGAGTTTGGTAAACTGAACAGGGAAAAACCCTCATAAGAAATTACTTCACCCATTTTGAGATGGATATCATGGTTCCATAAGCGGTGTGTATTAATTGCTCCATCGCCTAATGCTTCTATAGTAGCACTTGCATTATCAATAAATGTCGCTTTACCTACAGCATATCCTTTATCATCTAGCCCACCACCAATATAAAGTTTATCTTGGCTAAAGATAAAAGCATGATCTCGATTAACTAAAGTTCCTACACCAAAATCCAAACGCTGACGAGCAGCGATTGTGGCCGAATGTTCACCCTCTTTATCATTTGTTAACTCACTGCTAGCAATAGAAAGATGATCACCATAAATACGACCAGTACCTAGATTATTTAATGTTGAAGCATCTAAATATGTAGTTGTACCATCAATTAGGCCACGGTTGGTTAAACGTTCTGTGGTAATTTGAGTTGCATCAGCAGAAATTTCTGCATTTTTTATATTTTCTACTTCTGCTGCGTGAATGATTGCTGCTTGACCAATTCTTAATGCAACATTATTTGTCAATTTTCCTTCAGTAGAAAAATTCAACGTACCATCCACTTTAAAGGCATTTTTTAAATTCAAACCATCTTTTAAAGCAATATTAGCATTACCTCTAGAACTAATATTTCCTTCATTTACCAACGTTTTTGCTGTTAAATCTAACTGTGAATCAGAATGTAAACGACCACCTGTATTATCCACTACAGTTGAAGCTTTATCCCCTTCTACAACAATTTTACCTCCAGAGAGAATATCACCTTGTTGATTACTAAGTTGTGCAGTTTTAATTCGCCCCTCGTCACTTACATTAATTGCACCTTGTTGATTACTCACTGTATCAGCAACAACATTTAACTGCCCAGTTTTAATCCCTTGAACATTTTGACTGTTTGATTTAGTACCACTGTTATCTAAGTTTTTCGCTTTAATTGATACTTTTTCAGAAGCAACAATTAAAGAGCCTTTATCCGATTGCTTGCGGTTATCCACGTTATTTGTGTTAAGCTGAACTTGTTTACCTGCAATGACACCCTTTTTGTTATCAATATTGTGAGCATTAAGTTGGGTCTGAGCTTTGGCATAAGCGGTGCCACGGTTCTCAATATTCTTTTTCGCATTGAGTTCGGCATTTTCGCTACCACCAATAAAGCCCTCATTGACAATCTTACCTTGACTATCAATCTTCACATCACCCGCAGATGCACCAATGTGGCCCGCATTGCGTACACCAAGGCCTTGGCCGTTATCCACTAAATGGATTTTTTCAGCATACATCCCACCCAATTGACTCACATCCACACTATAGCTTTGGTTTTCACCTTGAGTTTCAGAAGTGCGGTCAGTGTTGTCGGTGTTTTTATCGCCAACGTACACAACCGAATCATTAGTGCGGTCAACATTGTTTTTACCTGTAGTAACTTTAATGCCTTTCTTCGACCAAACCCCACCTTTGATTTCAGCTTTCTCAGCGATAATATCGGTGTAATCAGATTGGCTGTTATCCATGCCTTTTTGGCCAACAGTCACCTTACCGCCTTTAACGTGATAGCCTTTTAATTGACCATTCTCAACTTCTGCTTTGCCGGTAGTGAGTGTTGTTCGCCCCGCATTAATCACACCACAGCCATCACACTGGATACCACTTGGGTTGGCAATGACGACATCTGCTTTTTTACCCGCCACTTCTACATAACCTTTTAAACGGCTTGGATTAGCGGAGTTCACCTCGTTAAGAATGACTTTTGCTTCACCGCGAGCAAGATTCGGGTTACCTTGCACCCAACCAGCCATTTGCGTTTGTGCCGCTTTACGGGCATTGTTTAACACGGCACCTTTCTCTGCCACATCAAATTGAGAATATTGGTTACGTGATACCCCACCTGCACTTGGTGTCTGAATATTCACTTGCGGTAAACCATTGCCGGTTTGAAGTACGGTGGGTTGTTGATTACCCGGTGCAGATTTATCTGCACGAATGGCCATATCTTCTGCATGCACAGAAGGTGATAAGAAGACAAAGCCTAATGCTAACATTAAGCTAAAATGAATAGGATTAAGTGAAAGTGCGGTTGAAAATAATCCTGTTTTTTCTTGTTCTGAGCTCACATTTTCACTTTGTGCTTTACCTTGAGATTTTGCCAGCTCAGATACCACGATAAGCTGGTTTAATACACGGCTAAAAATCACTTTATAATGACGTTTATTCATTTTTTAATTTCCTTTAAAGTTTTAAATTCTGTTTGGTTTTAATCAATTTATTCATCTAAAAACGTGAGCATTAAAAACGGTAGCTCACATTAAATCCGGTTGTCACATGACTGGTTCTAAATCCTTCCGGTTTTTTAATTGGAACACCTACGAAATAATCATAGTTAATGCCCCATAGTTTGCCGCGAAGCCCGATTGCGCCACCCATTAAGCTATCACCAATTTGAAGCTCTTCTTGGCTGGAGTGTACTTTACCTCGGTCAATCCCTAAATAAAGCTCATGTCCTTTATTCGCGATATTCCAACCGAGCTCATTTCGCCATAACCAACCTTTTTCACCGGAAAGCGATAGCTCACCATCAAATCCGCGTACGGTATAACGACCACCAATACTAAATTTATCTTGTTGTGTTAAAGGTGTGCCGTTCCATTGTCCATTCCAACTGGTGTTAAAACGGAAAGGCTGATTACCGATAGTGAAAGGATAGGTAAAATCAATGCCTGCAGTAAAAATCTGCATACGGGAAGTCCCTTCACCAAATTCCTCTTCCGGAGCAGGTAAGGCTTTATTCCCACCCGTACCACGTTTATAGTTCGCAAACAGTTGTAACACTGTTTCGCCAATATATTGAGTGTGATTTAAGCCCACTTCCCAACCGGCTGTTCGACGACGCTGCACTTCAATTTCGGTGTCATTGATATAGTTATGCGATTTTTTCGTCCATAACGCGGCATTCACATAGGTTTTATGAAGACTTCCACGAGATAATAAGCGACTTAAATTGGCTTTCATTTGTTGGCTTTCACCCGAATAGGTATAAGACTCAAACGCGCCCGCCACCGTTTGGTGATAAGAATATTTTGAACCAGAAAGGGTTAAGAGATAGTTCTTCCAAGGAATAGAATAATAGAGGCTGACATTTTTACTGCCATAATCGCCTTCCGCATCATCGCTATTACGTTTAAAGCTGCGTGTACCACTGATATAGAACATATCATTAAGTGTTAGCACATTATCCCAGGAAAACGTGGCTGAGCCCTGTAAGCGACCCGTAGCTTTACTGCCTGAATCATCTAAGCCTAAAGTTAAATGGAAAGGTAAGCTTTGCTTGTAAGCAATCACCACATCGGTTTCACCTACTGCATCCGTTGGCACAAGCTCCATATTCGCATCAGCACTCGGTACGCGTTTTAAGTTTTCTAAACCTTGTTCAATATTGCGAATATTTAATATATCCCCCTGCGCCATTGGCATGGCAAACCATAAGGTGCCACGGGTGGCAAACGGAATTGCACTTTGGTCTTGTAATTGAATACGACCTACTTTACCTGGAATCACGGTGAGTACGAGCATGCCTGAACGCAAATCCTGTGGCTCCACCACCACGCGGGTCGTGACATAACCAAAATCAATTAAACGATTTTGGATACGGCGAAGTAAGACATTAATCCCCTCTGAGCCAATACAAGCAGGCAGCGCAAAATCACGCTCAGCATAAACT
This sequence comes from uncultured bacterium, assembly GCA_905214375.1. Taxonomy (GTDB): domain Bacteria; phylum Pseudomonadota; class Gammaproteobacteria; order Enterobacterales; family Pasteurellaceae; genus Haemophilus_D. The sequence goes on along the minus strand of CAJMMG010000013.1, from coordinate 31,478 downwards.
GACTTTAACACCCAAGAGAATCGGCTTGGTTGGATTAATTTAAGAGAAGACGCTGATGAATTTTCTTCTTCAGCTTGATAATCGGTCAGTACCAATTGATTGATAGGAAAACATTGTGCTTCATTTTGTGGAAAGCCAAGTGAGGCTTCTTTTTCACCCTCCAAGCGTACATTTGCGGATTGCGTTTGCTGCGCTAAAATCGCTGCATCTTGTTCCGCTTGTTGCCTCTGTTGTTTGGCATCGATTTGTTTTTCTACATTTACATTTGGTGAGCTAGGTGCTGCCAAAGCGAAAGAGGAAATAAATAATAAACTAGAAAGAAAAGAGCGAGATAAGTTCTTCATTATATTTCAGAGATTAAGTTATTGATAAATTTGCAATATGATATCAAAACTTGTTTTAAAATTCTATAAACTAATATTCTCAATACAAAAGTGCGGTCAGTTTTTGAGAGATTTAAAAACTCTTTGAAAATTGACCGCACTTTATATCTTGTTTCAGATCGCATGCCGAGAAAATTATAGCCTGCTACAACTTTTTTAAATAAAAGATGAATACAAAAAATATAAATACTAACAGAAAAAACTTAGTATATTTAAAATATCCACATCATGGAACTCAACCCTATTTTTTATGAGAAAAATAGAATACATTCCTAAATCTATTAAAATAGAAACTTTAAGTATTTTAATAAAATCATTTAGATTCACCTTTTTCCCTATTTTACTTTCATAAAATCTATCATATGTATTAACAATGAATTCTCTTACTACAAGACTAATTGTATTAAATTTACTCTTTCCTAAAGAGTTATCTAGAAGAATAAGTTTTAGCTATATAACACTTATCGTTATCTTTATATCAATCACTTAAAACTCCTAAACCTGTAGCAGAGATATTGGCATACCTACCGTTGCTGATGATAAACCATCTGTATAAGGTATAACCATACACGAACAAAAATTCTAAATGAGTATGGCATTATAAGATTTGTTCAAAGTAAAAAAACATAGATAACCTGCCGTTTTTTACAATATATTTGCCATAAAAAATAAGCGGTTATAGAATACCTATAGCAAGCTGAAATTAATGAGATTAAGTTGGTATGAATAACGTACAAAAGAAATATTTTATTGGCCTAACCCATTTTTTGGGAAATGTTCTCGGCCCTAAATACGAAGTCGTATTTCATTCTTTTGATAAGAATAAGGCTCATATGGAAGCCATTGCGAATAGCCACGTTAGCGGGAGGACCCTTTCCTCTCCACTTAGTTCTTTTGGTTCTAGTTTGTTGCAGGATAAAGTGTATTTAGATAAGGATTTTGTCTTTAACTACAAAGCGGTGGCAGATTCCGAAAAGGTCATTCGAGGTGCAACTTATTTCATTAAAAACGGGGATAAATTAGAAGGCATCCTTTGTATTAATCATGATACCTCTGAGTTGGTTGATGTGATGACCAAATTAATTTCACTGGAAAACCTTGGAAACTTCGTCAATATTTTAGGTATTGATGCGGCCTTTGCCGAAGTGGAAGAAGCTGAAATAATTAATAAAGAAAAACTCGAAAACTCCATCGAAGATATCCTTTGTGAATACCTTGATTTCACTCTATTACACTCCGACAAACCACTCAGTTTAAGACAGCGGGAAAACGCCATTAAAGTCTTATTTGATAAGGGTATTTTCAATATCAAGGGTGCCATTCCGATGGTGGCGAAATATTTGAAAATCTCAGAACCTAGCGTATATCGCTACCTCAAAACGATCAAAGAGAAAGCATAAAGAAGTGCGGTTAAAAATCAGCGTGTTTTAACCGCACTTCTTTATTTTAATCATGTTATTAACCTACTACTGCAGGCAATACATCTAATTTGATTAGGAATGGGATACTCACAATAATAATCCCTAGAATTGAGACAAAGAGTAAGAACCCTGAACCACCCGGCACACGATAAGGTAAGTTTGGATGTTGATGGCGTGCTTTCCAAACCAATGCTGCTGGCAATACCACTGCATAGAAAGCAAACATTTGTCCTGCATAACCTAATGCAAGGATAAAACCTTCTGGATAGAAGAATGCAAAGAGCAATGGCGGAAGGAACGTTAAGAAACCTAAACTTAAACGGTTTGCAGAAAAATTGAATACACGTTTTAACAAGTCGTCAATACATTCTAATAAACCGAGTGCCACCCCTAAGAACGAGGTAATCAGTGCTAAGGCAGAGAAGATTTTCACGACAGCCGCAATAATGGTGCTGCCTGTAATCACACGAACGGCCTCAATCAATCCATTTAATGTTGGATCTTGATTAAGGATTTCTAAGAATCGGCTTTGGCTTAACACACCGTGAGTAGAAAATTGCCATAAAAGATAACCCACTAATGTGATTGCAGAGCCCACAATAATAGAAAATCTTAAGGCTTTTACATCACCTTCTAAATATTTATTTAAGCAAGGAATTGAGCCGTGGAAACCAAAAGCGGTAAAGAAAACCGGGCTAGCCGAGATCAATAGCGCTTTATCAATTGGCATGGCCATTAAGTTATCGATTTTAATTTCTGGAATCATCAATCCAAGCACAATGAATAGCGCCGCAATCATCGTAATAAATAAGAAACGATTTAAGGCATCCACAAAGCTTGTGCCAATTGCTACGAAGATACCAAAGAAGATCGTAAATGCTAGGATGGAACCTTTCATTTTGAGATCAGGCGTCGCAAAATCAGGTAAAGTTGAAGCAAGAATTGCACCACCACCGGTTACATAGGCGGAAAGTAACGCATAAAGGAAAATCATTAATACGCTGGTTGCAATAATTCGTCCTGGTCGACCAAAATACTGTGCGGCAAGCGTGCCAATACCGGCATCATATTCAGCAGTTTGATAAACCTCAACAAATAATAATGCGCTATAGGTGAGCAAAATCCACAAAAGAACAAGTAAAACAACAGTAAACGTGAAACCTATTCCTGCAGAGGTGAGCGGCATGGCAAGCATTCCTGCGCCAATCATCGTCCCTGAGGTAATCAAGGTACTTCCCAATGTTTTATTCATGAGTTTTCTCCTTTCCGATTATCGTAGAAAGGCTAGTCACTTCCTTATTTGACAATACATCAAACTACAATGTCATTAGAATGTTTTCGCATTTTTCTCATTAACCAAATATTTTTTAGATACAAAAAGCCCTTACCCCGTTACTGAGGTAAGGGCGGTAGGCCTATTTTTGTTCAAAACGTGCAGTGAAGAAACGTAATTGTTTTGGTTCATACACGAAACGAAGCCCTTTAATATCCTCTTTATGTTTGAATAAGTGGATAATACCATCAGCAACTAAATCCATGTGTGCATAGGTGTAAACACGACGCGGAATAGTAATACGTACAGTTTCGAGTTTTGGATGATGGTTTTCGCCAGTTTTGATATCACGACCAGCTGAAATAATACCACGTTCCATTGTACGCACACCGCATTCAACATAGATTGCTGCCGCTAATGCTTGTGCTGGGAAGTCTTCTTCTTGTTTCAAATGTGGACAGAAACGACGTGCATCTAAGAACACCGCATGACCACCAATTGGTTCTACAATCGGTACACCCGCTGCTTTTAATTTTTCACCGAGGTAACGTACTTGTTTAACACGGTGTTCAATGTACTCTTCCTGAGTTGCTTCTTTCAAACCGATCGCCATCGCTTCCATATCACGACCAGCCATACCACCGTAAGATGGCATACCTTCGAACACCACAACCAATTCTTTCGCTTTCATGAATAATTCTTCATCATTCATACATAAGAAACCACCGATATTGGTTAAGCAGTCTTTTTTACCACTCATTGTACAACCATCTGCATAGCTGAACATTTCTTGAACGATAGATTTGATTGAGCGATCTTGATAGCCTGGTTCTTGTTCTTTAATGAAATAAGCATTTTCAATACAACGAGTTGCATCGTAGAACACTTTAATGCCGTGTTTTGCGGTTAATTCACGAACAGCTTTCATGTTTGCGATAGAAACCGGTTGACCACCAGCTAAGTTTACTGTTACCGCCAAGCACACATAAGCAATATTTTCAGCGCCTTTTTCGTTAATTAATTTTTCTAATTTTTTAACATCAATATCGCCTTTAAATGGCACATCTAATGTCGCATCATGCGCTTCATCACGAATAATATCGTAGAAAATACCGCCATTGGCTTCTTGGTGGAAACGTGTAGTGGTGAAATACATATTACCTGGTACGTATTGACCCGGTTTAATCGCGATACGAGAAAGAATATTTTCAGCACCACGACCTTGGTGAGTTGGCACAATATATTTGAAACCAAATAAGTCTTGAACTGTTTCTTGTAAATGATAGAAGTTGCGGCTACCTGCATAAGCTTCATCACCCATCATAATACCGGCCCATTGACGGTCACTCATTGCATTTGTACCGCTATCTGTTAAAAGGTCTATATAAACATCTTTTGAATCAAGTAAGAAGGTATTGAAGCCTGCCGCTTTCATTGCTTTTTCACGTTCTGCTTTTGGTAAGATTGAAACAGGTTCAACACTTTTAATACGGAACGGTTCTGCTGGATAGTATGCCATAATGAATCTCCTATTATGATTAGGTTTAAAGTCCAAATGATTATTAACCCGCTACTAAAAACATCTATCATCGAGTTGCAGGCATAGTACTGAATTTTTTTCTGCAATACTGTGATCAAAGTCACAAATCAATAAAATTTTATCAAATTCATGTAAAAATATTTTTATTTGATAATTTTATATCAAAACATCATAAGCATTATGATTTTTAGAGCAAGTAAACAAGCGAGTTGGACTAACCAGTTTTCTCAACAGAACAGTGAACAGAAAAGGAATGGTGTTACAGGCGGGATTGCTATGAGAGGACATATTTTGGTAGACGAGGCATCAAAAATACAAAAGTGCGGTCAGTTTTTGAGAGGTTTTAAAACGCTTTGAAAATTGACCGCACTTTATAGGTTTACGCTACCTTTAAAAAGGAATTCACATACTATTTTAACGTTATTTTGAATACTATCATTTTTTCATGGTGTGCATACACTCCATAACTTTCAAACTTATGACCTCTCGTTCCTCATTTGTCTTATCAGGGAGATTTTTATATTTCTCATAACATGATTCAAAAATTTTTTGTTCCTCATATGGCCTTTTAGGTATCACATCACCATTCCAGAATCGAACAAAATAACTATCAGAAGAAACACATGCTGTCAAAATACTACAAAGCAAAAAGAGACTGAGATTTATCTTACTCATGTTTTCATCTCCCAATATTACTTTCATCATTCATATACCCTGTCTAGTTTTCTACCTACTATTTTTTAGAAAACAACTAAGATAAAAGCCAACTAATACACAAATAAATGATGCTGGATACCACTTTAATATAGATAAAATTTTAACTTTAGAAAAATCAAAGTTAAACTTATATAGAGAATATAAAGTTGCCATAAAAATCAAAAATATTGACATTTTTATAATCTCAATGAAATCATTTTTTTTCATTATTTCAGTTCATTCTTAGATAGTGGTTTGTTGGCCAATGAAGGTGCATTTTGAATCTCGAATCAAAACATTCATGCGAAGATCTCATTCCTCACCTCGTTATTTTACTCTTACATCCTCATCAGTAAGCCATTCATACTTTTTAGGAAAATCTTTATATAAAGGCGTTCCATTTACTCTCATACAATGAACAAAAATATCACTCATATTAACTCTATAAGTATCACCATATTTATGTTTTTTCTCATAAAACAATGATTTATTTATTTTGTTGCAGTGTTGTTCATTTTTAACCCTCAATAACTTTGTTTCTTGAGGTTCGTTTTCATAAAAGATTCGTCTTTCTTTATCAAACTCAGCGGCATTATTCCTTACAGAATAATCCCCATTCCAAAATCTTTCAATAGGGTCATCAAATAACACTCCACAGCTAGATAAAGTAAGAATATTTATAATGATTAATATGGCTTTTTTCATTTTAGTGCTCATTTCATTCATTAAAATTTAACTTCAATTAGTGAAAATAGATTTTACAACATCTGACTGAATCACCAATTAAACCTCTCAACAATCATACCAAAAATTGCTCATTCTTAAACCAATTGAACAAGCCATTTGAACTAACTAATTTTCCACATAGTAAAAGGAATGCTTTTACACGCCGGATTGCATAAGTGCTTAGGCAAGCAATCCCGACAAAAATGAAGGAGTAGATTTATGAAATCTAAATTGATGAAAGGGTTAGTGATTGTTGCATTAGCAGGAAGCTTAACCGCTTGTGAAATGGACAGACAACAACGTCATACTGCAACAGGTGCAGCAATCGGTGGCGTAGCCGGTGGTTTATTAGGTGGTGATATTGCCACAACACTCGGCGGTGCAGCATTAGGTGGCGTAATCGGTAGTCAAGTGAATAAAGGCGGAGACTACGATGACAGAGAATATCGCCATCATAAAAAACATAAAAGACATCACCACCACAGAAGACATCGTGATTGGGATGACGACTGGGATGATTAATTCAAAATACAGATAAAAATGACCGCACTTTTGAGATACATATCAAAGTGCGGTCGTTTTTTTAGGGATTTTTATGAATTGATAAGGATTACCACCAACCGAGTAGTTTCATCCATAATCCCCCCACACCAAACCAAATCACTAATGAAAGGATGGAAACAATAAAGCTCACGCCCCACCATTGACCGGTTGAGTTATAACCAGAGCCGTATAAAGCTGGGCCAGGACCACCAGCATATTGCGTTAAACTCATGGATAATGTTGAGGTGTAACCTAAACCAATTGCAGCAATGATTGGTGGTGTACCCACAGCGATAGCCGCTGCCACGAAAGCAAGATACATTGCGGAAATATGCGCCATGGCTGAAGCAAAGAAATAGCGGGTATAGAAATACACCAACACTAAAATAGTAAAGGCAACTGGCCAGCTGAAATCGCCCACAGATGCGGAAATGTGGGTGGAAATCCAAGTGATTGCGCCGTATTTATTAAGTGCATTTGCCATCATGACCAATACCGCAAACCAGAACATCGTATCCCATGCGGTGGTTTCTGCTACGATATTTTTCCAGCTCATAATATTGGTTAATAATAAAATCACTAAACCGATAAACGCTGAAATTGTTGCAGGGATATGGAAGACTAAATCACCCACCGTCCATAGGAATAAAAGAAGAATAAAGTCTAGGGCAAGAATCCATTCCGCTTTGCTCATTGGGCCCATGCTTTTTAATTCTTCACGTGCCATTTCTGCCATTTTAGGCGTATCTTTTAATTCTGGCGGATAAATTAAATACACGAAATAAGGCAAGACGATTAAGCTCACAATACCTGGTACGATCGCCCCTAAGAACCATGTCATCCAAGTAATTTCTACACCTTGGCTTTTCGCAAGTTCTGCAATTAACGGGTTACCCGCCATGGCGGTTAAGAACATGGTACAAATAATGGTATCGATTTGAGAGACAGCAATCGCTAAGAAAGCACCTGCACGACGAGCAGTTGGACCAGGTTTGGACTCATATGCATCAGCAATAGATTGCATAATAGGGTACATAATACCGCCCCCACGCGCAGAAGCCGAAGGAATACCCGGACCGATAACGACATCAGCTAATGCCATACCATAGGCCACACCCATCATTTTTTTACCAAAACGACCAACGAAGTACAGCGCGATACGTTTACCTAAACCGGTTTTAATCACCGCGCGAGATAAAAACATAGCAATAGCAATCAACCAAATTGTGCCGTTTGCAAAACCAGATAACATGCCGACATCACCTTGTTTTGGCGAAATTGGCGTAAGCCCAGTCAAGCCACTAATCACTAAGGCAACGAGCGTTGCAGCACCCATAGGCATTGCTTTAGCGATAATAGCCACAATGGTTGCCACAAACAGTGCTAGCATTCCCCATGCTTTTGCGGATAAGCCTTCTGGCGTTGGGATTAACCAAATCCCTAAACCAACGATGACGGCAATCAGCAGCCCTTGCCATTTAAAGCCAAGTTTGACTTCTACTGCTGGAATTTTACTTTCCATAGGATAACTCCTAGATAAATGAACAAAAAAATAATTCATCACGTATAACGACCGTGACGCAATCGATTAAATAAGCGGATATAAAGATACCACTTATTTAGTATGAGTAAAGATTTAAGAGATGTTTTTAATAGAATTTGATAAAAACTTGATTCAGATTAAAAAATAGCTTTAAGAATGAAGAAATTGATTCACACGTTCAAGCACGGCTTTTCTCACGTTATCCTTTTCAAAAAGGATTTCATGTTTTGCTTGAGGTACAAGCATGGATTCTGCATGCGGGAAAAGTGCGGTCAATTTTTCAAGATTTTTGTTATCCACAATTTTTTCCTTTTCCGCTTGTAGAATAAGTACTGGTGTTTCCACTCTTGGAATGATTTTAGGGAGCGCTTTTATTGCATTTAAACACAAATGTACCCAGCGGAAAGTCGGGCCACCTAAGTGAATAGCAGCGCGTTTTCGATTAACTCGGTTCATCCATTTCATTCGCGTTTTAGAATGGCTAAGTTCATTAAGGTTTAAATCTGCCGGTTTGTAATGTCCTTTGCCAAAAACATAACGATGACCTTGACCAAATGCCATCATCGTTGCAATGATGACTTCATCTCGTAACGGATGTTTCATGGGAACGCCAAAGAAAGGCGAAGAAAGCACAGCCTTTTTAATCTGATGATCGTAATTAGCCAGATAATAGGTGGAAATCAAAGCACCGAGGGAGTGTGCGAGAATATATTGCGCTTGATAAGCATAAAGTGCGGTCGTTTTTTCAATGATTTTTGCCATATCATCGGTATAAAAACGAAACTCATCTAAATGCCCTTTTTGAGGAATAATACGCTGTGAATAGCCTTGTCCTCGATGATCAAAAAGCAAAACATCATAACCTTGTTGGTAAAAATCATAAGCCAACTCAGTCCATTTCAGCATATTTTCTGCTCGACCATTCACCAAAATCATCAATTTTCTGACAGTGCTTTCAGGCTGAACCAAATGGCGATAAGCTAATTTGATATTTTGTTCACCAGAAAGATATTGCGTCGGAAATTGCTCAAAAAAAGGCAATAACTCTGCAAGAGCAAATTGATGAAAATGAGGTTCTCTGATCATAATTTTCTAATGAAAAGGGCGTAGTAAATACGCCCTTTATAGTGAAAGTAAACTTACGCCACTAATTGTTTTAAGATACGGCGAACTGGCTCAGCAGCACCCCATAATAATTGGTCACCTACAGTGAATGCTGCTAAGTATTCTGGACCCATTGCCAATTTACGTAAACGACCAACCGGTACGCTTAATGTACCTGTTACTTTAGCTGGGGTTAATTCACGTAATGTGGTTTCTTTGTCGTTCGGAATTACTTTCACCCATTCATTGTGAGATGCTAGAATTTGTTCGATTTCTTCTAATGGTAAGTCTTTTTTCAGTTTGATGGTGAACGCTTGGCTGTGGCAACGTAATGCACCGATACGTACACATAAACCATCAACAGGAATTGGGTTGTCGCTTAAACCTAAGATTTTGTTAGTTTCTGCATAACCTTTCCATTCTTCTTTAGTTTGTCCGGTTTCTGGAAGAAGTTTGTCAATCCAAGGGATTAAGCTACCACCTAATGCTGCACCGAAGTTATCCGTTGGGAAGCTATCAGAACGCATTTCTGCAGTCACTTTACGTTCAATATCTAAAATAGATGAAGCAGGGTCTTTTAATTCGCTTGAAACTGCTTGTTCTAATAAACCCATTTGTGAAAGTAATTCACGCATATTTTTTGCGCCCGCACCTGAAGCCGCTTGGTAAGTTGCGACAGATACCCATTCCACTAAATCTTTTTCAAATAAACCACCGATAGCCATCAACATTAAGCTCACGGTACAGTTACCACCCACAAAAGTTTTAATACCTTTTTTCAAGCCTTCAGAAATCACGTGTTGGTTTACCGGATCAAGCACGATAATTGCATCATCTTTCATACGTAGTGCAGAAGCGGCATCAACCCAATAACCATCCCAACCTGTTGCTTTTAATTTTGGATAGACTTCATTGGTGTAGTCGCCACCTTGGCAGGTCACGATAATGTCTAATTTTTTAAGTTCTTCAATGTCGAATGCACTTTTAAGTTCACCCGCCTCTTTGCCTGCGAATACAGGGGCTTTTTGACCTGCTTGAGAAGTGGTGAAGAAAACTGGATTAATATTGGCAAAATCTTGCTCTTGCACCATACGATCCATTAATACGGAACCGACCATTCCGCGCCAACCGATAAAACCGACGTTTTTCATGAGTTTTTCCTTATTTTATGTTGTGTTGAATGGGTCTATTAATTACAGGCTTTATGCTACAAAATCAAGTTTTTTTAAAAAAAATGAGACTTTGTTTAATTTTTCTCAATAAAAAATCCCCTTTCGGGGATTTATGATTTATTTATCTGCTTTTTTTGTGGTTTTCTTTACCGTTTTTTTCGGCTCAGATTTACCTTCAGATTTGACCGCACTTTTCTTTGTCGTGGTAGACTTTGTAGTCTTCTCTTTTGTTGTTGCGGATTTAGTTGCTTTTTTCTTTGGCTTTTCAGCTAAATTTGCCGCTTTCCATTCCTCAAATTTTTCAAGTAACACTTTACCCATTGGGCTTGGATCACCTGTAAATAAGGTTTGTAAGCCGTTATTTTCAATGATATGACGGCGAAGTTCTAAACGTTCTTGATGGTTTTCTGCTAAACGAATTGCACGTTCAACATATTCATCTACCGTATTCGCAATTAACCATTCTGGTAAACCTAAACGTTTGAATAACCCTTCATCGATATGTTCGTGAACTTCTGCACCGGTTTTACATATACCCACTAAACCTAACGTCACCATATCAATAATGCCATTCGTGTTACCAAATGGGAATGGATTCACCATCATATCGCAGTTATGCAAAATACGAAGATATTGATCATAAGGTGCATGTGGATGAGCTGTCGCATCATTGCCTAAATAAGATTTAATAAAACGCTCAACATAAGGATGCGTCACACCACTAGATTGACCTAATGCAAAGTGGAAATGCACTTTCACATTAGCACGATCACGAATAGCCTTTAATGCTGCCAAGAAATATGGGTTAAGCTTCATTGTGGTAGAAGCAATACCAATATTCACCACTTCAGGATTTTCACGTAAGCGATATTCTACATGTTGCGGTGCAAGCGCTGAAGGCACATAAGGAAGAGCATCTTTTGGTAAACGCAATAATTGCTCACTGAAGCATTTCTCAGAACCAACATAATCATCTTCTACAATCACATATTCAATAAAATCAGAATGTGTGGTCGCTGGATGGCCTAAAGCAATCACTTGAACCGGTGCAAGACGCGTATTACTTGCAAAAATGGTGGTTAAATCCATCCCAATACTTGGCATATAAAGAACGGCTGCACCATTTTTTTCACAAATCTCTTTTAATTCATTCAATTTACTAAAAATATTATCGCCTTTTAATAAATGGAATTCATCAAACACCGCTTGGCCTGCTGCATCTACAGCTTCATTACCCACACCAATTAAATGAAAACGCTCACGTGCAGCAATCATTGACGTGGAATGCGTACGGTAAATTGAATGAGATGAATGGAAATGCTCCAATAATACAACCATGACAGGTTTGCCATTACGTTCACCTAATTTCGTGACATCGCGATCAGTCCATCCACCTTGCAATAAATGACGACGAATGACTTGGTTTAATGCTTTTTTCACCCAGTGTTTATTTTCAGCAATATCGTAGCTGCAATGCATATACACATCATGTGAAATTGCACTTGGCACATTATTTAAGTTTTCAATCGTCGCTAATTTTTCAGGGAACCATTGTAAAAGCGTACCACGCTTAGAAAACGATTGTTCTGTACCAATAAAACGTGGTGATTGCAATGCAAAACAAAGCGATGCGCATAACTCTGGATCTAAATTCCATAAAGCATCAAGATTAACATTCACATTAGATTCTGGCAGATAGAAAATACAGAATTTAATTAATGATGATCTCGTATTGTCTAAATGGAAATCGGATAAATTAGTTTTATCTGGATTGCGGTTATAAGCTTGCAAAACATGATCCGCATTCACAAATGGCGATGATGCAAAAATCATATTAATCCAACGTTGTAAGGTAAAGAAACGTTGTGCCCCGCCTTCAGAAATATCTAATTGAGGATCAGAAAATAGCTCGCTCATTGCTACCGCTACACGGGTACAAAAATGCTTAATTTTATCTTGTACTAATTCATCATTTAATTGGCTAGGATAATCAATTTCAATGCCTTCAACGCCACCAAAATTAGTATCAATTTTGCTTAAAATATCGAGCAATTCTACGCAAGCTGCTTCATAATTTTTTGCCGCAACTTCTTGTTCAAAACGGATAACACTTGGTTGTTTTTGTGTTTCTGCCATTTTTTAATTCCTTTGGTAAAAAATAAATAAGATTAATAATTAACAGGTTCCCCACAGATCGTATTCATCTGAATGAGTAATGGTTACTTTAATAAATTCGCCCACTTTCACCGGCGAGCCACTTAGATTTTCAATATAAACTAAGCCATCAACTTCGGGTGCATCAGCTTTTGTACGACCGATAATACCTTCATCATCAATTTCATCCACAATGACATCAAGCGTTTGGCCAATTTTTTGTTTTAATCGTTCAGCCGAAATTTCTTGTTGTAACTGCATAAAGCGGTGGAAACGTTCTTCTTTTACCTCTTCAGGCACTTGGTCTGCCATTTCAGTTGCAGGAGCGCCTTCTACTGGGCTAAATTTGAAACAGCCCACACGATCAAGTTGTGCTTCTTTTAAGAAATCCAATAACATTTGAAAGTCTTCTTCTGTTTCACCTGGGAAGCCTACAATGAAAGTTGAACGTAGTGTTAAATCAGGACAAATCTCACGCCATTGCTTGATACGCTCTAAAGTGCGGTCAATTTTTCCTGGTCTTTTCATTGCTTTTAAAATTTTCGGACTCGCATGTTGTAATGGAATATCCAAATAAGGCAATAATAAACCTTCCGCCATTAATGGGATTAAATCATCCACATGTGGATAAGGATAAACGTAATGTAAACGCACCCAAATACCTAATTTACCAAGCTGTTTACACAAGGTCATTAAGTCATTTTTAATTGGCATACCATTCCAGAAGGCCGTTTTCACGCCACCTTCTTTACGTTGCGTATCCATCGCATAAGCAGAAGTATCTTGTGAAACAACTAACAATTCCTTCACACCCGCATCAGCAAGACGTTTTGCTTCATCCAATACTTGAGTAATAGAACGGCTTTCTAAATCCCCACGTAATGAAGGGATTATACAGAATGTACAGCGATGATCACAGCCTTCTGAGATTTTCAAATAAGCATAGTGTTTTGGTGTTAATTTCACCCCTTGTTTTGGTACAAGGCTGGTATAAGGATTATGCTCTGGTTTTGGTACGTATTTGTGCACTTGTGCCATTACTGTTTCATAACTGTGCGGACCGCTCACTTCCAATACTTTCGGGTGAACTTGGCGAATTTGATCTTCTTTCGCCCCTAAACAGCCAGTCACAATCACGCGTCCATTTTCTTCCAGCGCCTCTCCAATGGCTTCTAGGGATTCCTGCACAGCACTATCAATAAAGCCGCAAGTATTCACAATAACCAAGTCCACATTTTCATAACTTGGCACAATGTTATATCCGTCAGTACGTAATTCAGTCAGAATACGTTCGGAATCCACTAAATTTTTAGGACAACCTAAACTTACAAAGCCAATATTCGGCGTTGATTTTTGCATAAATTTATTCTCAGCTATCATCATCTTTCAAAACTTTAGATTTTACTTAATTTCAAGCAGAAAGGCGATAAATTAAAGGTAAATTGATTGTAAATTTGCCCATTAAAGTCCTTTTTTCAGGTAGAATAACGCCCGTTTTTTATTTACTCATATTCATTATTAACATGGAAAATTCTTCTCTTTTTTCGACCGCTCTTGAACAGACGGCTTATTTACTTATCCTAGGGAAAATGCTACTCGCACTTGTACTTGGCGGGATTATTGGCTTAGAGCGTGAACTTAAACACAAACCGGTTGGGGTCAAAACCTGCGCCATTATTGCGGTGACGACTTGTGTACTGACGATTGTCTCCATTCAAGCCGCAGAACATTATGCACAAGTTTCAGATAATATCCGAACTGACCCTATGCGACTTGCCGCACAAGTAATCAGTGGCATCGGTTTCTTAGGTGCAGGGGTAATTTTGCACAAGAAAAATGATGCGATTTCAGGCTTAACCACAGCTGCCATTATTTGGGCAGCAGCGGCTATCGGTGTGGCAACAGGTGCAGGCTTTATTTTTGATGCGATTATTGCCACTTTAATGATTTTAATCGCTATCCGTATCAGCCCGATTGTGCAGCGTTATGTTCGTCGTAAAACCTATAAAAAACGTACTCGTTTAGCTATTCAACTGAGTTCTGCTAACGGTATCAGTAAAGTAACAGATTTATTATTGAAACATGATTACCGCATTGAAAATATCTCAGTAAAAGACCAAGCTAGCGGCGAGGTTCGCTTGCAAGTAAGATGCTACAATATTGATAATGAAATGCTAAAAGATGTCTATACACTGTTAAAAACAGAAGATGAAGTACTGAGTGTGGATGTAGAAAATTAAAATCAGCTAAAAATAACACATCACTTCTATCGTAAAACCACTACTTGCTAGACAAAAAGTTAAATACCTAAACTGGATAACGTCATGAATTTACAAGATAATTTCGAGCAGCATACGCCTGATGCATAAGGCTATGTTTGTTTATTTGCAAGGGTTCGCGCGTTTTGGAAATGAAAAGCTACATAATAACCTACACTTATGTAGCTTTTATAGCTGAGGGGGCAAATTATCTCAGAGATGTTTGAGTGAAATACCCAATAGAATTGTCTATGATATCTGGGTATTTTGACCAATCAATGTTGAGTATAAACTTACTTTTACACTTTTCAAGACATCTATTCGTTTTTAGTCTTAAGTTTCTATTCACCTTTGTATCATCATCTACTTTAGCTTGTAGATACGATTTAACCGCTAGAGGAATACTTTTCTCCTCTTTTATATAAGGAAGGAAATCCTTAAATTGAGAGGCGATTTTATTTCTTCTATAAATGAGAATTCTACTGAATGGGTTTTCTAGCATTGAAACCTCCGATAGAAAAAGTGGTTGTTGATATGGCGGTTTTATTCTTAATTCTAAGCGAGTAATGCTCCGCTTAATATGTTCTCTCTTAACTATAAGGTTATTTTGGTAAACATCTTCAACTTCTTGAAATTTTAGTTTCTCATATACTAAAAGGTAAGAACTAGAACGTTGAGAACCAATAGCATAATTGTTCTTACAATCATCTTCGTTACCTAAGAAATTCCGCCCTGTTCTAGCATTAGGAATAGAGAAGTAATAATTTCTTAGAAATCGCTTGCTGTGTACATCAAGGGTAAGATCGATTCGAGTTACTCTACTAGTTTGTAACAGCATATCAATAACCTCTACCCCAATATGTTTCTTCAGCCATTTGATCACATTAGGTATGTCTCTATTTTTTGCATATTGTGGAGATAACTCAAATCTAACTCTAGGCTCATTAAGTTTTCTTGGGAAATCGTAAGATAATAGCAGATAAAAATCAGGATTTTTCATCGAAGTAATTTTTATACCACAGCGGTAATGTTTAACTTTTATACTACATATCTCATATTTTCCAGATCTAACCTGCTTTAACTTATCAAATTTTTTGTATACACCCCAGAATTCTTCAGCTGGTATTATTTTTGATACAAAAGATAGCTTATCAATTCCCATATAAATAGGGTATTTTTTGAAAGTACCTACACAGATAAAGTTATTCTTTCTATAAATAGCATTTCTGTTTACAAGAATGGTATTTTTCATAGCTAATTTCCTATTGAGTTGTTGTATTATTTAATAAATATGCTTGTAACGTGCTAATAGAGTGATTGGAACTTGAATTACATGCACATCCTCTATTTACAATCCATTCATCAATTTCCGTTTCTAACCACGCAACAGCTCTCAATGACAGTTTCTTTGGTGGTGGAAAATCAGATGTTTTGATTAGTCGGTATATAGTTGATTTGGATAACGTTGTTTTTGCCATTACTTGGCTTAGTTTGATTAGTTTCATAAAAACCTCATTTATTACCAAAAGGCGGAATTACCCTTTGCGAGGTTTCCTTTACAGAAGTGAATATTTAGCTATTTTTAGCTCTTAAACTGGCTGACAGTCAGTTATAAATAGCCTAAAATAACTGACTGTCAGTTTTATTAATTTAGTTGCTGACTGTCAGTTGGTTTAAGGAAGAAAAGTGAGTACGAATTTTATTGGACAAACAAGAAAGCAAAAGAGAAATTGTGAAGAGCAACAGCGTAGAAGGAAATCAATCAAGGAACGCTTTCCCAAGACGGTTACATTCCATACTTATGAGGATATTGATGAAAAAATAGCAAGAAGACAGATGAAGATAGCAAAAGCCTTTGAAATAGTAGGAGAAAAGATAAGACAAGCGGAAGTAAAATCTTTAGCTATTACTTATTATATTTATATTCACGCAAGAAAAGAAAAATTAAGAATATTGCGTCAAATCTATAGATATGCAGGTGAGGAAAATATGACTTTAGATAAATTACTTAAGTTGTTAGATAAAAATGTTCCCCTGAAAAAAGAGAAATGGAATCGAGAAATCCTACTTGCTTATTTATTCTTTAGGGATGAAAGAGATAAAAAATAGTGAACTAGGTAGAATTTCAGAGATTTTTACGCTATTTGTACCACAACTATCAAAAAGAACTAATTTTTCGTTATCGTAACTTTTTATCAAACTCCAATGATAGTTAGTCGAGAATAATACTATTGAGTTAGATTGGCTTTCTAGATGAGAAGATATAAGTAAGGGAATTTTTGAGTGTCTTCTTATGTTAGGGTAGTCTATTCTTATTTGCTTATGTATTTTAGCGGTATGATTTAATAAATACTTCATTTGGTGAAGATCCAATCCACTCGTGAGTAGATCATAAATACCCCAGTTATTCATATAAGCTAAAAGTAGCTCGTGAAATAATGGTTTTCGCTTAATTTTCTTATTTGATACGAAATAGACTGCATTTACTATGCTATAAATTCCGCATAAACAGTCTAATTCCCCCTGTTGCAATGCTTTCATGCAAAATAAAAATATGTTTATATATCAATATTTTAACATATTTTTTAGCATCTACAAAATAGTCTCAAGGAAGACTAAAAGACCACGTTTTTTGTCCGCACTTAACCTATCTAAATGAGCATAAAGTCTATTTCTAATACGATCTTCTGAAACAGGAATAAATTTCTGTTTATCATTAATTTTTTGATCTGATATGCAATCTATAAAAAACCAGCTAATTTCGGTATTCAATGCTGCGGCAATTTCGACTAGATGTGCAACATTAATCTTATTTTCACCTCGCTCATAACGAGAAAGTTGCTGTTGTGCGATGCCAATTTGCTCCGATAGCACGGAGGCACTTAATCCAAGCTCTTTACGCTTTTGCTGAATCCGCTTTCCTATCAATCTATCGGTTTCTGTTACTGAAAGTTTCGACATTATCTAGCCTTAAAATCATCTTTTATAGCTATTTTGTAACTGTTTTACTCCTTTAAAAATATCGGTTATAGTATATTTTACGAATATCACCTATTTAAGGATTTTGTTATGAAGCATTCTTTTACACTTATTCATTGGTATGGACCTTTTGAGCTTTCTGAAGTGATTGAATCAGATTGGGGAAAAGAGAGCGGGCTCTATTTGTTTACAGGAAAACAAAAAGATGAGACTGAGAGCCAAATTCAATACTGCGGTATTTCGGAACAGTCCTATGCATCCCGATTTAAAACTCATCATAAACACTGGAAAATTGATAGTGAGCGAGAGGTTTGGTTAGGGATTATTGAATCTACACCTTACCCTCATATGAATGGAGCTTATTTAGCCTATTTGAAAGAGCCTGAGCGCTTACTTACCTATTATTTACAAGCTCCATTAAATGAGAAAAATCGTATTTTGAAACCACGACCAATGACAGTAATCAACTATTGGTTTACAGAAGATAAAGAACTTAGAAGAAAAAATGTTCACGTAGCTCAGCAAGGTATGCACAGTGTCATTTCTTGGGATGGTGAAAACTGGCATTTAGGTGATCTTAAAATTGTTTCAGATGAAGAGGAATAACCAGCTATGCAATTAGATGATTTTAATATTACTGCTGAATATATGGAATATTCAGATAGTAGTAATAAATCCGAATGGGGGGAACCACTACCTTGCTGGATTAAGTATGAAAGTGAATCTAAAGAATTAAGTATTAAGTTTGAATATGAACAAGAGGGAAAGCCTAATACTTATGTTTGGTTTAAAGGCATAGTAGATATGCTCACTTATCCTTGTTCAGTAGAGCTAAGATCAAATAAACCTAATGTTACAGAAGAATCAATGTTGTTAGAAATAATAAATGATGGTGAAAATTGGTACTTTGAGGGAGTAGTTTATGATCCTTATACAGAAAAGATTGATGGTGTATTAGTCAATAGAATTGCTGAACGAATGATCTATATCAATCAAGTTGATCCTGATGAAAGCGATCTTGACTTTTAATTAATAACCCAGAGGCTTTTATGTTTTCAGATAATTTGTTATTTCCGACAGATTTATTGGATAGACATTATAATGTGAAATTGCCAGATATGAAGAAAGCGTTATCTATGTTTGGAATCACAAATGCAAATATTAGCTACTCTATTGGCCCGGTGGTAATAACTTACTATATCAAATTAGAATTTGATCGCTTAGAAAAGGAAAGTATCAATCAAATTTCTGATCCGACAAAATGGGCTAAAATATTGAATGTTCGTGCAGTAAGAATGATTCCGAGTGAATTTGGCATACTATCTTTGGAAATTCCACATAATAATCACCATACAATTTCACTTAAAGAGGTGATTGGTTCCGAGGTTTTTATTAATAGCAATGATAAGTTACCGATCGCTTTAGGTGTAAATCCAGAGGGCAATCCTGTAGTAATTGATTTAGCCAAGACACCTCATCTTTTGATTGGGGGAGGTACAGGAGCAGGAAAATCAGTCTGTATTAATACTATTCTTATCAGTCTATTATCAAGATTTGATGAAAAACAACTTAAATTGATATTAATTGCTCCGAAGATCGTTGAATTATCACCTTATAATGATATTCCTCACCTCATTACACCTGTTATCACTGATATGAAAAAAGCCGTGCAAGCCTTAAAATGGTGCGTAGATGAAATAGAACGCCGCTATCAGCTTTTATCATTATGGGAAGTACGCAATATCGAAAGTTATAATCAGAAAATTACTCGTTTAAATGTGGAAGGAATCGCTAAAGAAGCATTTACTCCATTAAATTATTTTGTTGTCGTGGTTGATGAGTTTTCCGATTTAATGATGGCTAGTGGTAAACATATTGAAGAATATATTATGCATATAGCCCAAAAAGCACGGGCTGTAGGGATTCATTTAATTTTAACTACACAACATTTTACTACTGATGTTATTACAGGCGTAATTAAAGCTAATATTCCTAGCCGTATAGCATTTACAACGACTACTGAAGGCGATTCTCGAGCTATTCTTGGTGAGCGTGGAGCAGAAACCTTATTAGGCTCTGGAGATATGCTATATGCTGAAGCTGGCTCTCCTGATTTAACAAGAATTCATGGTGCATTTGTCAGTGATGAAGAAATTACAGCTATTACAGATTTTTTGCGTATATGTGGAAAATCTCAACAATATCCAGAAAATATCTTCACTGAAGAGGTATTTTCGCCAGTTAAGACTGAGCTTGATCCCTTATTTGATATTGTGCGTAAATGGGTAATTGAAACTCAAACTATTTCAATATCAGCAATTCAACGCAAATTTAACCTTAGCTTTAGTCGAGCCGCTCACATTATGGATCAGCTTGAAACAGAAGGTATTGTATCTGAGCTATCAAAATTGGGAAAACGGCAGTTACTCATAACAGAAAATTAAAGAATAGGCAGGGAACTGCCTATTTTTGTTCTGTTAGTAAATCATCTAGGTAATCAGCCCATTTTTGTAACCAAATTTTACATTCTTTATCGTAAGTATGTAGATTATAAGTGCCTTCAATTCCTTTCTTAGAATGTCCTAGAATAGCCTCGCCAACTTCATTCGGGCACCCCAATCTCGCCAAACCTGTTCGAACTGTTCTACGCAGATCGTGTGGCGACCAATGTTCAATGTCTAACATTGCCCCACTTTTTCTAAGTATCCAAGTTCTTTCGGTAAGGTATTTTTGTTGGATAGGCTTTTCTTGTAATCGCATTTGAAATAAGTATTTTGTTGAACGATCAAATGTTTTAAGAAGATCTACTGTTTGATTAGATAGCTGAACATAGCGAGATGTGCCAGTTTTAGTTTCTCGAAGAAAAATTGTCTTCATTTCTAAATCAATATCATCCCAAGCAATAGCGCAAATTTCCCCTGTTCGACAGCCTGTGAGTAATGTAAGTAGAAATACGTTTTGGATTTTTTCTGTTAGTCTTGATGTTTTCAGCCATTTTAGGAATATCCCTAATTCACGGTGATCAAATGCTCTAGTTCCTTTGTTATTAGTGAGTTTAATGGTTGTCATTTTTAACGTTTCTTTTGCTAATAATGCAGGATTTACAAAATTTTCATCAAATTTATCTAGTCCAATAGCAAAACGATATGCCGCAGTCCACTCTCTAAGAACACTTCCTGCTTGTACGCTTGCACCTCGATTGTTCACGATATTTGTAATATGTTCGGCGATTTCTTTTCTTGTCATAGAAGAGGCTAATCTATCGCCAAATGGAATGACTACATCATTGTATAAAGTTCGTCTAACTTCATCTTGCCCTTTAGGTTTTCTTGCTCCAACTATTAAACGACCATTTTCACTATAGTGATCTTCAATATATTGCGATAAGTAAAGTTCAACAAGATCTTTGACATAAAAGAGTTTCTGGCTTTCTTTTTGAGCTTGCTCTTTTTTAAATTCTTTTAATTCGGTTGCAGGACAGCGACCAGCTAAACGAATATGTTTTAGCTCTTTTAGCTGCTTTCTTGCCTCTGCTAGGCTAGTTTGAGGAAATGAGCCTATTTTTACTTGAGTTAGCTTTTTAGTTATCGGGCTAGAATATCTATAAAAAAATGTTTTTATACCAGTTTTACCACAAGTTACCCTTAGACCTGAATACTCACCAATATCAGCTTTATCAAAATCTTTAGGCTTCATCATTTCAATAGTTTTCGTAGTTAATGGCTTTTTCATAGCATTACTCATAAAATATTCCGATAAATTCCATTTTTTGCTATATGTATATTATACTATAAGCTATAAAAACCTACAAAAAAACCTACATTTTAGTATAGGATTTAGTGAGTCTTCATAAAACCTAATGAAACTACTAAATACAATAAATTTTATATATATTGTTTAAAATCAATATATTAAAAGGATTAAATAGATGATTTTTGAAGAGAATTTCCAACAACATACGCCAATGATGCAGCAATATCTCAAGTTAAAAGCAGAAAACCCTGACATTTTGTTATTTTATCGAATGGGAGATTTTTATGAGCTTTTTTATGATGATGCAAAAAAGGCGGCAGCGCTGTTAGATATTTCTTTAACTAAACGTGGACAATCAGCAGGTAATCCCATTCCCATGGCGGGCGTGCCTTATCATGCGGTAGAAGGTTATTTAGCTAAATTAGTGCAATTAGGTGAACCTGTAGCTATTTGTGAGCAAGTGGGAGATCCCGCCACATCAAAAGGACCGGTTGAGCGCAAAATTGTACGAATTGTGACGCCAGGTACGGTAAGTGATGAAGCCCTTTTACCAGAACGCCAAGATAACTTAATTGTGGCGGTTTATCAGGAAAAAGAAAAATTTGGTCTAGCCACATTAGACATAACATCTGGACGCTTCCAGCTTTGTGAACCTCATTCAAAAGAAGCCTTACAAGCTGAATTACAGCGCATTAATCCGGTAGAATTACTTTATTGTGAAGATTTTGCCGAAATGGCTATTATCGAACCTTATAAGGGTCTACGTCGTCGTCCTATTTGGGAATTTGAGCTCAGTACGGCGATTTCAGAACTTAATCGCCAATTTGGTACAAAAGATTTACGTGCATTTGGTGTAGAAAAATCACCTCTTGGCTTGGCAGCAGCAGGCTGTTTATTACAATATGCAAAAGAAACACAACGTGCTTCTCTTCCACATATTCAAAGCATCAGTGTTATTCAAAATAACGATAATATTCAATTAGATGCTGCAACACGCCGAAATTTAGAACTCACTCAAAATCTTGCGGGTGGCACAGAAAATACGCTTGCTTCGGTATTAGATAAATGTGTTACGCCAATGGGTAGTCGTTTGTTAAAACGTTGGATTCATCAACCTATCCGTCAAACAGACATTCTATTAAAACGCCAAAAAACGATTGGTGAAATTATTGAGCAAGATTTGTATCACGAATTGCAGCCTTATTTGCAACAAGTGGGCGATATGGAACGGATTCTTGCCCGTGTAGCACTGCGTTCTGCACGTCCTCGTGATCTCACGCGTTTACGTACCGCATTAGAACAAATTGAACCGATAAAATCGCTGATTCATACAAAAACATCATCAAATTTGACCGCACTTTCCACGCAAATTGGTGATTTTTCCGCGCAAATCGAGCTACTTCAAAAAGCAATTATTGAAACTCCTCCTTTATTAATTCGCGATGGTGGCGTCATTGCTGAAGGCTATAATGCCGAATTAGATGAATGGCGAACCCTTTCCGCTGGCGCAACACAATATTTAGAAAATTTAGAACAACGCGAACGAGAAAGCACGGGCATTGATACCTTAAAAATTGGCTTTAATGCGGTGCACGGTTATTACATTCAAATTAGCCAAGGGCAAACTCATAAAGCACCGATTCATTATGTTCGCCGTCAAACCTTAAAAAATGCTGAACGCTACATTATTCCTGAATTAAAAGAATACGAAGATAAGGTTTTAAAATCAAAAGGGGCGGCACTTGCTTTAGAAAAGCAACTTTATGATGAATTATTTGATTTATTATTGCCACATTTAGGTCAATTGCAGTTAGCTAGCTTGGCATTGTCTGAATTAGATGTGTTAGTTAATCTCGCTGAACGAGCAGAAACCTTAAATTATGTTGCACCACAATTTAGCGATGAAATTGGCGTAAAAATTGAAAATGGTCGTCATCCTGTCGTGGAACAAGTCTTAAAAGACCCCTTTATTGCTAACCCTGTTAATCTCAATCAGCAGCGTCATTTACTGATTATTACTGGCCCAAATATGGGCGGTAAAAGTACCTATATGCGTCAAACAGCTTTAATTACGTTAATGGCGTATATAGGCAGTTTTGTGCCGGCTGATAGTGCGGTTATCGGGCAAATTGATCGTATTTTTACTCGAATTGGTGCCTCTGATGATTTAGCCTCCGGTCGTTCTACATTTATGGTGGAAATGACCGAAATGGCGAATATTCTTCATCAAGCCACTTCACAAAGTTTAGTTCTGATTGATGAAATTGGACGCGGTACTTCTACCTATGATGGGCTTTCTTTAGCTTGGGCTTGTGCCGAATGGCTGGCAAAGAAAACTCGTTCACTTACATTATTTGCGACCCATTATTTTGAACTCACCGCACTGCCAGAAAAAATTGAAGGCATTGCTAATATTCATTTAGATGCATTAGAACATAACAATACCATTGCCTTTATGCATGCGGTTCAAGACGGTGCGGCAAGTAAAAGTTATGGTCTTGCTGTTGCAGCGCTAGCTGGTGTGCCTCAATCTGTCATTAAACTGGCGAAGCAAAAATTACATCAGTTAGAAAAATTGTCGGCACAAAATGGTGATCAACAAATTCAACATTTAAGAGCGTTAAATCAACATCAAGGTGAATTGGCTTTTGAAGCGGAACCGGATGCTTTACGTGAAGCCATTGAGCAACTTGATCCAGATGAATTAAGTCCAAAACAAGCCTTAGCTTATCTGTATCAATTGAAGAAAATGCTGTAAGAAATAAAAAGAGCGGTCAAAAAATTCGTTGTTTTTTATGACCGCTCTTTTATTTTCACTAATTTCTTAAAATTTCATAGATTTCAGAATCTTTTCTATCAAGATAATGGATGGATTGAATTTTACGGATAGTGCGTGATTTACCACGGATTAATAAAGTTTCTGTGGTGGCCAAGTTACCACGACGAGAAATCCCTTTAAGTAATTCACCGTGCGTAATCCCTGTTGCAGCAAAAACAAGATTATCATCACGTACTAAATCTTCTAATTTTAAGATTTCATTGACCTTCACACCTAAGGCTTCACAACGTTGAATTTCTTCAGCGGCAATTTTACGATTTTCTTCTGTATCACCTTTCACTTCATTACGTGGAATAAGACGAGCTTGCATATCCCCACCTAATGCACGAATTGCGGCAGCAGCAGCCACGCCTTCAGGTGCACCACCAATACCATAAAGCATATCTACTTCCGCATCTGGTAAACAACATAAAACCGAAGCCGCCACATCACCATCTGGAATAGCCATCACGCGAATACCTAGATTATGCATTTGTTTAATCATTTCATCGTGACGTGGCTTAGCGAGCACCATCACGGTTAAATCCGATAAAGATTTACCTAAACGAGAAGCCACTCGACGAAGATTTTGTTCAATCGGTAAACTTAAATCAATCATGCCTTTCACTTCAGGACCGACGACTAATTTTTCCATATACATATCAGGCGCTTTTAAGAAGGTACGTTTACCACCAGCTGCTAATACTGAAATGGCATTTGATTGGCCCATTGCGGTCATTCTTGTGCCATCAATTGGATCAACCGCAATAGAAACGAGTTCACCATTACCTGACCCTACTTTTTCGCCAATATAAAGCATTGGGGCTTCGTCAATTTCCCCTTCACCAATCACAATTTCACCGTCCATATGGATTAAATTCAGCATATAACGCATGGCTTTGACTGCCGCATCATCTGCTGCATTCTTATTACCACGTCCAAGCCAAGTGTAAGCAGCCAATGCTGCCGCTTCGGTTACTCTTGAAAATTCAATAGCTAATGCACGATTCATTTTTTCCCCCAATGCAAAAAGTCTCGTTATTTTATCACCAAGCAAACGTTTGCATAATAATTTTTGACAAGAGGCTTTTAAAAATAAGATTAAGTGGGTAGAATAAAGCCATTTCGGACTATTTTAAAAAAGGAAATCACTATGTCTTTAGAAATTTTAGATCAGCTTGAAGAAAAAATTAGACAAGCAGTAGAAACCATTCAATTACTTCAACTTGAAGTGGAAGAATTAAAAGAACAAAAAAATCAATCTCAACAAGCGGTAGAAGCGTTGCAACATGAAAACGAGCAACTTAGAAATGAACACCGCAACTGGCAAGAACACATTCGTTCATTGTTGGGTAAATTCGACAACGTATAATGACTATAAAGGCTTAGAAAATCTAAGCCTTTTTTCTTATTAGGAAACAATATGAATATTTGCGTGATTTCAGGCAGCACATTAGGCAGCGCTGAATATGTGGCGGAGCATTTAGAATATGTGTTAAAAACACAAGATTTTTCTACCGCACTTTTCCACGGACCAGAACTTGATGATGTGATTGATGAAAATATTTGGTTGATTGTCACTTCAACACATGGTGCTGGTGAATTACCTGATAATTTGAAACCACTCTTTGAACAAATTGCGGCATCAGATAAAGATTTATCTTCCCTCCGCTTTGCCGTTGTAGGCTTAGGTAATTCAGATTACGATACATTCTGTCATGCCGTGAATAAAGTCGAAACACAATTAAGTGAAAAAAGTGCGGTCAAAATTTGTGAGAGTTTAAAAATTGATGTCTTACATATTGATGATCAAGAGCAATTTGCTGAAGATTGGCTACCACAATTTATTCATGCACTTTAGTCATAATAAAGCGATAATTTGAGTTATCGCTTTTTCTTTATCCATTATCCAAAAAAATTACCTGTGTATAACTTTGATAAAACCTGTCAAAAACTTGTTCTTTTCCACTGAGTAAATATGATGATTGTTTTAACTGTGGATAAAATTAAAGGTTATCCACAAGAAAAAGCCTCCAAACTGATGACATTTCAACATAGTCTAAAATGATCTAACTTCTTCATTTAAAAAAGGAAAAGGATCTTATTAACAAGGTAAAAGGATCATAATAGTAACAATAATAAGATCTTTATATATAAATAGATCTTATCTTTATTACCTCTCAATCTTCTCTCATCACAGATTGAATTCTTACTTTCAAGCACACGTAATTTTCAGTAGAATAGCGCCTATTTTTAGATCGAAGATCAAATTGAAGACGAAGAGAGAGATATGTTTTACACCGAAAATTATGATGTGATCGTTGTTGGTGGCGGTCATGCCGGTACAGAAGCCGCATTGGCACCAGCACGTATGGGATTAAAAACCCTGTTATTGACACATAATGTTGATACCCTTGGACAAATGTCATGTAACCCTGCTATTGGTGGTATTGGTAAAGGCCATTTAGTGAAAGAAGTGGATGCGATGGGCGGCTTAATGGCGCATGCTGCAGATAAGGCGGGTATTCAATTTCGTACTTTAAACAGCAGTAAAGGGCCTGCTGTACGTGCAACTCGTGCTCAAGCTGACCGCGTGTTATATCGCCAAGCCGTACGTATCGCACTTGAAAACCAACCAAATTTAGATATTTTCCAACAAGAAGTAACCGATATTTTAATTGAACAAGATCGCGTTTGTGGTGTGGAAACCAAAATGGGACTTAAATTCCGTGCTAAATCGGTGATTTTAACAGCCGGTACTTTCCTAGCGGGTAAGATCCATATTGGTTTAGAACATTACGAAGGTGGCCGAGCTGGTGATCCGGCATCTGTTACACTTTCTCATCGGTTACGTGATCTGAATTTACGTGTAGATCGTTTAAAAACCGGTACACCACCGCGTATTGATGCACGTACGATCAATTTCGATATATTGGCTAAACAACATGGTGATGCCGTATTACCGGTATTCTCTTTTATGGGATCAGTGGATGATCACCCTCAACAAATTCCTTGTTATATCACGCATACGAATGAACAAACTCATGAAGTGATCCGTAATAACTTGGATCGCAGTCCAATGTATACCGGTGTTATTGAAGGAATCGGTCCGCGTTATTGTCCATCTATTGAAGATAAAGTGATGCGTTTTGCGGATCGTAATTCACATCAAATCTATTTGGAACCAGAAGGCTTAACCAGTAATGAAGTGTATCCAAACGGGATCTCTACTAGTTTGCCGTTTGACGTACAAATGGGTATTGTGAACTCCATGAAAGGTTTGGAAAAAGCTCGTATCATTAAACCAGGTTATGCCATTGAATATGATTATTTTGATCCGCGTGATTTAAAACCTACTTTAGAAACTAAATCTATTTCTGGTTTGTTCTTTGCGGGTCAAATTAATGGTACAACGGGTTATGAAGAAGCGGCGGCACAAGGCTTATTAGCTGGGATTAACGCAGGTCTTTATGTACAAGAGAAAGAGGCATGGTATCCACGTCGCGATCAATCTTATACTGGCGTATTGGTGGATGACCTTTGCACGCTTGGTACCAAAGAACCGTATCGCGTATTTACTTCTCGTGCGGAATACCGTTTGTTATTACGTGAAGACAATGCAGACATTCGTTTAACGCCAATTGCCCATGAATTAGGTTTGATTGATGAGGCTCGCTGGGCACGCTTCAATCAAAAAATGGAAAATATCGAACAGGAACGCCAACGCTTACGCAGCATTTGGTTGCATCCGCGTTCTGAATATTTAGAAGAAGCCAATAAAGTACTTGGCAGCCCGCTTGTGCGTGAAGCCAACGGTGAAGATTTATTACGCCGTCCGGAAATGACTTACGATATTTTGACTTCTTTAACGCCGTATAAACCGGCAATGGAAGATAGAGAAGCTGTAGAACAAGTGGAAATTGCTATTAAGTATCAAGGCTATATTGAGCATCAACAAGAAGAAATTGAAAAACAAAAACGCCACGAAAATACGGCAATTCCAGCTAACTTTGATTACAGCAAAGTGTCTGGTTTATCTAATGAAGTACGTGCGAAGTTGGAACAGCATCGTCCAGTTTCCATTGGTCAAGCCAGCCGAATTTCAGGTATAACTCCTGCGGCAATTTCAATTATTCTGGTGAATTTGAAAAAACAAGGTATGCTAAAACGCGGCGAATAATGTTTAGAAATGAAAAGTGCGGTTAATTTTGACCGCACTTTTTTATAGGCTTAACTTAAAAAAGTTATTAGTGATCGAGAGCTTGTTTCACCGCCACATCCAGTCCTGCTGTTGGGCGGCCAAGCAATTTCTCAAGGGTTTTGTCTTCTGAGAATAACGCACCGTTTGACGCATCCACATCCCATTGTGCAATTAAGCCTGCAAAGCCTTCATCTAATCCTGCTTGTACAAGTGCTGCGGCATAATCTGCTGCAGGAATATCCACGTAAGGGATATCTTTACCTGTTTGTTTGCTGATTTCTGCTGCAAGGTCAGCTAATGTCCAGCTGGTTGATCCAGCAAGCTTGTAAGTTTGGTTTTCATGACCTTCACTTAATGCAACATTTACCGCTGCTTCAGCAAGTTCTGCACGGAGTACAGACGAAATTTTGCCGTTTTTTGCTGAACCGTAGAAAGCATTGTTTGCTAATGCTGCTGGAATTGAAGCTGTGTAGTTTTCGGTGTACCAACCATTGCGTAAAATGGTGTAAGTAATGCCCGAAGCTTTTAATGCGGCTTCAGTTTCAACATGTTCACCAGCAAGGGATTTTACGGTATTGTCGTTGGTCGCGCCGAGTAAGCTGGTGTAGATAATATGTTTCACGCCGGCTTTTTTCGCTGATTCAATTACATTGTTGTGTTGTACAAAACGCTGACCGATTCCATTACTTGATACCAAAATTAATGTATCTACGCCTTGTAATGCTTCTACTTGACCTTCTGTTTTTGAATAATCAAATTTGCGGGCTTCTACACCTGAAATTTTTTCTGGAGAGCGTACAAGCGCGATGACATTTGCTTGTTTTGCTTTTAATAAGTCTAATGCGATTGCACCAAATTGACCTGTTGCACCAGTAATTGCGATAGTTTTAGTAGTCATGATGTTTTCCTTCTTGTTAAGTTGAAATGATGTTTGAACATTTGATTGTTCGCTTGATGTGGCGTATTATATTTTTAATACTTACTTTTAAGAAGTACTTACATAAACGTAAGTTTTGATATTTTTTTGAAAATAAATTTTAACTTGTTGGTTTTTTAAGGAATTAAAAATGAAAAAAAATTTAAATTGTGGGAATGTTCTGGATTCAGCTTGCCCTTCTCGCCAAATTTTGCAACATTTAACCAGCCGTTGGGGGGCATTAGTATTAGTGAGTTTGCATTCCGGCACCAAGCGTTTTAGTGAACTTCGTCGAGCCATTGATGGTGTAAGCGAACGTATGTTGACTAAAACCTTGCAAGAACTGGAAGCAGACGGCATGTTAATCCGTAAATCCTATAATACCGTGCCACCGCAAGTAGATTACACATTAACAGAATTTGGAGCAGAGGCTTCTAATAAGATGTTTGAGTTAGTGGATTGGTTGGAAACAAATTTAGGGAATATTTTGGCAAGCCAGAAGAAATAATGTTTCAAGGTAGGCATTTTCAAGTAGAATGACGACAAACAGACAAGATAGATAGAAAAATGAAAGCAAAACTCGAAAATTTACTGACTCAAGCAGAAATCCAATTAACAGATCGACAAAAAGATCAACTGATCCAGTTAGTACAATTACTCAATAAATGGAACAAGGCCTATAATTTAACCTCTGTGCGTGATCCGCAAGAAATGTTAGTTAAACATATCTTGGATAGTATTGTTGTTAGTTCTTATTTACAAGGAGATCGTTTTATTGATGTGGGAACCGGTCCAGGCTTGCCAGGCCTGCCTTTAGCCATTATTAATCCTACCAAGCAATTTGTCTTGTTAGATAGTTTAGGTAAGCGTATTAGTTTCATTCGAAATGCAGTACGTGAGTTAGGACTAACAAATGTAGAACCTGTTCTTAGTCGCGTTGAGGAATACCAACCTGAACAAAAATTCGACGGTGTATTAAGTCGTGCATTTGCTTCGTTAAAAGATATGACAGATTTGTGTAGTAATTTGCCAAAACAAGATGGATATTTTTATGCTTTAAAAGGCATTTATCACGAAGATGAAGTTCAAGAATTAGACAAAAAATTCGAAGTAAAAGACGTGATAACTTTACATGTCCCTGAGCTTGTAGGTGAGCGACATTTAATCGTTTTACGATAAAACAAACTTATTTTATGGTTATTTTGTGAATAAATTTTTAAAAGTGTGATTTATTTAACATTTTTTAGCTGTTTAAAAGTTGAAACTCTTTGTAGCACGGGTATAATTAGGTAGTTTTTGTATTTTAAAAAATAAGATAATGTCTAAGGTTTTAACAGAGGCCAAAAATCGATATCAAAAAGCGATGATTATTGAATCAGTTTGCCTTGTTGTTTTTGGTTTGTTAGTTGCGCTTTGGCAAGGTGAAAGTGCGGTAGATTTTAGTTTAGGATTTATCTGTGCTTTTGTGCCATTTTGTGCTTTTGCTTATATTGTTTTTTTTCGCAAACAAGATTTTTCAACAAAATTAACAGTATTTTATCGCGGTGAAGCATTGAAGTTTATGCTAACGATTGTGCTTGTGGGGGGGGCCTTTAAATGGCTTTCTATCTCACATTTTATTTTATTTTTTGTTGGTTTTTTTACTGCATTAGCGTTGAATAATTTTATTCCGTTTTTGTTAAATAAATCTTAAATTTTTTTCTTTTTTCTACAAAGGGTTGACTATGTCTGGACAAACGACTTCCGAATATATTGGCCACCACTTGAGCTTCTTAAAAACAGGTGATGGTTTCTGGAATGTTCATGTTGATACGCTCTTTTTCTCGATCGTATCTGCAGTGATTTTCTTGTTTATCTTTTCTCGTGTTGCAAAAAATGCAACGACAGGCGTACCAGGCAAAATGCAATGTTTGGTTGAGATTGTGGTTGATTGGGTTGATGGTATTGTGAAAGAAAACTTTCATGGTCCGCGTAATGTGGTCGCACCAATTGCTTTAA
>CAJMMG010000012.1:0-40411 GCA_905214375.1 uncultured bacterium | reverse complement strand
AGCCATAAAGACGTTCAGGCATTAATACCCAACATAAGGCACGAGGCTCATACATGATGTTGTAACCAGCCGTTTGAATTTTCCAACTAACATCAATGTCTTCGGTGATCATGTTGGTGCTCCAGCCACCGATTTCCTCCATCACATCTTTGCGGAAGAGACAACATACGCCGGATACCGTGAAAATGGTTCCCATCAGACTTTGAGCGCGTTTGATTAGGCCAATGATGGAGCTAAATTCAGACACCTGTAAACGACCTAAGATAGTACTTCGGTTACGTACTCGAGGGTTTCCGGTAACGGCGCCATAAGCACAGTTTAATTCGAGGGATTGCACCATGTAATCGATCGCATCGAAATCCAATACTGCATCGCCATCAATACAGGCTACATATTCACCTTTAGCAACTAACAAACCATGATTTAATGCACTGGCTTTACCTTGGTTTTCTTGGTGAAGCGCCACGATGCGTTCATCAGCTTTTGCCCAACGATCAATAATTTCACCCGTGTTATCTTTACTGCCATCGTTGATGAAGATTAGTTCATAGTTTGGGTATCTGAGTTGGAGCAAGTAAGGAATAGCTTCATCTAGGTTGTCCCCTTCGTTATAGCAAGGCACCATAATGCTGACCATCGGAATACGTTCCTTTGGCATTTGTTGGAAAGTTGGTTGCCCAAGTTTTCCTTCCATAAAAAGGTAATAACACAGACTTGCCGTCACCCAATATATCGCCATTCCGGCAGGATACATGAATACGAAGATACTCACGGCTTCTAAGAATTGTTGGTTCATAAGTCAATCCTTATTGTTTTCCTGCATTCGTATTTACGGAAAAATACGGTTTCATTTTGTTCATATCCGGTTGATTCGTTAAAAAGTTATCCGGATAGTAGCCATAGCTATAAATATGATTTTTTTGTAATAGCGTCATCCAATCAATCAATTCGGATTCAGGAATTGGTTTTTGAGTTCGCCAATTCACCGCTTGGAATTCAAATAAGACTTTATCTAATGGCGCTTGGGCTTTCACATTTTCAATAAGAGAAGCAAACCATTGATAGGCTTCTTTTTGTGAAATAGGCTGTTCATTTTCCATGTATGGCATCGCCATGATGGCAGTGGTATCGTAATTGTCGGTGAGCGTTTTTAAGTTTTGTGCCAACCATTCTTCTGCATTTGGATTTGTGATCACTGATGCATAAAGATTACGAGCCGTTTTAAGAGAATATGAACCACGCAAGAAATAAGGTTTTAACGCATCGGTGAGTTGATGGGTTAATTGGATTAAATCTTGTGTTTTTTGTTTTGCTTGTGGGCTAACCATACCTTCAGCATGATCATCTTCTGCGCCCTCAAAATCGGTTAGGAACGCGTCATCGTGGAATAAAATGCCATTAAATTTGGCATAGAATGACAAATCGTTATAAATGGATTTAATGATTTCAACATTCTGTTTGTTATAAGGAGAAAGGCGTAAATAGGCCTTTGTTGAAGGCTTGCCCGTGCGGCTATCAATGACATATTCCGCCTCTTTTACGCTTTTGCGTAAATCAAAGGCGAGTACAGGCATCCAAGCGTAGACTTGTACGCCCGCGCGCGTTTGCAATTGCCAGGCAATTCGACCAAAAATATCATCGCGAACAGGAAGATATTTATTAGGGAAATACAAGGCATCGGCTACGCCATCCCCATCTGGGTCGGAGAAGGCTTGAAGATAAACTGTCGTCACACCATAGCGATAGATGCGGTCGATTAACTTATCAAGGTTTTTGGCTTGTTGAGCCTTATTCGCATCGTAGACATAATCCAAATCAACATGTAGCACACGTTGAATTTGCTTGCTTTCATCAATACCATTGAGATAGTTTTTAACGGTATTTAGATCGGTTTCTGCATTAAGTAATAAGCGTCCAATGTGTTTATCGCCAACTTTATTAACAATTTTCTCACCCAATGAGAAATAGTGTGGCATTCCTGCTTGTCGTGCAATTTGCACAGAAACATCATTAAATTGTCCATAAGGCCACACCATTACGCGTGGTTTCTTACCGATATGATTGACTAATGTTTGAACGGTACGGGTGAAATCAGATTTCAATCTATTTTTGTAGGCATCTTCTGTTTCATATTTTCCATTTTTATATTCAGGCGCAATCACAGAGGGTAATTGACCACCAGATGGGTTAGCATTAATACCGTTATGAAGATTATGTGTATGGGAAGCAACTTCAACGAGTCCACTTTGTTCCATTTCTTTGACTTGCGACCAAGTAGCAAAAACAGAACGATCCAGCATTTTATCGGCATAAGCGATCTTTTGATTTGCTGGGGTATCCAACCAGCCTGTCACTGGCGCAAAGACAGCTGGGTAGTTATAGGCCTTTAATAGCGGGAAGACCACGTTATACATGGTTTCATAGCCATCATCGAAGCTTAGTAATACCGCATTATCAGGTAATGTGCCTTTACCATTTTCAGCATCGATAACTTGCTGCCAACTGATCACGTTGTATCCGTTTTCTTTTAGCCAATTAAAATGTTTAATTAAGGTTTGGGCAGAAATCGTTTGAGGAAAATAATGTTTTTGATTTTCAGCCGCACTTTCATCTACAACAGAGTGATAAGCTAATACGCCATAACGATCTTGCGCAAAGACAAAAGCCGAAAAAAGGGAAAGCGTGCAAATAATGATTTTTGCAAAATGTTTTAGAGATCTCATAAAGTTATACCGCTTAAGTATTTAATAATAAATAGAGAAGTTTAAATTTCCGAAATTGTTGAATTCAGCACTGCCGTCGTAAATATTCTTTTTACGCCCGATTTCATAAGACACGCCAAATTTTTTACCAATACGCCATTGGTGTCCGTAACTAATCGACCACATTTTTTCTCGACTAAGTTCTGCCTGTTTATAAGCACCTACGCTGGCTTTTAGGTGGTGATTTAAGACTAAGCCATAATTAAGTGGTTGGTAGTAACTTAAATCAGCACCGAATTCCAAGCTTGTCGCTTTTGCTGGGTTGTAATATTCAGCAGAATCAATGGTTTTATTTTTGCTGTAATCGACTCTGAAATTGTTGGTTAGCGCCCAACGGTCATGTTTAAATGTATTGAGATTCAACCAGAAATTGGCTTCTTTTCTTAAGTTGCCGTCATCAAATTTCATGACGCCACCACCTAGCCCAGTTTGGAAAATATCGGAATAGGAATAGGTAGTAGAGAAACCAATATCTTTGGTATACACACCTTTATTGATGGCTTTAACTGGAGTACCACTACCATTAATATTGGCATTTAAATTAAATGACCAGTGTTGGTTGAGGGTATAATTTGCCTCAGTGGAAAAATAGGCTTTATCATTAAGCTTAATGCCTTTCCCGCTTTCCATTTTCACTTGGAGTGGATAGAAATTGAGCTCTGTTCCTACGCCAATTCGGCGAGAAATGAGACTTTCTTTGTCATAAGGGGAGCGAGTTTCTAAGTAATGAACGTAGAGATCATGACCATTTGCTGTTTTCGGTGTGTAAATCGCATAATCTTGGCTACTTTCATTGCTATAACTGATTGGTGAGGTACGATGCTGTAAGCCGATACTTCCTACAATTTTGCCAGAACGTGCTTGTTCGTAATGGTTTATGAGGGATTGTGCTGACTGACGTTGTTCTTCATTCATTGCATCAATTGTTTTTGAAACTGTTGGTAAATCATTTTGACTTAAGGCGGTTTCAGCCAGGTTATTACGAGCTTCTTGCTGATCATTTTTACTCAAAAAATAACCGGCTTTTTCCGCCCATAATTTGGCATCATCATAGTTGCCACGATTTCGCTCAAGTTCCGCTTTTTGCAACATAACCCATGGATCACCAGGCGTTTTGTTAAATAGACGATCATCAATAAGTTGCTGAGCTAATTTGCTGTTACCACGCCATAAAGCTAAACGTGCCAAACCAAAATAGCGAGAATCGTAGCCAGGATTCAGAATTTTTGATGTTCGGGTATAGTCATTGATATAAACATTTGAATTCATACGCTCTAAATATTGTTGAGCTAATTCAAATTTGCCCGCATCGCTTGCGGTCAGAGAGAGTTTATGAAGTAAACCATCACTCACCGCGAGTTTATGGTTTAAGGTTTGTTGTTCAATCGCTTGATAAATCGCTAATGCTTTGTGTGGTGAGCCTTTTGCTGCCCAATAGTCACCAAAAGCTTCTTCTAAATACGCAGGTACATTAGATTGGGCCTGTAATGTATTGAAGTCGTCTTTTATTTCATCAAATTTATTCAAGCGAACACCCATCACAAAACGATCTTGCAATGCTTGTTGATACAGAGGATGCTCAGGATTAATTTTGGCCAAAAGTGCGGTCAATTCTTCGAATGATTTTTCTTGTTGTGTAGGTGTTGTCGCATTTTTTGAGGAGGTAATCGTCTTACCATGCTCAAACCACATCATATCTTTTTGATTGAATTGATCAGGATAGGCTTTTTGTAGTTTCTCTTGTAATGGCTGAAGGTTGTATTTCGATGCTAAACGATACAACTCTCTCATCAAGGTGATATTTTTCGGATTTTGTTCTAACTGACGTTGCCAGCGGCCAAGTTTAGCCATGTCGGGTTCAGTGAAATCAAGCAAATAACTTTCTGCATCAAGATAAGCATGATCTTGTCCAAAACGTTTTTTATAGACATTCAGTGCATTTTTTGCCGCATTGTAGTTTTTGGTTTCAGTGGAGGCTAATGCGCCACCAAGCCATCCATTTGGATTATCAGGGAATTGCTTTTGCAATTGGGAATAGAATGCAACAGCACGGTCATATTGTTTTTCATTTCGAGCGGCTTTGCCTAAATTTTCCAGTTCATTTTGGGAAAATTGCGCTGGTGCGCAGCTTTCGCAAAGTGAAAGTGCTTTAGCGGATTGATTCGTCCTCAGATAGAGTGTAATTAAATCATCGCGCACTTTCACATCGTGCGTCCTCTTAAATAAGGCCTCAAGTTTTGGAATAGCTTGATTTAATTGGGCCTCTCCTTGACGAGAGAAAATGATGATATTTTCTCGTTCGGTATCAATAGAGGAATTTTGGGCATAGGCAACCTGTACTACTGAGGTACTGACACCTACTAATAGCACAGTCTTAAAGACATGGGATAGAGACTTCATATTAACTTCTACTATGTTTAATTATAATTATTTATTGTGGACTCCATATTTATGACAATGTAAAAAAAGTGTAAGTTTCGTAAAGTGGTCCGACCTCATATTGAGCTATGAAAAACATTAGTTATGTATAAAAGCGGGAATTTTAGGTGAAAAATAGGCATTTTAGTAAAATAAAACGCCTATTTGATATTTAGAGAAGTGATTGAAAGTTATTTCAAAATAAACATCGGTGTGTTGCTGATAGGATCACGATGAATGATGACATCTAAATCAAACACATTCTTAAGTAACTCTTCGGTCATCACTTCATCGGGCGTACCTTGTGCCATTACTGCACCTTTTTTCATGACGATTAAGTGATCGCAATAGCGGCAGGCTTGGTTGAGGTCATGTAACACCGTAATCACGGTTTTACCGTTTTGTTGCATTTGGCGCATCATGCCCATGAGTTCAGCTTGGCGGTTTAAATCTAGATAAGTAGTCGGTTCATCGAGTAGCACTAATTCAGCATCTTGCGCAAGAGTCATGGCTAAAAATACCCGTTGTTGTTGACCACCAGATAAATCGGAAACCAGCTGTTCAGCGAGTTCTGCAGTTTGGGTTTGCGCCATCGCCCAAGTCACCAATTCTTCATCTTTTTGACTGAGTTTACCCCAGAGGTTTAAGTAAGGCGAACGCCCGTAAGCGATCAATTCGCGCACTTTAATGCCTTCTGGTACCAAGTGTTGCTGCGGGAGAAAAGCCAATTCTTGGGCATATTCTTTAGGGCTTTTTTGCCAAATGTCCTTGCCTTTATGGGTGATTGAGCCTTGCTTTGGCTTAAGCAAGCGAGCCACCGCTTTTAATGTGGTGGACTTACAGCAACCATTTGGGCCGATTAATGCAATCACTTTATTTTTCGGGAATTTTAGCGACAGATTTTTAACCACGAGTTTATCTTGATAACCTAAAGATAAATTATTGATTTCAATGCTCATTATTTAGTTCTCATCAATAAATAGAAGAAATATGGCGCACCGATAATCGCAGTCAGAATACCCGCTGGTAGTTCAGTTGGTGGGTCAATCACCCGCGCCAAAATATCCGAAAGTTGTAATAATAGGGCGCCAATAATCAAGGCTGCCGGTAATAGGGTACGATGTCTGCCGCCGACTAAACGACGGGCAAGATGCGGCGCAACTAAGCCTAAAAAGGCTATTGGACCGCAAATTGCCACGGCTGTAGTGGAAAGGGCTACCGCCAGCACTAAAACGCTAATTTGCACTTTATTTACGGTTACCCCCAAGGTGGAGGCTTTGTTTTCACCTAAACCAAGGGTATCGAGATCGCGACAGAAAATAAATGGCAAGGGTAGTAATACCACTAACCATGGCAATACGACATTTAAATAAGACCAGCTACGCCCCCACAGGCTTCCTGTGAGCCATAACATCGCCGTATTGATCTCGACCGGATTAGTGAGCATCAGATAATGACTGATGGCTGCCCACAATGCGGAAAGTGCGACCCCAATGATTGCCATTTTGATAGGGCGGAAGTTAAAACCGCACACGACCCATAAAATGACAAAAGAGAGCACTCCACCTAAAAAGGCAAAAATTGGCATCCAGTAAAATGCTAAGTTTGGTAAGAACATCAATACCGAAACAGCAACTAACCCAGCCGCATTGTTAATCCCTAAAATGTCGGGAGAGGCAAGCGGATTACGCACCACGCTTTGCACTAATACACCAGAAATCGCTAAGGCTCCGCCTAATAAAATCGCTAATACTGCACGGGGTAGGCGATATTCCATCAAGGTAAAATAGTTTTTATCGTCAGGCTGAAAGGCTGCCCAAATTTCCTCAAAGGAAAGCGTATAAGTGCCAAGGCGAATACTCAATCCAAAGAGTAGTACCATCATACTGAGCGTGATGACATAAAAGCCGATAGCGTGAAAAGATACATGAGAGGTTCGCATTAGTGTCTTCCTCTGGCAAATAATACAAAGACTGGGGCACCGATTAAGGCAAGTACCGCACCAGCAGGCACTTCGCTAGGGAAATTAACCGCGCGGGCAATGGTATCTGCAGCGAGCATTAAAATTGCGCCGAGTAACATCGCCATCGGGAGTGATTTTCGCAAGTCATAACCAATCCAATAGCGGGCAAGATGGGGCACGAGTAAGCCAATAAAGGCAACTGGGCCAGCAACACTCACGCTTGAACCCACAATCAATAATGCCATGATGTTAGCGTACCAACGTAAACGGAAGAGATTGATGCCTAGCGAACGAGCGGATTCATCGCTTAAATTGAGTAAATTCAAACGGCTGGCAAAAAATAGGCAGAAAAGTGCGGTCAAAATAAAGAACGGAAATAACGTCAATAATTCATTCCAACGGGCATGTGCAATGCCGCCAGCTAGCCAACTCATAATACCGAAGGCATGATCTTCCGCGATAATGAGCACCAATTTCGTGAGGGCGGCACACAGTAGTGATACGGCAATCCCCGCTAAAATCACTCGGCTACGATCCCCACTGTTGTCTTTCCAACCATTGCTGATCAGCATTACCACAAACCAACTCAGACCGCCGCCGATACTGGCCACTAAAGCAATGCTATAACCAGAAAGAATCAAGGGGCTAAACGCACTGGCGGTTACCATCGCAAGGCTGGCTCCAGAGTTCACGCTAAGTAGTGTAGGCGAGGCAAGTGGATTACGCGTAATGGTTTGTAACAACGCTCCC
Source organism: uncultured bacterium (assembly GCA_905214375.1). Taxonomy (GTDB): domain Bacteria; phylum Pseudomonadota; class Gammaproteobacteria; order Enterobacterales; family Pasteurellaceae; genus Haemophilus_D. The sequence continues at coordinate 32,518 of CAJMMG010000012.1, read as the reverse complement.
GCCACCGCAAGATTGGCACCTAAAATCATGCCAACTAATGCGCGCGGTAAGCGTAAATCGGTTACCGTAATTTTGGCAATTTCATCGCCATCGGGGAGGAACGCTTGTAACGCTGCAAGCGGTCGAATTTCGATGGGATAATACAAAAACAGGCTTCCCCATAATAGGAAAGCCAGAATGATAAGGGGAAGTCCCCAACGGAAAGTGGACTTCATCATTATTTTTGTTTCACGAAACCTTCAATTTGTTTTGCCATAATTTTGCTCGCTTCTAAGCCACGACCGCGAGCCCACATGTCAGCGTCAACGCTGTAAACATGGTTTGCTTTTACGGCAGGAATAGCTTTCCACAGTGGCTCAGCTTCCCATTTGCGCGCAATACTTTCATCACGATAATGGGCGATGAACAAGTATTCCGGTTTTTCCATTACTAATTGTTCAAGGTTGATTTCTACGAAAGCTTGATCACTATTGAGTTTAGTTGGGGCAAAACCTAATGTCGTTAAGAAACTACCCACATAGCCATTGTCATTTTGGATATTAAATTTATCTTCTCGGGAAGTACCAAATGAGGCTTTTTTGCCTTGTACACCTAGATTTTTTGCAATGTTGGCAATGTAATCATTATGTTCATTGATCTTCGCTTTCATTTCGCTACTTTTACCGACTAAATCACCAATTTTTTGCGCGGTTTCAAGATTTTCTTGATAACTTTCATGACGAGAATCGAACATCACTGTTGGCGCAATTTTTTTCAATTCTTCAAACACCGCTGTGTGACGGGAAGGATCGGCAATAATTAAATCGGGTTTGAGGGAAGCAATCACTTCAAGACTCGGTTGAGAGCGCGTACCAACGGATTGCCATGTAGCAATTTTTTCGCGCACTTGCGGCAAAATACGATCGATTTTGTTATCGTCAGCCACACCCACTGGGCTTACACCGACTTGGGCTAAAGCATCCACAAAAGAATATTCCAATGCCACAACACGGCTTGGGGTTTTATCAAGGGTAAATTCACCTTTCGCATCTTTAACCGTCACGGCGCTAGCGAATGCGGATACCATTAATAATGCGGAAGCTAAAGTAGTTTTGAATAATTTTTTCATGTTGTGTCCTCAATAATAAAAAACATTTGGATTATACACTCAAACAATGTTATTGAGAATAGTTATATTTTAGCTATTTGGTCGGATTTCTCTATTTTGCCCGCATTCTAGCAAGTAAACTGACGGCAATAATAATAACTAATGAACCGATCCAGAAATTTAGGCTTGGTACGTTATCCCAGAATAACCAGTCACAGATACTGGAAAAAATGACACCGGTAAAAGCAAAAGGCGTAATGACATTGGCAGGCGCGTATTTAAAGGCGCGAGTGAGTAATAATTGGAAAATAAGACCGAATCCACCTACCAAAAGCAGTAATGCAAATCCATGTAATGTCGGCATTTTCCACTGCGTGATGAAAAAGAGTGGCAATAAAATCGAGCCTAATAAGTGAAAGTAAAACACGATATTTTTAGGTGAGTTGTGTTTATTGAGCTCTTGTAAGCTGATAAATGCCATGGCTGCTAGCACAGCAGCACCTAACGCATAGCCTACATGGATAGGGTTGATATTCATTGAGCCGTTGGTCAGCATAATGATGGATACACCAATAAACCCCATAAAACTGCAAGCTAATACTTTTAATGGCGTTCTGACTTTAAAGAAAAACAGCAATAAAGGCACAAAAAGTGCGGACGTATTCATCAATAAAATCGCAATAGAAATCGGTAAATATTTAATGGCGTAGAAGGTTAGCAACATACTGGCAATGCCGGCTAGATTACGCAAAATGAGAAATTTCCATTGCGACATATCGACTTTGAAATCCCCATCTTTAATCAAAAAGGGTAAGAGAAAAACAAAACCAATAAAGAAGCGGGAAAATAAAATTTCACTAGACGGTAATTCATCAGAGGCGTATTTTACAAATACACCCATTAAGGCAATGCTGATGTAAGCTAACACCATACAAACAACAGCTTTTTGATAATTATTGCGGAGATGTATGTTTGGCATAAAGGTTCCTTGCACAAAGTGCGGTAAAAAATTGCCTTATTTTGTAAGAAAATGGGCTTGTCTTCGTCTAATGAAATGCAAGCTGAAGATTTTTCTATAATAAGGAAAGAAAATGAAATATACAAAAACATTTCTCATATTGACCGCACTTTTTGGCGGTTTGCAAAGTAGTTTAACGTATGCTGATCACACAGAATCATCAAAGGAGCAAAAAATGACAATGGAAAGTAAACAAGAACAACAAATTATTTATCTTGCCGGTGGTTGTTTTTGGGGACTAGAAGCTTATATGGAAAGAATTCAAGGCGTGACTGATGCTGTTTCTGGTTATGCCAATGGAAAAGGTGATACCACTAACTACCAATTATTGCATGCGACAGATCATGCGGAAACGGTGAAAGTCACTTACGATCCAAATAAAATTTCGTTAGATAAATTACTGCAATATTATTTCCGCGTTATCGATCCAACCAGTATTAACAAGCAAGGCAATGATCGAGGCAGACAATATCGCACCGGCATTTATTATCAAAATGAGCAAGATAAAGCCGTTATTGAAGCGGCATTAAAAACCTTACAAAGTAAATATCAAGCGCCGATTCAAATTGAAGTAGAACCGCTGAAAAATTATGTGGAGGCGGAAGAGTATCATCAGGATTATCTCAAGAAAAACCCGAATGGTTATTGCCATATTGACATCAAAAAAGCCGATGAGCCATTAATTGATGATAAAAAATACCCAAAACCAAGTGATGCAGAATTAAAGCAAAAATTGACCGCACTTCAATATGATGTGACGCAAGGCAAACATACCGAACGCTCTTTTAGTAACGAATATTGGGATAATTTCGCGCCGGGTATTTATGTGGATATCACCACGGGAGAACCGTTATTTTCTTCTAAAGATAAATTTGAATCAGGTTGCGGCTGGCCAAGTTTTACCAAACCGATTGCCGCTGAAGTGGCGGAGTATCAAAGAGACAATAGCTTTAATATGACTCGCATTGAGGTGTTAAGTCGCAGTGGTCATGCCCATTTAGGCCATGTGTTTGATGATGGTCCGCGTGATAAAGGTGGTTTACGTTATTGCATCAACAGTGCATCAATTAAGTTTATTCCATTAGATGAAATGGAAAAACAAGGTTATGGTGATTTGATTCCTTTTGTGAAATAAGAGGGCAAAATGAGAAAAATATTGACCGCACTTTTAGTGTTTTTGAGTCCATTGAGCTTTGCTCAAGAGAAGGTGTCTTTGGCGGATATATCCTTGAAGACGTTGGATAATCAAACCGTCACCTTATCACAATATCAAGGCAAACCGCTTTATATCAAAATGTGGGCATCTTGGTGTCCAATTTGCTTAGCGGGCTTAGCGGAAATTGATGATCTTAGTGCAGAAAAGAATCTTGATTTTAATGTGATTACGATTGCCTCACCAGGACAAAAGAACGAACAAAATAGCTCAAAATTTATCAATTGGTATAAAGGCTTGGACTATAAAAATATCACCGTATTATTGGATGAAAATGGTGAAATCATTAAACGAGCCAATGTATTAGGCTATCCGTTTAATTTGTTATTGGATAAGGACTTAAATCTTATCAAAGCACAACCAGGACATTTGAATTCAGATCAAATAAAACAATTTGTGAAGGAATAAAAAAGTGCGGTCATTTTTGACCGCACTTTTAATATTGTAATATTGGCTTGATTATGCAAATGCCTGTAATTCAGGGTTGATTGGGGTTTCAGCGATGTTGTTCACATAGTTACATAATGTGGCGAGGCTGACACCTAAAATCACATCAATGGCATTTTCTTGAGTATAACCTGCATCAAAGAACGCTTTAAGCTGTGCTTCCGTTAATTTTGCTTTTTGCAAAATAACGGCAAGGGTGAAACGCGCTAAAGTATCGAGTTTTTTATCACTTTCAATACGAGCAGTTGCACGAATTTGATTTACAAGCTCTTCTTCAAGTTTTAATACTTTTAAAGCGATTTTCGTGTGTCCCGCTACACAGAAACCACAGCCATTGACTACCGCTGCGGTAATTTGCACCACTTCGCGTTCTGTTGCTGTTAGGCTATTACGACCATTAATTCCGCCCACTGTGCGATAAGTTTCAAGTGCAGTAGGGGCATTCGCAAGAACACCAATTAAATTTGGAATAAACCCATTGGCATTTTGTACGGCTTTTAAGGCTTCTTGTGCCGCTTCAGGGGCTGATTCAATGGTGTGAATTTTAAATTGAGACATAAACTACTCCTAAGGGATAAATCATAAATTTCCGCTTGATAATACCTATCTAATTTAAGTAAGAAAAAGAAGAAAAACTTATTTCATATAGCCAAAAGTTATGATTATTCTTGGGTAAACCAATCTTCTGTTTTTGTATTTACGTCAAATACTTGTCCTAATAATGGTGTAAGTGTATTCACGCCCAGTGTTCTTGCCATGGGGATGCTCTTAAGCACTGGCTCATTCCACGTATGCAAGGCAAGAGGATAAGCGCCCCAGTGAATGGGCATAAATCTTGTTGGCTGTAGTTTTGCTGCAAGTTGCGCAGTTTGCTCAGGAAAAAGATGATTATTGGGCCATCTTTCGTTATATTGTCCGTTTTCGATAAACGCAATATCAATTTTGCCAACACGGCTGGCAATTTCATCAAAATGTTTACCTTGAGCAGAATCACCATGGAAGTAAAAACGTTCTTCAGTTTGACCGCGCTTATGCTCTATTAAAAAGCCAGACCACAATGCTTTGTTCTGATCAAACAAATTACGGCTAGAATCATGTCTTGCGGGTAATGCAGTATATTTTACACCATTGCGTTCAGTGCTTTGCCACCAGTCTAATTCAGTAATTCTAGCTGCATCTATTCCCCATTTTTGTAATATCACGCCCATTCCTAAAGAAACCACAAAATGACTTTGCGTTTTCATTAATTTTTCGATGCTTTCTTGTTCAAGGTGATCGTAATGGCTATGTGAAAGCAACACGACATCTACAGGTGGCAATTCTTCAATTTCTGCCACGGGTGGTTGAAAACGGTGCATCATTATTGGCATAGGGGACGCACTATCTCCAAAAAGCGGATCGGTAATAATGGTTTGATTGCCAATGCGCATAAGCAGCGTCGAATGTCCAAACCACATAAAGCGACTCTGTTCAGCTGGCGCTAATAACTCGGTCCAATTTGGTTTGACCGTTGGCAATGGTTTTTTGGGGTGAAAATCTTTTTCATGAAATGTCATTTCCCAAAGTGCACTTGCAACATTTATTGGTGCGCGTTGAGGTTCTGCATTATAGAAAGTTTGTGTATCAGGATCATAATGATCACTCTTCGGATATACCGGATAAGTTGGCAGATAAAACCAATAGGTGACAAATGCGGCAATTCCCGCAAGAGTAATGAGTTTCTTTGTATGTCTCATCTTTAAAGGATATTTTCCAAATATAAATTTGGCAGCATTATACCTTTAAATGTGTTTTGACGACAGCCAGTAATCTCTCTAACTCTTTTTTGCCTTTTTCGGAAAGGACTTTGTTGTCGCGCAACATTTGGGTGGCGCGTGCTTCAATAAAGCGGAGGTAATCGCTGTTTTGGGTTTCTTGGAATTGCTTTTCGGCTAATTGCATTTCGGTGAAGTCTTTATTGGTTTGAGCAATCAGCATTTTTTGTCCGATTAATACAATTAATGCGGCAATTAAAGCGATGACGGCGCCATAGCCATTAGTGGGATAATAAAGAATGCCCGCCAGAACAAAAAGAGCGGTCACTAAATTGGATGAATTTTTAATATAGCCTTCAGCCGGTGGTGGCTTGATGAGATTTTTCCAGTTCATAGGATTTATATGTCATGCTAAAAAATTTGCCTTCCCACAAGAAAAAGAGGGAAGGCAATATCATAATGTATTAGGCTAACACACCAAAATGATAGCCTAAAATACCCACGCCGAATAAGGCGAAGATGATGTACATGGCGTTGATTTTTTTACGTAATAAATACATACATAAGAAAGTTAAACCTAACGCCGCAAGACCAGGGAGAAGATCGTTTAACACGCTTTGTACGGTGGTCACCACTTCTTCGCCCATTTGGTTTTTATAGCGGGAAAGTTCTAATGGAATATTAATACTTGTCCATTTCGATACCAGTGAGCCCATAACAAAGAGACCGAGGATAGACGCCCCCTGCGTCAATTTTTGTAAGCGACCGCCGCCCATATCGTTAACGATTGTGGTGCCTTTTTCATAGCCATATTTAAAGCCATACCAACGAGTTAACCCACGGCAAAGGTTAATACCGATGAAGAAAAGCAATGGCCCTAAAAGGTTACCGGTAATGGCTAAGCCCGCACCAAGTGCCGCTAGTACAGGACGTAATGTTCCCCAGAAAATTGGGTCACCCACACCGGCTAATGGTCCCATTAAACCGACTTTCACCCCGCTGATTGCGGAGTCATCAATATCGTTACCATTCGCACGTTCTTGTTCCATCGCGGCAGTAACACCAATGATAGATGATGCCACCCAAGGCTGGGTGTTGAAGAATTCTAAGTGGCGTTTTAATGCCGCTGCTTGATCTTCTTTTTTGCTGTAAAGACGTTTAATGGCTGGGATCATCGATACACAAAAACCCATTGCTTGCATACGTTCAAAGTTGAAGGATCCAAGCAAGAAAGTTGAACGCCAGTAAGTGCTACGAATATCGCCTTTTGTTAATGATTTTTTAGTTTGTTCAGTCATAATTTCTTCCTTATAGTCCTTCAAGTTCATCGTCAGCTAATTCACGTTTTGCAACTGCTTGTGGTGCAGTAGATTGATGGAAACGTGGGTTTAATTGAATGTAAATCATCGCTAAGCATGTGCCTAAAATACCGAGACCGACAAGGTTGTAATTGGTGAAAGAGGCGATCACGAAGCCTAGGAAGAAGAATGGCATTAATGCGCCTGCACGCATCATATTGATTACCATCGCATAACCAACGACCACGATAAAGCCACCGGCGATTTGTAAACCGCGAGTAACCACTTCTGGAATCGCGTTCAATGCTTCGGTTACCGTATCCGTACCTGCTACTAACGCAACAAAGAAGGTTGGAATTGCCACACGTAACGCTTGTAACGCAAGACCGCTGAAGTGACAGAATTCAATGCCGCGGAAGTTCGCTTTTGCGGCAAAATCATCGGCTTTGTGTTGAAGGAAGATAGTTAAAGTACGAACAAAGATAGTTAATACTTGACCTGCTGCCGCTACCGGAATTGCAATCGCTAATGCGCTACCTTTATCTTGTCCGCCTTTGATGACAAGGATAGTCGCAATCACACTGGCTAATGCCGCATCTGGTGCCATTGCTGCACCCACGTTCATCCAGCCTAATGCCACTAATTCAAGGGTACCACCGACAATAATACCGGTTTCTAAATCACCTAATACTAAGCCGATTAGGGTACAAGCAACTAAAGGACGATGGGTTTGACGTTCGTCCAATACACTCCCCATTCCGCAAATGGCGGCAACGAGCGTGACTAAAATAATTTCCATTGTTGTCATAATGAATTGTCCTCGTAATTAAAATTGAATCGCATCAAGCTCTTTGTGTGTGAGCATTGATTTCGGGCTGCTCGCCACTTGTTGTAAGCTTAATTCCACGCCTTTATCTAAAAGCTGTTTAAATGCCGCTACATCTGTTGGGTTGACGGCAACGGCTTGAGAAATAAGTTTATCGCCTTCGCGATAGGTCATACCGCCCACATTGACCTTATCAATTTTCACTCCACCCTCGATTAAACGCAGGATGTCCGTTGGGTTGGTCACTAACCAAAGAATATTTTTACCTGCATATTTCGGGTTGTGATACACCTTAATGGCTTTTTCCACAGGAATCACATAAGCTTTCAAATGTTCAGGCGCGATTTGAAGTAATAAATCACGACGAAGCGCATCATTCGCCACATCATCATTTATCGCAAAAATCGCTTCACATTTCACTGCTTTTGCCCAAGAGGTTGCCACTTGACCGTGGATTAAACGGCTATCAATACGCAATAAGGAAATGTTCATATTGCCAGAAAGTGCGGTTGGATTTTGAGCGTTTTTTGGTGCTTCCGCTGGTTTAGCTGCTGGCGTTGGAGCAGGCTTGCTTTCTTTAGGTTGACGGAAGGATTTCACGGCAGCGACCCCGACTTCTTTCGCGGTTTCTACCAATTCATCTAAGCTAGCGCCATCTTTAGCATCAAGCACTTCTAGCAACATCGGTAGATTAATGCCGGTGACGATATCGGTATTATCCCTTTCACTGGCGACTCGGCTTGCCGCGTTATAAGGGCTACCACCAAATAAATCGACCAGAAAGAGCACCGGTTCGTTTTCAGGCAGCGTGGCAATAATCGCATTATATTTCTCGATTAAATGCTCACCGCCTTCACCCGGTAAGAAAGTCACGACATGGCAGTTTTCATCTTCGCCATACACCATAGCGGCGGAATTGACGATTTCTTCAGAAAACTTACCGTGCGTTGCAACGATAATGTGGGTCATGGATATTCCTCCCATTGAGTTGATAAAATCAGTCTATTTTGCTTTCAATACGCATTGCGCAAACGATTGCTCCGAATGGAGTTTAGTGTATGGATTTGAAGATTACCGTCAAATAAAGAATAGTCAAATAGTGATCGAGATCAAATAAACAGGTAAGATGACTTACAACTTTTGAGGTATTTATGAATGAAATGCAAAGTGCGGTTGATTTTTGGGCGATTTTTATCGAATGGAAAGCATTTCGCGACAAGACAAATAGGAAAAGGTTAAAATAAGCCAAATTTTCTGTTGGGAGTTTCAATGTTTTTTGTTTATCTCATTATCGCCTTAGCGGCAGGTGTCGCACTCGCCACGCAATCGGCAATTAATACACAACTCGCGAAAGCCATGAGTGGCGAAGCGGTGATCGCGACCTTTATTTCTTTTGCCGTGGGAACGATAGTTCTCTTTTTTATTGCTTGGGTGAAAACCGATTTATGGGGAAATTTGTCTGCTATCCCTTCACAACCTTGGTGGAAATTAATCGGTGGGGTACTTGGTGCAGTTGTCGTGTTCACAACGGTTTTACTTGCGCCTAAACTCGGTATTACCGCGATGTTATTTTTTATCATTGTCGGACAATTAATTACCGCAGCCACTATCGATCATTTTGGTCTTATCGGTATGCCGATTCGAGAAGTAAATATCACAAAATTTATCGGATTAACCATTGTTGCCTTTGGATTGGTATTTTATTTCTTTGGGGATAAGTTGGTTGAGCTATTTGGGGCGAGATAAGCTAGAATACGCCTCTGTTCATTGATTGCGTAATTGGGGAAACTATGCGAAAGCGTTGCCTGTGGGCGTTGATTATTTTGTTGCTGTTGATCGTAGTAAGCGTTGGCTTATTACGCGGTTTTGCGACCCCGAAACGAGTGGAACAACTTGCAAATCATTTTTTAGCACCGCATTATCACATTGAATTAGCCGATGATTGGCAATGGGAAGCAACAGGTTTAACGCTGCCAGAGCTAAAAGTGAAAACAGATCAATGTACCCTCGTAAACCTCAATGATGCGCAACTTACTTGGTGGAATACACATAGTCTTGACGTTGAAAAGGCTAGCTTGAATTATGATTGTTTAACTCATTTACCAAGCGATAACGCTGAAAACACACCACCAAATTTGACCGCACTTTGGGCGGCATTACCTATTTCTGATGTCAAAGTTAAACACTTTCAATTAACAAATACCGATGCACTAAAACAAGCCGCGCTGCAGCCTTTTTTATCGGCTGATTGGGCGTTAGATGCAAACTATAATGGCAACCAATTAGCACTAGAAGCACAAGCGAATAATGATGGACTTGAGCTGCATCATCAATCCACTGTTACGCCGCGAGATGGGATCTTTCAATGGACGGGTAATACCGATATTAAACAAGCGGGCGATAAAAACTACGATCTTCATTTCACTGCAAATTTTGAGCCCGATCTTTCTCAACTTCCTCAACAAGGAAATGTTTTATTTAACTGGAATAACTCTGAACTCACTGTAACCAAAGGCGAGGCAAAAGTGTCGTGGCAAGGTGCAGATGGTCAGTTAAATGTTCAAGATTTAACGGCAAATTCGCCGTTGTTGGATGTGCCTTTCGTCTTCACCAAAGACGGTTTGGATATTTCATGGGGGAAATTTTATTGGACCTTCGACAGCTATCAACCGATTAAAGGCTTCCTTGGCTTATCTATTCACCGTGCGGCAGAAGGCTTGTTGCCATTAAGCATTGATATGAATGTGATCTTGCAAACCTTTGGTGAAATGGGCAAAGGGGAGATCGTGATTTCAGGCAAAAATGGTGAAATCGGCGGTGGCGATGACAATAACGAATTGGATTTTGAGCTGAAAACACGGGGGGATTTGCGTTATAACTCGACGGTGGCTTTTACCAATTTAACCTATCATTTTGGCGGGATTTTTACACATCCCGTGGTGTATTTTTATCCGGGTTCTGTCTTTAAAATGGATAACGAGCAAGAGGATACCAAGTTACACGTTCGTTTGCCGTTAGATGACATCATCATTGGGCGTTATGGCTTGGAAGGACGCTTGCAGGCAACGTTGAACGGCACAACCCCGCAGTTCGAAAATCTCAATTTAAAATTAGACGGAAACGCTCGTGAGTTTATTGCCGGTATTAAAACCGTGTTTGACTTGCGGGATGAAGAGCATAAGTTGCAGTCTGTAGAGAAACAAGCGACAAACCGTTGGGATTGGACAATCAATGGCAGTGCAAACTGGAAATCCTTAAATACGCCAGTCAAAATGGAAGGTAAAGGCTTTTGGGAAGCCGATCATATTGAATTAAATCAACTTTCTGCCCATTCAAAAGAAGTCAAAATGAAAGAGGTAAAAATGGCACCGCTTTCGTTGGAACTTAAAGATCGGCTTCGTTGGGATTATGAAGAAGAACATATTCGCGGCTTGTTGCAAGCAAAAACTGATTGGATTGAATTTGCTTATGGCGGTCGTTTTGTTTCGCCTGTTTTTGGTTTAGGCATTGATGGTAAGAGTATCAGTAACTTCAATTTTGCAGGTGATTTGAAGGCTGGTTCTCTTGGGCCCTTAGATGTTTTGGGTGTATATCAGAATACTGCACTTTCAGGCGAAATTAGCTGGAAAGAACAATCCGCAAAAGTATTCCAATCACTCTTCCCACAAAAATGGAACTGGTTAATCCATGAAGGGAGCATCAAAGGACAGAGCAAATTCGTGATTAATACCAATGGCGTGAAAATGGGCGGAGAGCTGAACCTGAAAAACGGCAAAATCACCATGCCAGATGGTGAAGTGTATGGCTTGAACATTCGCTTCCCGATGAATTATGAAAACGAGGCATTGCAAGTGGCTTCGAGTAAACCGATCCATATTTCGACTCAAAATATTCGATATGGTGCGCTTTCCGTCGCAAATGGGGAATTGGATTTGTTTGGGCGTTATCCGAACACCATGAAAAATCCGCTTACTTTGAGAAATGTGAAACTTTCCTTATTTGATGGTTTATTGACGGTACCTCAGCTCACTTTCCCACAAAGCAAAATGGCAACGCTTTCTTTCACCAATATTGATTTAGCCCAAGTGTTAGCCTTGGCACAATATAACCAAATAACCTTAACCGGCCGCGCCAATGCGACTCTGCCATTTTGGCTTGGTCACAAGGAATGTTTGATTTGTAATGGTACATTGGAACAAGTGGGAAATGTGTCCATCAAATTAACCGATGAAATGGTGAAAGGGTTGAAAAAAGGCGGTTGGACAGAAAATATCTTGGTGGATTTATTAAAAGAAATGGAACTGCAAAATTCCCATGCAGCGGTGACGCTCGATCCTAAAGGGCAAATGACGTTGCGTGCGAGCATTAGTGGATTTAATCCAACCAAGCGAACCCATAATCCAATAACATTAAATTATACGCACCAAGAAAATATGTTTGAATTGTGGAATATGATTGACTATGGCTCGCAATTTGAACAAAATCTGCAATATAAACTTTATAAACAATTAGACAAAGATAAATGATAAAACACTTTAAATTTCAACCGCACTTTTTTATTTGGGTGGCAATGTTCACGCTTACAGCTTGCACGCCGACCATTCAATTGGATACACCAAAGGAAGGCATCACCATTAATATGAATGTGGTGGTGGACCATAATATTAAAGTGGAAATGGATGAAAAATCTCAGAAAGCAGTGAGCGAAGTTAATCCTGCGAAGAAATAATTAAATCAATTAAAAAGGCCATCTGAATGTTAGATTTCAGATGGCTTTTTTCTTTTAAAATGAGGTTAAATTTTCAGGAATTTTCTTCCAAAACTTACTACTCATTTTTCCCCTAAATTTGATTCATAGAGAGAAAAAAGTTGAGAAGATAGAATAACAAATAAACTAATTCTATCGATAAAATTATTATGCAAAAATATTGCATAATAAATCAATGAAATAAGAAATACATAAATATACATAAATATACATAAAAAGTGAAGGCTATTTATGCAAAATAAGAGCTGATTTAAGCGGTAAAAAATTTAATGCATAGTTAATATCGAATTTATTAAAATCGTGCCTTAGCGAGCTATTGAGCGTGTTTTTCGATAGGGTATAGTGATATTCGTTGATCTTTTTATTGATTATACTTATAATTAAAATCAATATTTAGGGGGACGTGTTTTTTATAGCCACTAGATATGGAAAAACCCAACCAGCGGGAACTGATTGGGTATTAAAAAGCGGTATCACATTCTCACGACCAATGACCATGTGATGCCTAAGTAACAACTTACTTTTAAAAATAGAAAAGCAAGCGGTTTTTGTGTAAACACGGCGCAATCATACCTTTTTGCCTTCCATTTTAAAAGTAAAATTTTTAAATTGAGGTAAAAAATGCCCCTAATTAGTATTAACGTCCCTCAAGCGGACGATCTCAATAAAGTCCTCTCTGTTGTAAAATGTAAACATCAGCATGGCTTTCTTTCCCCATCTCTGCTTCATCTCACTAAGCGACAAGTTGATTATTATGCACATAGCGCAAGAATACTTGGTTTTTTAGATAGAAATCTGAATTTAACGCAAAGTGGAATTAAACTTGCTACAACATCTATGCCAATGCAATTAATCGCTTTAGCATTTAGAAATTCTGAGATTTACAGGGAATGGGAAAGTTGGTCATTAAACTCGGGAGCGACTATGCAAGGTCATGCGAACCAGTTTTTAACTGATTATTTTTTGACTGCCAATTTACCAAAACATCATCGGTTGTCTGATAATCAACAAGGAACAGGAACGATTTCACGTCGCGCGAAAACCCTTGAAGATTGGTACTCAAGACTTTGCTAACACTTTAATTATAAAATCCCACTTCGGTGGGATTTTTATCTTTTTATACAAAGCATCACCTTTTTAGCATTGCCGTTTGAAAATTAAGCAAAATAATAATAGAGGGATGTTCTTTATGATGTGAATTTATAAGATGCAGCGAATACCTATGAGAAATAGGATAAGAGATGTTAGATTTAAGCCGTTTTATTTTTACCCCACTAAAACCGACGTCATGCTGAGCGATCCTGCAATCAGGTTATCGTTGAAAAACGTAATATCGTCTTGTGGTTCGCGTAATGCCATGATGTACAGCAACGGCAAATAATGATCTGGCGTAGGCACAGAAAGCTCGGCTTTTTCACCTAACTGGTCATAATGCACCAAAGTTTCATCATCTTGTGTCGCAATCGCCTGATTGACTGTTTCACGGAAAGCAAACGCCCAGTCATACCCCGCGCCGATTTGATCAATATGTTCCCAGCTTATCGCTCTTAGATTATGCACAATATTGCCACTGCCAATAATCAAAACACCTTGTTCGCGCAAAGCAGCTAATTTTTTCGCCAAATTAAAATGCCATTCTGCCGACTGCAAACGGTTAAGACTAAGTTGTACCACGGGAATATCGGCATCAGGATAGAGAAATTTCAATACCGCCCATGCCCCGTGATCAAAACCACGCGTTGGATTTAGCTCAACATTTTCTGGCTGTAATAATGACTGCACTTGCTTTGCTAACTCAGGCGAACCGGGTGCGGGATATTGCACTTGGCTGAGTTCTTCAGGAAAACCATAGAAATCGTAAATCATTTCAGGGTGTTCACCTGATGTCACCTGCAAACGGCTGCTGTACCAATGCGCTGAAATCATCAAAATGGCTTTGGGTTTAGCAAATTTTTGCGTAATTAGGCTGAAATTCTGATTGAACGGGTTTTCTTTATCTAACACGTTCATCGGGCTACCATGCCCAACAAACAATACAGGCATTTTTTTCATTATTTTCTCCTCAATATTTGATGGGGCAGATTGTACGGTTAAATCTTTGTGTGAAAAATACTACTTTATGAACAACATCTTTTACTAATCAGAAATAATGAATGATAAGGTTTAGAGAGATTGATGTGTTAAATAAGGTAAATATTACAAAGTGCGGTTAAATTTTACTTAAAATTTACTTCATTTACAGTTTATTATCTTTATATTTAGGCGTATGATGACTATTAGTTTTACATAACCCCTAAATTTATTTAGGTAAATATATTATTTCTATTTAATAGGAGATTGAATAATGAAAAAATTATTCACAGCGGTACTTTCTGCGGCAGCCATTGCTGTACCTTTTTTTGCTTCTGCGAATACTGCGCCACAAACAGAACAAAGTGCAGTACAACCGGAAAAAGCAAAAGGCGTTTGGATTGATGTACGTTCAGCCGAGGAATTTAACGCAGGTCATTTACAAGATGCGGTGAATATTCCACATGATAAAATCATTGAAGGTGTGAAAGCGATTGGCTCAGATAAAGATGCACCGATCAACCTTTACTGTCGTAGTGGTCGTCGTGCCGAAGCCGCACTCACTGAGTTGAAAAATGCAGGCTATACCAATGTCACCAACCATGGCGGTTATGAAGATTTGGTTAAAAAAGGTTTGAAATAAACAACATGGTATTTAAAGCAAAAATCCCCTAGATTTAGAATTTAGGGGATTTTTGTTATAAAGAGCGGTTAAATTTTTAGGAGTTTTTTGTAAATTCTCTTCAATTGTTCTTTTATACTCAGCTTAATTTTAATTGTTTCCCTTTAGTAAAATATTCTTCAATTAAAGTCATCTTTATCTCTTATTTTCGAACCATATAATACTCGTATTGGCAGAACGATAGGTTCTACAAATTAACAAAGGAGTTTTATATGAAAAAAGTTGCAAATGTTTTTACTGCCCCAGCAAAACATTGGGTAGGAAATGGCTTTCATGTCGCCTCGATGTTTAGTTATAACGATAAAGATAAAAATCTCGATCCATTTCTTTTAATGGATTACAACGAACCCAAATTTTTCCAAGGTGGTCGTCGCGATGATTCTGAATTTGCTTTACGTGGTGTCGGTGAACATCCGCACAGAGGTTTTGAAACGGTGACTATTGCTTATCAAGGTGAAGTATCACATCGGGATTCACATGGCGGTGGTGGTACGATTGGTACGGGGGATGTTCAGTGGATGACAGCAGGTTCTGGCGTGATGCATGAGGAAATGCACTCTGAAAAATTTGCTAAAGAAGGCGGTTTGTTCGAGATGGTGCAACTTTGGGTTAATTTGCCGGCAAAAGATAAAATGACAGCACCTAAATATCAAGCGATTAAAGCTGAAAATATTCCGGTCGTGGCATTACCGAATAATGCAGGTTCAGTCAGAGTTATCGCTGGCGAATTACTCGATACGAAAGGCCCTGCGGATACATTCAGCTCAATTAATATGTGGGATACCACAATGAATGCGAATGTTGCCTATATGTTCAGCGTGCCAGCAAGTCACAATGTGATTATCCTTGTATTAGATGGCACGATCCAAGTTAGTGGCAACGTAATTGCTCGGCGAGGTGAATTGGTTACCTTTGAGCGTGGTGCTGCAGATGTGTTGATAGAATCCAATAATACTGCAAAATTATTGATTCTCACTGGGGAGCCTCTCAATGAGCTTGTTGTAGGATATGGCCCATTTGTTATGAATAGTCACGAAGAAATCCTTCAAGCTATTCATGATGTGCAATCAGGTAAATTTGGAAACTTAACCTTAAAATAAAGCCACTCGAAAGAGTGGCTTTTACATTTATAAATGATGTTTTATAGCTATGCTCTATTTTTGAGTTTCAAATGTAATATGGATCTGTCAAAATTGACAACTCCATAAATTATAAATAATATTCTTATTCTTTGTTTAATCTAACAAGAAAATGCTTAAATTGTTCTTCGTCGTTATCCAACTTTCCGAAAAAAAACTCATCAATTTGCTCAATTAACGGAACAGCTGTTTGTAATATTTCTTCTCCTTTTTTGTTTAAAATAACAACTTTTGCTCTCGTATCTCTTGAATGTTCTTTTCTTTTCACAAAATCATGTTTTTCCAATAAACTCAATATTTGAGATACCGTCATGACATCTATTTCTGAGAGTTTTGAAATCATAATTTGTGTAACTTCATTGTCATTTTGCGATAGATAAGCAAGAGAAGCTAAAACAACAAATTGAGGGTGTGTCAAATTTATTTTCTTTAACTCTTTTTTTATCATAAGATGCCATTTATTGTACACCCTCATGAACAACAATCCTGTTGATTTTTCTGAATTGTCTTTATATTTTGATGTAAACAAACAGCAATCACCTTATTTTTCCAAACGATTTTTTAGAATAAATATAGACTGAGGAACATCTGAAAAAACTTGTTTTAAAAATTCCAAATGTTGCTCATCTTCACTATCTAAAATCACAGTGTGTTTTATATTCACGCTTCCGTCATTATTATCAATTATTTGATGACCGAAAAGAATATCTCCGAAAGGAGTTTCTGTTTTATCCCAGAATTCTTCAAAAGGTTTTACAAGAGTAAGCTGATATTCCATAGGAGGCATTCCTTCAAGCTCCATAGTTCCGCATGAACCAGTTTCAAATTTACCTTTCAATGTAATGTTTTTTAAATCTTCTTCCCAATTATACCATTTTTCAATATTTGCATAGTACTCCCATGCATCTTCTTTTGTAGCTTTGATTTTCAAACTAAAACTAAATTCCATTGTAATTCCCCCTTTGATTATATGTGTGCTTATTATAAGTTAACTTATAATGTAGTCAACAAAATTTATACCTGGGATATTATTCTTTAGTTTTTCCAAATGACAGAATAATTTTTCTTAATCTTTTAAGTTAACTCCTACAGACCATGCACAACTATTCTTTTCCCCCGATAGCGCAAATATCCACGTTTGGGCCTATTTTTCTAAGGATTAATCAATAAGCAAATGGCCTTACAAGCTCTTTTTGAGAGAGATTGGCAAAAATCCCATTATTTCAGTGCTAATGAAATTCCAAGGCAGACCTACACGTTGATGCTGTTATAGTATCGGTGATTGCGTAATTGCTTCCTAAAATTCTCTATTTTCTTATCACGATAAAAAGTGCGGTTAAAACTTACGATATTCAAGTTGGAAAAACTCACAGAAAAATGACCGCACTTTTATGCTAAAAATGCCCCGACTTTATGTTATAAAAAAAGGTCTGACATAACTTCAGACCCTTCATCATGTTTAAATTATATGTAACTCAAAACGGAATGTTGTCATCAAACGCATCCATTGGAGGCTCCGCTTGTGGTGCTGGCGCAGATTGTGCTGGACGAGATTGATAGCTTGGTTGTGGTGCTGATTGTGCAGGTGTATAACCGCCCATCTCTTGAGAGCGACCACCTAACATTTGTAAGTTATCACCTTGGATTTCAGTGGTGTAACGATCTTGGCCGTTGTTATCTTGCCATTTACGGGTTTTTAAACGACCTTCAACATAAACTTGT
This sequence comes from uncultured bacterium, assembly GCA_905214375.1. GTDB lineage: Bacteria > Pseudomonadota > Gammaproteobacteria > Enterobacterales > Pasteurellaceae > Haemophilus_D. The sequence goes on along the minus strand of CAJMMG010000012.1, from coordinate 14,494 downwards.
GAACCTTTGCGTAAGTATTGACCCGCAATTTCCGCTAAACGACGATATAACACGATACGGTGCCATTCTGTCACTTCACGACGTTCGCCCGTGTTTTTATCTGTCCAGCTTTCACTTGTTGCCACGCTGATATTTGCTACCGCTTCGCCATTTGGCATCGTGCGGATTTCAGGATCATTACCTAAATTACCCACGATGATTACTTTATTAATACCTGCCATAGAATCCTCTATATTTTAGAAATAAGATGAAAAATTTTGGCTATTTTGCCTTAAAAGAAACAAAAGATCCATAAAAATTAACTGGATATTTGCACAGATATTGAAATATGCGATAATGGTCGCAATTTTTGAATTTATTTTCTTAAGGCAATCGCTTTTTTTATGGATACTATCGACATTCGTGGGGCTAGAACCCACAACCTCAAAAACATCAATTTAACCATTCCGCGCGATAAATTAATTGTGATAACAGGCTTGTCCGGTTCGGGCAAATCTTCTTTAGCATTTGATACGCTTTATGCGGAAGGGCAGCGCCGTTATGTGGAATCGCTTTCTGCTTATGCGCGTCAGTTCCTTTCTTTGATGGAAAAACCGGATGTGGATTCGATTGAGGGCTTGTCGCCGGCGATTTCTATTGAGCAAAAATCCACTTCTCATAACCCGCGTTCAACAGTGGGCACGATCACCGAAATTTATGATTATCTGCGTTTGCTGTTTGCTCGCGTAGGGGAGCCACGCTGTCCTGAGCATGATGTGCCATTAACGGCACAAACCATCAGCCAAATGGTGGATAAAGTCTTAAGCTTGCCTGAAGAAAGCAAAATGATGTTGCTTGCGCCCGTGGTGAAAAATCGTAAAGGTGAGCATGTTAAGCTGTTAGATAGCTTGGCGGCACAAGGTTATGTTCGTGCAAGAATTGATGGTGAAATCTGTGATTTATCTGATCCGCCAGAACTTGCTTTACAGAAAAAGCATACCATTGAAGTGGTGGTGGATCGCTTTAAAGTGCGGTCAGATTTAGCCACTCGTTTGGCAGAATCTTTTGAAACGGCTTTGGAGCTTTCAGGCGGTACGGCAGTTGTGGCTGATATGGATGATCCTAAAGCTGAAGAATTAGTTTTCTCGGCGAATTTTGCTTGTCCGCATTGTGGCTATTCTGTACCAGAATTAGAGCCTCGCTTATTCTCATTTAATAACCCAGCAGGGGCGTGTCCAACTTGTGATGGCTTAGGTGTTCAGCAGTTCTTCGATGAAAGCCGTGTGGTGCAAAATGAAAGCATTTCCCTCGCAGGCGGTGCGGTGAAAGGTTGGGATCGTCGCAATTTCTATTACTATCAAATGCTTACCTCGTTAGCGAAACATTATAAATTTGATATTGAAACGCCATACGAAGATTTGCCACAAAAAATTAAAGATATTGTGATGCACGGTTCAGGCAAGGAAGAAATTGAATTCCAATACATGAACGACCGTGGCGATGTGGTGATCCGCAAACATCCTTTTGAAGGGATTTTGAATAATATGGCGCGCCGTTATAAAGAAACGGAATCCATGTCTGTACGCGAAGAGTTGGCGAAAAATATCAGTAACCGGCCTTGTGCAGATTGTGGCGGCTCGCGTCTTCGTCCAGAAGCTCGAAACGTGTATATTGGCAGCATTAACTTGCCGCAAATTTCAGAGAAAAGCATTGGTGAAAGCCTTGAGTTTTTCCAAGGGCTTACCTTAACCGGTCAAAAAGCACAAATTGCGGAAAAAATCCTGAAAGAGATCAAAGAGCGGTTAGAATTCTTAGTGAATGTGGGGTTGAATTATCTTTCTCTCTCTCGTTCAGCTGAGACCCTTTCGGGCGGTGAAGCACAACGTATTCGTCTTGCGAGTCAGATTGGTGCAGGCTTAGTGGGCGTAATGTATGTGTTGGATGAGCCTTCTATCGGTTTGCATCAACGCGATAATGAACGCTTACTAAATACGCTGATTCACTTGCGTAATTTGGGCAACACCGTGATCGTGGTGGAACATGATGAAGATGCTATTCGAGAAGCCGATCATATTATTGATATTGGTCCTGGAGCAGGTGTGCATGGTGGTCAAGTAATCGCACAAGGCACAGCCAAAGAAATTATGGCGAACCCAAATTCGATTACGGGTAAGTTCTTATCAGGCGAAGAAAAAATCGAAATTCCAAAAAAACGAACCGCACTTGATAAAAGCAAACTTTTAAAATTAAAAGGTGCGACAGGGAATAATCTGAAAGGTGTGAATTTAGAGATTCCAGTAGGCTTATTTACTTGCATCACAGGGGTATCAGGTTCAGGCAAATCAACGCTAATTAATGATACCTTATTCCCACTGGCTCAAAATGCTTTAAATCGTGCGGAGAAAACGGATTTTGCACCTTATAAATCCATTGAAGGCTTGGAATATTTCGATAAAGTGATTGATATTAACCAAAGCCCAATCGGCCGTACACCGCGTTCTAACCCAGCGACTTACACGGGCTTATTTACCCCAATCCGTGAATTATTTGCGGGCGTGCCAGAAGCACGTGCGCGTGGTTATAACCCAGGACGTTTTAGCTTTAACGTGCGTGGTGGTCGTTGTGAAGCGTGCCAAGGTGATGGCGTGCTTAAAGTGGAAATGCACTTTTTACCGGATGTGTATGTGCCTTGCGATCAATGTAAAGGTAAACGTTATAACCGTGAAACCTTGGAAATCCGATACAAAGGTAAAACCATTCACCAAGTGTTGGATATGACGGTTGAAGAAGCCCGTGAGTTTTTTGATGCGATCCCAATGATTGCACGTAAATTGCAAACCCTAATGGATGTAGGCTTGTCTTATATTCGTTTAGGTCAGTCTTCTACCACGCTTTCAGGTGGTGAGGCACAACGCGTTAAGTTAGCGACAGAGCTTTCAAAACGCGATACCGGTAAAACCCTTTATATTTTGGATGAACCGACAACTGGTCTGCATTTTGCCGATATTAAACAACTTCTCGAAGTGTTACACCGCTTGCGCGATCAAGGCAATACTATCGTGGTGATCGAACACAATTTAGATGTGATCAAAACCGCAGACTGGATTGTGGATCTTGGGCCTGAAGGGGGCAGTGGCGGTGGTCAAATCATCGCGACAGGCACACCGGAAGAAGTCGCCAAAGTCAAAGGTTCGCATACTGCGAGATTCCTAAAAGACATCTTGGTAAAAGGTTAGAAAAAACAACCGCACTTTTGAACATCATCAAAGTGCGGTTATTTACTAGAATTGTATTACAACATTGAATATTTTTACTAGTTGATTGGATATAGCTCGTTTTTAAGTAGTGTTGAGAATTCTGATAATCTCTATTGTTCCACCAATAACTCATACAATGCTACATTAATATAAAAATTTTCTTTTCCAATTTTTTCCTTCTTCAAAATACCGATTCTCACCAATGCTTCTAAACGGGTTCTTGCTGTATTACGATGGATTTGGCAGTCTCGTACGACGAAATCAATTTTCGTATAAGGGTGTTTATACAGATTGTTAATTAGTTCATGGCTGTAAATCTGCGGTAAGTGATTGCGGATGAGCTGTTTGTGATTTTGCATTAAAGCTTTAATTCCATTGATTAAAGTAACCGTTCGTTTTGCGGTTTCTGTAATGCCTTCTAGTATAAATATCAACCATGATTCCCAATTTTGGCTATCACGGACAGACTGCAATAACTGGTAGTATTTTGCTTTATTTCGATTGATATATCGGGAAAGATACAGAATTGGAGTATCGAGTAAATCTTGTTGAATCAGATATAGAATATTCAATATTCGTCCTGTCCGACCGTTGCCATCATAAAACGGATGAATGCTTTCAAACTGGTGATGAATCAGAGCCATTTTTACCAAGGGATCGTAATCAAGTTGTGCCGAGTCGTTGATAAATCTTTCCAAATCAGACATATATTTTTCAATATCGGCAGGATTTTGCGGTGGCATATAAACAATTTCTTTTGTCGTTTGATTTACCAGCCCCGTTCCTTGCTGCTTTCTAAAACCCGCATTGTTTCCTTCCAATGCAGCTTGAATTTCTTTAATTAGATTGAGTGTAATTAATTTATCGGAACGGACAGAGTCAAAGCCTAATGACATGGCTTGCGCATAGTAGTGAACTTCTTTCGCAGCTACGGTAGTGAATTGGTGTGTATTGATATTGCTTTGATATAGGTCATCCTGCGTGGTAATGATATTTTCAATCTCCGAGCTTTCTTTTGCTTCCTGCAAGGGTAATGTCCCGAGTAGAATATTTTGATTCGGCATTGTATGTACCACGCCTTTTAACTCACCTAATGCCTGATGAGCAGTACTGCAAGCTTTCAATACCGCTTTACTTTCTATCTCGCCCAAGGCAAATAAATCTGGAATTTGATAGTTGTTCATTATGACTTCCTTTATACATAAAAAGGTGTGGTTTCTTGTGCACGTTTACATAACATGCACAATATTCAGAATATTTTGTGCATATTAGTACAACGCACACAAATTTTCTATTTTTTTGTGCATGTTTCAGGTTCCGAAGCAAAAGACATAATATTTGGCTAACCCTACCTGTTTCTCAATTATCCAAAATAACAAATTCTTGTTATTTCAGATACAAAAGTGCGGTTATTTTTTCGGGTGTTTTTAATGTTTGCCACCGAAAGGTGGTTTGGCAAACCAAATGAGAACAACCAAGGAAATAAATGTTATTGCAGAAACTAAGAAGATCTCGTTAGCACCAATAATAAAGCCTTGGGCGGTGATTTGTCTGGCAAGATATGATGCCGTTTGTTCTTCACTTAATCCAAAACTCCCCATAGTTTGGAAGAATTGTTGAGAAATCGGATTGTATGGATTAATGACTTCCGTAAGTTGAGTGTGATGCACGGCTTCGCGGTTATACCAAATAAAAGTAGTAAGTGATGTGCCTATTGAGCCGGCAAGGGTTCGGAGGAAATTAAATAAGCTTGACGCCGAAGCCATTTTTTCGGGTGGTAAACCTGAAAGGGTAATGGTTGTCAGTGGCATAAAGAAACAGGCGACCGCTAAGCCTTGTACAAATTGTGGTAATGCCACATCCATAAAGGTCATTTCTGGCTCAAAAGTCACAGCTCGCCAATAAAAGGTCAGCGCATAAACCATAAAACTGACGGTGATTAAAATCCGCATATCAATTTTATTGCCGAATTTCCCAATAATCGGTGCAAGTAGAATCGGTAATAACCCAACAGGTGCTGCAGCAAGGCCAGCCCAGGTGGCGGTGTAGTTATAAACCTGTTGAAGTAGAAGCGGGATGAGCACGACCGTCCCTGAATACACCAAAAAAGCAAGGCTGGTTGAAACACAACCTACGGTGAAATTTCGGGATTTGAATAAGGAGACATCCACAACCGGATTGTCGTCAGTCAGTTCCCAAATGATTAAGGCGATTAAACCTACCGCTGCGATAATAGTAAGTACCACAATTTCAGTAGAATTAAACCAATCTAGCTCGCGGCCTTGATCCAGCATTAATTGCAATGCACCTATACCTAGTGCTAACAAAATCAGCCCAACAGTATTAACTGGTTGATGAGAAATTCTGCTTTCTCGACCTTCTAAAAGTTTCCAACTGATTAAGACAACGGCTAGCCCAATCGGAACATTAATAAAGAAAATCCAACTCCAATGAATATTATCACTAATCCAACCGCCTAAGATTGGACCGCAAATCGGGGCGACCACGATTGTCATTGACCAAAAAGCCAATGCCATTCCGCGTTTTTCAGGAGGGTAGTTATTTAATAATAAACTTTGAGAAAGGGGGATGATGGGGCCAGCAACAGCACCTTGAAGGACACGAAAAACGATCAACATTTCTAAACTGTGTGAAATGCCACAAAGCCAAGAAGCCAGTACGAACAATAATGTTGAGACTAAAAATAACCGCACTTCACCAAAACGTTTTGCCAGCCAGCCTGTGATCGGAATTGAAATAGCATTTGCCACACCAAACGAAGTGATGACCCATGTACCTTGGCTGGACGAGGCACCCAAATCACCAGCAATGGTTGGAATGGCTACGTTGGCGATGGTAGAGTCTAACACGAGCATAAAAGTGGCTAATGAAAGCACCAATGTGAGCATCGCTAGCGCACCGCCTTTCAGTGGTTTGAAATGAGATTGCGGCATAACAGAACCTAATAGCTATTGTCACGAATAATAGATTCGATCAAATTATTGACCGCACTTTCATCATATTGCAGCACATTGGTGGAATAAAGTGTTGTGCTTGGTGCTTGGTTACGCAAGGTTTCGCCTTGACTATCACTGACATTTACTTTCACAGTCGCAGAAAGACCGATACGTAATGGATTTTCAGTCAATTGTTGCGGATCTAATTGAATTCGTACAGGCACACGTTGCACCACTTTGATCCAGTTGCCTGTCGCATTTTGGGTTGGCAATAATGAGAATGCGCTGCCTGTCCCCATTTCAATTCCGACGACTTTTCCATTAAAGGTTTTATCTTTGCCATAAAGGTCGAAATGAATTTCAACTGGCTGACCAATTCGCATATGGGTTAATTGTGTTTCTTTAAAGTTGGCGTCTAACCACATTTGATCGGTAGTGACCACTGCCATTAATGCGCCACCAACAGAAACCGCTTGTCCTACTTGCGCATTGCGACGAGCCACATAGCCTTTAATTGGGCTACGGATTTTTGTACGTTCTAAATTCAACCAGGCTTGTTTCAAATTACTGACCGCACTTTGAATTTGCGGTTGTTCACTTAAAGGACCGTCTAACAACAAGGCTTGATTTGCCTCAAGTTGGTTTTGTGAGATCATTAAGTTTGCTTTGGCGAGTTCAACCGCTTCTTTGGCGTGTTGGAAAGATTCTTTATCTATTGCGCCATCTTTCACTAATTGAATGCGACGATTCAAGTTTCCTTGTGCTTGAGCAAGGGTGATTTCATTCGCACGAACGGCGGATTTCAATTGTTTTACGGTGTAATTCAGTTGAGAAATTTGGCGAACGGCATTGGCTAAATTGCTTTTAGCTTGCTCAAAACTCAATTTAGCATTGGTGTCATCCAGTTCCAATAACACGTCGCCCGCTTGTACGGGATCCATATTATCAACATTAATTTTTAAAATATTTCCCGCAACTTGTGATGAGACCATCACCTGATTGCCGCTCACATAGGCATCTTCGGTTTCTTCAAAGCCTTTAATAAAGAAAAACCAATAAGCCGCAGAACCGATTGCAATCAGAAGAAGCAAAAGAATAAAAATGGAAAGCCCTTTTTTACGTTGTTGAGATTTATTATTTGAGGAAGTTTGTGTATCTGTTTGTTGATCGGACATAATGCGGCCTTATGAGAAAATGCTGAAGTAAAAAAGGCTTCAGTCTATAAAATATGAATGTTCGTTCATTATGAACGTAAATTAGAATTATTTCAAGAATGACTGCACTTGTTGATATCAAAGTGCGGTCAATTTTAATGATGTTTTATCCTTAAGCCATTTATGCCAAGCAAAATCAAACTGGTCCAAATCGGTACATAAGTAAAGTAATCGGAAAGGGAAACTTGTGTGTTGAGCCAAAATATCGCAATTAAAAAGAGCAATGTCGGCTCGAGATAACTGAGCACGGCGAACACACTGACCGGAATTTGTTGATTTGATTTTAAATTGGCAGACAAACCGATTGCACTCACTAAACCTAATGCAGGCAATAAATACCAATATCGACTTTCACTGATTACAAAAGAAAATTGCTGTTCTTGTATGAGCAAATAGATGAGACAAGGAATAGCAATGAAGCACACATCGAGCGTGATGCCTTGCAATGCGGGGATCTTCATGGCTTTACGGCTTAAATAATAATAGGGATAAACTAAGCACACCCAAAGACTGCTCCATGAAAAGGTTTGATTATGCCACAATTCATGCGCCACACCGCAGGCGGCGATACATAAAGCGATGATTTGAATGGTGGAAAGGGTTTCTTTCAGCCAAATACGCCCTAGTAATGCCATCACTAATGGGAATAAGAAATACCCCATTGCGATGTTTACTCCTTCACCATTAACAGGCGCCCACATAAATAACCAAAATTGACTGCCAGCATCAAGTGTACCGAGCAAAAACAACATCCAACGTTTTTTGTCTTTGCCTAAGGTTTCATTGACTAATTTTGATAATGAACGACAACCTACGGTTGGTAAGATAATCAAAAAGAGTCCAAATACCATCATGACCATTCGCCAAGCAAACACATCCGTGCCGTTAAGTGGCTGTAGCCATAAGCTGAATAGATAGAGCAATCCAAATAAAAATTGCGAGATGATGCCGAGAAAAATACCTTGAGCCATTTTTATATTTCCTTAGGTTTGATAACGTCATTATAAAAGTCTGGTGTGGTAAATTTTCTCAATATAAAATAATTAGTGATTATTTTTCTCAAGTTTGAGCGGTATTTGGCATTTATTTTCAAGGTGTAAACATGGAATTAGATAAATTAGATCGGGATATTTTAAATATCCTCCAACAAGATGCGACTCTGCCATTAAAAGAGCTTGCGGAAAAAGTGCATAGCTCGGTAGCAACCTGTCAGCGTCGAATTCAATTACTGACAGAAAAAGGGGTTATTACCAAGCAAGTGGCGGTGGTATCGCCAAAGGCCGTGGGTAGAGGCATTAGTGTTTTTGTGATGGTGGAAATGGATAATCAACATTCCCGCTTTCAAGAGTTATTTGAACGGAAAATGCGACAAGAAACCGATGTGGTGAGCTGTTATGAAATTTCTGGCGATTATGATTTTATGCTGCTTATTCACGCTGAAAGCATGGAAAGTTACCATTCGTTTACCCGTCGCGTTCTAACCGGTGAATATCATGTTCGCACTTATAAGAGCTTGTTTGTAATGAATTTTACCAAAGCAGAGAGCGGGATTTTGTTATAGTTGTGTAAATAAAAAAGAAAATCCTTTGCTAAAGTGGCAAAGGATTTTTTATTAAGACGTGATTATTTCGGTAACCTTGTTGTGGCTTTTAACGCCATATACCCCATAATCGCAGAAACCGTGGAGCCTAATAAGATCCCTAATCGAGAAAGGGCATTAATGCTTTCACCGGCATCAGCATTGAAGGCCAGGCTTGCTAAGAACATTGACATGGTGAAACCGATACCACATAAAATCGCTACGGCAAAAATTTGTTTGAAGTTGATGCCTTGCGGAAGTTTTGCTATGCCTAGTTTTACGGAAAGGTAGCTGAAACCAAATACGCCGAGTGGTTTTCCAATAATTAAGCCTAAAGAAATCGCAAATAATAATGGTGATGAAAGCATGCTTGAGTCGATACCATCAAAACTTACCCCCGCATTGGCAAATGCGAATAATGGCAGGATAATAAAGGATGACCAAGGGGAAAGAATATGCTCAAAGTCATGTAACGGTGTTTCACCATTTTTGCCTTTCAATGGAATACAAAATCCAATGATAACGCCTGCAAGGGTAGCATGTACGCCTGATTTTAATACCGAAGCCCATAAGATTGTTCCCACCACCATATAGGCACAAAGTGCGGTCACTTTAAAGCGATTTAATGCGATAAGTACAGCAATTGCAATGGCAGCAAAGACGAGTGCTTGCACGCTTAATCCATGGGAGAAGAAGAGTGCAATCACGACAATTGCACCTAAGTCATCAATGATGGCTAAAGCAAGTAAAAAGATTTTTAGTGGGAGTGGCACTTGTTTACTTAATAACGCCATGATGCCCAGTGCAAAGGCAATGTCTGTCGCCATTGGGATTGCCCAGCCATCGGCTAAAGTAGGATCTTGTTGTGCAATAAAAATATAAACCAAGGCAGGAATAACCATTCCGCCAACGGCAGCGATAGCAGGGAAAACCGCTTGTTGATAGCTTGAAAGGGAGCCCTCAAATAATTCTCTTTTGACTTCCATTCCCACTAAAACAAAGAATACCGCCATAAAACCATCGTTGATCCAGTGAATTAAGGTTTTATCGATAGAAAAAGTACCTACTTGAATGCTGACTGGTAAGTTTAAAAAGTCATTATAGGTTTGATTAAGGGGTGAATTGGCTAATAGCATTGCAACTACCGCTGAAAAAAGTAATAAAATTCCGCCAGCTGATTCCAATTTGAAAAAACGCTGAATTTGTTGAATCAAACTCAGTTTATTCATTCATTCTCTCCTAAAAAAGTAATAATAAAGGCTGGATACTATCACAAATTTACTGATTTTTGGAAAATAGGCTATGGATAATGTGTGATTTAATCGGGATGTGATAGAGTTCGTGATCTATTTCACAGAATTTATTTTCATTTTTGGAATAAAAAACAATTTAATAGTAAAATTCTTAAAGTTTATTTATTCGAGAATACTTATGTTTTCAAAAAAAGACATCATCGTACTAGGTATGATGATTTTTGCTTTATTTTTAGGCGCGGGAAATATTATTTTTCCTCCAATGGAAGGTTACTCCGCAGGTAATCATTGGGCAACGGCTTCGCTAGGGTTTGTGATAACGGGCGTACTCATGCCATTTATTACATTGGTTGTGGTGTCAGTGTTAGGACGTGGCGAAGAACTGACTAAGGACTTACCCAAGTGGGCAGGCGTATCCTTTTTAACCATTCTTTATTTAGTCATCGGTTCAACCTTTGCCATGCCTCGAATTACCAATGTTGCTTATGAAATGGCATGGTTACCATTGGGGCTCGTTGAAGATAGTGCGACGACTCGTCTTATTTTCTCTGTGATTTTTAATATTATCGCCATGGGATTTATGATTCGCCCAAGTACCATTATTTCAACGGTGGGGGAGGTGATGACGCCGGCATTGTTGGTCTTATTACTCGTTGTTGGGATCACGGTTTTTGTTTCCCCTCTTTCTGACATTGTTGTCCCATCTCAGGCGTATGCCGAGAATTCGGCATTAACTACTGGGTTAATTAGTGGTTATCAAACGATGGATGTACTGGCTGCGATTGCCTTTGGTGGCATTGTTGCACGGGCATTGTCTGCCAAAAATGTGACCAATCCACAAAAGATTGTTCAATATACGATTTCAGCGGGTTTTATATCTGTCATTTTATTAGCTTGTCTATATTTTGCTTTATTCTACTTAGGGGCGACTTCTGATGCGGTGGCACAAGGTGCAACAAATGGCGGCCAAATCTTCTCTCGTTATGTGAACAGTTTATTTGGCACGGCGGGAACCTGGATTATGGCGGGTATTATTACTTTAGCAAGCTTAACCACATTAGTGGGCGTAACCAGTGCTTGTGGTGATTACTTCTCCAAGTTTTCGACACGTTTTTCTTATCCATTTTGGATTGTCTTCTTCACCGCAATGACGACAATTATTTCACAATATGGCTTAACAAAATTACTCCGAGTGACAATTCCAGCCTTGTTGTTGATTTACCCAATGGCGATCATGTTAGTGGTTTTACAGCTTGTGCGTAATAAATTGCCTTCTATTCAATTGAGCTATTACGTAACTATCTTTGTGACTGTTTGTTTTAGTTTAGTTGATAGTTTGAAAAACTTAGATGTTTTGCCTGAAGGGTTGCATCAAGTCATGATTCATTTCCCGCTTTACTCACAAGGATTAGCTTGGTTGGTGCCAGCATTATGTACTTTAGTGTTCTCTATACTATTAGGGAAAACCATTTCAAAATAACAAAAATGCCGACCATGATTTGTCGGCATTTTTTATATCAAGTGCGGTTATTTTTTCACGCGTTTTTAGGCGGCTAGACGTTGTCTCACAATTTCAAATAAACATACGCCAGTCGCAACAGAAACATTCAGAGATGAAACTGAGCCTGCCATTGGAATACTAATAAGCTGATCGCAATGCTCACGGGTAAGGCGACGCATACCTTCACCTTCGGCCCCCATCACCAAAGCAAGAGAACCCGTAAGTTTAGTTTGGTAAATGGTTTCTGTTGCTTCGCCGGCTGTACCCACCACCCAAATATTATGATTTTGTTGTAGATCTCGCAAAGTACGCGCTAAGTTAGTGACGCGAATTAATGGCACAGTCTCTGCTGCACCGCAAGCCACTTTACGTGCGATAGAAGTGAGCTGAGCGGATTTATCTTTTGGCACGATAACGGCGCTCACACCAGCTGCATCCGCAGTACGTAAACAGGCTCCTAGGTTATGGGGATCCGTCACGCCATCAAGCACCAATAAAAGTGGATTTTGCTTACGAGTAAGAAGTTCATCCAAATCATGTTCATTCAGCTCTTTCGCTTCTTGCACACGCGCAATCACTCCTTGATGCACTTCACCATTGGATTTTTTATCTAATGTTTGACGATTTACAAATTGCACCGCAATGCCTAAAGCATAGAGCTCATTAAGTAAGGGTTGTAGGCGTTTATCTTCACGTCCTTTCAGCACAAAAACTTCAATTAAACGCTCAGGGCTATTTGCTAAAATGCTGTTTACAGCATGGATACCATAGATATTTTCTGACATAGGGTTCTCTTATTTATTATTTTTTGTCATTATCCTCCCCGCTTTATCAACGAGGAGGCTGGGGAGATTGGGTTAAAATATTATTTCTTCCGTTTTCTAGTCGGTTTCTTAGAAACATCTTTATTTTTGACCGCACTTTTACGTTTTTTTGACGCTTTAGGTGGCAGTTCCTTAAAGACTTTTTTGGCTTTTTGTTTTGCCGTTTTGCCCACACGACGTGGTTTTCTGGCACTTTCGACTAAACTGAAATCCACCATTTTTTGTTCTAAATGAACGGCGACCACGCGAATTTTGACTTTATCGCCAAGTCGATAAATCATACCACTATTTTCACCGATTAAACGTTGTTTTGCCGCATCAAATTGATAGTAGTCGTTATCTAAAGTAGAAATATGGACTAAGCCGTCAATGAATAACTCATCTAAACGTACGAATAAGCCAAAGCCCGTTACAGATGAGATCACTCCGCTAAATTCAGCACCCACGTGATCTTGCATATATTCACATTTCAGCCAATCTGCTACTTCGCGAGTGGCATCATCGGCACGGCGTTCTGTCATCGAGCAGTGATCGCCTAATAAATCCATTTCATCAAAAGAATAATGATAGCCGCCAGTATCTGTGGTTTTACGTTTAGTACCTTTTTCTTTTGCTAATAAATACTTAATCCCACGGTGAAGAGTTAAATCTGGATAACGACGAATCGGGGAAGTAAAGTGTGCATATTCCTCTAACGCCAAACCAAAGTGGCCGATATTATCCGCATGATAAACGGCTTGACTTAATGAACGAAGTAACATGGTTTGAATGAGCCCGTGATCTGGGCGATCTTTCACTTGCTCTAATAATTTCGCATAATCTTTTGTAGTCGGTTTCATGCCACCTTCAAGGCTTAAGCTGCACTCACTTAAAAACGCACGGAAAGACGTCAGTTTCTCTTCACTCGGAGCAGCATGAATACGATAGAGTGCAGGCTCTTTATGTTTTTCCATAAAGTTTGCTGCTGCAATATTCGCAAGAATCATGCATTCTTCAATGATTTTGTGAGCATCATTTCGCACAACAGGTTCAATGCGATCAATTCGTCCCATGGCATTGAAAATAAATTTGGTTTCGATGGTTTCAAAATCGATGGCACCACGTTGTTTACGGGCATTGAGTAATGCTTGATAGAGATGATGCAATTCTTCTAAATGTGGTACTAGCCCTTGATAACGGGTGCGGAGTTCATCATCACCGTCTAAAATCGCCGCGACTTTCGTATAGGTTAAACGTGCATGAGAGTTCATTACCGCTTCATAAAAACGATAGTCCGTGAGTTTACCTTTTGCAGAAACGTGCATTTCACACACCATACACAAGCGATCAATTTGTGGATTCAGTGAACACAATCCGTTCGATAAAATCTCCGGCAGCATTGGCACAACACGATTTGGGAAGTAAACCGAGTTACCTCGGTTATAAGCTTCAGTATCTAATGCAGAACGTAAACGTACATAGTAGCTGACATCGGCAATTGCCACCCAAAGTTTCCAGCCTTTACCACTTTTTTCGCAATATACCGCATCATCAAAATCACGTGCATCTTCGCCATCAATGGTCACCAGAGGAAGATGGCGTAAATCCACACGGCCTTTTTTCGCTTCTTCAGGCACTTCTTCAGTGAATTTTTTAACGTATTTTTCGACTGCACTTGGGAATTGGTAAGGAATGTCATGATTACGAAGAGCGATCTCCACTTCCATCCCTTTTGCCATATTGTCACCCAGAATTTCGGTGATGATGCCAACTGGTTGAGTAAAGGAAGCAGATCGTTCTTGCAATTCAACTACGACAACTTGTCCCATTCGAGCGCCATTGCGATGTTCATTAGGGACTAAAATATCTCGTCCAATACGGCTATCATCAGGCACAACATAGCTAAAACCATTTTCTAAGAAGAAACGGCCGACAATTTGTTTTTTGCGAC
>CAJMMG010000011.1:0-43424 GCA_905214375.1 uncultured bacterium | reverse complement strand
AAGAAGTCAGTGCCGAGTTGACGGAACAACTTTGTCAGGATAAAGATTCACAAGAATCTTGGGCGGCATATCACACCGTAAGAGCAGTAATGCGTAAAGAGTCACCAGTATTATTGGGTGCTGACTTTACCGCGAAAATGGCTGATTTAATTGAATTAGAAGAAGTAAAACACGTAGAGATTACTGTTTCTCAACCAACACCAGAAGAAGCTGACAGCTTACCATTTGTGCAAAAATTAAAAGCATTCTTTGCACCAATGACACAAATTGCCGTGGCTGCAGGTGTGTGTTTAGTGGCAGTAGTAGGTGTGCAATCATTCAATGCGAAAAGCACCTCAGTTACACCTGAAAACCCAGTTTTACAAACCTTACCATTTAACAATTCTGTTCAAGAAGTAAGTTACAACGCTCCGACCAAAGATGTAGCCACTTCGGAACAGGTTGAGCAAAAAAATCGCCGTATTGGTACGATGTTACAAAACTATGAATTACAGCGTCGTATGCATGCAGACAGCTTAAATGTGGGTAGCAACCAAGCGAAATAATTACAGCAATTAATCGATAATTCACCACCTTAGGCGTGGTGAATTTTTTTATGGATCAATTGATTTATTTATGAAAAAAACGTTTCTCAAATTAACCGCACTTTTAGGCTTATTCTTGTTGCCTTTCACGGCATTTGCAGAAGAGCCAATCCAGTCATTAAATAAAATGTCGCAAGCCATGCGAGATTTAAGCTATGAGCTTGCTTTTGTGCAAACTACACCAACGAATATGGACTCGTTCCGTTATCGTCATATTAAGCAAGGGCAAAAAGTGTATGCACAGTTGGTGACATTAGATGGTGAACAGCAAGAAATCATCCAGCGCGGTAATTTAGTCAGCTATTTTCAGCCGGGATCACGTGCTTTCACGATTAACAGTGGTGAGATTGTGGATGCGCTTCCGGCAGTGATTCGTACTGATTTTAGCAAGCTGAGCCAGAATTATGATTTTATTAAGCTTGGAAAAGACAGAATTGCAGGCCGATTTGTCGATACCATTCGTATTGTGCCAAAAGACGATTTTCGCTATCAATATCTCGTTTTCTTAGATGAAGAAAATGGTTTGTTATTGCGTGGCGATATGCTTGATCGAGAAGGCAAGTTATTGGATCAATTCCGTGTAGTGACGTTATATATCGATGATCGTCTACGTGGTTTAACCGATTACCTTAATAAAGTCTCGATGCCACCACTTTTAAGTGAAGGGAAACAAGAGTCATCTCTTTCAATCAATTGGAAAACCGATTGGTTACCACAAGGTTTTGATTTAATTCGTCAAAATCAAGATGTGATGGATGGTGAAGTGATTGAAAATGCGTTATTTAGTGATGGTCTTTTCACTTTCACGCTTTATGTTAACAAAGCTGACAGTACCGATGCAAAAGAAAACACATGGAAACAAGGGGCTTACACGATTTATAGTGAAGTCATGGGCGATAAAGAAATTACTTTTATCGGACAGCTTCCAATTGCCGCGGCTAAGCGAATTGTACAAGGCGTAACATTCCTAAAATAATTCAGTAGGCGTGAGAAAGTTGCTATTTTGTTTTCCCTTGCTATACTTTCTTCACCTAATGGATTTTGATAGCAAAACCCCGTCCTGCGGGGTTTTGTTTTATCAAGTGCGGTCATTTTTCTTAAGGTTTTTACAATGAATAATCCCTTTCCTCTTCTTGGCATCACTGGTTACAGCGGTAGTGGCAAAACCACATTATTGGAAAAATTACTTCCTCAATTAATCAAAAAAGGTCTACGTATTTCAGTCATTAAACACAGCCATCACAACGCTCACGTGGATAAAGAGGGCAAAGACAGTTGGCGCATGAAAGAGGCGGGGTCTGCGCAAGTTATTATGGCTTGTGATACTCGTTGGGCATTAATGACAGAAACCCCTCAAGCGCCGGTTTCTTTAGCTTATTTAAGCCAACAATTTGATCGTCATTTAACGGATTTAGTTTTGGTAGAAGGATTTAAACAAGAACCAATTCCAAAGATTCTATTGCATCGACAAGAGATGACAAAACCTTTGCCGGAATTAGATGAAAACGTGTTGGCTTTAGCAACAGATTATTCGCTTGAAACTGACCGCACTTTATTAGATATTAATCACATTGAACAGATCGCTGAGTTTATTTATCAATGGTGGAAAAAGACACAGTAATAGAATGTCAGCATTATAAAGGGCTGGCTTGGGTAGCTTCCATGGCTTTGTTTATGCAAAGCTTGGATGCGACTATTTTAAATACTGCCTTACCCACCATTGCAACAGATCTGCAAACCCCTGTCTTTGAAATGCAAATGGCGATTATCGCCTATTCTCTTGCCGTAGCCTTATTTATTCCTTTAACTGCTTGGGCGGCAGCTAAATTTGGTACGCTTACTGTTTTCCGCTCAGCAGTTTTTACCTTTGTATTCGGTTCAGTCGCTTGTGCGATGGCCACTTCTCTCGAGACCCTTGTGCTTGCACGGATTCTCCAAGGTATTGGCGGTGCGTTTATGATGCCGGTTGCTCGCCTTGCGATTATTCAAACCGTACCGAAAAATCAATTAATTAATGCCTGGAATTTAATGGCGACAGCGGGATTGATTGGCCCGATTCTTGGTCCGATTTTAGGTGGTTGGCTTGTGGTGCATACATCATGGCATTGGATTTTCTTAATCAATATTCCGATTGGCATGTTAGGCTTTTGGGCTGCGGCTAAAGTGATGGGCAATCATAAGGGTAATGCGAATAAGTTAGACTGGACGGGCTTTTTGCTCTTTGCGTTTGGTTTAGTTGGGCTCACTCTTGGGCTTGATTTACTCGGAGAAAGTCACCGTGACAATATGACCACATACAGTGCATTGTCGGTTGGTATTGCATTATTGGTCGCCTATTATTTTTATGCGAAAGGTAATGAACGTGCCATTTTGCCGTTATCTCTTTTCAATACAAGAACATTCCGATTAGGCATTGCAGCCAATATCTTTATTCGTCTTTCTGGCTCAGCAGTGCCGTTCTTATTGCCATTAATGTTCCAACTTTCCTTTGGCTATTCAGCTGAAGAGTCAGGCTGGTTGCTTGCACCCATTGCGCTAATGTCCGTCGTATTTAAACGCTTTATTGGGCATATTTTAAATATGCTAGGTTATAAAACCACACTAATTTTATCGTCACTTTTAATGGCAGCCTCGACGGTTTCAATGTCATGGCTTGATACCTCATCATCAACGACATGGATTATATGTAATCTGATGTGGTACGGTGCCTGCATGTCGATGATTTTTACCTCAATTAACACTCTTACCGTTGGCGACCTATCACAGGCACAAAGCGGTGTAGGCTCAACGGTGCTGAGTATTGTGCAACAAGTAGGAATCGGATTTGGTATCGCTGTGGCATCTATTATTTTGACGTTATATCGTCAATTCATGGGTAACGACGGCGATGCATTACAACATGCTTTCAGTTACACGTTTCTGACCACTTCTGTTTTTGCTATTGCATTAGTTTGGATATTGAGTTATTTACGCAAAACAGACGGGGATCATTTGCGAAAAAAACGCTAATATTAAATGCCTTAGTCTAATTTGTTATAAGAAAGATCTTTTTCTTATTTCTTAAAAGTTTGATTTGCTTATATCTTAAGTAAAATTTTATATTCATGTTTGGGTGTTTTGCCCGATTAAAGAAGGAAAACTTATGAAATTAAAAGCGACCTTAACTCTTATTGCAGCTAGTTTGTTTTTAGCAGCTTGTGATCAATCTGGTTCTGCGACAAAAGAAAATGCAAAAGCAGAAACAGCAAAACCTTCAGGTAATAATACATTTGTGTACTGTACAGCGAAGGCACCACTTGGCTTTAGCCCAGCATTAGTAATGGAAGGTACATCTTACAACGCAAGTTCACAACAAGTGTATAACCGTTTGGTTGAATTCAAAAAAGGCTCTACTGATCTTGAGCCAGCCTTGGCTGAAAGCTGGGAGATCAGTGACGATGGTTTAACTTACACATTCCATTTGCGTAAAGGGGTGAAATTCCATACCACAAAAGAATTTACGCCAACACGTGATTTTAATGCGGATGATGTGCTCTTTTCTTTCCAACGTCAGTTAGATCCTAACCACCCTTATCACAATGTATCGAAAGGGACTTATCCGTATTTCAAAGCGATGAAATTCCCAGATTTATTAAAATCAGTTGAGAAAGTGGATGACAACACCGTTCGTATCACCTTGAATAAAAAAGATGCGACTTTCTTAGCAAGCTTGGGTATGGACTTTATCTCTATTTACTCAGCTGAATATGCAGATGCGATGTTGAAAGCAGGCAAACCAGAAACGATTGATAACAAACCGGTAGGCACAGGTCCGTTTATTTTTGTGGATTACAAAACTGACCAAGCAGCACAATATGTGGCGAATGAAACCTATTGGAAAGGTCGTACACCACTTGATCGTTTAGTGATCAGCATCGTACCTGATGCGACTACGCGTTATGCGAAGTTACAAGCGGGTTCTTGTGATTTAATTTTATTCCCGAATGTGGCGGATTTAGCCAAAATGAAAACTGATCTAAAAGTACAGCTTTTGGAACAAAAAGGTTTGAACGTGGCATATATCGCATTCAATACGGAAAAAGCACCGTTTGATAACGTGAAAGTGCGTCAAGCATTAAACTATGCTGTAGATAAAAAAGCAATTATTGAAGCGGTTTATCAAGGTGCAGGTACTGCAGCGAAAAACCCATTGCCACCAACAATTTGGAGTTATAACGACGAAATCCAAGATTATCCGTATGATCCAGAGAAAGCGAAACAGCTTTTAGCGGAAGCAGGTTATCCAAACGGTTTTGAAACTGACTTCTGGATTCAACCAGTGGTACGTGCGTCTAACCCAAATCCAAAACGTATGGCTGAACTTGTGATGGCTGACTGGGCAAAAGTTGGTGTAAAAGCAAATCCAGTAACATTTGAATGGGCAGATTATCAAAAACGTGCTAAAGCAGGTGAATTAACGGCAGGTATCTTCGGTTGGTCAGGTGATAACGGTGATCCGGATAACTTCCTTTCTCCATTACTTGCAAGTGCTAACGCTGGCAACTCAAACTTTGCTCGTTTCAAAAATGCAGAATTTGATGCCTTATTAGATAAAGCGATTGGCTTAACCAATAAAGATGAGCGTGCAGCGCTTTATAAACAAGCACAAGTGATTTTCCATGAACAAGCACCATGGATTCCGGTTGCACACTCTGTTGGTTTCGCACCACTTAGCCCTCGCGTAAAAGGCTACGTACAAAGCCCATTCGGCTACGATGCATTTTATGGTGTGAGTGTTGATGGTAAATAATTAACGGACTATACTAGCCCTTGCAGTTGCAAGGGCTTTTTGTTTTCAAGCAAAAGGAGAAAGAAAATGGACTTACATGATATTCGTGAGGATTATTGCAAACAGGCGCTTTCTCAGCATGATTGCGATCCCAATCCAATAAAACAATTTGAAAAATGGCTCAACGAAGCGATTACGGCTAAAGTCAATGAGCCAACAGGTGTTAATGTTGCGACAGTCAATGAAGATGGTCGGCCAACAAGTCGAATGGTGCTGTTGAAAGAAGTGAACGAACAAGGCTTTGTATTTTTTACGAATTATCACAGCCGAAAAGGTCGCGCCATAGAGCATAATCCTTTCGTTGCCCTAACATTCTTTTGGCCTGAATTAGAACGTTCTGTTCGTATTGAGGGTAAAGCTGAAAAAATCTCGCCTGAACAATCAGATGAATATTTTGCGACTCGCCCTTACACCAGCCGAATTGGCGCTTGGGCCAGCGAGCAAAGTGCGGTCATTTCTAGTCACAAATCTTTATTAGCGAAAGCCGCATTGATTGCAGCAAAACACCCATTAAATGTCCCACGCCCACCGCATTGGGGCGGTTATCTTGTGATTCCTGATCGCATCGAATTCTGGCAAGGTCGCCCAAGCCGATTACATGACAGAATTTGTTATTTATTCAATGATGGAAAATGGGAGAGAGAGCGGTTATCACCATAAGTGCCTTAAAGATACCTTAACTTTTGCGATCTAAAAAATTTTTATGGTCACAGTATTACAGTAATCCATCCCGTTGATTCATATTCTGGATGGTATAAGGTAAATAGTCGATATATTACGCTGATGATAAATAGCCTTTAGATATGAATAAGTCATTAATCAGTTTCATTTTATATTTCTTCTGTATGCTTAATTTCTTATCCATACTAACTAAAGGCTTTTAAAGGAAATAAGTGGTGTTTATCAATTTACATCACTGAATCTTAGAGATTTCAGTTTTTCCTTAATCTCTTTTTCCAATTCGGCCGATTGCGCAAAGAGCTTGTCCAAATCCGCCGAAAATCCCGCCATTTTCTGCTCAAATTCCTCGGCGGAAATATCCACATAATCAATTTTTACTTCAAAATATTGACCTGCCGACAAGCTGTAATTCTTCGCTTTGATTTCATCGTAGCCGACCACCACGCTAAAATCTTCCACTACCTGTTTGTGCGTGAAGGTATTGCAGATTTTTTGTTCTTCTGCACGGGAAAGTACGGTTTTTTGGTTTTTGCCGTCTTTGATTTTTTCGCCCAAGCCCGATGCGTCGATTAATACCACGTTGTCTTTATTGGTTTTGTCGATAAACAGGATAGAAACGTTGGTTCCCGTGGTGGCAAAAATCTTGGAAGGCATGGACACCACGCCGGCGAGCATTTTGTTTTCCACCAAATATTCGCGGATTTTTTTATCGATGCCCGATTGGGCGGTGATAAAGCCCGTCGGCAACACAATCGCCGCTTTGCCCTTTTCTTTCAGGGAAAACAAGATATGCTGGATAAAAAGCTGGTAGATTTCCATCTTATCCGTATCTTTTGCCTTGATTTTCGGGATGCCGGCAAAAAAGCGTTCGCAGTTTTCATCGCCTTCCAATTGCTCGCGAAAATCGCTGAAATCGAGTTTAAACGGCGGATTGGAAACGATGAAATCAAATTTTTTCAGACGGCCTGAAGCGTCTTTATGGGCGGGCGACAAAATCGTATTGCCCTGAACCACATTATTCAAAGAATGCACCAAATTGTTCAAAATCAGATTCAGCCGCAAAAGATTGGACGATTTTTGCGAAATATCCTGCGTATAAATCATGCATTTATCTTCGCCGATGGCATGGGCGACGTTCATCAGCAGCGTTCCCGAACCAGCCGACGGGTCGTAAACGTCCACGCTGCGGATTTGCCCACGCACCACCTCTGGCACCAAAATATCCGCCATAATCCGCGCTACTGCGTGCGGCGTGTAGTATTCGGCATATTTGCCGCCCGAATTGCTGTTGTAGTCTTTAATCAGGTATTCAAAAATCGTGGCAAAAAAATCGAATTTTTGCGCAAAAATCACCTCAAAGCTGAAACCTGCCAGCTTGGAAATCAACGCGCGGCAAAAATCATCGCGTCGGCCTTCGTCGGTAATATATTGACTGATACGCTCGAACAACACAATTTTCGCCCCGCCTTCGGTTTTCACCGAAAACAGTTCCGCATTACAAGCGGCAATATCGGTGAGCGTATCATCAAAGAGTTTGGCAAAGTCCGCGCCATTTTGTCGCTCCGACAAATACTTAATGGAATGTTCAGGCTTCAAAACCGCTGTTTTTCCCTCAATATCCATATTGACAAACTCAATCGGCTCGTCGGGATTTTCTTTGCGAATTTGTTTAACTTCGAAATCGTATTTATCGTTTAGGAATTTATACAAAAATGCCTGACTGATGATTTTAAATTCGTTGCCGTCATTGCCCAAACCATAGTTGGCGCAGATGGTTTTTAAGCTGTCAATCAGGGCGTTGGTTTGTTCGGTAAAGTGTTGTTCGGTCATTTTTTTATCTCGTTTGTTTTATTTTGTAGGTCTGATTCTCGAATTGGGCTTATTCCGCCACAGATACCTGCCCGTTCATCAACATAGGCAGTAGGAAATCGCGGAGTTGGGTTAGTTGGTAGTTTTGTTTTTCCAATAACTCAGCCTGCAACAGATATGTATATAAAACTTCTGAAAATCTCATATTTTCAATATCATTAGGCAAGACTACATCTATATGCTCAATATCTCCCCTAGTGATAAATTTAATAATTGAACCGCGAGAACCAGATGTAAATTTAATAACATTATCTATAATGACGAAGTAAACTATAGGATATAAATTTTTACTTTTAGGCTCTAATACATAGGTTCGCTGATAAGCATTAAATCTACCTGTAAATCTTTTTACGGAAAAAGTCCCGTTTCCAGCTAATAAAATTGCCTGTGTATCAAATGAATATACATCACACTTTAAAATCTTCTCAGAACAAGTAAAAAAAGGATATATCCCTTGTTCTGTTGCAAAGTTTGCATCTTCCTTGCCTGTAGAAAGAGTTACTAGTTCTGATAATTTAAAGGGCTTCCACCCCTTCGGAATTTCCCGTTTTAAGGTTTCGTCAAACACCATTTCGCCGCCTGAGGATTTGTAGGGCTTGCCGTTGGCGTCGGGGAAGTCAAACTGCACAAACCAGTAGTCGTACAGTGTTTTCGCCATCTCTTCCAAGTGCGCGTTGATTTGTTTGTTCAGGGCGATTTTTTTGTCCAAAGCGGATAGGACAGCGGCGATGGATTGTTGGGTTTTTAGATCGGGAATATATATAGGAAAATTACCTAATTCATTTAATGCAATACGATCAACCGTAGCTCCTTTAATTGTATTTTTTCTTATAACTTTCTGGAACTCTGGTGATAAGTAAGCGAATAAGAGGTATTGAGGAATAACTTTATCTTTCTTGGGGCGCAATAACCCCATTCTTCGTCCTAAGCAGGCTTGTAAGTTATCAGGCATCAAGGCTGCTTCTCCTAATCTTGTTTCATAAGAGAACAATAAATCGCCTTTTTGTGGCTGAACGCGTTTAGTCCATTTTATAAAGTCTTTATCACTAATAAACGCTGATTTAGATAAATCAAGACTTCCATTGTCCAAGCTGGAGATACTTAGAAAATATTTTCCGTTTTCTATTTTTTTTGGTGTTGCATGTGGACCATCATAAATATCTGCAATATTTCCTAGTTTGGTTACATCTTTCATTTTAATTTCATCTCTCGAAACTCTTCAAAGGCCGTCTGAAAAAACATTTCAAAATCCGACCGCACTTTTTATTGTCCACGTCTGGACGTATGCAATACGCCCGTAAAGGCTACCTGAAACCACTTCCTCAAATCCGCCCGCTTTCTTTTAAATATTCCCGCACCAACAGGCGGTTGATGGCTTGGATGTCTTGGGGTTGAACAGGAAATTGTTGCTCCGTTCTAAAGCGTTTTAATACGATGCCCTGCATTTGTTTTTCAAAGTAATTTTGATTGTCCAAAATCTGCTCCATATCCAGCACTTTTTGGTCGGCATCGGCTTTGACGCCGTTTAGAGCGTTAAAAACTTTGAGTTTGTCGCCGTAGAAGGCGGCGTTTTCCATCAGCCGCTTGTGGGTGCGGGCATACTTAGCGTCGCCGCCGTATTTGTGCCGTAAGAGGTCGTTTTGGCGGTTCAGCTCTTTGATTTTGGCATAGACGGTTTCGAGTGTGGCGATGTTTGCCTGCATTTCTTCTTGCCCGACTTCGGCGAGGTTCTTTTTCTTAAAGATGCGTTCCAGTTCTTCACGCAGGCTGATGTATTCGGGGTCGTCTTGGTCGAAGTTGCCCGCCAGCCCTTCGCGCACTTTGCGCATGATGTCTTTTAAATCGTCGGCAAGTTTGAGTTCGGCTTCGCCGATTTTGACGAATTGGAAGTAAACGTCTTCCAGCGCTTCATTGAGCAAATGGGCGGTGTCGCCTTGCTGTAATTTTTCGGCAAGGTTTAAGGTATCCAAGCGGGCGGCGGTTTCGCTGTACAAAAGATTGAGCTTGTCAAAATCCAGATGTTCGAGAAATTCGTGGCTGCCTTGCAGGCGCAGAGCGTTGTACAACTCTTTGGCGGTTTGCAGGGCTTTTTTTAGGGCGAGAAGCTGTTTTTTGTCTTCTATTTGGCTAATTTGGCTGCAAAATTCTTCGGCGTTTTCGGTATCGAAATCAAACAGGGCGTTTTTAATGTCTGCAATTTCCTGTTCGATTTCTTCGGCGGTTTTGAAAAGCTGGCTGTAACTTCCGATTTCGTCGCCCAATTCGTTGGAAAGTTCGTCCCAATAGGCGCGGTTGGTTTTGTCAAATTCGCGTTCGATGTCGGCAAAATCGACAACGTAACCGTAGCGGTAAGATTTGTAGGTGCGGTTGACGCGGGTCAGGGTTTGTAAAAGGTTATGGGCTTTTATCAGTCTGCCTAGGTAAAGTTTTTTCAAGCGCGGCGCGTCAAAACCGGTCAAAAGCATGTTGTACACAAACAGGATGTCGGTTTTGCCTGCTTTGAAGTCTTTAACCCATTGGTCGCGTTCGTCCTTAGTGCCGACGTCGTGCAATATCAGCGCGGCGGTGAGATTATGGTCTGAGGCCGTCTGAAAATGGTCAAAGAGTTGCTGCGCCTGTTCTGCGCTGTCGCAAACGACCATGGCGCCGAGGCTGTCATCTTGGTTGGTTTTTCTGAATTTGGCGAAGTCGGCCAAGATATAGTCGAGCATCGGGCGGACGAAATGCGGATGGGCGTAGATTTCTTTGCGCTCAAAGCTGCCTTTTTCGACTTCAAGCTGCGCCAGTGCCGCCTGCAATTGGGCTTTGTATTGGCTGCTAATTTCTTCACGAATCAGGCGCAGAGTGTAGCCGTCAGCGATGGAGGCGTTGTAATAGTATTTATGGATGTAGTCGCCGAAGAGTTCGCGGGTGTTGACGTTGCCTGCGGTTACGCCGATAAGCGGCGTGCCAGTCAGCCCGATTTTGACGGCGTTTACGTCGGACTGGTTGAGGTTGGCAAGAAACGAGCCTTTGGGGTTGTAGCTGCGGTGTACTTCGTCGAGAAAATAAACGCGCTGGATGGCGAGATCGTAGTCATTACGGGCGACGACATTGGGGTCGTCTTGGAATTTTTGGATGTTAACGACGGTGATTTCCGCTTTGCCTGCGTGATTATGCAGGGTTTGGGCGGATTTGATGTCGGCAGCGAAGGCTTCGCGGCTGTCAATGGTATGGACGACTAAATCGCGAGCGGTAAATTCCCGCTGCGCCTGTTTCAATAAATCGAGCCTGTCCACGATGAAATAGAATTTCGGCACGATACCCTGTTTGGCGTAATAGTGCGTCAAGTAGCGGGTGTTGTAATAGGCAAGCGCGGTTTTGCCAGAGCCTTGAGTGTGCCAAATCACGCCTTTTTTGCCGCCGTTTGCCAAATGTTTTTCGATGGCGAGAGTGGCAAATAGCTGCGGATAGCGCATGATGTGTTTTTGCACCAAGCCTTGACTTGCTTTGACGTACGTCAGCCCGTGTTGCAGAAGAAAAGCGAAGCGCTCGCGGCAAAGTAGCGAAGTCAGGATGCGGTTGGTCGGCGTATCGGGCGATTTATTGCTGATAAATTAGGGGCTGTGTTTGATAACGGGCAGATTATTGTCTTGCAGAACGTTGTTTTCAAGGTCGTCTGAAAGTGTGTTCAATAACTCGGCAAGGTTTAATTTATGCTCTTCGCGGAAGTAGTTGAACACGGGCTTACCGTAAGCAGACGAGGCGTAAAACGCGCCTTGCGCCGGCTCGGTTGCGCCGTCGTCGTATTCCATGTTGTTGGAAAAAATCATGAATTGGGTGATGTTGATAAAACTGCGAAATTTGGGGTTGTTCGCACGTTTGCCCATGCGCTCCCGCTCTTCGCCAATGCCGCCTTTATTGTTGGGCTTTTTGACTTCGATAAAGACCAAAGGCATACCGTTTACTAACAAAGTAATATCAGGGCGGAATTCTTCGTCACCATTGATACAAGGCAATTCAGTTACGACATGAAAACTATTGTTATTGAAATTTTGGAAGTCGATCAGCTTCTTGCCACCGGATTGATTGGTTAGACGTTTATAAAACGCTTGTCCTAAGTCTTCGTTGTCCAACTCAATAGTGATGTCAGTCAGCAAACGACATGCGTCATCTTCTGATAGTTCTGGATTGATGCGGCAGAGGCTTTCTATGAAGATTTCAGGAAAGATGTTGGTTTGTTTGTCCCAATTTTCGTTTTTGAGCGAGAGGTAATCATAGCCCAAGCGCATTAGGTGTAAAATAGCGGGAATCTTGACGCGGGAATTTTCGTTGTGAGTTTGAGACATAACCCTTTTCCTATTATAGTTGAGTTCCTTTTCGTAGGTATTATATAGTTTTTAAAGGTAAAATCACCCAAGATTTCTTAATTTTAAGATATATGCAAAAACAAAAGTTTTAATTGTATCTATATGTATTTTCATAGCTAAATTTTTAGCTTTATTCTTCAGCGTTAAGTAATAATATCCCAAAAAACAACCGCACTTTAGTTTTCTACCAAAGTGCGGTTAATTTTTACGTTATTTTTATTTACCGATGATTTCTGCTAAATCAACTTTGCGGTTTTCATAACGAGAACGGGTACACGCATCAGCAGTGGCGATAGCTGCACGAGCGGCTTCACCGGTGAGCAATTTTACAAATTCTTCAGTTGGTTCCATACCATGGAGAATGTCATTTAAATAACGCATTTCTTTTTTCATGATAGAACTCAACCAGAGCGGTGTGCGTTTGCCTGGTTTACCGTATTGAATCGCACCGTCCATTTCTGTGCTGTTGTAAATACGGGTACGGTCATCATCTTCTTCTTGGGTTTCGTGAATGAGGAAATAGGTGTCTTTTCCATCCACGCGAAGGGTACCTTTGGTATTGTACATATCAAGTTTGATCGCGCCTTTTTCCCCTTGAATTAATACATAATGCTCACCCCAACGGAAAGCGGAACCCCATTCTAGAACTGCGAAGCGATTATCATCGTATTCCATGGTGACAAAAATCATATCGTCTTCATCACCAAAGTTTTCGCCTTTGTGTGCAACATTGGCGGCTGCCATGGTAACAGTTTTTGGCATGCCCCCCATAATGAATTGTACGCAGTCTAATTCGTGAATATGGTGATATAAGTGACCGCCAGATTTTTCACGGATTTTTTTCCATGAAATGGTTGGTTGTTGTTCTTCCCAGCCATTACGTGCGGTATGACAATAAAGCACTTTACCGATCACACCTTGATTGATTAATTCTTTGGCATGGTGAACACCGTTAAAGAAGTTCATCACGTGGCCAGCCATAAAGGTAACGCCATTTTCTTCGCAAGCGCGCACCATGTCGTCACAGTCTTGATAGCTTAAGGCAATAGGTTTTTCACAGAAAACATGTTTTTTGTTTTTCGCTGCAAGAATGACCGGTTCTTTGTGTAAGTAGTTTGGGGTGGCAACAATCACGCAATCCACATCAGGGGAAGTGACTAATTCTTCAAGAGATTTTGCCGCTACGCATTGTAATTCTTGAGCAATGGGTTCACCATTTTCAGGGTCATATACCATTGTAATCTGTGCATCATCAAATTCATTCATGAAACGGGCTAAATCCGCACCAAAATAGCCAACGCCAACAACACCATATCGCATCATAATAAACTCCTTATTTTTTCACTGAGATTTGTTTTTCCGTTACCATGGATTGCTTCGCTGCTTCGGCAACTTCGATGGCTTCAGTTAAACATAGACTTAATGGACTGGTTTTTCCTTGCGTTAAGTGATCTACCACGCTTTGTACTTCGATTTCAGCCGCTCGGCTTAACCAAAGTTGGCAAGGTGCGTGGGTGACATTATATTGCTGAGTGCCTTTTGCACTTTCGCGTAAAGATAAATCAGCCTCAAATTCATCAAATAAATCAACGTGTTCTATTTTTCCATCTAGATAATTAAATGTGACACTCGAGGTAAAGAAATTGACTTCAATCACACCGTTTTCACCATGAATTTGAATGCCCCATTGGTGTAATCGATAAGCGGTGCCCATTTCGAGCGAACCTAATAAGCCATTTTCAAAACGTAATAGCAACTGCAACACATCACGGCTATCAGGTGTATCGTGATGCGCTTGATTAGCCGCTTGAGCAAAGACCGCCTCAATATCGCCCAATAACCAACAGAGTAAATCCAATTCGTGAATGAGGTGGAAAAGCTCACCGCCCGTAAGATTGGCATCTAATTTCCACCATTCTTTATTTGGTAGGTTTTCAATCCAACGCTGACGCATGGCTCGTGCTACCGTAATGCGGCCTAATTTTCCTTGTTCTAAAGCCGCTTTGACTTTCAACATGCCAGGCAAAGTACGTTCTAAATGACCCACAAAAATGAATTTGCCTTTTTCTTCGGCAAGACGGCGTAAATGTTGGCCTTGAGAAGAGCTTAAGGTAAAAGGCGTTTCAATAAAGACATGACAGCCAGCATTTAACGCTAAGATAGCAGGGGAATAATGAGCATAGTTTGGCGTGGCGATAACCACTAAATCAGGTTTGGTTTCAGCCAACATTTCTTCCACACTAAAAAAGGCTTGGCTACCGTATTGCTCTGCAAGTTTTTGTGCAAGAGAAGGGTTGATATCGGTCACCGCAATTAAGTTTGCTTGGGCTTTATCAAATGCGGAAGCCAACTGAACGCCAAAAAAGCCGCAGCCGATTAAGGCAATGTTTAGTCCATTAGTTTGCATCATGCCCTCCTTGTTGTAAGCGTTGGCGAATACTTTGGAAATATTGCAAGATCGCGCGTTGCATGCGTACCAAATCATGCGCTTCCACGGCATCAATTAATTCGCGGTGTTGCATGGCTAATTTTTCCGGAGAAAGTATTGGTGGCGGTAAGCCTTTTTCTACTTGTTGATAAATTTGCCAAAACGCATCTAAATATTGAATCAGTAATGGGTTATTTAATGGCTCATAAAGTTTTAAATGAATGTGGTATTCATCCTTAGGTGAAAATTTTTGCTCACGGGCATTTTTTTCCATATTGGTCACTGATTTTTGCAAAAGTGCGGTCTGTTCTTGGCTAATTTTTCCCAACACCATCGGAGCAAAGCCGTATTCCAAAATTTCCCGAATATCCAAAATATTAATTAGCTGATTATGATCATTATGCAAATTCAGTTGGGTGTGAAAGCTTAATCCGCGAATCATTGGCACAAGAGAAGATTCACTCACAAAGGTGCCGACGCCATGGCGAATGTCTAAAATGTGTAGCGCCTCTAAAGATTTAATGGCTTCACGCAAACTGGAACGGCTCACTCCAAGCTGTTCAATCAGCTCATTTTCTGTTGGCATCAAATCGCCGGATTTAAGATTTTGTTTGATGATGAGCGATTTGATTTTATCCTGCAAAACGAGACTTGCTTCTTTTTTACTTGTTTTTTTCATTTCTGTTCTCATTTTCTAATCTATTTTCTGAATTTGTGATCCAGCTCTCATTCTCTTTGATTGACATAAGACATCATACGTCTTATCTTTATTTATGCAAGCAGAAATTAGCAGTGATTTTAAATTCTGTGATCTATACCACAAAATTCTCAAATACAAGGAAGGAGGTTGTTATGGCAACATCATTACCATGGTATAAAGAAGTCAGTCCTACGCAAAAAAAAGCGTTATTTGCGGCTTGGTTAGGTTATGTTTTTGATGGCTTCGATTATATGCTTATCACTTACGTGCTTTTGGATATTCAAAAAGAATTCGCCATGAGCACAACGGAAACATCCACATTATTACTTGCAGCTTTCGTCGCACGTCCATTAGGTGGAGCGATTTTTGGTAGCTTTGCCGATAAATATGGTCGTCGTTTAGCAATGATTGTTTCCATTGTTACGTATTCCGTCGGCACATTCTTGTGCGGTTTATCCACCAGTTATATTTGGCTTTTCATCTTCCGTATGATTATCGGTATGGGGATGGCGGGTGAATATGCTTGTTCTTCCTCTTATGCCATTGAAAGCTGGCCACAACATTTACGTACAAAAGCCAGTGCATTTTTAGTGAGTGGCTTTTCCATCGGTAATATTCTAGCTTCTCAAGTGATTCCTTGGGTTGCACAAGCTTATGGTTGGCGTGTGGCTTTCTTCATCGGTTTAGCACCGGTAGCTTTAGTACTCTATGTTCGTCGCCATGCACCTGAAAGTGAAGAATGGGCACAAGCGAAAGCGGCAGGTAAAGTGAATAAAGTTCCACTTACTGACCTATTCACTAAAAAACAATTACCAATCACCTTAATTATTTTCTTAGTTTGTTATTCAATTTTCTCCGTAAACTGGCCGGTAGTGGGCTTGCTTCCACTTTACCTCAAAGAAAACGGTTACGCTGAAAATGTGAAATCACTGATGTTCTGGGCAGGCTTTGGTATCCTCATCGGTACCTTAATTGCAGGCTTTATCGGGGACAAATTGGGTGAGAAGAAAACCTTTGTATATAGCTTATTGTTATCACTTTTCTTCCTCTTCCCAGTATTCTATTTGCCAGAAAATAATGTATTAGCGCTTGGTGCGTTGCTCTTCTTCTTACTTGCAACTAACTTAGGGATTGCCGGTTTAGTACCAAAATATATGGCGACTTTCTTCCCAGCTGAAATGCGAAGCACAGGTATTGGTTTCATCTATAACTTCGCCGCGATTGGTGGAGGGGTGTCTCCAGTGATTGCCGCCGCACTTAGCGAAAGAGTCGGACTTGGTTCAGCCCTTGTGTATGTGACCTTATTCTGGACAATTGTCCTTGTTGCTCTCGTTGGATTAAGATTGCCAGAACGTATTCAAGCACGTGTGCAACGATAAAAAACGAAAGCAAAACAGACCGCACTTTTAGGTGCGGTTTGTTGTTTATACAAAAATAATTTGAAGCATGTCACAAATTTGTTAAAAATATGTTTCAATTTTTTCGGTTAAATGCTAATTAATAATCTCCCCTATCGTTTTATAGGAGATTGTATATGCAAACTCAACAAACCTTTCTCTCTAAATATAAAAGTCTCATTATTCTTGCCCTAGACTTTGTCTTCATGTTGGTGTTAATCAAAATACTGCCGTTCTCTGCTCAAGAGAATCGCGGGTTAGCCTTGCTGATTTTTATTGGTATTTTATGGTTAACGGAAGCCTTTAATATTACCGTGACATCCCTTATGGTGCCTGTTGTGGCTATTGGATTAGGCTTGATTAATACACAAAAAGCCCTTGCACCATTCTCCACGCCAATTATTTATATGTTCTTTGGGGGATTTGTGGTGGCTGCGGTGCTGCAAATTCAGAACCTAGACAAGATTATTGCAAATTACATTATTCGTTTGGCCAAAGGAAACTTAAAACTTTCTATTACCTATCTTTTCACCGTAACTACATTCCTTTCTATGTGGATTAACAACACCGCTGTGGCGGCGATGATGTTACCGCTCACGATGGGGATGTTAAAAGGTATCAATGCAGAGAAAAACTATCGGTTGTACGCCTTTGTATTATTAGGCATGGCATTTAGTGCCAGTATCGGTGGCATTGGTACGTTGGTGGGAAGTGCACCAAACGCGATTTTGGCATCTCAAATTCAAGTGACCTTCACTGAATGGCTAGGCTACGGTTTCCCGGTAATGATCTTACTTGTGCCTTCAATGATTTTTTCTTTATGGGTGATTTTACGTCCAGATTTTTCTGTTGAATTTAATCCGTCGCTTGAGAAAGTCAATTTTAACCGAAAAAATATCATTACCTTACTGATCTTTATCGGCATGGCGATTATGCTGCTTTTCAGTTCTCTTCTAAATCCATGGATTAGCTCTCTTCTTGAATTGCCGAAAAAAATCGAAAATTTTGATACGGTGATTGCACTATGTGTGGTGATCTTTATTTGTATCTCAGGTGTGGCAAGCTGGAAAGAAATCCAAGAACGTGTTGAATGGGGCGTACTCGTTTTATTCGGAGGTGGTTTAACACTCAGTATTGTGATGAAAGATTCTGGCGCCAGTAAAATTATGGCAGATAGCATCGTTCAGTTTGTACAAACCAAACCACTTTGGGTGCTTTGTTTTGTGATAACCGCATTTATTATTTTCTTAACAGAATTCACATCGAATACCGCCAGTGCTGCATTGATTATGCCAATTGTGATTTCAGTGGCACAATCCATGAATTTACCGCCTATCGCTTTAGCCGCAATTATCGCTTGTGGGGCAAGTTGCGCATTTATGTTGCCAATTGCTACACCGCCAAATGCTATTGTATTTGCAACAGGAAATGTGAAACAACTTGATATGGCGAAAGTCGGTTTGATTTTAAACCTATTCTGTATCGTCATCATCGGCAGTATGACTTATTTTGTTTGGTTGTAAATGTGGTTAAAACTGACCGCATTTTATTAGCCTATAAAAGTAAACCGCACGTTAAAGTGCGGTTTATTGTTTATCTCGAAATAACCTCTTTTGTGAAGGCTTCCATTTCGGCTTTACGCCATGGTGTTGAGAAGAAAATGGTATCTTTCAAACCAGATTCACTATTGAGTGGACGAACACCGAATTCTTGGTTTAATTTCTGTTGTACTTCAGGTGAGGTAATCCAATGCACGAAAACAAGTGATGCGGCTGGGTTCGGTGCATTTTTTGCTACGGTTACAACATTACCACCGCCAGGCATCCCAAATTTTGGTACATAGAATTTTAAACGGTCAGTAATTGCACCTTGTTTTTGCAAGCTGAACAAGTGATCTTGCCATGCGGAGACAATTACTAACTCACCGTCGTTTAAACGAGTTAGACTATCAGCATTCGAAGCCGTACGGATTAGCGCATCTTTTTTACTGCTGAACCAATCCCAGGTTTTCTTCCAATTAGCAATCTGTGCTTCATCGATTTTATCGGTACGATAATCATAATCACCATTGATGTACACTAAAGCTCGTTGAATGAAGGCATTACCAGAGCTGCCGCCATTTGGATCTGAATAGCCGAATTTTTTTGGATTTTTATCAATATAGTTTTCCATATCTGCCCAAGATTGTGGCAATTCCTCTTCTTTGATTCGCATAGGATCATAAGCTAGACCGGTTTGATTACCCCAGTAACCTACAGCCATATCGCCTAATTCAACACCTTGTAAGTGGTGATTTAATTTATCGAAATTTGGTAAGTTATTGAGTTTTACAAGAATGTCATTTTTCGCTACGTTGCCTAAACGGTCAGCATTTAACACAACCACATCCATTTTGCCGGTTTCTAGATTTTTTTCAGCAATCAGTTTATTGATATTACCGTCCAAGGTGCCTTCAGGTACTTTGACTTTAATACCGTATTGATTTTCAAATTCTTTGACAAAATTACGGAATTGCGGCTGCAAATACCAAACACTAACTGTCAATTTTCCTTCTTTTTTAGCGAGTTCTTCGATTTCACTCCAAGATTTACCACTTAAGTCGGTGGAAGCTGAGGCGAAAGTACTGACAGCTAAGGCGCCAGCGGTAAGACCAATGGATAGAAGTTTACGGATATTTTTTTGCATAAGATGCTCCTTGTGAAAATTATGCTTTTCCTGTGGATTGAGAGAGATAATTCCCTTTCAACAATTTTTCGATAATCATCATCAAAATAATGTTTGGTACCAACAAAATAATCGATACAACGGCCGCATTCGGACGAATAAAAGAATAACCGAGGAAAGAATATAAAATGGTTGGCACGGTAATAAAGTCTGGTGAGCCGATAACGAAAGCGATAGCAAACTCTTCAATACTTTTCACTAAACAGAAGATAATTGATGCTAAAAAACTAGGTTTTAACATCGGCATATACACGTCTTTGAAAACAGTAAATTTAGATGCACCTAAGTCACGGCTAGCATCTATGAGGTCTTGTGGTACAGAAGAAAAGCCTGCGGATAAAATCCGAATAGCATAAGGTAACGTGAGTACCACATGCCCAATAACAATGCCGATGAATGGATTATTAATATTTAAATCCAATAACATACGGCTAAAGAATAGGGCAATAATCATGCCTGGAATAACTAATGGAATCAATGTTAATAATTCTGCTAATTTTTTACCTCTAAACTCCATACGTCCAAATGCATAAGCTGTAGGGAGAGAGAGTAAAATAGTGATCAGTGAAACCGTAGGCGCAATGGTATAGCTATTAAACATTGCTTCAGGTAAAGAGGTGGTTTCCCAGACGATTTTCCAACGCTCAAAAGATAATGATTGAGGGAAAATATCTGGATAACTCCACGGTTTAGCGGGATCTACCAATGACCATAAACCTGCCATTAAAAAGGGTAGGAACAACCAAATAAAATTAGCAAGAATAAAGAACGTTAAGGAAATACGTGCGATTAATCGCCCATTTTTTGTTGTGATTTGTACGGAACTACTCATTTGACTTCTCCACGTTTGACGGCTAATGGTTTAATCAATAATGACACTAGGATGGTGAAGAAGGCAGAGGTCAACATAATAGTTAATGCCATGACCGCACTTTGATTCCACTCTTCAAATTCATAGGCGGACATTTGCATTAAACGTGCTAAAGAATAGGTACTACGAGGACCTGCAATACTATAAAAGGCGAAATCACCGAGTGCGCCGATAAATATTAAAATAAAGGAAACTTGTACCGCACCTAAGGTTAGTGGGAAGATCACATAACGAAAACGTTGCCAAGGACTCGAACCTAAATTAGCCGCCGCATCTAATAAATCAGTTTTCAGTGAATTGACCGCGCCACCAATAAGAATTAAAGCAAAAGGAATGTTTTTCCACATTTGTAAAATCACTACCCCCCAGCCAAATTCGTCATTTTGGAGGGTTTTCGGTTCGTCCCAAATGCCTAAATAAACGAATACTTCGTTAAGAATACCGTGGTAAGAAATCATATTGACGAACAAAAAGGCGGCAACCAATCCCGGTACCAACATAGGTGCCCGCAAGATGGTGATGATCGTTACCTTGGCAGGCAATTTTTTACGCAACCACATGGCAATGGGATAAGCCACGATGATGGATAAAATCGCCCCTAATAAGGACACTTTTACGGAATAAATATACGAATTTTGGAATACAGGACTATTTAATACGGCTTGCCAATACTCCAAACTAAATTGGCTTTCTTCCCCGCCCATACTGTATAAACCAAGGCTTTGAGAGACGACAATGTAGAACGTGGACCCCATTAAAAATAGGATTGTACCTAAACCGCTGCATAGCAATAACCATGCTTTTACATCATTTTTGAGACTTTTCATTTTACGGACTCCAAGAATTTAATCGCATGGCGGGGAACCGTAAAGGTGAGTTTATCGCTCAAATTCGGGCATTTTGTTAGTTGCAGACGTAATTTTTTCTCTTCATCATTACGTTTAATGATTCCTTGCACTTCCGTGATATTGCCCATAAAAGCGGTATTGATGATATCTACTGTAATTTGGTTTTCCGCTTCCGTTTGTGCGTTTGGTAACAATTCAATGTCTTCTGGTCGAAAGCAAATATAAATTCGTTCTGATTCCGGTTTTTTCTCTGAAAATACGGTGAAATCGCCAAAAATAGAACTAACAGCATAAAGGTTATCACCGATATTTTTTACATTGGCTTCTGTGATATTGGCAATGCCAATAAAGTCTGCCACAAAGCGGTTTTTAGGATGATGATAAATATCTTGAGGAGAGCCAATTTGCTCAATAGCACCTTTATTTAACACAATAATTTTATCTGACATTGTTAGGGCTTCAGCCTGATCGTGAGTCACATAAATACTAGTCAAATTGTATTGTTTTGAGAGTTGCTTAATTTCAAAACGTACACTTTCGCGTAATTTGGCATCTAAGTTAGAAAGCGGTTCATCAAATAAAATCACATCTGGACGAGTGACCATGGCTCTGGCTAATGCGACACGTTGCTGTTGACCTCCAGAAAGCTCATTGGGTAATTTCAATTTATGAAATTCTAAATCCATTTGTTTCAATGCGAGATTTAAACGCTGTTTTTGTTCTTCGATATCAATTTTACGTTGCTTTAAACCATAGCAAATATTGTGAGAAACGTTGAGGTGAGGGAAAAGGGCATAAGATTGGAAACACATGGCTGTATTGCGTTTTTCTGGAGGAACATTGTTAACATTTTTTCCTCCGATAAGGATTTCACCTTCATCAGCCACATGAAATCCAGCGATTAATTTTAATAAGGAGGTTTTACCACAGCCGCTTGGTCCTAATAAGGTGACAAACTCGCCTTCTTCAGCGGTAAAAGTAATATTATTTGCTGCGTAAAAGTCACCAAATTTTTTTGTAATATTTTTTATTTCTAACTTTGCCATTTTTACATCCTCTATTTGGCTTACAACTATAGAGGTAACCATAAAAACACTTAGTTATTTTTTCAATAAAATAAAAATATTTTTCATGAATTTGTGATGAAGATCACGCATTTAGCTAAAAATATGGTTTTATTACATTTTAATAATGCGGAGGCGGCGTTTCTTCTGCTTGGCTGGCAATATTAGAAGGTTGCATATCTTTTAATTTGCCGGCGAGATAGCGGAGTTGAAGTTGAATTTTATCCATATCAAACTGTTGTTGAACTAATGCTTGGTTGAGTTCGTCTAAAAGTTGTTCTTGAAACGCAATTTTCATTTCAAGTTCGGCGATGCGATCTTCTAAAATTTGTTGATTTTGCATAAAATTTCTCTAATTTTTAAAAAAATGTTGTGAATTTGGTCAATCCGATTTAACCTATTCACTATTCCGTTTCTATTATAAAGGATCAAGCAAAATGTTGAAAATTCAAAAGCTTTCTCTTGCTGCACTTATGGTAAGTGCGGTTGTTTCAGGTTCTGTTTTTGCAGAAGATAAAGCAGCGCCAAGCGCAAGTGATGCGTCTTATGCTGTAGGTGCATTAATGGGTAACCAAGTAAAAGATTTAGTGGATGCTCAAAAAGAAGTGATTCAATACGACAATGCGCGTATTTTAGATGGCTTAAAAGATGCATTAGAAGGTAAAGTTGATGTTCGTAAAGACGAAAAAATTCAAAAAACCTTAGATGGCATTCAAGAGCAATTAGTGTCTGCGGCGAAAGCAAAAGTAGAACAACAAGCGAAAGCTGCAAAAGAAGAAGGCGATAAATACCGCGCTGAATTTGCGAAAAAAGATGGCGTGAAAAGCACCAAAGATGGCTTACTTTACAAAATCACTGAAGCGGGTAAAGGTGACGCGATTAAAGCTACGGATACTGTGAAAGTACATTACACCGGTAAATTACCAGATGGTAAAGTATTTGATAGCTCTGTTGAACGTGGTCAACCAGTTGAGTTTAAATTAAACCAAGTGATCAAAGGTTGGACTGAGGGTCTTCAGTTAGTGAAAAAAGGCGGTAAAATCGAATTAGTGATTCCACCTGAATTAGCTTACGGTAAACAAGGTGCTGGCGATGCAATTCCACCTGATGCAACACTTTACTTCGATGTTGAAGTATTAGACGTTAATCCTAAAAAATAATCCTTAATTCGACCGCGCTTTGTCCAAAGTGCGGTCATTTTCCCTACCAGATTTGAAAAATGATACTAACCGATAGACAACCTTTCACTGATGAAGATCGTGCTATTCTGATTTCCTATAAAGCGGTAGTTGATGGCGTGAGCGCGTTGATTGGCAAGCATTGTGAAATCGTTTTACACTCTTTGGAAGACATTGAGCATTCCGCCATTTGTATCGCCAATGGGCATAATACCAATCGCCAAGTGGGTTCACCAATTACGGATTTAGCCCTGAAATCCTTGCGTAACATGCAAAGTGAGAGTGTGTCTAAGCCTTATTTCACGCGAGCGAAAGGCAATGTGTTGATGAAGTCTGTGACCATCGCCATTCGAAATAGCAAACAACGCATTATTGGTTTACTTTGTATCAATATTAATTTGGATGTGCCAGTTTCTCAATTTATGCAGGCGTTTATGCCAACGCAGGAACAAAATGAAACCTCTTCCGTCAATTTTGCAAGTTCAGTGGAAGAATTGGTGGCACAAACGGTAGAAAAAACCATTGAAGAAGTGAATGCAGATCGCTCGGTTTCGAATAATAATAAGAACCGTCAGATTGTGATTTCACTTTACGAAAAAGGCATTTTTGATATTAAAGATGCGATCAATTTAGTGGCTGATCGCCTCGCGATTTCTCGCCACACCGTGTATTTATATATTCGTCAAATCAAACAAGAGCAAGAGTAATGAACTATGTTCTCGCCGTGAAAAGTCCTGTTTATGGAAAACAAGGGGCTTTTCTTGCCTATCAATTTGCCCAAGCTTTACTCGAAAAAGGGCATGTCATTAGCCAAATTTTCTTTTTCCAAGACGGTGTGAGTAATGGAAATGGTTTAGTTTATCCTGCCAATGATGAATTTAATCTCACGCAAGCTTGGCAAGCCTTTTCAGCGCAGCATCGTATTCCTTTGCATTTATGTGTAGCCGCTTCACAACGTCGTGGCGTAGTGGATGCGCTTACGGCAAAAGAGACAGATAAAACGAATCTGGCAGAAGGTTTTGAGATTACAGGCTTAGGCGAGTTTATGGCGATGGCATTAAAAGCAGATCGGGTGGTGACATTATGAAGCTAGCATTCTTATTTCGTACCGCACCGCATGGAAACGCGATTTCTCGTGAAGGTTTAGATGCTTTGCTTGCTGCGACAGCATTTTGTGATGAAGAGGAAATCGGTGTTTTTTTTATCGATGATGGCGTATTAAATTTACTTGATGGGCAAAATCCTGAGTTATTGTTACAAAAAGATTTTATTCGTACCTTTAAATTATTAGATTTATACGATATTGAACAGCGCTTTGTCTGTGCCACTTCACTCGACCAATACCATTTGCAAACAGAACAACTCATTATTTCTGCTGAAAAAATTGACCGCACTTCGCTGATCAATAAACTTAGCCAAGCAGAAAAAGTGTTTACGTTTTAAGGAATATTATGCTTTATACCTTTTCTCAAGCTCATTATTCTGAGACTGAACTTCAACGTTATTTGACTGAAATCACGGAAAATGATGCGGTGGTTTTATGGCAAGACGGTGTGTTGCTAGCGGTAAAGTACGGAGAAATGTTTACTCAATGCAAAGGACAATGTTTTATGTTGGAACAGGATGTTTTAGCCCGAAATTTAACCGCACTTTTGCCAGAAAACAATCAAGTGCGGTCAATTTCATTAACAGATTTGGTGGATTTAACGGCTCAATATTCACCTCAAATCGCCTTATAACGGGCGTTCTTTAGGTAACAAGAGCGGTAGTACCATAACAGAATAAAGTGCCAAACCTGCAGCCATTAAGCAGGTGATTTCTAATCCTCCAGCGCGTAACCATTCGCCAAATCCCATGTCATTAACTAGGGTCGCATAAAAGAATCCTGCCACGACGGTATAACTAAATCCGATTAATCCTGCAATTAATGCAATAGCTTTCACATTGTAGCTTGCATAACGGTGAAATGCCGCCCAAAGCGTAATGAGAAAAGTCGGCACTGCAGCCACAATAAAGACAGAAAGCACTGAGCTCTGAATTTGATCAGTATCATTATTCGAGAATGTTAAGGCAACAGTGCCAATAATTTGAATAATCAACGGAAAAAGAATAAATGCTTTAAGATATTTTTTCATGAGATGTCCAATTAATAGAAAAACGGAAGCATTGTATCAATCAAATGAAAGACAACCAATCTTTTCTCTATTCGGTTTTTATTACATCCACTAATGTGGGCTGAACGATTGAGGCATAATCTTGTGTATTGAGAATAATAGAGCGTTCTAACGTACCTGCATTAAATGCTAATTCATCATAACGAGACAGTAAGCTAGGATCGGCAATTAATAACAAATCAGGATGAAAGCTAAAAGGCGGAATTGCACCAAATACACAGTCAGTTAGGGTATCTACTTCTGCAGGACTAGCAAGGGAGGCTTTCGTGCCACCTAAATAGGCCGCCACTTTGCTTAAATCAGATTGTTGATCAGCCGGCAATATCACTAATACCGCTTGTTTTACGCCATTTCCTTTCACTTTGCATACTAGCGCTTTTGCCCCTTGTCCTAATTCTGTACCACGGATTTTAGCCACTTCCTCTGATTTTCCTGCAGTCGGATGCTCAACCACACGGTAGTGTGCTTGATGTGTATCTAAAAGTGCGGTCAATTTTTCAAATGTTTTTACAGACATCACTGTTTCCTTAAAGGGGGGATCCTTTAATAAGGATTCGAGCCCTTTTTTATGTGAGTACAGGAATAGATCTATTTTTTAGTTTTTTTCTCTTTTACAAAGTGTTGGCCATCAAAACGATAATAAATGCGTTCAGAGGTCATTTTTCCGTTACCACAGGTCTCTTCAAATTCATGTACAAGCGGGAAGCTAAAGCGGTTATTTTTCAAGTCGTAATCAAAATAGGCATTCGATTTTGGTAAATCATTATTTGTATATGAGATATACGATACACCAATATTAGAAGTCGGTGCTTTGCCTTGAATCAGATTGGCTTCTTCTAAACCTTTTTCCGTAATTTGATAAAATTTCGCTGCGAGTGCATGATGGCATTGACTGTAGATGTTAGCAGTTTCTACAAAATAGTAAGGTTTTCCATTCAGTTTAGGGGCTGTTAGGCTGGTTATATCAGAGCCTAACTCATTAAATTCAGTTTTCCAAGTGCCGTTAGGTAACTGATAGCGCCAAATGCTACCATATTCGTGCATTGTGCCACCAGATTGCCAATCCCAAGTCAGAATCTGAAGCTTATTGTCTTTTGACGTGAGCACGCCAACCCCCGCTTTAGGTGCTTTTTCCCAAGCGCAGAATTTGCCTTCTAATTTTTCAATTTTGGCTAATGCCTCTTTAAAACGTTTTTCTGAAGACTGGTATTTTTCTTCATTGTTTTCGTTATAGCTGCCGTAGGTTTTCATCTCTGAATAACTTGCTGCTAATTCTCTATCGATGATTTCACATTGGTTAGCATAAGCGGCAGAAGAAAAGAGACAAAGGCAAAGTAAGGTTTTTTTCATAGAGCGTTCCTTTTTTAAGATTATTTTCCGCAAGCAGAGAAGGTGATTGAGCAATTCGCTGAATTCATTTTACAAGCTGCTAAGGCTTCTTGTTCAACTTCTTCTAGCTTCATTCTGAACTTGCGAACTGCGGCATATTTTTCAGGAGAGTCTCCTGTTGCCAATGCAACACAAGCATGATTAGCTTCTGTGAAAATTTGACAATGTTGTTTATTTGCATCATTTGAAGCAAGCTCACAATCCTTTAGTGCTTTATTTTGAGCAGGCTTTATCATATCTCCCTCGCCATAACCAAAAGCACCATTTTGTGGATTATAAGCAATTACACTCCACCAATTAGGAAAATCTAGAAGTGGCGGTTGTGGTGGATACGACATTTGATCTTCGATTGAAGGTGTTGTTGCAAAAGCCGAAACGGATAAAGCACATAAAGCTAATGTAAGTAATTTTTTCATTTTTATTTCTTGTGAAAAATTCTGTGAGGTTTGTCTTCTCTTTATTGTAAAAGCATATTACTAAGCAAGCTTTTAGTTAAAAAACTTTGCATCTATACCATATAGCACATCTAAATCATGCTGTGGTAAGAAGTCTTTTTCTTTTACTTGATATTGCACAACTTTGTCATTTTGCAGTACTTTTTTCACTTCGCCTTTACCTTTCCAGCAGAAAGAAACAATCTGATCTTTGGGTCTTTCAATGGTAAGCGTAAAATCCGCAATAGGTTTTGCCCAGTTTGCTCCAGTTTTGAGAATATAACCTAGCTCACGGTAGTATATCCCTTGATTAGATTTTGCTTTTACTGATTTTTTAAATGATGGATCAATACAAAAAGTATCGGCAAACTTTTTATAATCCACGAGATCATGAAGCCCCATGCCAGATCCTAAAAGAGGGAGATATTCGTGCTGAATTTGAGTAATCGAATTGGCTTTAAAGGTTTGTTGCCAGCTATAAATGATTTGTCCACCCCAAGTGATATCCTGGCTATCCTCAAAGTCTTTGTATGAATATTTAGCAAGACGTGGATCCTGACATTTCAAGATTTTCTTATTTGCCGAATCAGATTTACGCAACCAAGGCTCCATTAACTCTTCTTCAGTTAAACCACAGGCACGAAGAATATCCGTGACATCGTGAGAAACAAATTCTCTTTTCTCTGCATCATCTGCATTTTTGGTTTCGTAAAAGAACGCGCGTACATGAGTCGTCGGTTTGATTTCTTTGCCATTCGCATAAATCTTAAAAGAATTAATTAAACTTTGGGTGTCGGCAAAATCACCGTAATCGTGCAGCATCACTTCCGGTAATGGGAATAGCACCGTCTCAGTAATGTCTTTATCGGTCATATTGCGATATTCATATTCCACCTTAATTTTATCTTGGCTGATAAACAGGTTTTCTTTTTGCATCGCAATATGCTCATTTTTAATATATTCCACACCACCAGTAGAGACTGTTCCCGTACTGTCGTTAGCTTGAGCCATAAATGGAAGACAAAGAATCGTTAAGAGAAGAGACTTTTTCATGTTGAATTCCTTATTGAATAGAGAGATTGGTAAAATTCCTCAAATTTAACTGCTTACAACCCCTTTTGAATTGCTAAGTTATGAGTTTACTAGTTTTATTTCTTACAATAAAGGTAGGATAACAAAATTAACAATAATGGGCATAAAAAATAAATATAAACTGATGAGGTTTGGGATACGCCATCATAATTAGTGCTTTATAGTGCATTCAAATCAAATAAATATTTCCTGAATACTCCTCCAACTTTGTCAATCCATAGCAACATCGCAAAGCTGCGATAAAAACGTTGAAAAATAGCAAAAAAGAGATAGCTGAAACTGGTAATAGCAATAAGTAAAAAATAGATATCAATAGAATGCGTTAGGTTTTTAGCGACTTGGTCGTTTAACGTTAAATCATAATCACTAACCTGCAACCAGTGCACGCCAAAGTTGTGCCAGAAATAAGCACTAAATAACAACATGGCGAAATGTGTTAAAAAGAGTAGCGTTCTCATTTGTAACGTCTCAAAAGTAGTAAATACTTAAAAATTTATTTTTCTTAAAGAGATAAGCAAATAATAGACAAATACATTTATGCTCCGTACTATGTTTCTTTTTCTTTGGTATGACTTATGACTCGAATTAATCTTGTTCCGCCCGAGGAACTTTGTGATCAGCATCTTTTAGCTGAACATCGTGAATTAACCCGCATTCCTAACGCCGTGGCGAAAGGTAAATATCACTTAAAAGGACAGCCTGCAGAATATAAGTTAGGTGAAGGGCATGTGCGCTTTTTCTTTAACAAATTGGCGTTTTTAAAGAAACGCTATGATGCATTGCATGCGGAATGTAAGGCGCGAGGCTTTAACGTGCAGTATATTTGGAATGAAACGTTACCCGATGATCCAAGTTTATGGTTGGACTATGAAGCCACAGAGGTGGCGTTACAGATTAATCGGGAACGTATTCAGGAAAAATGCCATTAAAGGCGAGATTTACACCGCATCTTCCAAAGAGCGGTCAAAAATAAAGGAGTTTTCACTTATGAAAGGCAGTGAGAATATAAAAAAGGTGAGCATC
Organism: uncultured bacterium; assembly: GCA_905214375.1. Lineage (GTDB taxonomy): Bacteria > Pseudomonadota > Gammaproteobacteria > Enterobacterales > Pasteurellaceae > Haemophilus_D. Next base: position 13,791 of record CAJMMG010000011.1, on the reverse strand, counting down.
GCTCACCTTATGAATTGTTTAATCTTTCAATTTAATAAAAAATGTACCACTAGGTATGATAGGCAAATAGTTTTTATGGAAATCCATAAAGGTTTTTTGTGGGTCTATGTCTTCAAAAAGTTTTGGGTAAAGTGCTTTTGCCATAAATTGAGCGGCTGCTAGATCACTTAGTGAGCGAGAAGCCGTATGATAAATACCATAAACACGGTGGTTTTTAACTGCAGGTAAATCTTGCCACCCTGCACGGGTTAAGAAACCTTTTAGGCGTTTTTGTGCATCCTGTTCATTGATATTTATTCCCATCGCCATCATTTCATCGTTAGTTTCATGCCCCATTTCTGTGCCAGAAATCATAATCACTTCAGGTTGTGCGGCAAGAAGTTGTTCTGGATTAATTGGTCCCCAATTTTCGACAAAAGGCGCGCTTACGTTATCCCCGCCAACAGTTTCAGCAATAGCACCCCACATATTTTTACCAAAGGTAAAGCTATATTCACTAGGACCTTTATTGCCAAATTCTATATAGATTTTAGGTTTAGGTAGGTTAGCCTCTTTTATACGTTTTTGAATATCAGTAATGCCTTGAGCATATTCATCTGCAATTTTATTTGCTCGTTCTTCGGTACCTGCAAGTTGCCCAAAAATCTTTGCGCTTTGGGTGTGTCGTTCTACACTTTGAGCATTAAAATCGACAACAATAATTGGAACGCCAGCTTGTTCTAACTTTGGTAGTTCGGAACCAATAGTTTGATATTGCCATTCTGCAAGAATCAATACGTCAGGTTTTAATGCCAAGGTTTTTTCGGTTGAGAAAGTTCCTGTATTTACATTACCAATATCAGCAATATTTTTGAGTTCAGGCATTTTTTCAGAAAACAATGCCCAACTTCCTGGATTAAATTTTTCCCAAAATTCACGTGAGATACCTTTAACATATTTAAAATTTTCAACACCCGTAACAGCAATGTAATCAGGATAGTAAAAGCCTAACACGGCATTTTTTACGGGCACATCAACGTTAACTTCTCGTCCTAATACATCTTTGATTGTTTTTATTTCTGCTTGAGTAGTGATACCAAAAGTCAGTAATAGAACGGCCAAAATTAAACGAATTGTTGATTTTTTTTGCATATAAACTCCTGTCTGAATAAAACATCAGAATATTACCTTAAATAAGAATTATTATCAAATTTAGATGTTATAAAGTGATAATACAAGAAATGCTGTTGAAGGGTAAAATAGGCATATATCTAGAAAAAACATATTTCGCATTTAAAATTAGAAGTGCGGTCAAAACTTAGTAAGTTTTCACTTCTCCTTGAGTTGGACTAAAGGAGAAGTGAATGTGGGAGAATTATTTATATTCAACCACGATATCGCTTTCGCTGACGGTATCACCATAAACTGGCAATAAGGTTTTTTCGTAAGCTTGTTTTAAACGCCCATCTTTGCCTAAGGTTTGGATTTCGTTATTTAACCAATTTAACAATTCAGGTGCATCTTTGCGAACAGCTGGTGCAATAACATCTTGATCACCAAAGTTTTTTACGCCCACGGTATAACCTGGATTTTGTTTTGCCCAAGCGAATAAGAAGGTATTGTCATTAGATAATGCATCACCACGACCATCACGTAAGGCTTCAAAGGTTTCTGTATTTTGTTCGAATTTCAATAACTTCACATCTGGATAGTTTTTGGTGAAGAAAATATCAGCAGTAGTGCCTTTATCCACGATCAAGGTTTTGCCTTTTAATTGTTCAAGATCAGTAATGACTGAGCCATCTTTTGAAACGACACCGAGTGCCACTTTCATATATGGATTAGCAAAATCCACCACTTCTTTACGTGCTGGAGTTACAGTGAAGTTAGCAAGAATGATATCAACTTTCTTAGAAAGTAAGTATTCTGCACGGTTTGCGGCATCTACTAAAACAAACTCTACTTTGTTTTCGTCACCTAATAAGTCTTTACCGATCGCTTTACCAATTTCAACATCAAAGCCTTGGCTTTTGCCTTGCGCATCTACATAACCAAATGGTGGTTTATCGCTAAATACACCAATGCGCACTTTGCCATCTTTTTGTATTTGCTCAAGGCTTGAAACCGTTTTTGCTCCGTCTTTAGCTGGTTCTTTGTCATTACACGCGGTTAAGCCAAATGCTAAGGTGGCAGTAGCTAAAAGTGCGGTCAATGTTTTAAATGTTTTCTTCATAGTTTGTCCCTCTCGGTTCATAATTTAAGATATTTAAGAATGTTTTCGCACGATCCGTGGTTGGATTCGTGAAGAAATCTTCTGGTTTTGCCTGTTCAATGATTTGCCCTTTATCCATAAACACGATGCGATTAGCCACTTGACGGGCAAAGTTCATTTCATGGGTAACGATAAGCATCGTCATGCCATCTTTGGCAAGACCTAAAATTACATCAAGTACTTCACGTACCATTTCTGGGTCAAGGGCAGCAGTGACTTCATCAAACAGAATAATTTCAGGGTTCATGCAAAGTGAACGAACAATGGCAATTCGCTGTTTTTGTCCACCGGATAATTCACGTGGATAGGCATTTTTTCGGTCATATAAACCTACGCGTTTAAGTAACTCATCGGCTTGTTTTTCAGCTTCTGCACGATCGCGTTTTTGTACTTTTAAAGGGCCGAGTAAAATATTGTCAATCACTGATAAATGAGCAAAGAGTTCATAACTTTGGAATACCATCCCAATGCGTTGACGCGCTTTAACCCAAGGAATGTCTTTACCTAATTCGCCTGCATTTTGCAGCAAAATCTGACCGCGCTTTATTTCCTCCAGTCCATTTAGGCAGCGTAAAAAAGTACTTTTACCACAACCCGATGGACCTAAAATAACGACAACTTCGCCTTTTTCTATAGAAAGATTGATACCTTTTAGTGCTTCTACATCACCGTAATTTTTGACGAGGTTTTTAATTTCTAATAACGCCATGTGTTTTCCTAATTAAAATTAACTTTCCCAACGGGTTTCTAAATAACGGGAAAATAAGGATAGCGGGTAACAAATCACAAAATATAAACCGAAAATGACACCGTAAATCCAAAGCGCCGCTGATTGATTACTAAATAATGAATGCTCGATAATTTGTTGACCGACTTTTATCACTTCTACTACCCCGATTAACATTGCCAAGGAACTGGTTTTTACCATGCGGGTAAAGAGGTTAATAGCACTTGGTGTCACACGTTTTAAACTTTGTGGAAGTAAAATATACACAAAGGTTTGAAACGGCGTTAAACCTAAAGCGTAGGCTGATTCCACTTGATGTTTTTCAATGGAAGTTAATGCACCACGCACTAAATCCCCCATTTCTGCCGTTCCCCAGAAAATAAACACCAAAATACATACAGAAATGCCATCTAAGTGAATATCAAACCATTTTGCCAAACCGAAATACGCGAGAAAAAGTAACGCTAATAATGGAATGATGCGCACAAATTCTAAATAAAAGCGGCAGATGGCTTTGATAATGGGATTTCTGCTTGTCATGATTACGCCAAAAATCACACCTAAAATACAGGCGAAGAAGACAGAAATGAACGCAATTTCAGCCGTCACCCATAAACCGTTGAGCAAACGTTCAATGTTGCTGCCTTGGAATAATAACTCAAGCCCCATATTTTGCTCTCCGAGTACGGCGTTCTAAATAACTGATGAACAGAGACATCGGTAATAGAATGATAAAATAAAACACCACTAATAAAAATAAGGCTTCATTGGTTTTGTAATCGAGCCCGATGACTTCTTTCGCTACAAACATCAGTTCAGCGACGGCGACAGCGCTGATCACCGAGGTTTCTTTCATTAAGAACAAACAATTTGCGCCAATTGCAGGGGTAGCAATCGCAAAGGCTTGTGGGAAAATCACATAGCGAAAAGCTTGAAAAGGGGTTAGACCAATACTTAAGGCTGATTCAATTTGCCCTTTTGATACTGCTTCCAGACCACCACGAAAGGCTTCTGCCATATAGCTTCCACCTAAAAATGCCAGGCCGATAATGCCGCAAGTAAATCCATCTAATTTCAGGCCAATTTTAGATAGCCCAAAATAGAGAAAAAATACTTGAATCAATAAAGGCGTATTACGAGAAAGCTCGATATAGCTTTTTACTAGCCAAGTTAATGATTTGACTTTGTAGGTGGTAATCACTGCACAAATCACACCAATCACCAGCGATAATAAAATGCCCCAAAAGGCGAGATGAAGCGTCATCAGTGTGGCATGAATAAAACGTGGTGTGACGCTTAAAATATAATCCCAATTCATTTTTTATAATTTAATCGTTTGCTTGACGATATAGTAAAAAATTTTGAATCGGTGAGAAAAGAATGGAAATGCATTATTTATAATGAAATGTAATAAGAGATGTGTTTTAAATGAGATAGGCGAGGATGAAATAATAAAAAACGGGGCTTTATTCAGCCCCGTCTTTGTTTATTTTAATCACGTTTTGCGATAAGTGCGGTTGGTTCTTCGTCTGTTTTTGCTTCAGTTTGTGTTTCAGCGGGTTTGTCTTGAATTGACATGGCTGATTTTAAACTGTCCTGACGAATTTTTTCAGCTGCTTCTTTGTCACCAGCTTGTTCAAACACATAAGATGCCATCATAACATCATTTGGTTGAAGCTGAGTTGGGCAAGCAGTCACTTCTTTAAATGCTTCTGCTGCTTTAGCGAAGTCATTATTACGCACATAAAGATAGCCTAATGCACGATTGAGGCAGCAACGTTGGCTTTCATCTGCACGTTTCGCACGTTTTTCCACTAGTTTGAGCAGTTTGCTGTTATCTTCTGCTTGTAAACGAGTAATTTGCGTGCAAAGTTCAGGACTAATTGGGGTGTTATCACCCAATTTCTTCATGATTTCAAGCGTGAATTCATAAGCTGACTCATGATCGTTACAATCAATTAAACGCTGAATTAAAGCCGTTTTTAACTCTAAGTCATTGCGACGACGGCGTGGTTGAGCTTCCCACCATGCAAGCAGACCTTCAACGCCTTCTTCATTCATTTTCTCATCTAACAAGCCATTTTCTGTTTCTTGTTGAAGCGCTTTAAATTCTTCAGCTGAGAATAATCCAGAACCTTCGATTAAATCTAAGATTTCATCTAAAGCTTGATAAGCTTTGGAGCGGCTATAAATTTCAGCAGCAAGTTTTAATACTTCTTTGTTGCGATCTGACATTTCAAGCAAACTGTCAACGGAACTGCGCGCAGCCGGTAATTTATTTTGTTGTAATAAAATACGGGTGCGAGCAATTTCGACCAATAGATTATCTGAACCTGCAAGTTCAGTCGCCTCAATTAAATAACGGTTTGCGCTGAATTCATCACCGCGTTGCTGTGCAGCTTCAGCGGCTTTAATCAGATTTAATACTGGCTCTGCAGAATGTTTCGCATTTTTACCAATCAGTTTTTCTGCCTTGGCATAATCGCCTTCATTCATTTTCATCAAGCCCTCAAGGGTTTGACGTTGTGCTTTCACACGCTTACGACGAGAAAACCAGTTATAGGTATTGTTACTTAAACGGAAGAAACGGGTAACAATCCATTCTAATGTATAAATTATCGCAAGTGCGACCACAAAGAAAATGACTAATGTGGTGAGCGACATTTCATATATGGTGTTTGCCGTTTCAATTCTGACATAACCTTGCTGACCGGAGAGGTAAGGCCCTGCAATCAATCCGGCAAGTAAGGCGATCATTAAAAAGAGAACTCTAAACATTATCTATCCTTATTGTTGGGGTTCAGTTGCCGGTTGTGCAGCTGGTTTTTCTTCTGCTTTTGGCTCTTCCGCTTTCGCTTCAGGTGCCGGTTTTACGTCTTCTTTTCTTGGTGAATTATCAACCGCTTTTTCTGCTTCAATTTCCACTTTCTGCACATCTAAAGGTGTACGATTTAAGTACTTATCAAGCATGCTTAAGCTTTGTAATTGGCTTGGCACATCCACATAGATGGATACTTCAGATAATTCATCCACTGATTTTAAGAAACTTTGAGTCACTTCAGCATTGGTATCAAAATAGCTACGAATCCAAGATGCAACGGCTTCTAAAGATTGTTTATAAAGCTCATTTTGTTGACGAGGTACTGCCATAATCGCTAATTGTAAGCGTAAACGAATGTTTTCACGTAAATAGATATCTTGGTTTGGCGCTAATAATTCTTTGCGATCCGCACCATGTTTCGGTGAAATACGGATAAAGTGATTCAAGAATGAGGTCGCACTTTTTTCTGCATTTTCCGCCCAGTCAGACAGGGAATCTGATAATTTTGTTGCATTTTGGTCATCACCGAAATTCACATCTAACACAGGTAATTCATCAACCGTATTAGCTAATTGCGATAATTTTTGCATGACCGCATTTTGATCCACGCCAGCTACGGAGAGAAGTTGTTTCAGATCTTGATTGATAGCACTACGAATAGCTGCAGATTGTGAGTTATTCACTTTAGCAAGAGTTTCATCAGCGAGTTTTAAGAGTGAAACCGCTGTATCCACGTCATTATCTAACACTAATTTACGCAATGCATTGTTGAGCAAGAAATCAGCTTCTGAGAATAACCAATCAGTAGGTTGTTGAGCATTAGCTTGCGCGCTCACTTTATTGATTTGTGATTGTAAGCCAACTAACTCATGTGATTTAGCATTGATTAGCTCTTCGACTTGCGCAATTTTATTTTGCGTTGCTTTATTCGCAGACTCTAACTGAGCAAGCTGTGTGGTATCAAATTTTACTTCTTGAGCAGGTGCTGAAACTACCGTTTTATTATTGATTTGAGCTTCAAGTGCGGTCAATTTTTGTTGGAATTCATCCACTTGTTGTTGGCCAAAATAATAACCTGCACCACCCACGCCAAGTGCAATGAGAATAGCCAATAAACTTAATCCAGTACCACTTTTCTTCACAACAGTTTGTGTACGTGGCGCAACAGGCTCGCGATCTTCAGTTTGAATTTCCACTGCATCTGTTTCTTGGATTTCATCTGTCGTTTCAGGGGTTAATTTCTCTTTCGCCATATCTTTTCCTTAGTGAGAAAGGGGAGTTACTTCATTAAGTAAGGTATTAAGTAAACTTTGATTGTCCGCACCAGCGGAAACCACCACATTATGCCAACCTTGTTGTACGGCGACATCCGCAATGCGTTGACTTACCGTGACTAAACAGCAATTTTTTAGCCAATTTTGTTCATTTTCAGGCACAAATTCGATTAACGCCTGCAAAATTTCAAGGCTCGTGACCACAAGGGTTTGCACACCAGAACGAATACAAATACTGGTTTGCTCTTCGTTATTATAACTAATCGGCGTGCGTTGGTAACATTCGACTGTCTCAACAGTTGCACCGCGTAGTGTGGCCTGTTCACGTAGTAATTCTCGTCCACCGTTGCCACGTAAAATTAACAAGTTTTTATCTGTTAATTCTGCCATTTGCGGTAAATCTAATACACCTTCAGTATTTTCCGACGTTATTGGATAACGAACAGTACATTCAGTTTGACAGGAAAAATGCTGTGCCGTTCTATGTCCAACTGTAAAGTATTGTAAATCTTGACGCCAGCTAAAGCCAATATCTTTCAGGGTTTTATCCGCAAAATCGACCGCACTTTTTGAAACCAAAAACACATAATCACCACTTTTTAGCTGATTAAGTTTTGTCGGTAATTGTGCCAACTCAGCACCTGCCTCAATAGAAAGCAAAGGCAAATGCAAGGCAACCACACCGGCTTGATTCAGCTGGTCAACTAGAGTTTTTCCTCGTTCATCGGGGCGAGTGACTAGTACGGCCATGGTGATTACCTATGCTGAGTAAATCTTTGCCAGAATTTTATCTGCGCCTTGTGCTAGAAGTTGTTCAGCAATGGTCACGCCTAATGCTTCGGCATTTTCAACCGCACTTTTACCTTCCGCGCGAATAATCGCAGAGCCATCAGTTTCGCCGACGAGTGCACGCAAGAAAATTTCGCCATTTTGCTCAATGGCATAGCCACCGATTGGCACTTGGCAGCCACCTTGTAAGCGAGTATTCATTGCACGCTCAGCCAAAACACAAGTCGTCGTGGTGGCATCTGAAAGTGGAGCTAGTAATGCTTTCACTTCTTCATCATCAACACGGCACTCAATGCCCACTGCGCCTTGTCCGGCAGCCGGTAAAGATTGTTCCACTTCAATAAATGAGGCAATACGTTCTGCTAGCCCTAAACGAATTAAGCCGGCCGAGGCTAAAATAATGGCATCGTATTCGCCATTGTCTAATTTACTTAATCGGGTTCCCACATTGCCACGCAAGGAGCGGATATCAAGATCTGGGCGTAATTGTTTTAATTGGCATTGACGACGTAAGCTTGATGTTCCAACGATAGCACCTTGGGGCAAATCATCTAATGAGCGGTATGTATTGGATACGAAAGCATCACGTGGATCTTCGCGTTTACAGATCACGCTTAATCCTAAACCTTCTGGAAACTCCATCGGTACGTCTTTCATTGAATGGACAGCAATATCGGCACGTTTTTCGAGTAAAGCGTTTTCTAACTCTTTAACAAATAAGCCTTTTCCACCAATTTTAGCTAAAGGTGAATCTAAGATTACATCGCCTTTTGTCACCATCGGAACTAATTCAACAGAAAGTGTTGGGTGAAATTTTTCTAATTGATCTTTCACAAAATTTGCCTGCCAAAGTGCTAAAGGGCTTTGACGGGTTGCAATTTTTAAGGTTTTAAGTACTGCCATAAATACCGCTGATTTTAAATAGAAATATGCCCTATGCTACCATTTTTAGGGCAAAAAGTCAGATCATTTAAATTTTTGATTTCTGAGTAGGTAAGTGGTACAGTAACGCCAGTTATTTGGTGATAGGTAGGAAGCCTTGAAATACGATCTCACTCAAGCCCGAAAATGTATTGAAACGCTAGATAAACGTCGTTTTGATCGAGCATTGCTGGGCTCTGGTGATGCATTCCGACACATCGTCTCTTTGTTGCCTCTGTTGTTGCATCTTAATCATTCAGCTTTGCCGGGTTATGTAGAAGATGCTCCAGTAGGCATTTCTGATTTTATCCTTTCCAATTATCAGCAAGGTTTTCTCTCAAAAGAACATCCTGAACTTGCAGCAAGTGTGCAAAGTGCGGTCAATTCTGATGCTGTTTTTGCACCGATCTTGGGTATTTATGTGATGGGTAGTTTTGGCTCCATTAGCCAAACTTCAGCTTCAGATTTGGATATTTGGATCTGCCATCAAGATGATTTATCTGAGCAAGATCAGCAGCGCTTAGCGGAAAAAACGAAGAAAATCACCCAATGGGCATCCACATTTCATGTGGAAATGCATTTTTATTTGATGACGCAAAAACGCTTCCGTAATGAGCGTTATTCCGATCCATTAACCAAAGAAAACAGTGGTTCTGCCCAATATATGTTGTTATTGGAAGAGTTTTATCGTTCCGCTGTACGCCTTGCGGGTAAGCCATTATTGTGGCTCCACTTGTGGGTGGAAGATGAAAAACAATATGAAGCCGAAGTTGCGCGTTTAGTGGCGGAAGGTGAGCTTAATCCAAATGATTGGGTTGATTTTGGCGGGTTAGGGCAATTTTCTGCCAGTGAATATTTTGGTGCGAGCTTATGGCAACTGTATAAAGGTATCGATTCACCGTATAAATCGGTGATGAAAATCTTATTGTTGGAAACCTATGCCCAAGAATACCCAAATGCCCATTTAATTGCTCGTCAATTTAAAGAAGATTTACTTTCCGGTCGTAGTACCGCTGCACATCATTTTGACCCTTATATCGCGATTTTAGAGAGAATTAGTCAATATTTGACCGCACATTCAGAATTTAAGCGTCTTGATTTCGTACGTTCTTGTTTTTATGTGAAAGCCACAGAAGACTTTGCGTTATATCACGCATCAAACTGGCGTATTTCTTATATGAAAATGATGGCCCAAGAATGGGGTTGGTCAAAAGAATGTATTGAAGAATTAGATCAGCGTCCAAATTGGAAAATCAAACGGGTGAAAGAAAGTCACAATAATTTGGTGAATTTCTTGATGATGAGTTATCGAAATCTAGTGGATTTTGCGCGTAAACATAAAATTAATTCTAGCGTAATTCCGCAAGATATTACGGTACTTTCTCGTAAGCTTTATACCGCATTTGAAGAGCTGCCAGGTAAAATTACGCTACTGAATTCACAGATTTCGCATAATTTAGCGGAAGATCACCTCACATTTATCGAAGTTCACGGTAATAAGAATTTTAAGGATGGGTGGTATCTGGTGAATCAGCCGCCAAATCATATTATGTTCTCGAAAGAACGCGTGATTGAATATGGGGAAAGTTTAAATAAAGTTGTTGCATGGGCTTATTTTAATCGCTTGCTGACCGCTGAAACGTGTTTACATCTAATTAGTCAACATATCGACCAACTGACTTTGCGTAATTTTGTTGCCGATTTACGGTTATTTTTCCCGCATACCAATGGCCAAGCGCCTACAAATGAGGCGCTTTCGTCCCAATGTGAAATCCGTGATCTATTTATCGCTGTGAACTTAGTAAATGACCCAACTGCACAAGTGGAAGAACTTAAATCCAATATTTCGCCAAGTGATTTGTTCAGTTTTGGTCAATTAGAACAGAGTTTGGTGGGTAGCATTGATTTCACTTACCGTAACGTATGGAATGAAATTCGAACCTTACACTTTGAAGGGCAGAATGCGATTTTGCTTGCCTTAAAAGTGCTTTCTAATAAAATTGATCAGGGTGTAAATCAGCCGCGTTCTGTACAGGTTTTCTGTTACAGTAAACACTACAATCGTACGTTGCGAAACTTAGTGAGTGCGTTAGTCAATCGTTGTATTAGTATTCAATTGGGGGATAGTCGTCCAACAACCCATTCTCGTTTACGTGTAGCAGGGAAAAACTGGCAATTCTTTTTTGAGGAAAAAGGGATCAGTTTGCAACCTATTGAAGGCGGAAAAGAAAGTGCAGTCAATTTTGAAGACGTTTTGCCAACTCAATTGGAAGAGAAAGAAATTATCCCTGAGGGACGCCGATATCCACCTGAAATTGATTTGTTTGCCAGTGAAGGTTTTTTACAATTTTTCTTTGAAGATAATGCCGATAATAGCTTTAACGTCTATTTGTTAGATGAAAAGAATCGTCTCGAAATTTATCGTCAATGTGAAGGTTCAAAAGATGACAAGGTCCGTGAAGTAAATCAGATTTATCAATCACTCGGCTCGAAAGGTTGTAAAAATCCGTATAAAATGGTGCAGCGGAATTTTAATTACCCGCAATTTTATCAATTGCATCTGACAGAAAGCGGTATGCATATCATGCCGTTCAAATTTAAAAGCAAAAGGAGTTGCGACTAGCTAAATCAAAACAAGTATTGTTTGAGATAAATGAAGTATATCTACAAATATGCATTGGAAGATAGGCAAAATCCCGATAGAATCCCTTCTTTTGAAAATCTATTGAGAAATAATCTAAGGCTGTGGACGTTTTCGCCTTCAGGCGATAGAATGTTTGTCCGCTTATCTCTTGGAGAATATTATGCAAGAAAAGTTAAAAGTATTAATTATCGACGACCATCCATTAATGCGTCGTGGTATCAAACAATTAGTTGAATTAGAAGAGAATTTTGAAGTCGTTGCCGATGTAGGAAGCGGTACAGAAGGTATTTCCATTGCGATTCAAGAATCCCCGGATTTAATCATTTTAGATCTGAATATGAAAGGCCTTTCTGGTTTAGATACCCTTAAAGGCTTGCGTGCGGAAGGCGTTGATGCACGAATTTTGATCTTAACTGTCTCTGATGCGAAAAATGATATTTTCACTCTCATCGATGCGGGTGCTGACGGTTATCTATTAAAAGATACCGAGCCAGATGTGCTACTTGAGCAAATTAAACGTATTGCACAAGGCGAAGTGATTTTAAGTGATTCGATCAAAAATTTACTGTTAGAACGCAAACATACCGTTGATCCAATGGATTCGCTGACTGACCGTGAAATGGATGTGTTACGTTTAATTGCGACAGGGTTATCTAACAAACAAATTGCAGGCCAACTTTTTATCTCTGAAGAGACGGTTAAAGTACATATTCGTAACTTACTCCGTAAGCTCAACGTTCACTCACGCGTTGCAGCAACTGTCTTGTTCTTTGAACGCAATGGTCGATAGGCAAGTTTAAAACGATAAAAAAAGAGCGGTTTTTTAACCGCTCTTTTTGTTATCTTGGTACACCCCGTAATAAAGGGATTGGCTCAAACGGTGCGATTGAGGTTGGCGCAGGAATATCATTAAAAAGTAAGATAAATGGTTTAGGAGGCAAGATTTTTTCATTTCGCCATAAACTTCCCATGCTCACTAATTGAATATCATCTGGTAAATTTTTTATTCCCGCTTTTAATACAGCCACAGTATTTGGGCGAGGGTGCCCAATAGCAATGGCAGTGCCATGTTTACGTGCATATTGAATTGCACTTTGAAATTGGCGTTGCACATCCGCCAAATTATCACTGTCATCTAAAAACACATGGCGATCTAATACACGTACGCCTTGTTCTTTTGCTATTTTTCCTGCGACTGATTTTCCAATCGTACGACTATCTAAAAAGAATAAATGTTGCTCACGAAGTGCAGTCATTAAATAGGTCATTAATGTGGTATCGGCTGTGGCTGCGCTGCCCATATGATTATTCATTCCGATGGCATTTGGCACAATAGATTTGGCTTTTTTCACTCTCTCATTCACTTGCGCTTCAGACAAGCCTAAAGTCAAACCACCTTCTTCAATTTTAATATTGCTGACAGGCTGCATCGGCATATGAATGAGAATATCGTGATTTTGTGCTTTCGCTTCTTGATTGCGAATTTTGGCATAGGGTGCGGCAGGAATAATCGCAACGGAGACTTCTTTTGGCATGGCTAAAACTTCGGCATCTTCTTTCGGATGATAGCCAATGTCATCAATTACAATAGCCAGTTTGCCTTGTGCAAAAGTAAAGGCAGAGAAAAGTGCGGTTGAAAAAATGATCGTATTTTTGACCGCACTTTGAAAGAACCTTGCCATTATTTAATCCACCCAGCCGGATTCACAGGCACTCCTTTACGGCTAATTCCAAAGTAAAGTGCCGGTTTAGAGATCTCGCCCGTATTACCCACTTGTGCGATAGTTTGTCCCGCAGAAACAAGCTGACCTTGTTTTACAAATACCGCTTGGTTGAAACCATACAGACTCAAGTCGCTATCGCCATGTTTCACAATCACCATATAACCATAACCATTAAGATGACCGGCTAGAATAACACGACCACTTGCAATGGCTTTTACTGCGGTACCCGTTGGCGCACCGATAACCATACCTTTCCAGCGTACTTCACCCGCTTGGATTGAACCAAAAGAATACAACGTCGGGCCCGAAACTGGACGACTGTATTGACGAGCTGCCGTACCTAAGCCACTGGTGCTATTTATTAACTTACGTTCTTGATCAGTTGGTTGATAAGGTTTTGAGGTTCGTTTTTCTTCCTCTTGTTTTTTCTGAGCAAGGGCTTCACGCTCACGTTGTTCTTGTTGGCGAGCAGCTTGTTCAGCACGTTGAATTTCTTGGCGAAGGGCATTTTCGTTCGCTTTCAATGTTTCCAGCTTGTTCTGATCTTTCGTTAAGTTTTTGTTGAGTTCATTTAACGTAGATTGGCGTTCTTGTTGCGCTTTTTGTAATTCTTGCTGCTGTTTCTTTTGCGTAGAAAGCT
>CAJMMG010000010.1:0-47249 GCA_905214375.1 uncultured bacterium | reverse complement strand
AACGATTGAGCAAGTGTATATTGGCGAATACTTGAATGGTCAGTTAGTGGCACATTCATATGAAAACAAATAAAAAAAGACCGCACCTTAAAAGTGCGGTCTTTTTTTCGCTCATTTTAACCGACAACAAAAGGTAAATAACCCGCTCGGATGGCAAAAGGAATTGAAGTAATAATCACCCCAAGCACCAATACAAGTACTAACAATGCTTTACCGCCCCATACTCTGTATGGCAAGTTAGGATGAATAGCACGTGCTTTCCAAACTAATGCTACCGGTAAAACCACTGCGTAGAACGCGAACATTTGACCGGCGTAACCTAGTGCGAGAATAAAACCTTCCGGATAGAAAAGGGAGAAAAGCACTGGGGGAATAAAGGTCATTAAACCTAATGAAATACGCCCTGCATGAATATCAAAAGATTGTTTGAGTAAGTCTTCGATACATTCTAATAAACCTAATGCCACCCCTAAGAATGAAGTGACCAATGCTAAAGTGGAGAAGATTTTTACCGCATTCGCAATAATTGGGCTTTGGGTGATTTCTAAGGTTGCTTTCACTAAGCCATTTAAGGTTGCGTCTTCACGTAAAATTTGTAAGAACTCATTTTGGCTGAGTAAACCGTGCGTAGAGAGCTGCCATAAAAAGTAAGCAAATAATGTAATGCCGGAACCCACTAAAATCGCAATGCGTAAGGATTTTACGTTACCGTCTAAGTATTTATTTAAGCTAGGAATGGAACCGTGGAAACCAAATGCCGTGAAAAATACAGGGCTTGCAGAAATAATTAAGGCATTATCAATTGGTATCGCCATTAAGTTATCAAATTTAATGTTTGGTAACATTAATGCGAGTACTAAAATAAAAGTGGCAATCATCACAAAGAATAAAACGCGATTGATTTTATCTACGCTATGGGTACCGATGACAATAAAACTGCCAAAGAAAATGGTGAATACAAGCACCGCGATCTTATTCATGGTGTCTTTATCGCCCATGGCTGGGAGTAAATCCATTAATAAGGAACCACCACCACTTACGTAAGCGGCAATTAAGGCATATAAGAAGACAATTAAAACAGCAGTGGAAATAATTCGCCCTGCTTTACCAAAATATTGTGCAGCAAGTGTACCGATCCCTGCATCACTGTCAGCAGTTTGATACAGTTCCACGAATAATAGAGCAGTGAAAGTGAGTACCGCCCACAATCCAATTAATAAGCAAACAGTCGCCGTTAAGCCAATCCCTGCTGAGGTGAGCGGCATTGCCAGCATCCCCGCCCCAATCATGGTTCCAGCAACAAGTAAGGTACTTCCTACAGTCTTGTTCATTTTACTTTCCTTTAATTGTAATAATAAATTTACGATGATTGTATTTTAATCTTTACAGTGTGTAAAGTGGAGAAAACAAATTTCTTCTACAAAATGTACGGTAGAAATGACCGCACTTTCCCGATAAAATAACCGGCAAATCAATTAAGACGAGAGACAATAGTAGGAGAGCGCTTATGATTTATAGTATGACAGCCTTTGCACGCCTTGAAATCAAGAAAGATTGGGGCGATGCAGTTTGGGAAATTCGTTCGGTTAACCAACGTTATTTGGAAAACTTTTTCCGCTTGCCAGAGCAATTCCGTGGCTTGGAAAATGCTTTGCGTGAGAAACTTCGTCAAAATCTCACTCGCGGTAAAATTGAATGCTTATTGCGTATTGATAGCAAAAAGCAAGCAGCGGCTGAACTCAATTTAAATAAAGAGTTGGCGAATCAAGTGATTCAATCTTTACAATGGATTAAGGCGCAAGCTGGCGAGGGTGAAATCAATTTAGCAGATGTATTGCGTTATCCCGGCGTGGTGGAAGCGGCTGAGCAAGATCTAGATACCATCAGTCAAGATTTGTTGACAGCTTTTGATGAATTGTTGGTGGAATTTATTGCGATGCGTGGGCGTGAAGGCGAAAAACTACAAGCCATTATTCAACAACGTCTTGATGGCATCACCGTTGAAGCCGAAAAAGTGCGGTCACAAATGCCGGAGGTTTTACAATGGCAGCGTGAGCGTTTATTGCAACGTTTTGAAGAAGCGAAGATTCAACTTGATCCACAACGTATAGAGCAAGAAATGATTTTATTGGCACAACGTGTGGATGTGGCAGAAGAATTAGATCGTTTGCAAATGCACGTAAAAGAAACCAATAATATCTTGAAAAAAGGTGGGGCAGTGGGTCGTAAACTGGACTTTATGATGCAAGAGCTTAATCGCGAATCTAACACGTTGGCATCGAAATCCATTAATGCTGATATCACCGCTTCTGCTGTGGAATTAAAAGTATTAATCGAACAAATGCGTGAGCAAATTCAAAACCTTGAATAGGAAAAATCATGGCAACATTTATTTCATTAAACCACTATGATTTGGTGGAAGTGGTTGGCGTAGATGCGGAGAAATATCTGCAAGGTCAATTAACGTGTGATGTGGTGCATTTAGCAGTTGGCGCTTCAACGCTTACAGCCCATTGCGATCCTAAAGGCAAAATGAACTCGTTGTTTCGCTTAATTAAGCTTTCATCTGAGCAGTTTTTGATTTTAATGCCGAAAAATTTATTTGCTCCACTCGATCATTTAAAAAAATACGCCGTGTTTTCAAAAGTGACTTTTCAAGTATTGGATTGGCAAATTGTTGGCTTAATTGGTGAAAAGTGCGGTCGAATTCAAGCGCAAATTACCTTGGATATTGATGATAATCGCGCAATTTTGATCAATCCTACACCGTTAGATGTCACCTTTAATGGCGATGAAAAACAATGGCTTTGTGCGGATATTCAAGCGGGCTTACCAAGCTTGAGTGCGGAAACGCAAAATGAATTTATCCCGCAGGCATTAAATCTACAAGCTATCGAACAAGCGATTTCTTTTACTAAAGGGTGTTATATCGGGCAGGAAACTGTTGCTCGAGCAAAATATCGTGGTGCCAATAAACGTGGGATGTATGTGCTTTCAGGGGAAACAGCTGTTACACCGAAAATCGGCAGCGAAATTGAAATGCAGTTAGAAACGGCTTGGCGTAAAACGGGCTCGATCGTAAGTGCGGTCAATTTTGACGGTGTTTTATGGTTACAAGTGGTGATGAACAACGATTTAGAAGAAGGGACGCATTTCCGTTTACCTGAAGATGGAACAGTTCTGAAAATTGAATCTCTTCCTTATTCCATAAACAACTAAAGATATTGTCTCTTAATCTATTTTAAACTTAAAAATCCTTGGCGAAGTCAATCTTTGCAAGGATTTTTTTATTATGCCTTTTGTAATGAAAATTTATTTTCTAGCACAATTTCTGTATTTTTGTCAGATTTTTTGAATAGTTAAAAAAATGTTACAAGGATAAAAGGGAAATGTTAAAAAATTATGAGATCTTTGTCACATTTTCAATAAATTTCACTTAATAGGGTATAGGTTTTTTCTTTAAAACCCATAGAATACGCGCAATTTTTAGTTATGTAAGAGGAGTAAGTATGACCCTATCTTTTATTCTTAGTGTTTTTCCGATCATCCTGTTGATCTATTTAATGGTAAAGCGTAATGCATTACCTTCTTATGTTGCATTACCTTGGATTGCAACTCTAGTAATGGGGGTTCATCTTCTTCATTTTAATACCGATATAGTGACAATTAGTGCAAATGTGACTGCAGCAATCGTGGCTGTTCAAACACCAATTACTGTTATTTTTGGTGCAATTCTCTTTAACAAATTTTCAGAAGTATCTGGCGCAACTGATACGATGCGTAAATGGTTAGGCAATATTAATCCAAACCCAGTTGCACAATTAATGATTATCGGTTGGGCATTTGCTTTTATGATTGAGGGGGCAAGCGGCTTTGGTACACCAGCAGCGATTGCAGCTCCAATTTTAATGGGGTTAGGTTTTAATCCATTAAAAGTCGCCATGTTAGCTTTAGTGATGAATTCGGTTCCGGTTTCTTTTGGAGCTGTAGGTACACCAACTTGGTTCGGTTTTGGTCCGTTAAAATTAGATTCAAAATCGATTCTTGAAATTGGTTCGATGACAGCGTTTATCCACTCCATTGCGGCATTAGTGATTCCATTGATGGCATTACGCATCATGGTGACCTGGAAAGAAATCCGTCAAAATATTGTTTTCATTTATATCAGCGTATTCTCTTGCGTGATTCCTTACTTCTTAATTGCACAATTTAACTATGAGTTCCCATCATTAGTTGGTGGCGCAATTGGTCTCTTTATTTCTGTATTTGTAGCGAATAAAGGTATTGGTTTAGCGAAAGTTGAAAACAAGTTAGATAATAATGCTGTTAGCGCAGGCCAAGTTGCTAAAGCATTACTACCAACCGGTTTATTAATTTTATTCTTAATCGTTACACGTATTCCAGAATTAGGCTTAAAAGGCTTAATGAATAACAAAGATGTGTGGTTCTCCACAGCGTTAGGTTCATTAGGCACATTTGAAGTCAGCAAAGGTTTAATTTTTAGTTTGAAAAATATCTTCGGTTCAGAAGTGAGTGAAAGCTATAAACTTCTTTATGTACCTGCGTTAATTCCATTTGTAATTACCGTATTAATTTCATTACCACTTTTCGGAGTGAACTTCAGCAGAACAAAAGGCATTTTTAGTACAAGCTTAAGCCAAGTAAAAAATCCATTTATTGCCTTAATGGGAGCCTTAGTGATGGTAAACTTGATGTTAGTGGGTGGCGAGCATTCTATGGTAAAAATCATAGGTCGTACCTTTGCAGAAGTTACCGGTAGTGACTGGACAATCTTCTCATCCTTCTTAGGTGCTGTAGGCGCATTTTTCTCAGGTTCAAATACCGTATCTAACTTAACATTCGGTAGCGTACAATTATCGACAGCAGAAACTACAGGTTTATCTGTGACTTTAATTCTGGCGTTACAATCAGTCGGTGGTGCGATGGGTAATATGGTATGTATTAATAATATCGTAGCAGTTTCTTCCGTGTTGAATATTCAAAACAAAGAAGGAACAATCATTAAGACTACGATTGTACCAATGGTCGTTTACGGTATCATTGCAGCCCTTTGCGCAAGTTTCTTAATTCCGCTATTCTATGCGCTCTAAAATAGAGGCAAAAAGCAACCGCACTTTGTGGGCGGTTGCTTAACTTTTATCGAATATTTTACTTTTTATTTTCTATTATTGTTGGAGTAATTATTTATGAACGTAAATTTCTACGTTACTTGTATTGCCGACGTAGTAAAGAGCGGTGTGGCAAAAAACACTGTATTACTACTGGAAAAACTCGGTTGTAATGTTATCTTCCTTGAAAAACAAGGCTGTTGTGGGCAACCAGCATTAAACAGCGGTTACACCAAACAAGCCATCCCTGGCATGAAAAACTTAGTCGAAACCTTTGAAGTGAACGATTATCCCATTGTTGCCCCTGCAGGTTCCTGTGTTTATGCTATCAAAAACTATCCTGACTATTTCACTAAAGCTGGTGAGTTAGGTTGGGCTGAGCGAGCGAAAAAGGTCGTCGCACGTTTCTGTGATTTAACGGATTTCATCGTCAATAAATTAGGTGTAACAGATGTTGGCGCCTATTTGCCTGGTAAAGCGGTTTATCATCCTTCTTGTAGTCTTACTCGTAAATTAGGCATTGTTGATGAACCAATCGCTCTCTTGAAAGGTGTAAAAGGGTTAGATCTTCTTCCTATTCATAATCAACAAACTTGCTGTGGCTTTGGTGGAACTTTCTCTGTGAAAATGGCAGAGATTTCTGGCGAAATGGTGAAAGAAAAAGTTGAGCATATTGAAGAGGTTGAACCGCAATATTTAATCGGTGCAGATGTAAGTTGTTTATTAAATATTGGTGGTCGTTTACAACGCGAAGGCAGCAAGATCAAAGTGATGCACATTGCGGAAGTATTAATGCAAGGGGAGAAATAAGATGTCATTGAAAACCAGTAATCTTCCTTTTAAAGCGCGTGTCGATCATGAAGTGCATAACACCATCATGCGTAAAGCGGTGGTGAAAGCTCAAGAAACTATTGGGGCTAACCGTCAAAAAATGGTGGACGAATTAGGTCATTGGGAAGAATGGCGTGATTTATCTAAACAGATTCGTAACCATGTTTTAGCTAATTTAGATGCTTATTTGTATCAATTAAGCGAAAAAGTGATGGAAAATGGCGGTAAAGTGTATTTTGCTGAAACGGCCGAAGAAGCGAGTGCTTATATTCGCAAAGTAGCATTAGAGAAAAATGCGAAGAAAATCGTAAAATCCAAATCCATGGTGACAGAAGAAATCGGTTTAAACGAAGTGCTTGAAAAAGAGGGCATGCAAGTGATCGAAACCGATTTGGGTGAATATCTATTACAAATTTCAGGTGATAAACCATCCCATATCGTTGTGCCTGCAATTCACAAAGATCGTCACCAAATCCGCAAAGATTTATCTGAAAAACTCGGCTATGAAGGTGAGGAAACGCCTGAAGATATGACGCGTTTCGTACGTGAAAAAATTCGTCAAGATTTTTTAGAGGCTGATATCGGTATCAGTGGTTGTAACTTTGCTGTAGCGGAAACCGGCTCAGTTTGTTTAGTGACAAACGAAGGTAACTTACGTTTAGCGACGACCTTACCAAAAACACATATTGCCGTGATGGGAATGGAGCGTTTAGCGCCAACTTTCCAAGAGGTGGATGTGTTAATTACGATGCTTGCTCGTAGTGCGGTAGGGGCGAAATTAACTGGTTATAACACTTGGTTAACCGGTCCTCGTCTTGCTGGTGAAACCGACGGTCCTGAAGAATTCCATTTGGTTATTGTGGATAATGGCCGTTCAGATATTTTAGCGTCTGAATTCCAAGAAGTTTTACGTTGTATCCGTTGCGGTGCTTGTTTGAATACTTGTCCGGCATATCGTCAAATCGGTGGTCATGGATATGGTTCTATTTACCCGGGGCCAATTGGTGCAGTGATTTCTCCGTTACTAGGTGGCTATGATGAATTCAAAGAATTGCCGTATGCTTGTTCTTTATGTAATGCGTGTAATTCGGTCTGCCCGGTGCGTATTCCATTAGCGCAGTTAATCTTAAAACACCGCGAGAAAATGGTAGAGTTAGGTAAAACTCCCGCGATGGAACGTTTATCTATTTTTGGTTTCACTACAGCCAATGCCAACCCAATACTATGGAAAACTGGTGTGAATATCGGTGCAAAATTAGCGGGTAAGCTGATCAAAAATGGGAAAGCACCAATTACATTTGGTGCATTGGGTGAATGGACAAAAGCACGAGATTTACCACAAGCAGATGGTGAAAGTTTCCGTCAATGGTTTAATAATAGAGAGAGAGGGTAATAAGCATGGATTTACAAAATCGTGAAAATTTTCTTAATAAATTAGCGGCGAAAATGGGTAAAGCCCGTGCTATCATACCTGAACCGATGGATGCCCCTGTCAATACGTACCCAACTGAGCGTTTAACCCATTTAAGTGCGGTTGATTTAGCGAATGAATTTACCAATTCTGCGAAAACCATGATGGTGGATGTAAATGTGTGTAGAGAGTCTGATGCAGTACAAACCTTACTTGCTCTCTGTGAAAAATATGGCGGCGGTGATGTTGTGCTTAATTCCGATGAAAGATTGACCGCACTTGGTATTCCAGCGGCGCTTGAAGTGAAATATACTTGCCATACATGGTCACCAGAAACGGCACAAGATAATATTAGTTTTTCTGAAAAAGCTAATCTTGGTGTGGTTTATGCAGAATATGGTTTGGCGGAAACTGGCGGAATCGTCTTATTCTCTAGTGCAGATCGTGGACGTTCAGTGAGTTTATTACCTGAAAAATCGATTGTTGTTGTACGTAAAAGCCAAGTACTTCCACGTGTTGCACAAGTGGCGAAAGTATTACACGATAAAGCACAACAAGGCGAGCGTATGCCATCTTGTATCAATATTATCTCAGGTCCAAGTTCAACGGCGGATATTGAATTGATTAAAGTGATTGGCGTACATGGCCCAGTAGCAAAAATCTATTTAGTCATTGACGACTTATAAGAATCATCCATGATGAAAAGAGAGAACTACAATGTTCTCTCTTTTTTTATTTTTTTAAAATCCGCTATAATTCTGAAAAACTCACGAATTGAACACTATGACTTATTATCTTGGCATTATGTCGGGCACCAGTCTTGATGGTGTCGATATTGCTCTTACTGACATCCATTCGAATCAAACCAAATTAATTGCGGCCGATTTCACGCCGATGCCAGCAAATTTACGTGAAAAAGTGACCGCACTTATTCAATCTGGCGAAACCACTTTACAGGCTCTAGGGGAGCTTGATCATCAATTTGGTTTTCTTTATGCCGATTGCGTAAATGCCTTTTTACGTAAACATGAGTTAAAACCTGAGCAGGTCGAAGCCATTGGCTGCCATGGTCAAACAGTGTGGCATTCCCCAAAAAGTCAATTCCCGTTTACCATGCAAATCGGTGATATGAATTTATTAGCCGCTAAAACAGGTATTACGGTTGTTGGTGATTTGCGCCGTAAAGATATGGCGTTTGGTGGACAAGGGGCGCCTTTAGTACCCGCTTTTCATCAAGCGGTATTTTTTGATCCTAACTGGGCAACGGTGGTGCTTAATATTGGCGGTATTAGTAATGTATCCTTATTGATACCAGAACAGCCTGTCATTGGCTTTGACACAGGAACCGGTAATACCTTGCTCGATCAATGGATCGAAAAGCATCAAGGAAAAGCTTACGATAAAAGTGGTGAATGGGCGGCTTCAGGTCAAGTAAATCCAGATTTGTTAGCGGCATTATTAGATGAAGATTTCTTTCAAATGCCACCACCAAAAAGCACTGGGCGTGAATTATTTAATTTGGCTTGGCTAGAGAATAAAATGCAAAAAATAGCAGACAAAACGACCGCACTTTTACCACAAGATGTGCAAGCCACCTTGGCAGAATTTACTGTGCAAAGTATTGTATTAGCCCTTAACAATATTCAGACGACATTACCATGCCGATTACTTGTTTGTGGTGGTGGCGCTAAAAATCAGGCGATCATGAATGGTTTAAAACAGGCATTACCAAATTGGCGTATTCAACTGACGACTGAATTAGAACTTGATATCGATTATGTGGAAGCGGCAGCTTTTGCTTGGTTGGCTTATCGTCGTATGCATAATTTGCCCGCTAATTTACCGAGTGTGACGGGTGCCACAAGTGCGGTCAGTTTAGGTGCGATTTTTCCAAAGGAATAAACCATGACAGAAAATTTATTACAAACACTCTCAACCTTAATTACTGAGCAACGGAATCCCAATTCCATGAATGTAGATAGCTTGTCTGCATTGGAAATTGTGCAGTTAATGAATGATGAAGATAAACAAGTACCTTTGGCAATTGAAAAATGTTTACCTCAAATTGCCCAAGCGGTCGAACGTATCGTTGCTGCATTTCAACAAGGTGGTCGATTAGTCTATATTGGCGCGGGAACCAGTGGTCGATTAGGCGTACTCGATGCTTCTGAATGCCCGCCAACATTTGGTGTGTCACCTGAAATGGTGAAAGGTATTATTGCAGGCGGAGAGCGCGCATTACGTCATCCAATTGAAGGCGCAGAAGACAGTAAAGCACAAGCTGTATTTGACTTACAAACCATTCATTTTTCCTCAAAAGATGTATTGGTTGGCATTGCCGCCAGCGGCAGAACGCCTTATGTGATTGGCTCATTGGAATATGCGAAAAGTTTAGGTTCTGTGACCGTTTCGATTGCAAGTAATCCGAATTCAGCGATGGCAAATATTGTGGATATTGCTATTGATACGGTCGTGGGACCAGAAGTGCTGACTGGTTCGAGTCGCTTAAAATCAGGCACAGCACAAAAACTCGTACTAAATATGCTGACTACAGCTTCCATGATTTTAATGGGCAAATGCTATCAAAACTTAATGGTGGATGTGCAGGCAAGTAATGAGAAGCTGAAAGCTCGTGCCATTCGTATCGTCATGCAAGCCACGGATTGCGATAAGACACTCGCAGAAGAGACATTAAAGCTTGCCGAGCAAAATGCAAAATTAGCAATTATGATGATTTTGAGTGGATTAGATCGTGCTCAAGCGGAAGCTTTATTAGAAAAATATCACGGCAAGTTACAACTTGCATTGAAATAAGCGAAAATAAAACGCTAGGCATCAAACCTAGCGTTTTTTATTATTTAATAGTTTGCTCAATTAGCAATCTTGTTTGCCGTAAGCATCTTGACGAAGGATTTGACGAACACCTTCATCAAATTGTGCTAAAACTTGATCCGCGTCTTTTGGATCTTTACCGCGAGCATCAAGATAGAACTTGATTTTCGGTTCAGTACCAGATGGACGAACGATTAAGCGGCTACCGTTTTCTAATACGAATACAAGGATGTCGCTTTGGCGATCAGTTTTAGTGTGGTCGATGAATTGTGCCACTTTAACACCACCTACTTCAGCTGGAGGCGAGTTACGAAGTGCGGCCATTAATTTACCAATTTCAGATAAATCGCTTACACGGATAGAAATTTGGCCACTTACATAAGCACCGAATTCTTGTGTGAAGTCATTAGCATAATCCGCTAAGGTTTTGCCTTGTGCTTTTAAGTGACGCACTAAATCTAAGAATACGATCGCCGCTGAAATACCGTCTTTATCACGTACTTTATCTGGGTCTACTAAGTAACCAAGCGCTTCTTCGAAACCGAATAATAAGCCTTGAACTTTACCGATGTATTTGAAACCGGTTAAGGTTTCTTCTGATTGGAAGCCGTATTTTTTCGCAATTTCAGCAAGTGCCGGGGAAGACACTAGGGAGCAAGCTAATGTGCCTTTTTCACCTTTTGCGTGATATTGTTTTGCCAAATACCAGCCTAAGAAACAACCGACTACGTTGCCGTGTAAAGATTTCCAGTTACCTTGTGCATCTGGAACAGCAACCGCTAAGCGGTCTGCATCTGGGTCATTGGCAATAATGAATTCTGCATTGTGTTCTTTTGCCACTTTAATGGCTAAATCTAATGCACCTTTTTCTTCCGGGTTAGGGAAGTTTACTGTTGGGAATGTGCCATCTGGCCATACTTGTTCAGCCACAATGTGAGGTTGTGGAAGACCCGCTTTGGTTAAGGTTTTGCTTAACACTTCATAGCCTACACCGTGCATTGCGGTATAAACGTAGTTAATGTCTGCTTGAGGTTCTTTAGCAAGAGATGCGGTTTTTTCGATATAAGCGTTAACCACTTCATCATCTAACACCACATAATCTTGGCTACGTGGTAAATCTTTTACATTGCCCGCTGCGACTTTATCAATCAAGGCTGCGATATCTTTGTCAGCAGGAGAAACGATTTGGCCACCGCCGTTCGCTTTACCTAAGTAAACTTTATAACCGTTATCTTCCGGAGGGTTGTGACTTGCAGTCACCATGACACCCGCAGTGGTATCAAAATATTGGATTGCGTAAGCTAATACTGGAGTGGGTAATTTACGTGGAAGTAAATAAGCTTTCACGCCTGCACCCGCCATGATTTCAGCGGTATCACGTGCGAAAACATCAGAGTTTTTACGACCATCGTAACCAATCACGATGGAAGGTTGTTTGTCGTAATCTTTTAAATAATCTGCTAAACCGCCCGCAGCTTGTGCCACTAAAACACGGTTCATACCCATAGAGCCTGCTTGTAATGGTCCACGAAGCCCCGCAGTACCAAATTGTAAACGGCCACTAAAGCGAGCTTGTAATTCAGATTGTGCTTTTTCATCACCATTTTTCGCCGCCGTTAAAAGTGCGGTTAATTCTGCGTGAGTTTCTGCATCAGGATCTTGATTTAACCAGTTTTGTGCAATATCAAAAAGCGTTGTCATGATGTTTTCTCCTTGTAAAAAGTAATTCTGGATAGACTAACGGAAAATGGATCGGATTAAAACGACTATTTTTCTTTTTTCCTGAAAAGATAAGCTTTTTTTGATCGCAATCGTTTTCTAATAAAATAAAAACAGCGTAAAATATTCACGCTGTTAAATGATTTTAGATTATGAAATTTAAAATTTATTTGCTGAAGTCCACTAAAGCATCACGAGTAATATCTGTGATATTCTTATTGCTTGTTAGTGTCATTGCTACACGCATTTCTTTATGAAATATATCGAGCATATTCTCTACGCCACGTTGACCATCTGCTCCAAGAGCATAGACAAAAGAACGACCAATCATAGTAGCATCAGCACCTAATGCAATCATACGTACTACATCTAATCCATTACGAATACCACTATCTGCAAGAATTTTTATATTACCTTTGACGGCATCGGCGACATAAGGTAAAGCTTGAGCTGTTGATGGTGTACCGTCTAGTTGTCTACCTCCGTGGTTGGATACCACGATCCCATCAGCACCAAAGCGAACAGCATCTTTAGCATCTTCAGCATCTAAAATACCTTTGATAACCATCGAGCCATCCCAAAAATCACGTATCCATTCTAAATCTTTCCACGAAATAGAAGGGTCGAAGTTGTCAGTTAACCAACCAATGTAATCATCTAACCCTACCGGTTTACCCATATATTGAGAAACATTACCTAATGTAAATGGACGCCCCTTCATGAGCATATCGTAAGACCATAATGGATGAGTGAAACCTTGTAATGTTCGACGAAGCCATTTATATTCGCCACTCATGCCTGAATGCATATCACGATAACGTGCACCAGGGGTTGGCATATCTACAGTAAAGACCAATGTCTTACAACCTGCTGCTTTTGCTCGTTCGAGAGCATTTTTCATAAAGCCTCGATCTTTTAGAACATAAAGTTGGAACCACATGGAACGTTTGAGTGTTGGAGCTACTTCTTCAATTGGACAAATTGATACAGTTGAAAGCGTAAATGGAATACCTTTGTTATCAGCAGCTTTTGCAGCTTGAACTTCACCACGACTTGCGTACATGCCACATGCACCTACAGGAGCTAATACTAACGGCATAGAAAGCTTTTCACCGAATAATTCAATTTCAGTATTTAATTGAGACATATCATTGAGCACACGTTGCCGTAATGCTATGTTAGATAGATCGCTTACATTACGTGTAAGTGTATGTTCAGAATAAGAGCCACCATCAGCATAATGAAACATAAATGGGGGAACCTTACGTTTAGCAACTTGACGATAGTCGTTTGCGGATGAAATAATCATATTTACCTCGTTATTAATGATAATCATTATCTTCTATTGTAGGTTAAATTCATTAATAAAGGTATTAGTTTTTGAAGATTTGTAATTAGGAAATAAAAATGCACGATTTTCCATCTGAATCGTGCATTTAACTGATTTTGCTCGTGAAGAGTAAAATTACTAAAGAAGGAGAGCTGAGCCCCATTTAATAATATCAAAGAAGAATTTGTTTTGATTGGTGGCAATGCCATCACCACTTTTCTTCAGTGTGCCATCGTCATTTTTCGTTTCATCTACCATGCCATTTACATACTGGCCTTTCACCACATTTAAGTCTTCTTTTGCCTGAGTACGTAAGATTTGGCAAGCTTTGGGTTCTAATGCATCGACATCACCAATTTCTGCGCGGAATTTTTTAAATTGGTAGGTCGCATAATTCATCGATTTTTCATCTTTTTGAATCATTTTTACATAGTCTTCACCGATGATTTTTTCTAACGGATAGAAAAAGACATATTGGGAATGAATATAGCTATCTTCTTTGGCAAAATGTTGTTGCTGAATGCGAGTTAAATTTGGATAGATACATTGTTCAGCTTGTTTACTTGCTACAGCCCATGTTTTCGCATTGGCATCAGACAGGAGATAGTCTGCTTGTGCGAATTCAGCAGGAATAGTTGATTGTGATGAACCAAATAAACTACAAGCATTTAATAACATGATGCTACTTAAAAAAATAATTTTTTTCACTTAAATTTCCTTACTAAAGTTGGAATGGCGGAATTTTAACAATAACGACATAATTGTAAAGTCTTCAATAATTGATTTTCTTTCCCGAACTAAAAAACTTCCGCTATAATGACCGCACTTTTTACACTTATAAAGGAAAGAACAATGCAAAATCCAAAAGATGATGTTTTATATGCACCAGTTGAGTGGGTTGATCATAGCGAAGGCTATACCGATATTCGTTTCCACAAATCGCCAGACGGTATTGCAAAAATCACCATTAATCGTCCAGAAGTGCGCAATGCATTTCGTCCGCAAACAGTTAAAGAAATGATCCATGCATTTTCTAACGCTCGTTTCGATGAAAAAATTGGCGTGATTGTGTTAACCGGTGAAGGCGAAAAAGCATTCTGTTCTGGTGGTGACCAAAAAATTCGTGGTGACTACGGCGGTTACAAAGATGAAAGTGGTGTGCATCATTTAAATGTATTGGATTTCCAACGTGATATTCGTACTTGTCCAAAACCAGTGGTGGCAATGGTCGCAGGTTATGCGATCGGTGGTGGTCACGTACTTCATATGTTATGTGATTTAACCATTGCGGCAGACAATGCGATTTTCGGTCAAACTGGCCCTAAAGTCGGTTCATTTGACGGTGGCTGGGGTGCAAGCTATATGGCGCGTTTAGTTGGTCAGAAAAAAGCACGCGAAATTTGGTTCTTATGCCGTCAATATAATGCGCAAGAGGCATTAGATATGGGCTTAGTGAATACTGTCGTGCCTTATGCAGATTTAGAAAAAGAAACTGTGCGTTGGTGCCGTGAAATGTTACGTAATAGCCCAATTGCATTGCGTTGCTTGAAAGCTGCATTGAATGCAGACTGCGATGGTCAATCAGGTTTACAAGAACTCGCGGGTAACGCAACCATGTTGTTCTATATGACTGAAGAAGGTCAAGAAGGTCGTAACGCGTTTAACGAAAAACGCGCACCAGACTTCAGCAAATTCAGACGTAATCCTTAATTTGAACATAAAAGTGCGGTTAAAAATCAGTGTGTTTTTAACCGCACTTTTATCATCAAGGAGAATAAGATGGAAACCAAATCATTTAATCTTTATCGTTATTCTATTCCCGTTGATAGTCAGTTAATCTTGCGTGGGCGTTTTTTAAAACGTCGAGAAGGCTTGATTGTACGTGTTGCCTGTAGCCGTGATGGATGGGGAGAAATTGCACCTTTACCTGGGTTTAGCGAAGAAACTATCGAACAAGCGCAAGAGCAAGCCATTGAATGGCTGACAAATTGGTGTCATGCAAGCTGCGAAGCACCAAGAGTGCCCCTTGATGGTTGTTATCCTTCCGTTGCTTTCGGTATTAGCACGGCGATGGATGAGATGAAGCGTTATTTAAATGAGGAAGGCAACTATCATACTGCACCGTTGTGCTATGGCGATCCTGATGAGTTGTATGCGGAACTGAATCAAATGCCCGGTGACAAAGTGGCTAAAATTAAAGTCGGTATGTATGAAGCGAATCGTGATGGTTTGATTACGGATATGTTTCTTGAAGCTATTCCTGATTTGCAATTACGTCTAGATGCGAATCGTCAATGGACCTTGGAAAAGGCATTAAAATTTGCGGAGAAAGTAAAACTACAACATCGTTCTCGAATTCAATTTTTAGAAGAACCTTGTAAAACTCGTGAGGAGAGTCGCCAATTTGCTGCTCAAACAGGTATTAATATTGCTTGGGATGAAAGTGTGCGTGAGCCAGATTTTCTTGTAGAAAAAGAACCGCACTTAAGCGCCATTGTGATTAAACCAACATTGATTGGCTCGTTGCAAGATTGTCAAAAGCTGATTGCTCAAGCGCATAGTTTAGGCATAAAAGCAGTGATCAGCTCGAGCCTTGAAAGTAGTCTTGGATTGACGCAACTCGCTCGTATTGCGGCACAGTATACGCCTAATGTAACTCCAGGATTGGATACCCTGAATTTAATGCAACATCAGGTATTACGTGCATGGCCAGGCTCAGATTTACCGTTAATTGATTTGAATTCAGAATTTATTACCAAAATTGC
Organism: uncultured bacterium; assembly: GCA_905214375.1. GTDB lineage: Bacteria > Pseudomonadota > Gammaproteobacteria > Enterobacterales > Pasteurellaceae > Haemophilus_D. Next base: position 31,232 of record CAJMMG010000010.1, on the reverse strand, counting down.
ATAGAGATACGACCACCATTACATAAAAAATCGCTATAATTCGCACAAGTTAAAGGATGTGAAAATGTCAAAAAAATTCAATATTTTGCTGTTAAATGGCCCGAACTTAAATATGTTAGGCACAAGAGAGCCGAAACATTATGGTTCGCTTTCGTTATCTGCCATTGAAGAAAATGTGGCAAAACTTGCGGCGCAGCATGATGTGAATTTGGAGTGCTTTCAAGCAAATAGCGAAGAAAAGTTAATCGATAAGATTCATCAAAGTTTTCAGAAAGTGGATTTTATTTTAATTAACCCAGCAGCTTATACGCATACCAGTGTTGCATTGCGCGATGCGTTGCTAGCGGTGTCAATTCCTTTTGTTGAAATTCATTTGTCTAATGTACATAAACGTGAGCTATTCCGTCATCATTCTTACTTTAGTGATGTGGCTGAAGGCGTGATTTGTGGCTTAGGTGCAAAAGGCTATGAGTTTGCGCTTCAATTTGCATTGGATTTTTTAAATAAAAAAGCATAAATTTTCATAAAATTTACAGATTTTCGCAGAAATTTATCGCAAAGTTCGTGATTTTGCGGTAATCTTGCCGGCACAAAAACAGGTTTTAAAATGACCGCACTTTGGGAATCCATTCTGAAAGTGCGGTCAACAATTCATTATTATTTTTAGGAAGAACGTATGGACATTCGTAAAATCAAAAAACTGATTGAATTAGTAGAAGAATCGGGTATCACTGAATTAGAAGTGCAAGAAGAAGAAGGTACAGTACGTATTAGTCGTGCAGCACCAGCCGTTGCACCTGCGGCAATTCAATATGCAGCAGCACCTGTTGCACCGGTTGCGGCTCCTGCTGCTGCACCAGCGGCTGCACCAGCGGAAGCGCCGGCAGCTGAAGTGTCAGGACACCAAGTGCGTTCACCAATGGTAGGTACATTCTATCGTAGCCCAAGCCCAGAAGCGAAAGCTTTTGTGGAAGTGGGACAAACAGTCAAAGTAGGCGATGCGCTTTGTATCGTTGAAGCAATGAAAATGATGAACCGTATCGAAGCTGATAAAGCTGGTGTGGTTAAAGCAATCTTAGTAAATGATGGCGAAGCGGTTGAATTTGATCAACCATTGATCGTTATCGAATAATCCCTATCAATCTGAAATGGCGAGCTTTCTCGCCATTTTTTCACACAAGTGGAAATTGTTATGTTAGAAAAAGTTGTGATTGCTAACCGTGGTGAAATTGCACTGCGTATTTTGCGTGCCTGTAAAGAATTAGGCATTAAAACCGTGGCGGTTCACTCTACCGCTGACCGTGATTTAAAACACGTATTACTTGCAGATGAAACAGTTTGTATCGGACCAGCGCCATCTGTAAAAAGTTATTTAAATATTCCTGCGATTATTGCTGCAGCAGAAGTAACCGGTGCGGATGCGATTCACCCTGGTTATGGTTTCCTTTCTGAAAACGCGGATTTTGCAGAGCAAGTTGAGCGTTCTGGTTTTATCTTTATTGGCCCAACAGCGGACGTTATTCGTTTGATGGGGGATAAAGTTTCTGCGATTAAAGCAATGAAAAAAGCGGGCGTGCCTTGTGTACCGGGTTCAGATGGCCCAGTAGGTAGCGATATCGCGAAAAATAAAGAAATTGCAAAACGTATTGGCTATCCAATTATTATCAAGGCATCTGGCGGCGGCGGCGGTCGTGGTATGCGCGTGGTACGTAGCGAGGATGCACTTGAAGAATCCATTGCGATGACAAAAGCAGAAGCAAAAGCAGCGTTTAACAATGATATGGTTTACATGGAAAAATATTTAGAAAATCCACGCCATATTGAAATCCAAGTTTTAGCTGATACACACGGTAATGCAATCTATCTTGCTGAACGTGATTGTTCTATGCAGCGCCGTCACCAAAAAGTTGTGGAAGAAGCACCCGCACCAGGTATTACCGAAGAAGTTCGTCGTGATATCGGTTCTCGTTGTGCGAAGGCTTGTGTTGAAATTGGCTATCGCGGTGCAGGTACATTTGAATTCTTATATGAAAATGGTGAGTTCTATTTCATCGAAATGAATACTCGTATTCAAGTAGAACATCCAGTAACAGAAATGATTACTGGTGTGGATTTGGTGAAAGAACAATTACGTATTGCGGCTGGTTTACCACTTTCTTATAAACAAGAAGATATTAAAGTGAAAGGTCATGCAATTGAATGTCGTATCAATGCAGAAGATCCAAAAACATTCTTACCATCTCCAGGTAAAGTGGCACACTTGCACTCACCAGGTGGTTTAGGCGTTCGTTGGGATTCTCATGTGTATGGCGGTTATACCGTTCCTCCGCATTATGATTCTATGATCGCAAAATTAATTACATACGGTGATACTCGTGATGTAGCAATCCGTCGTATGCAAAATGCATTATCAGAAACGATCATTGACGGTATCAAAACCAATATCCCTCTTCATGAAATTATTCTTGAAGATGAAAATTTCCAAAAAGGTGGCGCCAATATCCACTACTTAGAGAAGAAATTAGGGATGTATGATTAAAATAAAACGGCTAATTCAAGATGGATTAGCCGTTTTTTATTAAGTCTAGTTAATTTTATCCCAATGATTTATAAAATGTATTTGAAATGATATAAAATCCCTATATAATTTGTGACTATTTTTTTGCTTAAGGAAAAACAATGAAATTTAATCTTTCGAAATTCAGCTTAACTATTCTTACAACGGTAATGCTAGCTTCCTGTGGAAGTGGTGGCGGTGGTAATAATCAATTAGCGAGTCAATCCAAACCTGCTGAACAATCCAAACCTGCTGAACAATCCAAACCTGCTGAGCAATCCAAACCTGCTGAGCAATCCAAACCTGCTGAGCAATCCAAACCTGCTGAACAATCCAAACCTGCTGAGCAATCCAAACCCGCTGAGCAATCCAAACCCGCTGAGCAGTCCAAAACCAGTGAGCAGTTCAAACCAACTGAGGAATCCAAACCAGCTGAGCCATCAAAACCAATTGAACAGCCAACACCTGGAATGCCTGAACGTTTGCCAACTAATACTGGTTTAGCATTTTCTATAAAAACAGAAAATGAGGGAGATATTGTAGGAAATGTTAATACAATTAAAAATGAACAGGAGCTCATTGCTACTAATAATTTTACTAGTATCGATGTTGATGGCAAAAATATTCCTATTGATTTTAAACTTGAACCAAGTCAAGATTGGACAAAAGAAGGGGCGTTTATCGAGAAGCTGAATTTAGCACCACATATTTGTTGTGGAAAATACACAGATGTTCGCTTTGGTGCAATTGCAAGTCATTCATTTGGGCAAGATGATATTCTTTTTTATAATGGAAATCCTTCAAACAGTATGCCAGAATCAGGAGAAGTTACTTACAAAGGTGAAAGTATAATGGCGGATAAAGGGAATCATGTATTTGGTGGTTATAGAAAAGGCACCTCTGAATTTAAGGTTAATTTTGGTGACAAAAAATTATCAGGAAGTTTAAACGTTGATAGTCCTAAATATGATGTTGAATCTGGGGAAAGTAAATTTAATAACGTCAAAGTTGACATTAATGCCGATATTTCAGGCAATAAATTTTACGGTACTGCAAAATCCTCCTCTTTTGTTTCAGAAGCTGTATCAGAGGGCAAGTTTTATGGGGATGGAGCTAAAGAACTAGGTGGAATGGTAAAAGCTAAAGATAATTCTTGGGTTGGAGCCTACGGTGCAAAAGCACAATAAGAAATTCTATTTCATTATTATTTAAAGCAAGCTTCGTGCTTGCTTTATTTTCTTTATGGGAATAAAAAATGATTCCACAATCTAAACTTGTTTTATTCTTAAGCTCGTCTTTATTGCTGAGTTCTTTCTCTTTTGCAGCAGAGAAGTCTCCTAAACCTCGTGATGAACGATTTGATGATCAACTTGAATTTGCTAAACCTAGTTTATCCTCTGCAAATCCACAAGTATCAGATAAACGGAAAGATAAACATACGCTTTCTATTGCGAAAGAAGAATTGTCGAAACATCCAGATTTGATTGTGCGTGGATTGATCACCGCGGTGTTGCAAAATAACGGTGAAGCCGTTCAACTATTATTGCCGTTGTATCAAAATCTGCCTAAACAAGATCCATTTTTACTTGAATGGGCGAATGCGATTAATGCTCGCGAAGAAAGGCGTTTTTCGGAGGCGGTAACTCGTTATCGTACGCTATTTTCTCAAGATTCAACCATTCTGCCGTTACGTTATCAGTTAGCACAAGCACTCTTTTTAAACAATGATAATGAGGCAGCCAAAGATCAATTCCAAAAACTGAGAGCTGAACAAGTTTCCCCCGAGTCTATCGTCATGATCGACCAATATCTTTCGGCACTTAACCGCCGAGATCAATGGAGGTTTCAAGGTGGTTTGAGCTTCTTAAACGAAAGTAATATTAACAATGCACCAAAAGCAGGCACTCGCATTGGAAATTGGAATGCCTGGGAGCGCGAAAGTGCAACAGGTTTTTCTTATTTTGCAGAAGCAGAGAAAAAATGGTCATTATCCCATAATTATTTCGCTCAATTTTCTATTGAGGGAAGAGGAAAATATTACTGGGATAATAAAAAATATAATGAATTTAATGGTAGAGTCGGTGCTGGAGTAGGTTATCAAACAGCACATTTTGAGATTTCATTGATGCCATTTACAGAAAGACGATGGTATGCTGGTGGCGCATCAGGTAACGAGTCAATGAAACAGTATTCGAAAAATTCAGGTGCTCGTTTAGATTTAACTTATTGGTTGAGTGAAAAGTGGCAAATTTCAACCGCACTTGAGTATGGTGAACAGCGTTATAACACTCGTAAACATTTGAATGGGAATAACTATCTTTGGTCGAATACGTTATCTTATTTTCCTAAGAGTGGTCAATTTTGGTTTGTAGGCGCTGATTATAATCGTGAAAATACACGAGACGAAGACAATGCTTATCAACGTAAAAATCTGCGTTTAGGTTGGGGGCAAGAGTGGGGCTGGGGTATTTCAACTCGAGTTTCCCTTGCCTATGCGCATAGAACTTACAAAGGTGCTGATTTATTTAATATTCGTCAAAAAAATAATGAATATCAATCAGCAGTAACATTATGGCATCGTGATCTTTACTTTTGGGGAATCACGCCTAAAATTACATGGTCTTATCAACGAGTTTCAAGTAATCATCCATTTTATAGTTATGATAAAAATCGTATTTTTCTAGAAATGGGCACAACTTTCTAACCAAAAGGAGTTAATAATGAATTTATCACAACGATATAAACAAGCTACCAAGGAGGCGCGCTGGGCATTAGGGTTAGCCATTCTTTACGTGATTGGGTGGTGTGTTTGTGCTTATCTACCAAAAAACTCGTCTGGGCCGATAGGGTTTCCGTTGTGGTTTGAATTATCCTGCATTTATTTACCCATTTTGTTTGTAGTCATTGGGTATTGGATTGTCAAAATTGTCTTTTTAGATATTCCACTAGACGTTGAGTCAAAGGAGAATAAATAATGAATTTAGGTATTATTCTCCCCTTAGTTATCTACTTAGTTTTCATCTTTGGCGCGGCATTATTTGCTTATGTTAAACGCAGTAAAGGTGATTTCCTTACGGAGTATTATGTAGGAAATCGCTCCATGACGGGCTTTGTGCTTGCGATGACAACGGCTTCCACTTATGCCAGTGCCAGTTCTTTTGTTGGTGGACCAGGGGCTGCTTATAAATATGGGCTAGGCTGGGTATTGCTCGCCATGATCCAAGTACCGGCTGTTTGGTTAGCCTTAGGTGCATTAGGTAAAAAATTTGCATTACTTTCTCGTGAAACTAATGCGCTCACCATTAATGATTTATTTCTCTATCGTTATAAAAATAAATATCTCGTATGGATTTCCAGTCTAGCATTGTTGCTTGCCTTCTTTGCTGCCATGGTTGTGCAATTTATTGGTGGGGCGAGATTGCTCGAAACCACGATAGGGATTCCTTATACTCACGCGTTACTTATTTTTGCCTTAACAGTTGGTATTTATACATTTATTGGTGGCTTCCGAGCGGTCGTATTAACGGATACGATTCAAGGTACGGTAATGATTTTGGGGACAATCGTGCTATTAGTCGGGGTGGTTTACCATCTCGGTGGTGTAGAAAGTGCGGTCAATAAATTAACTGAAATTGATCCGAGTTTAGTGAGCCCTTACGGTCCGAATGAGATGCTTGATTTTCAATTTATGGCATCTTTTTGGATTCTAGTTTGTTTTGGTGTAGTTGGTTTGCCACATACAGCCGTGCGTTGCATGGCTTTCAAAGATAGTAAAGCCTTACATCGAGGGATGCTTATTGGTACGATTGTCCTTTCAGTCATTATGTTTGGTATGCATTTGGCGGGTGCTTTAGGACGTGCGGTTGTGCCTGATTTAACGGTATCAGATAAAGTCATTCCAACCTTAATGTTGGAAGTGCTTCCGCCAATTGTTGCAGGGATTTTCTTAGCAGCACCGATGTCTGCGATTATGTCCACAGTCGATGCACAACTGATTCAATCCTCTTCAATTTTTGTGAAAGACTTATATCTTGCAAGCAAACCAGAAGCGGCGAAGAATGAAAAACGAATTAGCCGTATTTCATCAGTCATCACGCTGATTTTATCGGCATTACTAATTCTCGCAGCACTCAATCCACCTGATATGATTATTTGGTTGAATTTATTTGCTTTTGGGGGATTAGAAGCAGCATTCCTTTGGGTGATTGTATTAGGCATTTATTGGGATAAAGCAAATGCTGCCGGTGCAATAAGTTCAATGGTAGTGGGATTAAGCAGTTATGTGCTGCTGACTCAATTTGGTATCAAACTATTTGGTTTTAATGCCATTGTCCCCGCGCTTGTATTTGGTTTGGTTGCGTTTATCTTAGGCAATCAATTAGGCGCTAAAAAACAGTAAAAATGGACTGCACTTTATGATTTACCAGATCCTCGCATTGTTTATTTGGAGTAGTGCCTTTGTTGCCGCTAAATACACCTTCACAATGATGGATACTATTTTGATGATTCAAGCCCGTTTATTCATGGCGGCGATTATTGTGATGCCGCTCTTTTTTCGTCGTTGGAAAGGCGTGTCTAAACCTATGCGAAAACAGCTTTGGTGGTTAGGTTTTTTTAATTATACCGCGACCTTTTTGCTGCAATTTATTGGCTTAAAATATACGAGCGCGGCGAGCGCAACGACCATGATTGGATTAGAGCCGTTATGTGTGATTTTTATAGGGCATTTTTTCTTTCAAGATCGTGCGAAATGGTATCATTGGGTGTGTGGGGCTTTTGCTTTTTTAGGCGTGGCTATTTTAATTTTAGGTGGTCAAGGCAATGAAGGCTCAAGTGAAATTAGTTTATTGGGTTGCTCCTTAGTAGTGGCGGCAAGTATTGTGTTTGCTTGTTGTTTGCGTTGGACGAAAAAAGTGGTGGCAACGGTTTCAGAACAAGCCTATACATCAATTTCGATAGTGTTAGCCGCTATCACCATGCTGCCATTTACTTTATTGCTGACGGAAAACTGGGATATCCATTTTAACTGGCTTGGTTTCTTCGGTTTGATTTATCTCGGTGTAGTATGTAGTTGGTTTGCCTTTTGGTTGTGGAATAAAGGCTTAAATTCGGTGGATGCAAAAATCTCGGGAATTTTGACCGCACTTGAGCCGATTTTTGGTGTCTTTTTAGCGGTATTATTACTTAACGAAGAGGTTTCACTTGTTTCAGCGCTTGGGATTATCATTATTGTGGTTTCAGCCCTAGGCGTAAGTTTATTACCCAGATGGTTACATAAAGAAATTAATTAAAAGGAAAAGAAGATGGCGTGGATTCAAATTCGCTTAAATAGTACAAATGAAAAAGCCGAGAAAATTAGCGACTTTTTAGAAGAAATTGGCTCAGTTTCGGTGACATTTATGGATAGCCAAGATACGCCGATTTTTGAACCACTTCCGGGCGAAACGCGTTTGTGGGGAAATACTGATGTGATTGCCTTGTTTGATGCAGAAACCGATATGAACGAAATTGTGAGTTTGCTTAAACAAGCACATCATTTAGATGAAAATACGGCTTACAAAATTGAGCAAATTGAGGATAAAGACTGGGAACGTGAATGGATGGATAACTTCCACCCAATGCAATTTGGTAAACGTTTATGGATTTGCCCAAGCTGGCGTGAAGTGCCGGATCAAAATGCGGTGAATGTGATGCTTGATCCTGGTTTAGCTTTTGGGACAGGTACACACCCAACAACTGCACTTTGTTTAGAGTGGTTAGATGGTTTGGATTTAACTGACAAAACCGTCATCGATTTTGGTTGTGGCTCTGGAATTCTTGCCATTGCAGCCCTTAAATTAGGGGCTAAAAATGCGATTGGTATTGATATCGATCCACAAGCGATTCTCGCCAGTCGTAATAATGCGGAACAGAATGGGGTGGCAGATCGTCTTCAGCTTTTCTTATCCGATGACAAACCTGCCGATTTAAAAGCGGATGTCGTTGTGGCGAATATTCTTGCGGGTCCATTAAAAGAACTTTACCCAATTATTTCTCAATTAGTGAAAGAGGGTGGGGATCTAGGACTATCCGGCATTTTAGAAACACAAGCACAATCGGTATGCGATGCTTATGCACAATCCTTTGATTTAGATCCTGTTGCAGTAAAAGAGGAATGGTGCCGTATTACAGGTAAATTAAAATCGGCTTAATTTCTTTTTGTCAATTAAAAAAGTGCATTTTTTGAACAAATTTCCCTTTGCAAAAAAAACGAAAAATGCGTAATATAGCACCCCTTGTCGGTGACTGCTGTTGCCTGACTTGCTAGAGATTAGGACTTGTAATTGGGGATAACATAAAATGCGAATTGGTTCTTATGAATTAAAAAATCGTATTTTATTGGCGCCCATGGCAGGTATCACGGATCAACCTTTTCGACGTTTATGTGCCCATTACGGTGCGGGATTAACGTTTTCAGAGATGATGTCCACTAATCCACAAGTTTGGCATACAGAGAAATCGAAACTTCGTTTAGCACATAGTGAAGAGCTAGGATTAAATGCGGTGCAAATCGCAGGTTCTGATCCTTTAGAAATGGCCCAAGCTGCAGCAATTAATGTAGCCTATGGTGCTGAAATTATCGACATCAATATGGGCTGTCCCGCAAAGAAAGTAAATCGAAAATTAGCGGGCTCTGCACTGCTTCAATTTCCTGATTTAGTAGAAAAAATTTTAAAAGAAGTGGTGAATGCCGTTGATGTGCCTGTGACGTTAAAAATTCGCACAGGTTGGGATAAAGTAAACCGAAACTGTGTGCAAATCGGCAAAATTGCAGAACAATCTGGTATTCAAGCTTTAACCATTCATGGGCGGACGAAAGAATGCTTATTTGAAGGGGAAGCGGAATACGACAATATTCGAGCAGTCAAACAATCAATTTCAATTCCAGTCATTGCGAATGGTGATATTGATTCTGCCTCGAAAGCGAAAAAGGTACTTGAGTATACAGGTGCTGATGCAATAATGATCGGTCGTGCCGCACTAGGCAATCCATGGTTTTTTCAAGCCGTCGAGGCTTTAGTGGAACATGATTCGATAATTCAAACACCAAGTTTACGTGAAAAGTGCGGTCATATTTTGCGTCATATTCAAGAACTCCATCAGTTCTATGGCGAGCAAAAAGGCTATCGAATAGCCCGTAAACACGTGGCTTGGTATTTACAGGGAATTCAACCCGATTCCGTTTTTAGACAGACTTTTAACGCAATTAATGAACCGAAAGAGCAGTTAATTGTGCTGGAAGATTTTTTAAATTCAATTTTGGATAAAGAAAAATGTTAGAACAACAACGTAGTCCGTCTGAAGCGTTAACCGTTTCAGTTTTAAACTCTCAATCACAAGTAACAAACAAACCATTACGTGATTCAGTAAAACAAGCTTTACGCAATTACTTATCACAATTAGATGGTCAAGATGTGAATGATCTTTACGAATTAGTATTAGCGGAAGTTGAACACCCGATGTTAGATATGATTATGCAATACACCCGCGGTAACCAAACCCGTGCAGCGAATATGCTCGGTATTAACCGTGGTACATTGCGTAAGAAATTGAAAAAATACGGTATGGGCTAATTTAAGCTTAGCAAAAAGAAAGGCGAACATTATTGTTCGCCTTTTTATTTACCTATTGAATGGTGAAGCTAATTGGTACACTGACTGAAGAGGCAAATCCTGTGGGTTTTGGACCAACTGGTCTTGCACTTCTCACAGCCTCAAGTGCTGCATTATCTAGGCTTTCATCTCCAGAGGAGTTAGTCACACGTTCTCCTGATAACGAACCATCTGAACTAACGCTAAAACTTACGCTCACAACACCTTGTTTACGCATCATCTTCGCTCGAGCCGGGTAGCGTTTATGCCGTTCAATTTCACGTCGAATCGCGGCACGATACGCATTCAGTTCATCAGTATTAGTGCCAGAACCACCTTGAACGCCATTTGTACCAGGTTGACCTGTAGTTGTTGCTTTAGAATTTGCTGTAGCCGTTGAATTGATATTTTTATCACCAATCGGTAAATTTTTCGGCATTTCTACTGGTTTCTCTGTTTTTACCTCATTTTTAGGCTTTTCTTTTGGCTTCTCTTTAGGTTTTGGTTTCGGCTTTTCTATTGGTTTTTCTGGTTTTTTCTCAGGTTCTTTTTTCTTTTCAGGCTCTGGTTTTTTCGTTGGATCCTCAACGATGTCGTGTTTTTCAGGCTCTGGTTCCACCTGTTGAGGTTCAGGTTCCGGTTCTGGAGTGGGTTCTTCCACTCGCATTCCTTGAATCATTTCCATTGAAATCGTTGTGGATATTTCACCTGGCGCATCGCTCGCAGCTTCATGTGGCGTATGCCAGTTCCAAAATAACGCACCAAGGATGCTACCATGAATCAATAAAGAAATAAGCAAACCTAATAATGATCGTTTGGTTTGTTGGCTGTTCATTGACTATGTCCTACTCCAACGCCTCCGCTTGCAACTCCACCTACTTCAGGCGTATTTTTTGATTCATTTCCTTGAGTCGTTTTGCTTGGGGCGCCTTTATCTTTCATGGAAACAATGACGACATTTTTGATTTCATTTTTCGATAATATATCGGTAATGGTCACGAAATCTTGGAAAGAGGCGTCAGCATCAATTTTTAATGTTACTTTTTGATCTTTATTCCAACCCATAATTTCTTTTTCAAGCGCTTCTTGTGAAATCGGTTTATCGTTAAAATAAAGTTGCTTGTCAGCCGTAACCGTTAATAATTTTGTTAATTCATCTGACTTGAATGCGACCGTTGAACTGGCTTTGGGTACATTCACCTTTATTTTTCCTTGGGAAATAAAGGATGCGGTGACCAACACTATCGCTAATAACACCAACATAATGTCGATGAAAGGAATAATGTTGATTTCATCAAATTTTTTCACGATTATTCCTTATCTTTCTGAGCGTTTAATACTTTCCATTTCAATCGGTTAACTTCTACTTTACGACCTAAGCCGTTATAGAACATCATAGACGGAATAGCGACTAAAATACCAAGTGCGGTTGCTTTTAATGCAAGAGAAAGGTGCATCATAATAGCACCTGCGTCGACTTCGCCATCACCATGGCCAATTTGGAAGAAAGTTAATAAAATTCCAATTACCGTACCTAATAGACCAACATAAGGTGCGTTAGCACCGACAGTGGAGATCACCGTCATATTGCGATTTAAATCAATTTCAAGTGCGTGAATATTGGAATATTTTGCTACGTCCACACGCTTTAAAAAGATAAAACGCTCAATCACGGCCGCAAGCATGATTACACTCATAACAAGTAGAAGTCCAATAATAATGTAATCACTGTATTGTTGTAAAAACTCAAAAAGTTGTAGCATTTGATAGTCCTTGAATGTTTAATAAAAGCTCAAAATTAATTGAGAATGAATTTCAATTAGATTGGGGATTTTACCAAATGGAAAATAGAGCGTAAATATAAATTAGAAAAATGAACGATTTTTTGACCGCACTTTGAGATAAATCACAGAAGTGCGGTTGTTTGAGCGGTATTTTAAAGAGAGTGTAAGTAATCTAGGACAACTTGATGATGTTCACCTGTTTTGAATTTATCAAAAACGTGCAGAATTTTACCTTGTTCATCAATGAGGAAACTAATACGATGAATACCATCATAAGTGCGCCCCATAAATTTCTTCTCGCCCCATACACCAAATTGCTCGGCAACCTGGTGATCTTCATCAGAAAGTAAAGTGAAATTGAGTGACTTTTTCTCAACAAATTGAGCGAGTTTTTTAGGGGAATCTGTACTGATGCCTAAAATAACTACACCTAATTTTTCTAGTTCACTTTTGGCATCACGCAAACCACAGGCTTGGGTTGTACAGCCTGGTGTTAAGGCTTTTGGATAAAAATACACGAGGATTTTTTTACCTTTGAAATCGCTGAGTGAAATAGGTTGATTGTCTTGATTTAAGAGTGTGAATTGCGGCGCTAAATCACCCACTTGTAATTTTTTCATAAAAAATCCTTAAAAATGTGAAAAATGATTTGTAAATTCAGACTATTTTAGCGATTATAACTGAGTATTTTCAAATATTATTATTAAATGCAGAATAGATGTGAATGGAGTACTTATGACTACGCAAAAACCTTTATTTTCAGGCAGTATTGTTGCTTTAGTAACCCCGATGGATAACCACGGGAATATTGATTTTGAAACATTAAAAAAACTCATTGAATTTCATATCGATGCTGGTACTAATTCTATTGTATCGGTAGGCACAACAGGAGAATCTGCAACATTAAGCATTGAAGAAAATGTGAAAGTGATAGAAAAGACAGTTGAGTTAGCAAAAGGTCGTATCCCAATTATCGCAGGCACCGGCGCCAATGCAACAAGCGAAGCTATCGTGATGACAAAATTATTACGTGATAGTGGCGTGGCCGGTTGTTTATCTGTAGTGCCTTACTACAATAAACCGACTCAGGAAGGCATGTTCCAACATTTTAAAGCCATTGCCGAATGTACAGATTTACCACAACTTCTTTATAATGTGCCGGGTCGTACCGGTAGTGATATGAAACCGGAAACCGTGGCTCGTTTATCACAAATTGAGAATATTGTTGGGATTAAAGAAGCAACTGGCGATTTAACTCGTATCACGGCGATTAAAGAATTAGCCGGTAAAGATTTCATTGTGTTAAGTGGAGATGATGCCACAGGGTTAGAAGCGATGAAATTAGGCGCAGAGGGTGTTATTTCTGTGACAAATAACCTTGCAGCAAAAGATATGGCCGCGATGTGTCGCTATGCTTTAGCGGGCGATTTTGCGAAAGCGGAAGAAATTAATGCACGTTTAATGCCTTTACATCAAGATTTATTTATTGAATCAAACCCAATTCCAGTTAAATGGGCGGCATATCGTTTAGGTTTAATTAAGACTCCACACTTACGTTTACCACTTACTGTGTTAAGAGAAAGTGCGCAAGTAAAAGTAGAAGAAGCATTAAAAGTTGCTGGCTTAATTTAATGAATTAAAGGGTTGTTTTTACAGCCCTTTAAACTTTCGACTTTTTTATTTGTCAAAGAGCGGTCATTATTTTTATTGGAAGGATTAAGGAATGAAAAAGATTGTACTCACTTTGGTCTCGGTAGCATTGTTATCAGCGTGTTCAAACAGCGTAGAAAAAATGCAGACGGCTAACGACACTTATCAGAACGCTGATCGTGAAATACCGAGCTTTTCTCCTTTAGCAAGTGGTGGTGTAACATTGCCGCAAGCCGATCCTACTTATGAGCTTCCTCAGCTTAATGTGAAAAAAGAACGCGTGGATATTCGTCCGCCTTCAACCCCATTAGCGATTATCAAAAATTCGTTGACACAATTTGATGGCGAACGCGCATTGATTGTTTATACGGATGCGCAAGCAGAGCTTTATAATCTCAAACAAATTGAGCGTTTATTGAAAGAAGAAGGCACGAATTCAACTTTAAATGGTGCGGTATTAATTAGCGATTGGGCGCCAACAGGTCGTGCAGATGATAAAGCCAATACAGAGATCCGTTATAAAGTTGAACAAGTTACTGCTCAGGATGCGAGTGCGTTAGCGGTTTCTGTGGAGCAAATGCGTCGTGATGGTGTGATTTACACCCCAGATCAAGCAGATAAACAACGTTATGCGTCTGATCGTTTAAATCGTTTTGTTGCTGCGCTCACTAACGCTTATAACAAGCAACAACAAGATTTAAATAATGTCTCGGCAGGACCTTTCCAATCAGGTTTAATTACTGATACGAACGGTAGAATGGCATTAGGTATGGATGCAAGTTTTGGCCAAGCATGGCAACGTTTAGGTTCAACTTTACCGAAATTAGGCTTTAACACAACATCTGAATCAGCCGGTCGTGGTTATCGCGAATTGAAATATAAACCATTGGATAAACAAGAGTGGTTACGTTTAGGTGTGAATCCGCCTAATCTAGAAAAAGGTGTTTACCGAATGCAAATTTCCGCAGTGGGTAAACAAAGTGCGGTTGTGATCACTGATGAAGACGGCAAGACACTACCAAATGAAGCGGCTCAATCCTTGTATTCAGCATTAAGTGTATTGCTTGCACAATAATATGAGTTGAGAAATAAAAAGTGCGGTTCAATTTGACCGCACTTTTTTATTGGAAAAGATTTATTCGGCTTTCACGCCTAAGTGACCAATTTTTACGCCTAGGTTACCAAGAGAAACAGGATCCAAATAATCACCTAAGAATTTGAATAACTCACCTAATTCCGTAAATGAGCGTTTGATTTTTATTTGATCTTCTACTTTACGCACAAATTCATAACGTACATTTTCGCCTTCAAAATAAGCCGTGAGCGTGAGATAAATGGTTTCAAAAAAATGGCTTTGAGCCCCTTCTTCACCCGGATCACTGATACGGACATTCCAAGTATTGTTAAATAAAACTTCTGTTTTGATTGACATATAGACTTCCTCTGTTTGTTATTTTTTATACTGAAATTGAAACGAAAAACCCGATGATAAAATTTCTGAAATCAAAAACTTTATCATCGGGCTTTTCAAACCAATTGCTCGTATATTTTGCTTTTCGTTGGTAACTGCCTTTGCCTTTACGTTTTTTCTCAACGCGTTGGCGGAATAATTTGTCGTGTAATAGTGCCATCACGGCATTATCTTTCACGACACCTTTGGTGTGTTGATAAATGGGCTGATTTTCAACCGCACTTTTTGTTTTTTTCGTCATATTTACCTCTAAAAAATTGCCGTGAAGTCGTTCACGGCAAGTCATTATAGCGAAAATGAATAGAATTACAAAATGGTGAGTACGCTTTCAGGCGGTCGTCCAATTTTAGCTTTTTCACCTTTTACGACAATCGGGCGTTCTAATAGGGCTGAATTTTCACTGATGGCTTTTAATAAATCATCATTCGTTAATGCTGGATTATCTAACCCTAATGATTGATAAAGTTCATCCTTGGTACGCATCATTTTTCTGACATCATCTAATCCTAATTTATTAGCCAGTTGCTGCAATGCTTCAACAGAGTAGTGTTGTTGTAAATAAAGTTCAATCGTCGGCTGAATGCCTTTTTCTTCTAATAAAGCTAAGGTTTCACGGCTTTTTGAGCAACGCGGATTATGATAAATCGTCACAGACATAACGTTTCCTTCTATTTTATGTTGAATGAGTGGATATAGGATTGATTTAAATTTTAACTTATAATGACAAAAAATACTTGTTTAGGAAGACTTTATGTTTGAAATGCTAAAAAATTGGTATAGTCGTCGCTTAAGCGATCCGCAGGCGATGGGGCTACTTGCCATTTTGTTGTTTGGCTTTATTGCGATTTATTTCTTTAGTGATTTAATCGCCCCGTTGCTGATTGCCATTGTATTAGCATATTTATTGGAAATGCCGATTAATTTCCTGACGAAAAAATTAAAATTTCCCCGGATGCTCGCTACGCTAGTCATTTTTGGTGGATTTATAACCTTGGCGTTATTAATTTTCTTCGGGCTTGTGCCAACATTATGGAATCAAACCATTTCCTTATTAAGCGATTTGCCGGCCATGTTCAATAAGTTACATGAATGGTTATTAGCCCTTCCAGAGCATTATCCTGAACTCATTGATTACACCATGATTGACACCTTTTTTAGTGCTGCTCGTGCGAAGATTTTGGGCTTCGGTGAATCTGCGGTGAAATTGTCGATTACCTCATTAATGAACCTTGTATCACTGGGTATTTATGCGTTTTTAGTGCCATTAATGATGTTCTTTATGCTGAAAGATAAAACTGAGCTTCTTGCTGGCGTGAGTCGCTTTTTACCTAAAAATCGTCTTTTAGCCTCTAAAGTATGGAATGAAATGCAGCAACAAATTGCGAATTATATTCATGGTAAGCTGTTGGAAATTTTGATTGTCGGCGTGGTGACTTACATCATCTTTTTAAGCTTTGGTTTGAATTATCCGCTCTTACTTTCTGTTGCCGTTGGGTTGTCTGTATTAGTGCCTTATATCGGCGCGGTATTGGTGACGATTCCTGTTGCGTTAGTGGCCATGTTCCAGTTTGGCATTTCCCCAACGTTTTGGTATTTAATTGTGGCCTTTGCGGTGAGTCAACTTCTAGATGGAAACTTGTTGGTGCCGTATTTATTCTCTGAAGTCGTTAATTTACATCCTTTAGTAATCATTATTTCGGTGTTGATTTTCGGCGGATTATGGGGGTTCTGGGGCGTATTCTTCGCTATTCCGTTGGCAACGCTCGTTAAAGCTGTGCTGAATGCATTACCGGATTAGACAGAATTAAAACGATAAAAAGAAAGCTGACGAAAGTCAGCTTTTTTGTTCTTTTAATTTTTGGATATCCAAAATTTCGACATAGTCTGTTGTCCCTGCTTTAATACGCCATTTAATATTGAATTCGTATAGACTAATACCGTAAATGCGATCGGTTTCTTTACCTTGTTGATAAGCTGGGCGGGGATCTTGTGCGATCACTTCCGTAATAAATCTCACTAAGTACGGTCGGTTTTTGTGATATTTTTCCACCGCACTTTGGGCGATTTCTGTAAATTCTACATTTAATTTTGCTGGTGGTTTTTCTTGTGCAAAACTTGATTTTGCCTCAGGTTCGCTATCAGCATAGGCAATATAAGGCTTAATATCAAAAATAGGTGTGCCATCGACAAGATCCACGGAGCCCAAATGCAGAAAAACACGTCCATGAATACATTCCACTTGGCGTAATTCAACTTTAGATAAGCCTAGAGGATTAGGGCGATGCGTAGCGCGTGAGGCAAATACACCGACACGTTGATTGCCGCCTAAACGAGGGGGGCGAACGGTGGATTGCCATTTTCCAGTCGGTACTTTGTCAAATTGGAAAATAAGCCAAAGATGGCTAAATTGCTCTAATCCTCGAACCGCTTCTGGTGAATTATACGGAGGAAGCAGTTCCACAATACCAATACCATCTTGTACTAAATCTGGTTGGCGTGGCACTGAGAATTTTTCTTTGTAAGGCGTGTGAATCACCGCAATTGGGTGAAGAGTCAGTGTTAAATCATTCATAAAAAGGCAATTTCCATGTAGAATACGCCCTTTATTGTAATCAAAAGTGCGGTCAAAAAAAATGACAAATCATAAATTGAAAATGTGGTGGGAAACCGCTCGCCCAAAAACCTTGCCTTTGGCATTAGCTTCTATTTTTACCGGCTCAGCATTGGCATATTGGGCAGATAAAGAAAGTTTTAATCTCACCGTGATGTTACTTTGCTTGCTCACTACCATTTTATTGCAAGTACTTTCCAACTTTGCTAACGATTACGGCGATCATCAAAAAGGGTCAGATACCGAAGAACGTATTGGGCCTTTACGTGGTATTCAGCAAGGTGCAATTTCCGCGAATGAGCTTAAATGGGGCTTAATTTTAATGGCCGTAGGTTCATTCTTTTCAGGCGCATTCTTAATTGGTATCGCATATCAAAATCTTACAGATTTATTGGCCTTTGCTGGTTTGGGTATTCTTGCCATTATTGCTGCCATTACTTATACCGTAGGGGCTAAACCTTATGGTTATTTAGGTTTAGGCGATCTGTCAGTGTTGCTCTTTTTTGGACTATTAGGTGTAGGTGGAACTTATTATCTACAAACTCACAGCATTGATAGCTTAATTACTTTACCTGCGTTAGGCTCAGGTTTATTAGCAACAGCCGTTTTAAATATCAATAATTTACGTGATATTGAGCAAGATGCGAAAGTAGGGAAAAATACTCTGGTTGTGCGTATTGGCCCGAAGAAAGGACGTATTTATCATTGTATTTTATTAAGCGTTGCCGCTTTATGTTATGTGCTATTTGCGGCCTCAACAGCGTTTAGTCCTTGGCATTTCTTATTTTTACTGGCATTTCCACTGTTATTAAAACACGCATTATTTGTTTATCGTAGCAAAGAGCCCGCAGTGTTGCGCCCGATGTTGGCTCAGATGTCTATGATTTCTTTATTTATCAATATCTTGTTTAGTTTAGGCTTGCTTATCGGCTAAATCGGCTTATACTAGAGAGAAAATTTTAACGACAAGGGGAACATTATGTATATCGATACTTCAGAACTTTGTGATATTTATGCTGATCAAGTGGATGTGGTTGAGCCAATTTTTTCTAGCTTTGGTGGTGTAAGCAATTTCTACGGCAAAGTGACGACAGTAAAATGTTTTGAAAATAATGGATTAATTGCCGAAATTCTCGAAGAGAATGGTAACGGCAGAGTGCTTGTCGTAGATGGCGGTGGCGCAGTACGTCGTGCTTTAATTGATGCTGAGCTTGCACAACTTGCCGCAGATAATGACTGGGCGGGCATCATTGTTTATGGTGCAGTGCGTCAAATTCAACAACTTGAAAATATTGATATCGGTATTCATGCGCTTGCTCCAATTCCAGTTGGCGCAGATGAAAATAATCATGGTGAAAGTGATCTTCCGGTCAATTTTGGTGGCGTGACGTTCTTCCCTGAAGATTATATTTATGCTGATTTAACAGGTATTATTCTTTCACAAGAAGCATTAGATTTAGAAGATTTCGAAGAAGAATAATTTTAAATTATTGACCTTTTTAAAGTGCGGTTAAAAATAACCGCACTTTTTTTGTTAAAATTTTTTTGAACAAGATCACATTTTAAACATTTGTTAGTTGAAAGTTTGTAACATTCATTTAACATCGCAAATAGTTCATCTGTAATCAGTTTGGAGGGACTCATGAACGAAACAAACACAACAAAAAATTATAAAAGTGGGATTATCTTTCTGCTAGCGATAGCCTGTTTTTTTATTTTACTTAAAGCCTTACCTTTTGCACCTAAGGAAAATGCAGGTTTAGCATTATTAGCTTTGGTAGCAATCCTTTGGTTAACTGAAGCATTACATGTAACAGTTACCGCGCTATTGGTGCCATTGCTTGCGATTGCACTTGATTTGGTGACAACCAAACAAGCTTTAGTGGCGTTTGCTGATCCAACCATTTTCTTATTCTTTGGTGGTTTTGCTTTAGCGACAGCTTTGCACATACAAAAACTCGATAAAATGATTGCCAATAAAATCATGGCAATGGCGCGTGGTAATTTATTTGTTGCTATTATGTATCTCTTCTCTATTACTGCTTTTCTTTCCATGTGGATGAGTAACACGGCAACAGCAGCAATGATGTTACCTTTAGCAATGGGGATCTTAAGCAAACTTGATAAAGAAAAAGAACACAATACTTATGCCTTCGTACTATTGGGGATTGCGTATAGTGCAAGTATTGGTGGTATGGGAACATTAGTAGGTAGCCCACCAAATGCTATCGTTGCAAGTAACTTACATTTAACTTTCTCTGATTGGTTATGGTATGGCTTACCAATTATGCTGATTTTAATGCCATTGATGGTAGGTACACTTTTCATAGTGTTTAAACCAAAACTTCATTTACATTTTGAACAAAACTTTGAACGTATTGAAATGAATGGCCAACGTGTTTTAACGCTTGTGATTTTTGGTCTCATTGCGCTTTGTTGGGTATTTAGTAGTTATATTAATCCAATCATTTCAGGTGTATTTGGTCTTGCTAAAAATATCGGTAGTTTTGATAGCGTTGTCGCATTGCTTGCTGCTGTCATTATTTGTTCAACTGGTGTGGCAAATTGGAAACAAATCCAAGAAAGCACGGACTGGGGTGTATTAATGCTTTTCGGTGGTGGCTTAACTTTAAGCGCCGTGTTAAAAGATTCTGGTGCAAGTAAAGTATTAGCTGACGGTATTGTATTCTTAGTTCAAGGACAACATTACTATCTCATTGGTTTATTGGTCGCAACCTTCATTATTTTCTTAACTGAATTTACGTCCAATACTGCGAGTGCAGCATTATTAGTGCCAATCTTTATTTCTATCGCGCAATCTCTTGGTATGCCAGAAATTGGTCTTGCCTTAATCATCGGTTTAGGTGCTTCTTGTGCCTTTATGTTACCAGTGGCGACACCGCCAAATGCAATCGTATTTGGTACGGGACATGTTCGTCAGAGTGATATGGTGAAAGCTGGGTTTATCTTAAATATTGTGTGTATACTCGTTATCGCGACAATAGGATATTATTTCTGGTTGAATTAATCGTATAAAAGAAAAGGGCGCGTTGGATATCTTCAACACGCCCTTTTATTATTCCAAATAAAGATTATTCATCTTTATTTGATTTATCCTCTTCTTCTACTTCAATCTCAACGTCATCTGCTTTATCTGCCGCGCCGTTGATTGTTAAGCAAATTTCGCTAGAAATCAAATGCTCTAAGATTGTTGCTAGTTCGTGTAATTTTTCTTTGTCATCATCGAAATAACCTTCTTCTTTTAAGTTAGCAATGAAGGCCGAGAAGACTGCTTTATCAAAGAACTCTGGTGCGTTAATACCGTGTAATACAGAAAGACGCTGTGCCACCAATTGGCTTTCTTTTTCTAATAATCCGCGAGCAATTCCAGGATCTCTACGTAAAATGCTTACTGTAATGTAGTAGCGTTGTAAGATTTCACGCATACCGGCAGACCAAAGTTGTAAAATACGAACTTTAGAGCGGTGGATAGATAAGAAATTATCATTGGCTTGGATAACATCCTGACGCGAAAATTCATCAATAATGGCTTTAATTTGTGTATTTAATTCTTCTTCATTGAAATGAAGGAAGAGTTCACCTTTTAAGAATGGATAAATTTTGCGAACCGCATCCAATAATAAATCTTTTTGAATCGCTTCATAATGTAAAACGATACTCGCAACAAGTGAAGGCAACACAAATAAGTGTTGAATATTATTGCGGTAATACGTCATAAGAACAGCCGAGTTACGTTCTAAACGAATAATTTCCCCAAAGTTATCTTTTTCAACTAATACACCTACGCGATCTAAGCTTAATACGTGGTCAAGCATCGCTTTTGGTGTATCAATTGGCAGTACCACATCAGTAGAATACGGTACATTCTTTAATATTTCTTGATAACTAGAGAGTTGTTCTAATAGTTGCTCATGAGAAAGTGCACGCTGACGAGAAGAGAGTAGAGCGGTCCCCACTAAATTCATCGCATTAACAGCAGCGGCTTTATTAATATTCACCATCACTTGATTCGAAACAGACCCAACTGCATGGTTAAACCAGTGAGGTTTATCTTCATGATGTTGTTCTTTCCATTCTGGATAATGGTGATTGAGGTAATTTGAAAGCGTGATTGGCTCACCGAAATTCACAAAGCCTTGACCTAAATTACGCAATTTTTTAATTACACGTAAAACTAAGCCTGCATTTTCTTTTTCTTTCGCTGCACCACGTAATTCTTTCGCGTAAGTATCCACTTCTAGTACGTGTTCATAACCGATATACACAGGCACTACAGAAATTGGACGTGTTTGGTTATGTTGAAGTGCTTGTAGCGTCATCGACATCATACCGGTTTTCGGTGCAAGCAAGCGACCTGTACGAGAACGACCACCTTCAATGAAGTATTCGACGGAATAACCGCGGTGGAATAATTCCCCTAAATATTCACGAAAAATAGCAGAATAAAGGCGGTTACCTTTAAACGTACGACGAATAAAGAATGCCCCCCAGCTACGGAATAAAGGACCTGCTGGCCAGAAGTTTAAGTTGATCCCTGCTGCAATATGTGGCGGTACAAGACCTTGGTGATAGAGCACATAAGAAAGCAATAAATAGTCAATGTGGCTACGGTGACAAGGCACATAAACAATTTCATGTCCTTCTAATGCTAATTTACGCACTCGGTCTGCATTTTGTACATCAATACCGGAATACAGTTTGTTCCATAACCAACGTAAGAAACGATCCGCCGCACGAAGGCTGGAATGGCTTACATTCGCCGCGATTTCATGAAGAATTTTTTCGGCTTCAGCGTAGGCTTTCTCGCGGCTGATATTTTTTGATTTTGCCTCATCTTCAATGGCATTTTGAATCGCTTGGGAATTTAGTAGTTTATTAAACATCGCTTCGCGGTTTGGCAAACGAGGTCCAGTCGCGGAAATGCGTTGTTTAGCAAAGTGCATTTTGGCCACGCGAGCCAGTTTTTGCGCAATTTTTTCATCAGAACCATGTTCATTTACCATGTAACGCAAAGAAAGCGCTTGAGAAAAACGTACAAAGGTGTCTCGTCCAAACCAGATGGCTGCAAAGGTTTTCTGAAGACCATTCAATAAACGCAGATTAGGTAAGCTTGCTTTATCTTCTTTACCTGGTGAACGTCCCCAAAGCACAGAAACAGGAATGAGTTGTACATCTAAATCGGCTACATCACGGTGTAGCTCTAAGTATTTATTGAAGACTTTAGCGGTTTCATCTTTTGCGCCTTTTGATTTAAAAAAGCGGCGACCTTCATCTAAATAGACATAACGTGGTAATGCTACGCCATCAATCACATTCTTTTCAGCCGGATCAGGCAAACCTACACTCAAACAGTTACGACGGAAAATCACGAAGTCAGTTTGAGAGGTATAAGGTAAAACATAAAGAATAGGTTGATTGATATTGAGTTGAAGCTCTTCGATGGGTTGAGCGGGAATAGGATTATTTTTTACTAAAACCGAAAGCGGTAATTCTAATAATTTACGATAAGTACTTACGATGCCAGACATAATTAATATTCTCTTTTTGTTAGACATTTCTAGGTATTGTCAGGTATTTTAACACATTCGACCAGTCAAATTCTAAAAATTTACATTTGCGATTTATGATAAGCAGTCAAAAATATGAAAAAAATTGACCGCACTTTTATCGCTAGAAAATAGTTGTTGCAATCGTCATCTTTCTGTATATACTAACAGTTATTCTGTATAAAGTAACAGGAGTGTATATGAGACCATTAACTGCCAGACAACAAGAAGTGCTGGAGCTCTTAAAACGCCATTTAGAAACCACAGGTATGCCGCCAACTCGTGCAGAAATTTCTCGTGAATTAGGCTTTAAATCCCCTAATGCGGCGGAAGAACACTTAAAAGCGCTTGCTCGTAAAGGCGCTATTGAAATTGTGGCGGGGGCTTCTCGCGGTATTCGCATTGTTGATGACAGTGCAAATGATGAGGAAGAAGAAGGCTTACCGCTGATCGGTCGCGTGGCTGCAGGGGAACCAATTTTGGCTGAGCAACATATTGAAGGTACTTATCGTGTTGATGCTAATATGTTCAAACCACAAGCTGACTTTTTATTAAAAGTATATGGCCAATCCATGAAAGATATCGGTATTTTAGACGGCGATCTTCTTGCCGTTCATAGCACAAAAGATGTGCGAAATGGACAGATTGTTATCGCACGAATTGAAGATGAAGTGACAGTAAAACGCTTAGAGCGTAAAGGTTCTGTTATTTATCTGCATGCAGAAAATGAAGAGTTTCAGCCGATTGTCGTTAATCTTGAAGAACAACCTCATTTTGAAATTGAAGGGATTGCAGTAGGGATCATTCGTAATAACGCTTGGATGTAATGATGAAAGTGCGGTGAGAAAATAAAGTGTTTTTTGACCGCACTTTGTCTATTCTGGCTATTTGCCATTCGGCTTATTGCTCTCTATAATGCCAAAAAATTTTCAAATCAAGGAAGGAAACATGCAGTTTTCCAAAATGCATGGCCTTGGCAATGACTTTGTCGTTGTTGATGCTGTGACGCAAAATGCCTATTTTACCCCTGAAACCATTAAACGCTTAGCCGATCGTCATCGTGGCATTGGTTTTGATCAGCTTTTAATTGTTGAGCCACCTTATGATCCGGATTTAGATTTCCATTATCGTATTTTCAATGCCGATGGCAGTGAAGTATCGCAATGTGGAAACGGGGCAAGATGTTTTGCGCGTTTTGTCACCTTAAAAGGGCTAACTAATAAGAAAGATATTGCTGTTAGCACTCAAAAAGGAAAAATGGTTTTAACAGTAAAAGAAGATGGGCAAATTCGCGTCAATATGGGCGAGCCGATTTGGGAACCGAATAAAATTCCTTTTACTGCCAATAAATTTGAAAAAAATTATATTCTACGTACCGATGTTCAAACAGTGCTTTGTGGTGCAGTATCAATGGGTAATCCGCATTGTGTTGTTCAAGTGGACGATATTGAAACGGCCAATGTAGCAGAGTTAGGTCCATTATTAGAGAATCACGAACGTTTTCCGGAAAGGGTAAATGCTGGATTTATGCAAGTTGTCAATCGTAACCACATTAAATTACGCGTGTATGAACGTGGTGCAGGTGAAACGCAAGCTTGTGGCAGTGGGGCTTGTGCTGCAGCTGCGGTAGGGATTATGCAAGGTTTACTTGATAACAAAGTGCAAGTTGATCTACCTGGTGGTAGCTTGCTTATTGAATGGGAAGGCATAGGCTCACCGCTTTATATGACTGGCGATGCGACTCATATTTATGATGGTAATATTCACCTTTAAGTTCTTCTAATCGAATAAAAAAATGCGTGGAAACTATCCACGCATTTTTTGTTTATTGTTCAACTTCCACGTCACGCTGATTTAATGGTTGCGTTGGGCGGTTGTTTTTCCCTTCCATTTCTTCTATCGCGGCAATTTGTGCTTTGCTTGCTTGAATTGGTGCTTTAAAAATGGTCCAAGCCACGTTTTCACTACAAGGTGGAGTAGTGAGCGATCCATTTAAGCGGAAGCGAGCCATCTCTTTTGGCATTAGCGCTTGAATATTAAGCGGTTGAGCCAATTTTTCTTTTTGTCCAACGGTGAGTTTTTTCTCAACTACTGGTGCTAATGCTGGATTGGTTTCACCTTCATTGACCATTACAGCAATAACCGCTAATGCTTTATCTTCACTTTGATGAACAAAATGAATTTCTAAAGGATAATGTTGGCGTTTAAAGGTATGCTCACTTGGTGTGTGAAAGTGAAATTGTTTTAAATAAAATGGTTTATCGTTGAGCGTAATAAATGGTGCATTTTCTTGTGCAACACTGACTTGCACGGTATGTCCATTGTTTTCTACGTGATACTCCGCAGGGAAGTAATTCATCTTAAGTGGTTTATTTGCCACTTTCATGCCGTTATCAGCTTCAAGATTAACAGGCGACTGAACTTTCCCTAGCTTACAGGTTTGATATTCGGTGAGCAAATCACCCCAATGTTCAGGGCTTTCTTTCCCATTATAAGACCAATGCGCTTTATGCGTTTGGGCAAATGATGTTGCGCTTAATGCGATAAGTAAGCTAGAAAGCAATAGACGAGTCTTCATAAGGCACCTCTCCTTTTTTGTGGTATATGCCTCATCGATTCTACTGGTTCTGTATGATAACTTTTTGATTTTGGTCAAGTTTTGTTTGAGAGTTTAACTCATCGTATGAGTGGGGATAATGCTAAAAAAAGCCGTCTATTCTGACCGCACTTTTTTAGCCCTGACAGAGTCTTTCTCTCAGATCTTCTGCAGTTTTGCTGGTTTTAATTCGCTCAAAAACGATGTTCGCTTCAGGATATTCTTTATTGAGATAGCGTAGCCATTGTTTGATTCGGGCAACATGATAAAAACCGGAATCATGGAAATTTTCCATTTTCGCATATTTTTGCAAGATTTTTTGAATATCCACCCAAGGCATTTTTTTGCAATTTTGTTTGAGTACAAGGCTTAAGTTTGGGATATTTAATGCCCCACGCCCGACCATTAGATCTTCGCAACCTGTCGCTTTCAAACATGCTTGACCATCTTCCCACCGCCAAATTTCACCATTAGCAATTACAGGGATCGTCAAGCGAGATCTCACTTCACCGATTTTTTCCCAATTGATGCGATCGGCACGATACCCATCGGCTTTGGTTCGACCGTGAATAGTGATTTCAGTCGCACCACCTTGTTGTACGGCATCGGCAATTTCAAACGCTTGTGAAGTACAATCCCAACCTAATCGTACTTTCACACTGACAGGTAAATGACTAGGTACGGTTTTTCGTAAGGCTAGAGTCGCTTGATAAATTAGTTCAGGTTGCTTGAGAAGTGCTGCACCTCCGTTACTGCCATTAACTGTTTTGGATGGGCAGCCACAATTTAAATCAATACCATGTGATCCAAGCTCAATGGCACGATGGGCATTTTCAGCAAGACAGTTCGGATGTTGACCTAAAAGTTGGACACGAACAGGCGTTCTAGAAGGGGTAAAGCCCTGATTTCTGAGTTCAGGGCAAAGACGATAAAAGACTTTTTCAGGTAAGAGTTGATCCACCACGCGGACAAATTCGGTGATGCAGAGATCATATTCATTCACTTCGGTTAAAAGCTGGCGAACGAAAGGATCAAGCACCCCTTGCATGGGAGCGAGGATAACACGCACTATTTCCAGCCTTTAACTTTACAAATTAAATCATAAGCAGCTTGGATTTGTTGCGCTTTTTCTTTGGCCATTTCCATCATTTCTGGCGGTAAGCCTTTAGCCACTAATTTATCAGGGTGATGTTCATTCATTAAACGACGATATGCACGTTTTACGGTATTACGGTCATCACTTTCACTCACGCCCAATACTTTATAAGCATCACTTAATGTTGGGCCTGAAGATTGTTGGTATCCACCCTGTTGTTGGTATTGATAGCCACCTTGCTGTTGATAACCGCCCTGTTGGTATTGGCGATAGAATCCACCTTGAGTAAATTGACGAGCTGCAATTTCCATTGCCAGCATTTGCTCAAATTGCATACGGGAAAGACCAAGCTCTTCGGCTACCACATAAAGCACTTCTTTTTCTGAATCATGTAATTGAGAATCAGCAAAGGCAGCTTGCACTTGTACATGCAAGAACATTCTCAGCAAATCAGCGCGTTGTCCACATCCAATGCGGAATTCACGAATCACCTGACGTAGTGGAAAATCTGTTGCTTTACCTCGACTAAATGCCTCTTGAGCAAGTTTGCGATGACTCTCATCTAATTGCATTTGGTTCATCAACTGATTCGCCAGTTGAATATCTTCTTCTGTCACACGACCTTTGGATTTACTTAAATGCCCAAGTACCGCAAAGGTAGTTTGCATAAAGAGCGCTTGTCGGGTCGTTTTTTTCTTAAAAAAGCTAGAGTTAACCGAACCAAGCTCATAGAGTTTTTTATCAGCGATGGAGCCTAAAATGAGCCCAGCGATGGCGCCGAAAAAGCCCCCCCATTTAAAACCGAGAAAAACGCCGATAATCTTTCCAAAAAAATACATTCTCTTCCCCTAAAGTGCGGTCAAAAAGGTCTTTTGACAATAATGGGCAGACGCAAATGTCTGCCCTTACATTAATATGGCTTTATTCTTATTTTTCAAGTGATGAATTACACACCATAACTTTCACGATAAGCCCGCATCGCAGGTAAATATTGCTGATAATCGGGTTCTTTTTCAATGAATTGCATTAAATCATCCAAATCAATAATGGAAAGCACTTGGCATTGGTAGTCGCGTTCCACCTCTTGAATGGCAGAAAGTTCCCCTTTGCCTTTTTCCTGACGATTTAATGCAATAAAGACAGCCGCTAATTTCGCGTTATTGGCTTCAAGATGCGCCATGGATTCACGAATGGCTGTGCCAGCTGTAATGACATCATCGATTAACAACACATTGCCGGTTAATGAGCTACCGATCAAATTACCGCCTTCACCGTGATCTTTGGCTTCTTTACGATTAAAGCAAACAGGTGTGTCACGGTTAAATTGATTGAATAGTGCAATGGAAACGCTCGTCGCAATCGGAATGCCTTTGTAGGCAGGACCAAAAATGACATCAAAATCGACCGCACTTGATTGAATTGCCTTCGCATAGAATTCACCTAAGCGAGCAAGATCTGCCCCCGTGCTGAATAATCCTGCGTTAAAAAAATAAGGGCTTTTTCGACCTGATTTTAGTGCAAATTCGCCAAATTTAAGCACGTTACGGCTCAAGGCAAATTTAATAAATTCGATTTTGTAGCTTTCCATTTTTTGTTCCTATAAACCTAATGCTTCACGTTGTGCAGCGAAGATTTGTTCGCAGCCTTGTTTTGCTAAGCCTAATAAGGTGAGTAATTCTTCGTGGCTGAATGGTTCGCCTTCTGCGGTACCTTGCACTTCGATCATGCGGCCATCTTCCATCATCACAACGTTCATATCTGTTTCGGCAGCTGAGTCTTCTACATATTCCAAATCACATACAGTCTCACCCTCAACAATTCCAACTGAAACTGCAGCAACGAGACCTTTGATTGGATTAGTTTTTAATGTACCGTTAGCGATTAAACCATTGATAGCATCACATAAAGCCACTGCTGCACCGGTGATAGACGCAGTTCTTGTACCGCCATCAGCTTGAATCACATCGCAGTCTAAGGTAATAGAACGTTCGCCAAGAGCCTCTAAATCAACCATAGCACGTAATGAACGTGCGATTAAACGTTGAATTTCCATGGTGCGTCCACCTTGTTTGCCTTTTGCTGCTTCACGTTGCATGCGGCTGTGTGTAGAGCGTGGCAACATGCCATATTCTGCCGTAACCCAACCTTGATTTTGTCCTTTTAAGAAACGCGGTACACTTTCATCAATACTCGCCGTACATAATACTTTGGTATCACCAAATTCCACTAATACTGAACCTTCAGCATGTTTCGTGTAATTACGGGTGATTTTAATTGGACGAGATTGATGATTTTCACGATTATTTGGACGCATTCTGAATTCCTTTATTTTTATTGATAAAAAAGCGTGCCTATTTTAGCACGCTTTTCACTGTTTTATGGATTTGCTTGTTCAAACTCACGAATTTTATTAAAGACATCTTGTAAATCTGTACCATAATTAATTTTTTGCAATTCAGGTATAGAGTTAGATTTTACTAACATTCTAAGTGGTTGGAATTGCATATTGCACAAGTAGATTTGTTGATGTGGCAACATATGTTGTACAAAGTGAGTGAGAGCATGAATGCCCCCCGTATCGAGCACGGTCACGGCATCGCACTGCAACACGATATGTTTAATCTCGTGATCGGTATGTACGGTTTTATCGTGTAAATCCGCAAAGAGTTTATCTGCCGCTGCAAAGAATAATGGACCGCTGATACGATAAGCTAATACATCATCGAGATCTTCTGGCACGGGTTGTTCAATCGTTTTTGTCATTTCTGCAATAGTGCGGATAAATAAAAGACTCGCTAATAATACGCCGACAGAGATGGCGATCACCATATCAAATAACACGGTAAGAATTAAGCAGGTGAACAACACCGCAATTTCGTTTTTTGTGGAGCGACGAGCTAAACGAATAATTTCAGGTACATTAGCCATATGCCAAGCTACCATTAATAGCAATGCAGCCATAGAAGAGAGTGGCAAATAAGACAGGGCATTCGCAAAGAATAATAGCGAGAATAAAACTAAGAATGCATGAATGACACTGGCTATTGGTGATACCGCTCCAGATTTTACATTGACTGCGGAACGTGCAATTGCCGCGGTTGCAGTAATGCCGCCTAAGAATGGTGAAATAATATTCCCTAAACCTTGGGCGAGTAATTCATTATTGGAATGATGTTTGGTATCCGTCATGTTATCTAAAATGACCGCGCAAAGTAGCGACTCAATCGCGCCTAATACCGCCATTGAAAAGGCCGCAGGTAAGAGAGTCTGTATGCGATCAAAACTCCAATTGATGACTTCACCTTGCGCATTCGGAATATTCCAAGGTAAGGCAACTTCAGGCAAAACATTAGGGATACCATGTCCAGTTGTGCCATCAGATAAGGTGTATTGGAATGCTGTACCAATGGTTTCAACCGAGAAGCCAAATTGTCCTAAGGCTAATGCCATGAGTGTCCCAATAATGACCGCTGGTAAGTGACCTGGCACGGGTAAACGAAGTTTGTGCCATTGAGTAAGTACAAATAAGGTAACCACACCCACAGAGGTGTCAGCCCAGTTAATCGTAGGAAGTGCGGTCAAAATAGCCTGCACTTTTTCAATATAGTGAGATGGCATATGGGCAATGTCTAAACCTAAGAAATCTTTGATTTGTAATGTACCGATGGTAATGCCAATCCCGCAGGTAAAGCCAAGAGTAACAGGAAGAGGGATGTACTCAATTAATCGACCTAATCGCGATAGGGCCATGATGACTAAAATAATTCCCGAAAGCAGCGTTGCCATGAGTAATCCGCTAAGTCCAAATTGTTGTGTGATGGGATATAAAATGACGACAAATGCTGCAGTTGGACCTGAAATATTGAAACGCGATCCACCGGTTAATGCAATCACGATACCCGCCACAATAGCGGTATAAAGACCGTGTTGAGGTGGAACACCACTGGCAATAGCTAAAGCCATGGAGAGAGGAATCGCAATGACGCCCACAGTGAGTCCTGCGATAATATCTTTAATTAATTTTTGTTTCCCGTAACCTTCACGGAAAGATTCTTTTAATGCGCTGAATGGTTTTACAGCTAAAAATACATTTTTAGAAAAGAGTAATTTGATTTGCATAAAAAAACAACGATAAAAAAGAATGAGTTTATATTTTAACTAAAAGAAAAAGGATTTTTTATGTTCTAGCTCAAAAAACTTGACTAATCTTGGAGAAATCTTTATATTTCACGCACTTCAAAACGGTGAGATGTCCGAGTGGTTGAAGGA
>CAJMMG010000009.1:0-49407 GCA_905214375.1 uncultured bacterium | reverse complement strand
AATTAGCGACTCACGGTGTATTAAGCCAAAATGAATTTGTGCAAGTGTTACAAGCAGATCCAACCCTTAACGGCTTGGTCAATGCAACACGTCAAATCACAAACTCCCACATCATGGGTGAAATCGTACGTGTGTTCTCTGCACTTGCATTAATC
This sequence comes from uncultured bacterium, assembly GCA_905214375.1. GTDB lineage: Bacteria > Pseudomonadota > Gammaproteobacteria > Enterobacterales > Pasteurellaceae > Haemophilus_D. The sequence goes on along the minus strand of CAJMMG010000009.1, from coordinate 49,252 downwards.
ACCTCTTTCCTTGGTGTGATGCTAGGGGTATTTGAAGGTTTAGGCGATTTATTCAAACGTTACAAATTGCCACATAACCGTTTAACACTTACCATTACAGCCTTTACTCCACCACTTGCATTTGCTTTGTATTATCCTGAAGGCTTTATTGCCGCATTAAGCTATGCAGGCTTACTCTGTGCGTTCTATTGCTTAATTTTACCTATCGGTCTCGCATGGAAAACACGTCAAGCGAATCCAAATCTGCCTTATCGTGTAATCGGCGGTAATGTGACTTTAGTGATTGCATTCGTTATTGGTGTAGCGATTATGATCGTGCCATTCTTAATTCAAGCGGGTTACCTACCGGCTGTAGCAGGTTAAAGTGCGGTCAATTTAGAGCGTGTTTTTAAGATAAAAAATGGGGCGTATTCATCTACGCCCCATTTTGTTTTCTAACCGTTTAATTATGACTGAATTTCAGCAAGGAACTCTTCTTCCGTGAGAACAGTAACGCCTAATTCTTGTGCCTTTGTGAGCTTAGAACCCGCTGCATCACCGGCAATCACAAAATCTGTTTTTGCTGAAACCGAGCCGCTCACTTTCGCGCCCATATCTTGTAATAACGCTTTAGCTTCATTACGTCCCATTTGAGTTAAGGTTCCCGTTAACACCACTGTTTTACCTTTAAAGCGGTTTTCTGTCACCTCTTTGGTTTTCACGGTTTCCCAATGCACGCCTTGAGCAATCAAATCATTCACCACTGCCACATTATGTGGTTCATGCCAAAACGCCAAAATACGATTTGCCACCACTTCGCCCACATCAGGCACTTGCTGTAAGGCTTCTAAATCTGCATTTTGCAACGCTTCTAGGGTTTTGAAATGATTTGCTAAATTCAATGCCGTTGCTTCACCCACTTCACGGATTCCTAAAGCAAAAATAAAACGAGCCAACGTCGTATTTTTTGCTTTTTCAAGGCTCGCTAAGGCATTTTCGGCTGATTTTGTGCCCATTCTTTCCAAACGGGTTAGCGTAGTTAAATCTAACTTAAATAAATCGGCTGGCGTATGAATTAATTCACGATCCACCAACTGCTCGATTAATTTACCCCCTACGCCATCAATATCCATGGCCTTACGAGAAACGAAATGTTTAAGCGCTTCTTTACGCTGCGCTGCACAGAACAAACCGCCCGTACAACGCGCTACCGCTTCACCTTCAATACGAACAATGGCCGAATCACATACAGGACAAGTTTTAGGGAAAATGATCGGTCTCGCATCTGCTGGGCGACGGTCGTGCAATACACCAATAATTTGTGGGATCACATCCCCCGCACGACGAATAACCACCGTATCGCCAATCGCAATATCTAAGCGTTCAATTTCATCGCCGTTATGTAATGTGGCGTTACTTACCGTTACCCCTGCCACAAATACCGGTTCCAATTTAGCCACTGGGGTAATCGCCCCTGTTCTGCCCACTTGGAATTCCACATCATTTAAGCGAGTTAATTCTTCTTGCGCAGGGAATTTATAAGCAATTGCCCAACGTGGCGCCTTGGAGATAAAACCTAATTTTTCTTGTAACGCAATATCATTGATTTTCAATACAGTGCCATCAATATCGTAGCCAAGAGAACTGCGTTTATTTTGAATATCACGATAAAAATCCAATACTTCATCTGTGCCGTTACATAAACGGATTTCTGGGTTTACTGGAATCCCAATAGACTTCAACCATTGCAAACGATCATAATGTGTATTCGGTAAATCTACCCCTTCAGCAATACCAATACTATAAGCATTCAAGACCAATGGACGTTTACTCGTAATTTTCGGATCGAGCTGGCGCAACGATCCCGCTGCAGCATTACGCGGGTTAGCAAAAGTTTTCTCACCTTTCTCTAACGCCAGTTGATTTAAACGCTCAAAGCCTGCGTGTGGCATAAATACTTCACCGCGCACCTCTAAACGAGCGGGTGGATTGTCCATTAAAAGCTGCAACGGAATATTTCGAATCGTGCGAATATTGGCAGTAATATCTTCCCCTGTCGTCCCATCACCACGGGTTGCAGCTTGAGTCAGTACGCCATTCACATACAAAATACTCACCGCTAAACCATCTAACTTAGGTTCACAGCAGAAAGTAAGCGGTTCAGGCAAACGAATAAGACGATCTTCAATTCGCTTTACGAATGCATAAAACTCTTCGTCGGAAAAGGCATTATCTAAAGACAGCATTGGAATTTCATGACGAATTTGTGCAAAACCAGAAAGCGGTTTGGCGCCCACACGTTGAGTAGGTGAATCAGCCGTAATGAGTTCCGGATGAGCGGCTTCTAAGGTTTTAAGTTGATGAAATAAACGGTCATATTCCGCATCCGGAATGGTTGGGTTATCCAATACGTGATATTCATATTCATAACGACGAAGATCATGACGTAATGTATCAATTTGTTGCTGAAGGCTCATAATGTTCTCTAACGGTTTACTCATTGAATTAAAATAGGCGAACCATCGGCTCGCCCAAAGTGCGGTTATTTTTTCGTGCGTTTTATGCGATGCGAGATAAGTAATCCTGCTCAGCCATATCATCAAAAATCTCTTGCTGATCAGTCAATACCACGCCACCTAAATCTTCTGCGATGGTTTTCGCTGCGCGAATCATCATGCGTAAATTTGCCAAATTATTACCTGGTGATGGTAGCTGCATAAAGAGCACTACGCCCATGGTTGAAAACTCTGCCATATTGTAATAATCAAACGTACCGGGCTGTTCAATGTTTGCCACACTAAATAACACTGGGCTTGCCACACTTAAATCAAAGTGGCGGTGATACATTTGACGCTCGCCAAAAATGAATCCCAAGTTTTCTAAAGATTGAGATAATTGTGGACCATAGAATTCACGATTTTGATTTGAAATCACATAAAGTTGAACAAAACCGGTGGTTTGTTTTGTTTTTTCAACTTCTACCGGTTCGTGATAGTTAAAATGCACGTTCTCATGAGTAGGCTCTTGAGTTGGATTTAATGACATCTCGGCTAACTGCTCACGCAATTCAGGTGAAGAAGAATTCACACCATCAAAATCACTGCTTTGTGCTTCTAATTCTTCGATTGTCATTTCTGCCACACGTGGTTTCGGTTGTACATTCGTTTCAGGATAAACCACAGGTTCAGGCTGTGGCGCAGGAGCAGGTTGCGCCGTATTCATCTCATAAACTGGCTGATTTGGTAGAGAGATTTTAATATCATCCACACTTTTTTCTATTTGACGCGCATCCACTTGAGAGCGCTGCTCATCAAAATTAAATTGCTGTTGGCTCACCGCCTGCGGTGCCACTTTAGGTTGAACACTTTGTTGTACAGGCTGTGCCGCTTGAGCACGATGTGTTAAACGAATATCCGCATTAGGATCAGCAGCTTGCGAAAAAGGATTGACCTCACCGTTTTTAGAAGTGCGGTTAAATGTGTTCGCGCTTTTAAAATATTTTGATTTCTCACGGCGATTTGACCATAATCCGTGTACCACTAAGGCAATTAAAGCAATTACCCCTAAAATAATCAAAATGGTATTTAAGTCCATTCTTGTTGCTCCTTAACGCAATGATTTTTGCTAATCCTATCACATTTCCACAGGTGAAAAAATAGGAAAGCAAACAAGAGATTAAAAGGGATGAGATGGAATTTTTCTCAAAAAATATTGTCTTTCTGTGACATTTTGTATTTTTTACTTTTCAATTTAAAGGAACAATGATGATCGATCAAAATGAAATAAAATCTGCTTTCAATCATTTCGTGATGGGTTGGCATTTCATTACGCAAAAAGGTCTCCGACGTTTTGTGATTATGCCAATTCTACTGAATATCGTCCTGCTTACAGGCTTATTTTGGTTATTTGTTTCTCAAATCTCCACAATGATCGACTGGGTAATGAGCTTTATTCCTGATTGGTTAAGCTTTTTAAGTGTGATTTTGCTCGTGCTGTCTATTGGCTCAATTCTCTTATTTTTCTATTTTGCCTTTACGACACTTTCAGGCTTTATTGCCGCACCGTTTAATGGATTATTAGCAGAAAAAGTCGAAAAAATGCTGACCGGTGAAGCCGTTAATAATGATGGTTTTGCCGAAATTATGAAAGATGTGCCGCGTATGTTGAACCGAGAATGGCAAAAACTATGGTACAGCTTACCGAAATTTGTGGGCTTGTTCTTATTGAGTTTTATCCCAGTTATTGGGCAAACCATTATTCCAGTACTAACATTCCTATTTACCTGTTGGATGATGGCGATTCAGTACTGTGACTACCCGTTTGATAACCATAAAATTTCTTTTGGCATTATGAAAAATGCATTAGGTGAAAGACGATCTCAAAGCCTAACATTCGGGGCGTTAATTACTCTTTGTACCGCATTGCCACTTGTGAATTTAGTGATTATTCCTGTGGCGGTCTGTGGTGCAACCGTAATGTGGGTGGAAAATTATCGCTCACAATTAAAATTTGATATGAATTTTGACCGCACTTCAGGTTCAACACAAATTGTGACTGGCTCTACTAGTACGGAAATTAAGCCTTCAGGAAACAGCATCGTGAATAAATAGCATTTAGTTATAAAATATAGCTATTAACTATTTTTTTTATATAAAAACCAGTGTTATAACTACTGCATCAACTCATTCCCAAATATAAAAGGACAGTAAAATGACAATTTATGCAGATAACTCATACTCAATCGGTAATACGCCATTAGTTCGTTTAAAACACTTCGGACACAATGGCAACGTTGTCGTAAAAATTGAAGGTCGCAACCCAAGCTTTAGCGTGAAATGCCGTATTGGTGCCAATATGATTTGGCAAGCAGAAAAAGATGGCATTTTAACGGCAGGTAAAGAAATTGTAGATGCAACCAGCGGTAACACCGGTATTGCTTTAGCTTATGTAGCTGCTGCACGTGGTTATAAAATCACCTTAACCATGCCTGAAACCATGAGTCTTGAACGTAAACGTTTATTACGTGGTTTAGGCGTGAATCTTGTGCTCACTGAAGGCTCAAAAGGGATGAAAGGTGCGATTGCCAAAGCTGAAGAAATTGTGGCGTCTAACCCAAATCATTATGTGATGCTAAAACAATTTGAAAACCCGGCTAACCCGGACATTCACCGTCAAACTACTGGTGAAGAAATCTGGAAAGATACGGAAGGTAAAGTGGATGTTGTGGTTGCTGGGGTGGGTACTGGCGGTACAATTACTGGTATTTCTCGTGCGATCAAATTAGATCACGGTAAAAAAATTACCTCTGTGGCGGTTGAACCAACAGAATCACCTGTTATTAGCCAAACCCTTGCAGGCCAAGAAGTGAAACCAGGCCCACACAAAATTCAAGGTATCGGTGCGGGCTTCATTCCAAAAAACTTAGATTTATCATTAATTGATCGCGTGGAAACTGTAGATAGCGATACGGCAATTGCGACCGCTCGTCGCTTAATGGCTGAAGAAGGTATTCTTGCGGGTATTTCCTCTGGTGCGGCTGTGGCAGCGGCTGACCGCTTAGCAAAACTACCTGAATTCCAAGATAAATTAATCGTCGCGATCTTACCTTCTGCATCAGAACGTTATTTAAGTACGGCTTTATTCGAAGGTATTGAAGCTTAATCTATTGATTGAATTCATTTTATCTAAGGTCTGTTTTTACAGACCTTTTTTTGTTTATTAATTAAACAGTTTTTATTTGATATAACGAAAAGAAATAATTCATAAATAAATAATACTTTTCTTTTCTTTTTCGCTTCTTATAATTCATTTCACTTTCGTTATTTATCTAAAAAAGGAATACTTATGAAAAAATCATTTTTTAGCACCGCACTTTTAGCGGCTGGATTAGCTCTTTCTACTTTTGCTAACGCAGGTGAAATTGCTGATCGCGTTGAACAAACTAAAACCTTATTAGTCGGTACTGAGGGGACTTACGCACCATTCACTTTCCACGACAAAGATGGCAAGTTAACAGGTTTCGATGTGGAAATTATCGAAAAAGTTGCGCAAAAATTAGGTTGGAAAGTTGAATTTAAAGAAACCGCTTGGGATGGCATGTATGCAGGTTTAAATGCAAAACGCTTTGATGTTATTGCGAACCAAACCAATCCAAGCCCAGAACGTTTAAAAAAATATGATTACAGTGCACCTTATAACTACTCTGCTGGCGTAATCGTGACGAAAGCCGATAACGATAGCATTAAATCATTCCCTGATTTAAAAGGTAAAAAATCTGCACAATCTGCAACCAGTAACTGGAGCAAAGACGCACGTGATAATGGTGCAATTATCGTGACTGTAGATAGCTTGGCTCAAAACCTTGAGGCGGTAAAACAAGGTCGTGTTGATGCCACAGTAAACGATAAGCTTGCAGTATTAGATTACTTCAAAAAACAACCTAACTCTGGCTTAAAAATTGCTGTAGAAAGTGATAAAAAAATCCCAACTGGTTTTGCTTTCTTGAAAGGTGAAGAACCGCTTATTGCAAAAGTGAACCAAGCACTTGAAGAACTACGCAAAGACGGAACTTTAAAACAACTTTCAATCAAATGGTTTGGCGATGACATTACTCAATAATTGGTTAGCCAGCCTTCCATTTATGACCGCAGAACGAGCTGATTATGTAATCAGCTCGTTTTGGCCTATGATGGAAGGGGCAATTTTATATACGATCCCCCTTGCGGTCATTTCCTTCTTTTGCGGTTTATTCATTGCGGTTATCGTGGCTGTAATTTGCACATTGCCACATCCCAATTTAATGACCAAAATTCTGCAAGGCATTTGTCGCATTTATATTTCAATTATCCGTGGCACGCCAATGTTGGTGCAGATCTTCATTATTTTCTACGGTTTACCTGAAGTCGGTATCAAGTTGGAACCTTTCCCGACCGCGATTATTGCGTTCTCCATTAATATTGGTGCTTATGCGGCAGAAACCGTGAGAGCCTCTATTCTTGCGATTCCTAAAGGTCAATGGGAAGCCTCTTATGCGATAGGCATGAATTACACACAAGCTTTCGTGCGTACCATTATGCCGCAAGCTTTACGTATTTCCGTCCCTTCACTATCAAACACATTCATTAGCACGGTGAAAGATACGTCTCTGGCATCACTTGTTTGGATCGCTGAATTATTCCGTGTGGCGCAAAACATCACAGCTGAAAACTACGAATTTATTTTAATTTATAGTGAAGCGGCTCTCATTTATTGGGTATTCTGTTTTGTGCTGTCAATGGGACAAACCCGTTTAGAAAAACGCCTTTCTCGCCATTTATAAGGACTGGTTATGTTAAAAGTCACGAATATTCAGAAAAGTTTTAATGGCCACCATGTATTAAAAGGCATTGATTTTGAAATTAATAAAGGTGAAGTGGTTGCCATTCTAGGCCCATCAGGTTCAGGCAAGACGACTTTTTTACGCTGTTTAAATTTGCTCGAACGCCCAGAAAAAGGGATATTAGTATTTACTGATGGAAGCTTAACCATTGATTTCAGTAAAAAAATCAGCAAAGCCGATGAATTAAAATTGCGTCGTCGTTCTTCAATGGTATTCCAACAATACAATCTATTTCCCCATCGCACAGCACTCGAAAATGTGATGGAAGGCATGGTCGTTGTACAAAAACAAGCGAAAGAGATTGCGCGTGAAAAAGCCTTAGCATTATTGGAAAAAGTTGGTTTAAAAGCGAAAGCGGATTTATATCCCTCTCAACTTTCTGGTGGTCAACAGCAACGTGTCGGGATCGCCCGTGCTTTAGCCGTTAAACCAGATATTATCTTGTTAGATGAGCCTACTTCCGCTCTTGACCCTGAACTCGTCGGTGAAGTGTTACAAGCACTCAAAATGCTCGCGCAAGAAGGTTGGACAATGATTATCGTCACCCATGAATTGAATTTTGCCAAAGATGTGGCAGATCGCGTGATTCTCATGGAAAATGGTCAGGTAGTTGAACAAAATACCGCGTCTGAATTCTTCAGTCATCCACAGCAAGAGCGCACCAAACAATTCTTATTGCAAGCTAAAATGCCAATGGAATTCGAAGATTATTGTATTTAATCAAACGTCTAAATATAAAAAGAGCGGTCAAAAAACATCATGAATTTTGACCGCTCTTTCTATTTGAATAAATTACATAATCGCATTATAGAATACTGCTGCTAAAGCCGCCCCGATAAATGGCCCTACAACCGGCACCCAACTGTATCCCCAGTCAGCTTTAGTTTTTAATGTACCACCCAGGAAAAGACCTAAGGTTAAGCGCGGACCAAGATCTCGAGCTGGATTGATCGCATAACCGGTTGTTCCACCTAAGCTCAAACCAATTGCCCAAACTAGAATGGCTACTGGTAATGCCCCAATTGAACCTAAACCAATTGGAGTGCTTTCTGCTGTGCCAGGTAAAGTGATATTTGCTCCCGCAAGATAGAAAATCACGAAAACAAGCACGAAGGTACCAACGATTTCGTTTACTAAGTTGATTGGATAGTTACGAATTGCTGGTTCAGTACAGAAACAAGCGCGTTTTAAGCCCTCTTCTTCGGTCGCTGCAAAGTGATCTTTATACATAATGTAAACCAACAACGCACCAACCATGCCGCCCACTACTTGTGCCGCGATGTAGCCTGGTACCAATTCCCAAGCAAATGCGCCTTTCATTGCCACGCCAAGTGTTACCGCAGGATTTAAGTGTGCCCCACTGTAAGGACCTGTTACAACGACGGCCACATACACCGCAAATGCCCACGCGGTAGTAATCACAATCCAACCAGAACTTTGCCCTTTCGTTTTATTTAAACATACGTTGGCCACCACACCGTTACCTAACAGGATTAAAAGTGCTGTGCCAAAAAACTCTGCAAAATAGGCATTCATAAGAGAATCTCCAAATAATGATTAACTTAATGATTTCATTAAAGAAATCTTGTTTTGCAATTCGTTTCGTTGTTTGATCAAATATTGAGATACTCAAAGTGAGTGGCTTCATTATCTAGTTTTAACCAATTAATTCAATAGATAAAACCGATCTATTTTCTAGAAATGAGAGAAGGATCACATTATTTTGTACGTTAACGCAATCGATTGCATATCTTCAGAGAAAAATCTGTGATGCTAATCACAAAACCCAACATTGCTTGTTCCAATTATATTCGAATTCAATTAAGTTAGGTTCGCAATTTGTTCGTTTAAGCTCAAAATTTCTTCATTCATTTAATGAGAGTGCCGAGCACTCTAAGGAATAGAACCATGACAGACAAAAAATACATCATCGCTTTGGACCAAGGTACCACAAGCTCTCGTGCAGTATTATTAGATCACAATGCGAATGTTGTCGAAATCGCCCAACGTGAATTTACACAAATTTATCCACGCGCAGGCTGGGTGGAACATAATCCAATGGAAATTTGGGCAACACAAAGTTCAACATTAAACGAAGTGGTTGCAAAAGCAGGCATTACCTCAGATGAAATCGCGGCAATTGGTATTACTAACCAACGTGAAACCACCATTGTGTGGGAAAAAGCAACCGGCACACCGGTTTATAATGCGATTGTGTGGCAATGTCGTCGTACTGCAGATATTACAGACAAACTTAAAGCGGATGGTCACGAAGAATATATCCGCAACACTACAGGCTTAGTAGTGGACCCATATTTCTCGGGGACAAAAGTGAAATGGATTTTAGACAATGTAGAAGGTGCTCGTGAAAAAGCGGAACGCGGTGAACTTCTATTTGGTACCGTAGATACTTGGCTTGTATGGAAATTAACCCAAGGCCGTGTTCACGTAACGGATTACACCAACGCATCCCGTACCATGTTATTTAACATCCATACGAAAAAATGGGATGACAAAATGTTGGAATTATTAAATATTCCACGCTCAATGTTGCCTGAAGTGCGTAATTCTTCCGAAGTGTATGGCAAAACCAACATCGGAGGTAAAGGCGGTGTACGTATTCCAGTTGCAGGTATCGCGGGCGACCAACAAGCGGCACTTTACGGCCATCTATGTACACGCGCAGGCCAAGCAAAAAATACCTATGGTACAGGCTGCTTTATGTTGCTTCACACCGGTGATAAAGCCATTACCTCTAAAAATGGCCTATTAACCACCATCGCGTGTAACGCCAAAGGTGAACCTGAATACGCGCTTGAAGGTTCGGTATTTATCGCTGGTGCTTCAATCCAATGGTTACGTGATGAACTCAAAATCGTACATGACAGCCATGACTCCGAATACTTCGCACAAAAAGTCCCTGACAGCAACGGGGTATATGTCGTGCCAGCATTCACTGGTTTAGGTGCACCTTATTGGGATCCGTATGCACGCGGTGCAATTTTCGGTCTTTCTCGTGGTTCTAACCGCAACCATATTGTACGCGCAACCCTTGAATCTATTGCTTACCAAACCCGTGACGTATTAGAAGCAATGCAATCTGACTCAGGTCAACGCTTACAATATTTACGTGTTGATGGCGGTGCAACCAACAATAACTTCTTAATGCAATTCCAAGCGGATATTTTAGATGTGAACGTAGAACGTCCAGTGGTGAAAGAAGTGACTGCACTTGGTGCAGCTTACCTTGCAGGCCTTGCGGTTGGTTTCTGGAAAGATTTAGACGAGCTTCACGACAAAGCGCGTGTAGAACGTACCTTCACACCAGACAACGATGAAGAAAAACGTGAACGTCGTTATAAAGGCTGGAAAAAAGCCGTTAAACGCTCATTAGAATGGGCAAAAGAAGACGCAGAATAATCCTTTCTAATCCATAATAAAGTGCGGTCAAAATCACTTGTGTTTTTGACCGCACTTTTATTTGGTATCTATATATCCTATGATTGATAACAGGCAACATAATATCCAACATCATTGTTATGATATTCATCTATAATATGTTTACCGCCTAGAGAAAGAACTTTTTCCTGAGTCAAAATATATGAAAAAAATGCAAATTCATCATCCTCATCAGGTGAAACTATCTCAATAACTAGATGATCTGGAATTGTTATTTTATAAGAATAAAGCAACTCATCTGTTTCATTACTATATACTTCAATATATCTTCTAACTTTTGGACTCATATCATCTCTAAATATTTAACACTACGAATACCTTTTCATTAATTCATAAATTGGTTTTAATTGAGGCTCATTCTCTGTAGGTTTATAACTTTCAAGAATAGTTTCATCCTCATTTACTAGGTAATGCACATTTGCCCCTTTTTGAAGCATAAGCTCTAAAACATCCAATCTCTCTGGGATATATCCAATCATAGATAAAGGGATTAAACCATCTTGGTTCGGTAAATTAGGATTTGCTCCTGCTTTAAGCAACGCTATCGCCGCCTCAGCATTTTTACTTCGTAATGCATAATGCAAAGGAGTCATTCCGTACATATCTTGCGCATTAATCTCCACTCCATGTTTTATATAAAACTCCACAACCGACAACGGAGCCGCACAAATTAAATTACACTGGTGTAGCCAATTCCATTTATCTGCCGATACATAGTGAATATCTAACTTTTTACTTATAAAGAAAATATCCTCCAGCATTGCGATATTTCCTTCTCCATCTGCTATCGCAACAAGCATCTTAGGGTCATCTTTATATTTTTCATATAAATTTGTCATATTATTTTCCTCTTTGTTTTAAAAACAATTCCATATCCTCTTTAATTTTTTGAATATCACCATTTCCTGGCATTTCATTTCTATGACTTCGATTTTCAGACATATTTTCTAATCTGAAGTTATTAGGTCTTGCATTTACATAATGCATTAAATTGTTTTTGACTCCAATTTAACTCTTTAGCTGCAAGAGATAATCGTCTATGCTCCCAGCCATAAGCATGTCCTATATCGATTGGTCCTTTAATTATCGCACGAGTAATCTTATCTCGGTAATTACCATTAGGTAGAGCCTCGTATTGTTCAAAGATTTTCTTCATGGTATCAGAACGAAGATAAGAACGATTATAAAATTGATCTACAGGTTTATCTGTCGATAAATAACGTCCTGTTTGCTCATCAATTCGTTGAGATAGTTTATTAAAATGAGGATCTGTTCCTGCGTTGTGATTTACTGTTTCAAAACGATTTAAGTCTTTTTTGATCACAGTAATTTCTTTTCCATCCTGATTTTTAAACTTATAAGCATGATATCCATCAATATCTTTTACTCGTTTAGCTCCGTCAGGTAAAGCATGCCAACAATCATTATGCACCCAAACGCCATCAAGGTCAGAATTTGCTCCTTTAATGAAGTAAGTATGGTCAGTCTCAACTGTCAAGTTATATGCACTTAACTTCTCAGCCTTGATAGTGACTCCTTTCACCGTTTGCCAGTGATTATTTTCTGACAACAACTTATAGCCGGCTTTCAGATTTTGTGCATCTACCCACTGAGCGTTTTGGATTTCTCCGTTGTAGTGATGCCCCTCAGAACTCGGTACTAGCTCACCTTGATTTACCTGGGTAAAGAATGGATGAATTTTGTTTGAAACAATGGTTTGGTGTTTGCCTTGTTCATCAATCACTTCTACATATACTGTAAAATCATACGGGTTGTTGTAGTGCGCTTGTACACGCTGATAGGTCATTTGTCCTGTCAGTTCGTTTTTCGCATAAACCTTATCACCCAACGATGGCGCGCGTCTTCTGACGCGCGCCTAAATATCAATTTCATTTAATGATGATTTTACTATTTTCATTAACAACTTCAGTTTGTTTATTTTTAATTAGATAGATACAAGCACGCGTCAGGAAACTCGCGCTATCTCGGGGCATACGTATCTGTTAAAAAGTGCGGTCAGTTTTTGAGAGGTTTTAAAACTCTTTGAAAATTGACCGCACTTTCAACTTAAAACTCTAAGCGCTGTGTTAAACCTTCTTCCGGTTCTTGACTTCGGAAAATCATCCATAACCTCAACACATCAATCATAATTCCACGCGGTAAAGTAAGATAAAGTGATTCCTCTTCTTGAGCAAAGAGGAAATAAAAATTCACTTGATCGTTCATCACCTCAACACCCCAAGAATTAGAGGAAATATCCGCTTCTTGAATCATCTCATCTGTTAAGATTGACAATGAATGATCTAAAAAAGAGAAATAATTTGGACCACCCATTGGATCATTCAAATAGCCGGTTAGTGGATTTAGTTGATGATTTTCTTCTAAATGGCAAGTTGGAATAATTTGACCTTTATGCTGAATATACGTAAAAACAAGTTTCATATTTACTCCTGCTCAGCACTTGGAAAAGCGGTGACGACAGGATAGGTATAACCTTCTATACGCACGCCTGAATTTGAAATGCCAACCCACATACCTTCAGCTTTACGAATAGGATCTAAATCATCTACTTGATTCATATAAGCAGAATTAATTTCAACTTTAATACGATCTGCCGTCCACGTTTGGGGAAACATTAAAGTCTCGCCATTATTATTGGTCTTCGCAATATATTGATTAGTTTCACTATCAAAGGCGGAAATCTGTGCTAAATATACGCCATTTGGATAAGTGTATAATATCCGTTCAACACGGATATTACCTAAGGCGGAATGGCCACCGATCATGACTGTCATAAAATGACCTCTAATCTAAACTGAAAAATAAACTTCATTACTTATATTGGGTTCAGATAGTAAGAAGTCATACCACTTAGATAAAATAATCTTAAATTGGTCAAACTCAAGATAATCATCAGGATATTCTTCATCCCCCCAATAAATAGTTACTTTATCTAACGAGATTAGCGCACCTAAACTTTGTCCCCACATATCATATTCAGAAATTTCTTTTTTAGATATTTTATTAATCTCTTCAAGACCATTTTTTATCCACTTTTGCAAATGACCTATACCTAATCCCTCATCATCAATCAAAAAATTAACTATATTTAAAGCCTCATCTACATTTAATATTAAGCAACGAGGTCTCAAAACACCATCTTTCCATGTAGACGATATATACCAATAAAATTTCAAATCCATAATTAGTTCCTATTTCATGAGTGGGTAAACTGTTACTTTAGGTTCTTTATATCCTTTTCTACATAGGTGTGATATTTTCCAATATTCATTTCATGGATAATATTTTTTACTCAACAAATTAATATTTTCTAATATTTCATCATTTGTCATATAGAAACCGGGTTCTATTATACTAATCAGATCCAATGCAAAATCACGAAATTCCTCTCTCCAATCAATTGATGAATTCATCAATTCTAAGGCTCTATAAGAAATCTCCTGTTCTGATGCATTATTACTTACCATTAATCTAATTTCATTTATAAAGTCTTTTTCACTATATCTAATCATTTTTTCATTTTCTCCAATTCTGCTCCTGTAGGCGGGTAATGGATACTATCCACAACCTGACCATTTACTGATTTTGGATGAACTCTATTAACATTGCCATTATGATCGTAACTTTCCATCCATTGTTTTACGCCCCCAGTTTTAGGATTATATTCAGTCACTAGAGAGTTTCCCCTAGTTGGTCCTGGATTTTTCGCAAAACGTTCTTTATCATAATATCGAACTCGTCCATCAGGAAGAGTTTTAATTTTAACTGCTGACTTCTGAGCACTTTCTAATGCTGATAATTTCTTAGATAATGCAACTTGAGCATTTATTGAGGAAAAAGAGCTATCCTTGTAATAACTTTCGCTATCCTTCGCTGTACTAACCTTAAAAGGCTTGCTTGGTTTTCCTCCCGAGACGGCATTCTCTGCTTGGAAAAATCTCATTACCTTAATAGCTAAAGCAATATGTTTTTCCACATCACTCTTACTGTTCTCTATAGCCTCAAGCGTTTTACTATTTTCCGATTGAACAAGCATATCAACGCGTGAACGTTGTTCTGCCGGGATTTTCGATAAAATACTACCTAGCGCAATAGCCTGCTCTTCTGAAAAATCATTTGCGGCCATTAATAAACTTGGCACCACTTGTCGGCATGCTGCATCACAATCTGCAAGTAACTTATCTCGTTCCTTTTGGCTTAAATGTTCTAAATCACGGAGAACAACTTCGATATCTTCACCATTTAACAAACGTTGATAAGCACTATGAATATCGCCTTGAGTAAGCGCATTATTCTCAACTGTCCTTTTAGCCGTTCCAGCTACCCCCCTTGTTCCGCTGTGGTGCCATTCGCTTTCGCTGCCAATCTTGCGCGAAGTCGGGTATGAAATTATAAGGTTTGCTCAACTTAAATATCGTTGAAAATAAAAAGTGCAGTCAATTTTTAAGAGGTTTTAAAACTCTTTGGAAATTGACCGCACTTTAATTTATTGTATTAATTAAAAATCTTCTGCATATTGCATAAAATCAAACTCACCCTCAGCACGTGAGAATAAATGAGCAGCATAATGATCTATTGCCTCTGCTGGATTCGTCAACTTTTTAATACCCATCACATCTGCTCTAGGTATCATATAAACATTACGTTCATCATTATGAGAAGACACAAATAATTGATATCCTGTTTTACTCCCATCATCATTGGAACGGGTATCAAGCAAACATCTTAATTCAAAATATTTTTCATCATTAAATTTATCATCATAGCTTTGTCTAAAAGCATGATGAAATTTATGTTCTAGAAAAGCTGTATATTCAGGAAGTGCAACGCCATGACTATCTTCAAAACCTTCTATAATTGAATGAATTGGCATCAATAATAATGAAGGTAAATTACTTTTATATATATTTGAAGTTACACTCTCTGAGACAATCCATTTATCACTAAAAAATAACCAAGAGTTAAGCAATTCATAAGGAATATTTTTATGATGTAGCTTATATTCTCCCTTGGAGAATGAAAATGGGTCATAACTTATGTAATAAACAATATCATTAATTATTACGCCAAATTCAGTTATATCATTCATTACTGGAATCTGGCTTCTTTTAATAGCATAAAAAAATCTTCCATCGTATAAATAAGAATATGACTCAGGCTGTATAACTTTAAATCGTTCAATAAGATAATTTTCTGGTTCAACTTTATTTACTAAATTTAAACCATCAAATTTCATTGGGTCAAAATCATCAAATTTTCGATAAAATAAGTTAATTTTATCAAAGCATAGCTCTGATAAGTTGAAATAGACTTCGTCAAACTCTTTATATAAATCAGATTTAGTCATAAATTTCACTTAAGACCTCTCTTTTTAATCTGTTCCTCAACTAAAGCCACCATATTTCTTTGAGTGTTTTCTAAATACGCTCTATATGTTGGTGATATATCTTTGTTTTCCTTAACATATCTCTGCCAACCTTCCGTTCCTGTTTCAATTTTAGCACCTTTAGATGAATTTAGTTCCTTTGGTAAAGGCTGTAAATTCATAGGGTGATTAATTAATTCATTTTGAACATGTTTTGGTAATTTATCAAAACCATCAATTTTATTAAATGCGCTTTGTGACAAAATATGATCCACCGAAGCTCTTGCTCCATCTGGAAAATCTTTAAATTTACCATCAAAAGGATCGATATACATCACTCGATCATTTTTTGGATTAACCCAACCCCTTGCTTAAATTTAGCCTCAATATCACCATATTTTACATTCACAAAATCACAACAATTTGCATTGTGAACCCAAACACCAAATTCCCCTACATGGTAAGTGCTAAATTCTTCTACGGCGATGTTATAAACTGTTTCTAGTTTTCCAGTAGCCTGTTGCGATACCACTTGTAAAGATGGTAAGCCATTTCTATCAAAAAGTAGAACGAGCTTATGCAAAATTGGATGTGAAATTATAAAACTAGCTTAAAGATAAGCAGCGCTGAAAATACAAAAGTGCGGTCAAAATTTCTTATGTTTTTGACCGCACTTTTATTTTATCAATCAACTATACTGCTGCCGATACTTCTCTAAATTATCTTGAAAATGCTGAATGTAGTATTCGATGTCTTTTTCTGGGTAGCCAAGAATTCGTCCAATTTCACGTTCCACTTTTGGATCAAAACCATTCACTGTGCTTGCAGGAAGTAACACTTCCATTTGTTCAGCGAGTGCAAGAGATTGAGGTAAATAGACAATAAAATCGGTTAAGCAAACATCATTTACATGACGTTGCACTGTTTTTGAATGAAGCATTCCTTGCTCAAGATAAGGGAGAAAGGCGTCAGGAATACCAAGCTCCTGATTGAATAATGCCACTTGCTTTTCGCCCCTTAACATTAATTCCAGCTCCTTGCCTTCATGCGGCCCAAGAATACCTTTTTCCATAAGAATATTCCTTTCGTTGAAATAAAAAAGGGGATTGGATGATTGACCAAATCCCCTTCATTGTACGCCTATTTGGCCACAATGTTCATCTAAATGACGAAATTATTTTTTCCAATTTTTCAACGCATCAGCAAAGGCATTCCCCATCGCACTATTTCCTCTTGGATTACGATCTTGGCGAGGCGCATTACTTCTTGGTTTTGCACTTAAAGTGCGGTCAGATTTGCCGTCATTTTTGACCGCACTTTCATCTAATCGCATCGTCAACGCAATACGTTTACGTGGCACATCCACTTCCAACACTTTCACTTTCACGATATCGCCCGTTTTCACCACTTGATGTGGATCTTCTACGAATTTATCGCTTAATGATGAAATATGTACTAAACCGTCTTGGTGAACACCAATATCCACAAATGCGCCAAAGTTAGTTACATTGGTGACGGTACCTTCTAAAATCATACCTGGTTTTAAATCGGTGATTTCTTCTACGCCTTCTGCGAATACAGCAGTTTTAAATTCACCACGCGGATCGCGCCCTGGTTTTTCCAATTCTTTGAAAATATCTTGAACGGTTGGTAAACCAAATTGCTCATCAATGAATTGTTTCGCATCAAGCTGACGTACCACACCCGCATTCCCCATTAAATCTTGGATAGATTGTGCGGTCGCTTGCAAGATTTTTTCGACCACAGGATACGCTTCTGGGTGGACACCTGAAGCATCAAGTGGATTTTTCCCGCCTGCAATACGCATAAAGCCTGCACATTGCTCAAAGGCTTTTGGTCCTAAACGCGGCACTTTTTTCAATTCTGCACGGCTTTCAAAACGACCATTTTCATCACGATATTCCACAATGTTTTGCGCTAAGGTTTTCGTCATTCCCGCCACGCGAGCAAGTAACGGTGCTGATGCCGTATTCAAATCCACACCTACTGCGTTTACACAGTCTTCCACCACCGCATCAAGTTTACGCGCAAGTTGGGTTTGGTTTACATCATGTTGATATTGCCCAACACCAATAGCTTTCGGTTCTATTTTCACTAATTCTGCCAATGGATCTTGTAAACGGCGTGCAATAGAGACTGCACCACGTAAAGACACATCTAAGTTCGGGAATTCATTTGCCGCAAATTCAGAGGCGGAATAAACGGATGCGCCCGCCTCGCTCACCACAACGGTTTGAGGTTTATTTTCTTTGATTTCTTTAATCACCTCTTTCGCAAAACGTTCAGTTTCACGAGAAGCCGTACCATTACCAATGGCAATTAATTCCACGTTATGTTTACGGATTAAGCTGAAAATCGCCACTTGTGCTTCAGCTTCACGACCCGTGTGTGGATAAATGGTGGTGGTATCTAATAATTTACCTGTGTTATCCACCACCGCGACTTTAACTCCCGTACGCAAGCCCGGGTCCAAGCCCATAGTGCTTTTCGCGCCAGCCGGTGCAGCCATTAAAAGTGCGGTCAGATTTCGAGCAAAAACATCAATGGCTTCTTCTTCCGCTTTTTCACGTAAACTTGCCATTAATTCCGTTTCTAAATGCAACGAAACTTTGATTTTCCATGTCCACGCAATTACTTGCTCACGCCATTTATCTGCAGGCTGCCCCGTAAAACTGACATCTAAATAATCACGAATAATCTCTTCACAATAGCTTTGACGACTTCCCTCTTCTGCATCAGAATCAGCATTTAAGCTTAATTGTAAAATGCCCTCATTACGTCCTCGGAACATCGCTAATGCTCGGTGAGAAGGCACATTTTTCAATAATTCTTGGTGGTCGAAATAATCTTGGAATTTTGCGCCTTCCGTTTCCTTGCCTTCGATCACTTTGGATACGATAACGGCATTTTTTGCTAAATAATCACGTACTTTCGCTAATAAGCCCGCATCTTCAGCAAAACGCTCCATTAAAATATAGCGTGCGCCATCAAGTGCGACCTTGGCGTCTGTTACGCCTTTATCCGCATTTACAAATTTAGCTGCTACCGTTTCTGGATCATTTTTCGGCTCGTTCCAAAGTAAATCAGCCAATGGCTCAAGACCGGCTTCAATCGCAATTTGCCCTTTCGTGCGACGTTTCGGTTTATATGGCAAATACAAATCTTCTAATTCAGTTTTACTTTGTGTCGCATGGATTTTTTCACGCAATTCATCGGTCAATTTCCCTTGCTCTTCAATGGATTTCAAAATGGTTTGACGACGATCTTCTAATTCACGCAAATAAATTAAACGGGTTTCAAAATGACGAAGTTGGGTGTCATCCAAGCCACCTGTGGCTTCTTTACGATAACGGGCGATAAATGGAATGGTATTGCCATCATCTAATAATTGAATGGCGGCGAGGATTTGTTGGGGTTGAACGGTTAATTCTGCCGCAATAATTTGGCTAATTTGTTGATTTAACATTGTCATACTTCTTTGTTATTAAAGGATTCGATAAAAACGGGAATAGAATACTGGTTTTAGACAACAGGCTCAAATATAATTCAAAAAAATTTCTTTTATTTTTATCATGGCAAAATCAAATTACATTACCCGTCAAGGCTGGCTTGCGCTTGACCAAGAACTTAAATTTTTGTGGAAAGAAGAACGCCCAAAAGTTACCCAAGCGGTTTCAGATGCCGCCGCGCTGGGTGACCGCAGTGAAAACGCAGAATATATTTACGGTAAACGTCGTTTACGTGAAATTGACCGCCGTGTGCGTTTCCTTTCCAAACGCTTAGAAGTGCTACAAATCGTAGATTACCACCCGAAACAAGAAGGCAAAGTATTTTTCGGTGCATGGGTTGAGCTAGAAGATGAAGAAGGTGAGGTGAAGCAATATCGCCTTGTCGGCTGCGATGAATTCGATCCCGCTAAAAACTGGATCTCCATTGATTCTCCCGTCGCACGTGCTTTAATCGGAAAAGGCGTTGATGATGAAATTCATGTGGAAACACCCTCCGGCAAAGTGGTGCTTTATGTGAACCGAATTTGGTATGAAAAATAGTGATACATAAAAAACAAGAGCGGTCAAAATTGACCGCCCTTTTTTATTCTATCAATCGGATAAATTATGCTTTATCACCAAATTAATACAGACTCTAACGCAATTTCAATCATATCATTGAAGGTTAATTGACGTTCTTCTGCAGTAGTTTGTTCGTGTGTACGAATATGGTCTGAAACGGTACAGATACAAAGTGCTTTTGCACCATATTCTGCTGCTACGCCATAGATACCAGCCGCTTCCATTTCTACGCCTAAGACGCCGTATTTTTCCATCACATCAAACATTTCAAAATCTGGCGTGTAGAATAGGTCTGCAGAGAAAAGATTCCCTACGCGAACTTGCTTACCTTTTTCTTTTGCTGCTTGAACCGCTGCTTGTGCCATATCAAAATCAGCAATTGCAGCAAAATCGTTATCTTTGAAACGGATACGGTTTACTTTTGAATCAGTACATGCACCAAGGCCAATGATAACATCACGTACTTTAACGTCCATACGTACGGCACCACAAGAACCAACACGGATGATTTTTTTCACGCCATATTCAGTAATTAATTCTTTCGCATAAATTGAGCAAGATGGGATACCCATACCGTGACCCATAACAGAGATACGACGACCTTTATAAGTACCGGTATAACCCAACATATTGCGAACGTTAGTCACTTCTTTCGCATCTTCTAAGAATGTTTCAGCAATATATTTTGCACGAAGCGGATCGCCTGGCATTAACACAACATCTGCAAATGCACCTTCAGGAGCGTTAATATGTGGAGTCATTGTTTTTTCCTCTTGTTGATAAATAAAAAATCATTTAAGCAAACGTTTTCGCCTGCTTTAAAGTACAACACCACGAATGATTCGTGGTGTTGAGAGATAAAGTGCGGTCAAAATTCACCACATTTTAATTACATTGCTACGCCGCTTAACTCGATGAATAAACCTGCGATAGTCGCACTCATTAAGTTAGCTAATGTACCCGCTACAACTGCTTTTAAACCTAAGCGCGCAACATCACCACGACGATTTGGTGCCATACCACCGATACCACCGATTAAGATTGCGATAGAGCTGAAGTTAGCAAAACCACATAATGCGAAAGTAATGATGGCTTTAGTTTTTTCACTTAATACAACTGCTGTATCTGGTTGTAAGTATTTCGCGAACTCTAAGTAACCCACGAATTCATTTACGGCTAATTTCATACCAATCATTTGACCCGCGATTGCAGATTCATCCCAAGATACACCAATTAAGTACGCTAATGGTTTGAAGATCCAACCAAAGATTGATTGTAATGTTAAATCACCGTAACCGAACCAGCCGCCTACACCACCTAAAATACCATTAACTAAAGCAATTAAACCCACGAACGCGATTAACATCGCACCTACGTTTAACGCTAATTGCATACCGGCACTCGCACCGCCTGCCATTGCTTCAAGCACATTGGTTGGTTTTTCGCTATCATCCGTTTCAGGTTGTTTATCGTTAAATTGTTCAGTTTGTGGGAATAAAATTTTCGCAAATAATAAACCTGCTGGTGCAGCCATGAAAGATGCTGCGATTAAGTAAGTCAACGGCACGCCCATTCCTGCATAACCTGCCATGACTGAGCCCGCGATAGAAGCTGTACCACCCGCCATAATAGCGAACAATTCAGATTGGGTCATGTTTTTAATGTAAGGACGAACCACTAAAGGTGCTTCAGTTTGACCAACGAAGATATTCGCTGCTGCAGACATTGATTCTGCTTTAGATGTACCTAACGCAGCTTGCAATGCACCACCAATCACTTTGATGACCACTTGCATGATGCCTAAATAGTAAAGCACCGAAATTAAACCAGAGAAAAAGACGATGATTGGTAACACTTTCACCGCAAAGATAAAGCCGGCATTTGAAGGATCCGCTAAGCCACCAAAGACGAAGTTAATCCCTTCATTACCATAGGCGATAACATTTGATACACCATTTGCTGTCGCTTGTAATGCATCACGACCAAACGGCACATACAAAATAAGGGCCGCAAATCCGATTTGGATCGCCAAAGCCCCTAATACAGTACGTAAATTAATCGCCTTACGATTATTTGAAAATAATACGGCAATGATCAGTAATACGACAATGCCTAAAACGCTACCTAAAATACCCATTTTTTTCCCCTAGGTTGGTTAGATAAGTAAGTGAATAAAATTGTCCTATTCTACTTGTTTTTCGGTAAAAAGTCGGAATATTTTTACTCCTTTTTGTCATGTTTGCTTATAAAATGGTCACAATTTTGGTCAGACCACAAGATTTCGCATAGTTTTCAAGCGCTTGGGTCTGTTCAACAGTTGGGACATAAGGCGTGAGTCCTTCGGCATCTCGTGCACCTTTTGTGTGCATTCGAATAATTTTCAACAACACATCCGGATAGTCTTTCAATAAGGACGCAACCTTTTCCACCAACTTTTCTGCATCAAAAAAATTTGCCACATAAACTAACCGCACTTCTTCCACTTTATTTAATGGTAATAATTGCGCCAAGTTCTTCAAATTGCGATCTAAGTTTTCTTGCTTGATATGTTGATGAGTGGGGATGATGTTTTTCGGGACAATGCCTTGGCGATTTTGTCTATCAAAGCACAAATGTTGTAGGCCAAGTCCTTCTCCTTTCAAATCAAAGAGAAATTTGTCTGTAACCTCAATTAAAGGACGAATTGCGTCAAATTCAAAGAAACCACTGCTATCTAAATAGCAAGTTAGCCCTTCCTCACGTAGTTTTTGAAACAATGGAACAAGCTTTTTATGATGAATGGTGGGTTCACCGCCAGAAACCGTTACGCCACGAATGAAAGGTACTGCATCCATTACTTGCTCATACAAATACTGCAGGCTGACTTGATGAGCGCCTTCTGCATAACGAGGAATGGTTTCTGGATTATGGCAATAAAGGCAGTTTAACTTACAACCTTGTAAGAAAATACTGGTACGATTCCCCTGCCCTTCTACATTAGAAAAAGGAATAATACGATGCAGGGGAACATAAATATCAGAAAGTGCGGTCACAAATAGCGCTGTTTTATAGAGTAAGTTATCACTTACACAAGTTTCATTTGGAAAATCACTAATTCCGCTTGGCAGCAGAATGTGAAAACCGCTTTAAGTACATATCCCTCTTCAACCTGTTGAATTTCAGATTGAATTTGGCAAGGTTCACTTTCTACATCACGTGCTTTTAATGTGAAATATTCCAATGCGCCTTCTGCATCTTGACGAGTCGCGTAAAACTGTTCGATAGGGAAACTACAATCACTGTTATCAAACAATGATTTCATATCGAAAGTATTACAGCCTACACATTCAATAGGTTTTTCTGTTTGAATGGCCATCTTTTTCTCCTTATCTAAAAAAGCCGTGATATAACACGGCTTATTAAGTTTAAAATTATTTTGCAGCGACAAAGCCGACGGCTTCGTACACTTTGGCAAGGGTTTCTTTCGCTCTTGCACGGGCTTTTTCTGCACCTTGACGTAAAATCTCGTCTAAAAGTGCTTCATCGTTACGATATTGATAGAAACGTTCTTGTAAACCCGCAAGTAAGTTTGACACTTCGTCAGCCACCGCTGTTTTTAAGTGTCCATACATTTTGCCTTCAAATTCTTTTTCAAGGTCTGCCACAGATTTATCCGTTACTGCAGAAAGGATATCTAATAAGTTAGACACGCCCGCTTTGTTTTTCACGTCATAACGTACAACAGGTGGTTCATCAGAGTCTGTTACCGCGCGTTTGATTTTTTTCGCTACCGATTTAGGATCTTCAAGCAAAGTCACCACGTTATTACGGTTATCATCTGATTTAGACATTTTTTTATCCGGATCTTGTAAAGACATAATACGCGCGCCGGCTTTGCCTAAGAAGATTTCAGGAATCGTGAAAATATCACCATAAAGGGCATTAAAACGAGCGGCAATATCACGGGTGATTTCTAAATGTTGTTTTTGGTCATCCCCTACCGGCACGCTTTTCGCTTGGTAAAGTAAGATATCTGCTGCCATTAAAACCGGATAATCAAATAAACCCACGTTAATATTTTCAGCATAACGTGCTGATTTATCTTTAAATTGAGTCATACGGCTCATTTCACCAAAATAGGTGTAACAGTTTAACACCCAGCTTAGTTGAGTATGCTCTGGTACATGAGATTGCACAAAGATCGTGCTTTTATTCGGATCAATGCCACAAGCCAAGTAAAGGGCGAGCACATCAAGGGTCGCTTTGCGAAGTGCCACAGGATCTTGACGTACAGTGATGGCATGTAAATCCACCACACAGAAAATACACTCATAATCTTCTTGCATTTTCACCCAGTTGCGAAGTGCACCTAAATAATTCCCGATAGTTAATTCGCCGGAAGGCTGCACGCCACTGAATACAATTGGTTTTGTCATTGGTTATCCTTTTATTCTGTAAACTGAATTGGCGCTATGATAACAAAAGATAGGGCGTTTTTTAATGATTGAGTTCAAAACAATGTGTAAAAATGCTATATTACGCCAAAAATTTCTGCAGATCACAATTTATAATCCCAATGAAAAATTATAATGATATGGCTCTGGCACTTGCCGGTGTTTGTCAATCAGTCTTATTAATCAGTCAATTAGCACAAAAAGGCGAAGTTGATAACCAAGATGCATTCCAAACGACCATTCATTCTCTTCTCATTACTCAACCCGAAGATACATTAGCCGTATTTGGTGGTGATGTTCAACATCTTAAAGTGGGATTAAACACACTTATCGAGCAACTCACCCAATTAAATGACAAAAATTTATTAAATTATTGGGGTAGCTTGTTAGCGTTAGAGAGCAAATTAAACAAACAACCTGAAATCAAACAAGAACTTGGCCGCCGTATTGCCCGTTTACCGGAACAACTTGCTTATCACGACAATCAATTTGATGATGAGATGTTTTCTATCATGGCAAACATTTATGTCGATACAATTAGCCCTTTAGGCAAACGCATCCACATTATTGGTTCGGCATATCATTTACAGCAACAAAGCGTGCAAGACAAAATTCGTGCGTGTTTACTTGCTGGCATTCGTTCTGCCGTTTTGTGGCGTCAAGTCGGCGGCAGCAAATGGCAGCTGTTATTTCATCGTAAAAAATTAGTGCAAGCGGCACGACAACTCTACTTAACTTTAAATTAATCCTTGGAGAACTCTTATGCAACTTTCCGCATTAACCGCTCTTTCCCCGATTGACGGTCGTTATCAAGATAAAGCCACTGCATTGCGTGGCATTTTCAGTGAATTTGGCTTACTCAAATTCCGTGTCACCGTGGAAGTACGTTGGTTACAAAAATTGGCGGCGACCGCTGAAATCCAAGAAGTTTCTTCTTTGTCTAAAGAAGCAAACGATTACCTTAATAAAATTGTGGAAGAATTCAGTCTTCAAGATGCTGAACGTATCAAAGAAATTGAGCGCACCACGAATCACGACGTAAAAGCAGTTGAGTATTTCTTAAAAGAAAAAAGTGAAGCTTTACCAGAATTAGCCAAAGTCTCTGAATTTATTCACTTTGCTTGTACCTCGGAAGATATTAACAACCTTTCTCACGCCCTAATGTTAAAAACGGCGCGTGAAGAAGTAATCTTACCGGAATGGCAAAAACTGATTGATGAAATCACCCGTCTAGCGAACGAATACAAAACTATCCCATTACTTTCTCGTACACACGGCCAGCCTGCCTCACCAAGTACTGTGGGTAAAGAAATGGCAAACGTGGTTTACCGTTTAAAACGCCAATTCAAACAGCTCCAACAAAATGAAATCTTGGGTAAAATCAACGGCGCAGTAGGTAACTACAATGCGCATTTATCGGCTTATCCAAATATCAATTGGCATAAATTCAGTGAAGAATTTGTCACCTCATTAGGTTTAGATTGGAACCCATACACTACTCAAATTGAACCTCATGATTACATTGCTGAATACTTTGATGCCGTGGTACGTTTTAATACCATCATCATCGACTTCGACCGTGACTTATGGGGCTACATTGCGTTAAATCACTTTAAACAACGCACTATCGCGGGTGAAATTGGTTCATCTACCATGCCGCATAAAGTAAATCCTATCGACTTCGAAAACTCAGAAGGTAACTTAGGTTTAGCCAATGCCGTGATGACTCACCTAGGTCAAAAATTACCAATTTCTCGCTGGCAACGTGACTTGACCGACTCCACTGTATTACGTAACTTAGGTGTGGGTTTAGGTTATTGCTTAATTGCGTATGCCGCAACGCGTAAAGGTATCAGCAAATTAGAAGTGAACGAACAACATCTCCGTGATGAACTCAACCAAAACTGGGAAGTTTTAGCTGAGCCAATTCAAACCGTAATGCGTCGCTATGGTATTGAAAAACCATACGAAAAATTAAAAGAGCTCACTCGTGGTAAACGCGTTGATGAAAAAGCAATGCGTGAATTCATCGAAAAACTGGCTATCCCAGCCGATGAAAAAGCCCGTTTACAACAACTCACTCCTGCAACCTATATTGGTGCAGCTATTGAGTTAGTAGAAAAACTTTAAGAAATAAAAGGGCGTTTTATAATGCCCTTAAAAAATCAAAGTGCGGTCAAAAACATCTTATATTTTGACCGCACTTTTTTATTTCTTCTCTTACCTATTGCATCATTCA
The DNA here is from genome assembly GCA_905214375.1 of uncultured bacterium. Classification (GTDB taxonomy): domain Bacteria; phylum Pseudomonadota; class Gammaproteobacteria; order Enterobacterales; family Pasteurellaceae; genus Haemophilus_D. The sequence continues at coordinate 22,287 of CAJMMG010000009.1, read as the reverse complement.
TGCTTAATAAACAGCAATCGTGCGTGATCATACACCCAATTAAAAATAAAGGTATAAACGGTCACCATCACCGTTAAGCTGAAATCCATCATAAAAGCTGTAATCCAATCCACTTTTAAAAAGTAAGCAATGATCGGCATGGTGAAAATAAGCAAACCGCCCTCAAATGAAATGGCATGTAAAGTACGAAATATGACGCCTCGCTTTTCTCTCGGCCCCGTAAACACTTTATCAAGAAAATAATTAAAAACGAGATTCCATAGCATGGCGGTTAAGGAAACCAATACCATGGACCCAAAGAGAATAGAAACACTTTCTTTTGTAAAGAAATACAAAGCGAAAACAGAAAGCAACACAACCGTGGTTTCAAACAAGATTGCGTGAAAAAGTCGCTCAAGAAAACTCATTTGTCATCCTTTACAAAGCAAAAGTGCGGTCAAATTCACCGCACTTTTCATCAATATTTTATTAATTGGTTTTTAATTTATTCCAATATTTTTCGTAAATATCCACTGCTTCACCCACATCACCTTGCATAATGCCTTTTTCAATATTTTCAGCAGATGGGAATAAGGTTGGGTTATTCGCCATTTCAGGTGAAAGTAACGCTTTCACACCTTCATTTGGCATCGAGAAGCCCATTTTCTCAACGACTAATTTCGCATTTTCAGGACGAAGTAAGAAGTCGATAAATTTATAAGCACCCTCTGTATTTTTCGCACCTTTTGGAATCGCGTAGTTATCCATCCAGAAAATCGCGCCTTCTTTTGGATACACAAATTGAATACTTGGATTTTCTTTGTGGGCTAAATAAGCCGAACCGTTCCATAACATCCCGATAGATGCCTCACCTTGTACAAACGGAACTTCTGGCGAGTCAGAGTTAAAGGTCACTACATTTGGTAACAATTTCACTAAGCGCTCGTAAGCCGCTTTAATGTCTTCTTCATTCGTGGTGTTTGGTGATTTTCCATCTAAAAGTAATGCAATGTGGAACACTTCACGCGCATCACTGGTTAATAATACCTTACCTTTAAATTCTGGATTCCATAAATCAGCCCAACTCGTAATTTTGCTTGGGTCAATATCATCCGCATTCACGCCGATACCGGTTAAGCCATAAACGTAAGGCAGAGAATATTTATTATTTGGGTCAAATTCCTTGTTTAATAAGTTTGCCGGAATTTGTTTAAAATTACTTAACTTGCTGTGATCAAGCTCTTGCAACATATTTTCTTTCGCCATTTTATTGACGTAATAGCTTGATGGGAAAACTAAATCATAACCACTGCCTGTACTAGAGGTCAGCTTCAATTTAGCATACATTTCTTCATTACTTTCAAATGTCGAATAAATCACTTCAATGCCCGTTTCTTTGGTAAATTCCGCAACCAAATTAGATGGCACATAGTCAGTCCAGTTATAAACATAAAGTTTTTCAGCAGCAAATGCCGCAGAGGTTGCGACGAACGCGACGGCTGAAAGACAAAGTGATTTAATGTATTGAACAGCATTTTTTTTCAATTTATTGACCTCCTCAGGACAATCAAAATAAACCTTAAGCAATCGTTTACTTGTGTAAACTTGGGGAGTATAGCACCTTTTTTGCAAAAGGTTTGACATATTTTCCCATCAGGGTAAGATTTCTCTCATCTCTATTTTATGTTAATCAGTCATCAACTATGCTCGAATTTGCTCATCAAGAACACGTCAAATCTTATTATCTCGATAGTCGAAATCAAACCTTTGAACTGCCGCCTCTCACTCAGCAAGAAGAAGCCGATGTTTGTGTTATTGGTGCGGGTTTCTTCGGTTTATCTGCCGCCCTTGAATTAGCAGAAAAAGGCAAGAAAGTCATTGTGTTAGAAGGTGCAAGAGTGGGATTTGGCGCATCCGGCAGAAGTGGCGGCCAAGCTATCAACGGTTTTGAAGAAGGCATTGATGAATATATTGCTCAAGTAGGCTTTGATAAAGCGAAACAACTTTGGGATATGTCGCTAGAAGCCATTGATATTATTGATGAACGCATTGCGAAATATGGTATTCAATGTGATTGGAAAAAAGGCTATGCCACATTGGCGTTAAATGAACGTCGTATGGACGATCTCATTGAAATGGAAAAAGCCAGCCACGCGACTTTTGGCTATGACAAAATGCAACTTTGGGATAAAGCCAAACTTAAACAACATTTAGGCAGTGATATTTATGTGGGCGGTTTATACGATAGTAATTCAGGCCACTTACACCCATTAAACTATTGCTTAGGCTTAGCAAAAGCCTGCTTAGATTTAGGCGTGCAAATTTACGAACAATCCCCAGTTGTGGATTTAGTGGAAAAATCAGGTTGCATTGAAGTCAAAACCGATAAAAGTGCGGTCATTTCTCAAGACGTTATTTTAGCTACCAATGCTTATATTGATGCACTACCGAAATCCATTCATCACGGCATTAATCGTAAAATCTTACCGGTTGAGAGCTTTATTATTGCGACCGAGCCCTTAGATCAAGCCACTGCTGATTCCGTGATCAACAATGGTATGTCTGTTTGCGATAACAATATCTTACTTGATTACTATCGTTTGAGTGCGGATAACCGTTTGTTATTTGGTAGCGATTCAAGCTCCGAAAAAGATATGGTGCAAATTATGCGCCGCAATATGCTGCATGTCTTCCCACAATTAGAAAATGTCAAAATTGATTATGGTTGGGCAGGACCGATTGATATGACAATGAACGCTAGCCCACATTTCGGTCGTATCTCGCCGCATATTTATTTTGCGCAGGGCTATTCTGGTCATGGTGTCGCACTAACTGGACTTGCTGGACGCATTATTGCAGAAGCAATTTTAGGTAATGACGAACGTTTGAGAATTTTTGAAGGGTTGAAAGTCCCTTCGTTTTACGGTGGAAAATATCTTAAAAACTTAGCCACCAAGATCGGCGTACTCTATTACAAATTCCTCGATCGTTATCGTTAATCAAAAAAAGCAAAGGCGTGTTTAATATACGCCTTTATTGTTTCGGTGACATTTAAGGTTTAATGTCTCGCAAAATTGGATTTTGCATGGAAATCAGGGTTTCCGTTGATTGAATTTCATCAATCAACTGAATTTTGGTTGCAAGTACGGAATGTAATTCAGCAATCGTGTGTGTCATCACTTTAATAAAAATAGAATAATTCCCCGTGGTGTAATACGCCTCTACCACTTCATCGAAAGTTTCGAGCTTTTTAATCACTTTTTCGTAATCTTTTGCGCTTTTCAAAATAATACCAATAAAGCAGCACACATCATAACCCAGCTTACGCTCATCAATAATCGCTTTTGTGCCTTCAATCAAACCAGACTGGCGCATTTTCTCTACGCGAACATGAATCGTACCTGGGCTCACCCCAAAGTTTTTGGCCATTTCAGCATAAGGTGTACGGGCATCTTTAGTCAGTACACGGAGAATTTGGCGATCAAGTGTATCGATATTGTTCATAAAACACTCCTTATTAGATCTTTTTCAAAATATTTTATTTATTTTTGATAATATTCAACATTTAAAACAATGTAAAGAAATTACTTGAAATAATTTGTCATTTTATTGAATAATGCACAACAAATCTTACCAGTTATTATAAAAAGAAGGATAAATATGAAAAAGACGTTTATTTTACAACAACAAGAAATCAGCTTTGTGAAGAACACCTTTACTCAAAACTTGATTGAACAACTTGGCATTATCGAAGTACAAGGTCCAATCCTTAGTGAAGTTGGCAACGGTATGCAAGATAACTTATCAGGTATTGAGAAAGCTGTTCAAGTAAACGTGAAATGTATCCCAAACGCCGTTTATGAAGTCGTTCACTCATTGGCTAAATGGAAACGCCATACTCTCGCACGTTTCCACTTTAAAGAAGGTGAAGGCTTATTTGTTCATATGAAAGCATTACGTCCAGATGAAGATTCATTGGATCAAACTCACTCTGTTTATGTGGACCAATGGGACTGGGAAAAAGTCATTCCTGAAGGTCGTCGTAACTTTGCTTATTTAAAAGAAACGGTACGTTCTATCTATCGTGCAATCCGTTTAACTGAATTAGCGGTAGAAGCACGCTTTGACATTCCATCAAGCTTGCCAAAAGAAATCACTTTCGTACATAGTGAAGATTTAGTGAAACGCTACCCAGATCTTTCAAGCAAAGAGCGTGAAAATGCGATTTGTAAAGAATATGGCGCCGTGTTCTTAATCGGTATCGGTGGCAAATTATCAGATGGTAAACCACATGATGGCCGTGCACCAGACTACGATGACTGGACAACAGAATCTGAAAACGGCTACAAAGGTCTAAACGGTGATATTTTGGTGTGGAACGCTGAGTTAGGTAAAGCGTTTGAGCTTTCTTCAATGGGTATTCGTGTAGATGAATCCGCATTGCGTTTACAAGTTGGTTTAACCGGTGATGAAGATCGCTTAAAAATGGATTGGCACCAAGATTTATTAAACGGCAAATTACCTCTCACCATCGGTGGTGGTATCGGTCAATCTCGTCTGGCAATGCTTTTACTTCACAAAAAACACATTGGTGAAGTGCAATCAAGCGTATGGCCAAAAGAAATGTTAGAACAATATCAACATATTCTTTAATCGAAAGAGAAAATAAAAAGTGCGGTGAAATTTCACCGCACTTTTGTTTTTAGGAAATTAATTAATCTTGTAATGCACCACTGTTAAACATTGGTAATCCCATTGTTTTTAAGCTGTCGCGATAAATACCCAGCAAGTCTTTCTCCGTAATTTTTTGTAACTGATCTAACGGTTTATCTAATGCGGCGACCGTTTCAATCACAAGACCTTGTGGACCAGATTCTTGCGTCGCAATTTCAAATAACGCTTGTCCGCGACGAACATGACTACCCGAACTAATCAACACAGCATGTTTGATTTTATGTTTCGCTAAAGAGTAACGAGAGAAAAGCGCATTTTCGACTGTTGAGCGTGCATAGTTATCCGAATAAATACGGCTTGCATCCACGCCTTTCTCAATTAACCATTGCTTCATTAAATCCCCTTCAGTTTTATTGTTTTGCGGTACACCGCCTGTCACAATAATTAACGCATCTGGATTTTGATTAGCTATTTCTAGGGTTTTCTCTAAACGTTGTACCAAAATATCATGCATACTGCCATCTGGGTTTAACGCATAGCCCAATGTAATAATTGCAGATTGTGCCGGTAACTTGGTTTCCAGTTTATCTGTAATTCGCTGATTAGCTGCTTTGTCAATTACGGCAAAAACTTTCTCTAATTTGCTCGCACTTTCTGGGGAAAGTTGTTTTAAGCGTTCTAAATGTTTAGTAGTTTCTGCTTGATTGCCTTTAAAACGATTCCACGCCGCCAAGTAAGTGTGGGCTTTCACATCATCTGGCGCCACATCAAGCACTTTTTGGTAAAGCTCAATGGCTTTATCTGTATTACCGTTATAAATATTGGCGTTCGCTGCACCAAACAAAAAATCCACACGATAAGGCTCAAGCTTATACGCTTCTAATAAAAGATCCGCAATACGCTCCATATTGGAAGGAAGTTTCGCGGTAAAACCTGCATTTGAAACACGAGCCGGTGAGTTTTGGATTTTCACTGCTTGTTCAAGCAATTCATCCACAACCTGTCTTTGAGTAAGAAGTTGTTGATAATTTAATTGAGGCTCAAGCACTTTCACTTCTGCCGTGCTGGCGAAGCTGTTTACTGCAAGAGATGAAAGCACCGCAAGTAAGGAAACCTTGAAGATTTTTTGCATAATTAATTCTCCATATTGGATTGAATAACAAAAAGAGCGGTCACTTTTTTATCAGTTTCCGCTCTTTTCACTAAGCTTGATTCATCGACATACACAATAACGTCAATGGATGGATACAAGTCACGTTAGATGACATATCGATCTGCCATTTACAAGTTTGGCATTCAGAGATCACATAATCAAATCCGCCTGCATTGATGTTATCGAATAAGTTTTTACCAATAGATTGGGAAACCTCGTAGTTTTCTTCTTTGAAACCGTATGTCCCTGCGATACCACAACATTGTGATGGTAGCATCACCACTTCTAAACCTGGAATTTGTTTTAACACTTCCAAGGTGTACGGTGCCCAACCCGCTTTATCCACGTGACATGCGGTATGATAAGCCACACGCAATTTCAATGGTTTAAGCGGTAAGGTTTTACCTTCTTTAAAGAGTTGATATAAGAATGGTGTCACCATGTGAATATGCGGACGAACTTTCGCATTGTCGATACCTAAAATATGATGATATTCATCACGTAAATTTAAGGAACAACTCGATGCTTCACTGATCACATCCAAGCCATTTTCATCCACCATTTTGCTGATGTAATCGGTGTTAAATTGCGCAATTTTTTTCGCACGTTCTGGGAATTGGTTCACGCTCAATGGCAAGCCGCAGCATTTTTCTTTTTCCAATAACACCACGCCAATATCCATGGCATTGAATACTTGAATAAATTCTTTGCCCAATTGTGGGTTATTGTAGTTCACATAACAGCCATGATAATACGCCACTTTGCGTTCGAATTTTTGTTGGCTTTCCAACATTTTCTTCATGTACCAGCTACGGAACGTACCAAAAGAATATTTTGGTAACGTACGATGACGACTGATTTTCAACGCTTTTTCCAACACAAATTTTGTCGCTTTCAAGCCTGTAATCGTATTCACAATTGGTGCAAGCGGTGTATTAAGTGAACCCATAATATCGGTGTTACTTAAAATCGCATCACGTAATTTTTGCACGGCTGGCTTGTGTTGTTGAGCAAGGTATTTGTTTCTTGCACGAACGATAATGTCACCAATTTTTACATCAGACGGACACGCAATTTCACAACGTTTACAGTTAGTGCAGTATTTCAATGCTTCATCATAAAGCTCGGCTGATTTTAAGCGTAAACGCTCACCATCTGGGCCTGATTGTTTTGGACCTGGATAGTTTGGATTTTGACGCGAAACCGGACATACCGCTGTACACGCCGTACATTTAATACAGCTCTCAAAGCTTTCATCAAAGGCATGATGATGTTGTGGTGCATTAAGGGATTGTTTTGCATTTTCAATTAATTGTTGAATGTTCATAACGCCTCCTTAATGTGTGTTGTGAAGAATTTCATCCGCAACAGCAAGCGCTGTTACAACTGCCACGCCTGAACCACAACCGAGTTCTAGTGCATTGAAACCACCAATCACATTACCCACTGCATATAAATTCGTTAAAAATTGACCGCCCTTTTGTACTTGGCATTGCGCATTAATCGACACGCCTGCAGATTGGTATGGTTGTGGATTTGAGAAACGGTGATCTGTCCAAGTAAAACGATCGGTATCGTTAAAGCCTTCCACACCGATGATGTCAGAATGGAATACGGGCTCGTAGATTTTATCGAATTCAGAGACTAAACCTTTACTGAAGAAGCTGCCGGAAGCTAAGACGAAATGCTCAGCCGTGATTTCTTCCTCTTCGTGCAAACGCGTTTGAATAGCACGAACTTTGTTGCCATGAAAATGTGCTTTTAATGCGCTATCACCATTCATCATGAGTCCGCCTAATTTCTCAAAACGATGACGTAATTGAATACGTTGACGCATACCTAATAAAGAAGGCGGTAAAGTTGGCAATTCAAATAATGGCAAGCCAGTTGCTTTGCGAAGTGACTCCATAAACTCTTGATTTTCTAAGCCGAAACAAGCCGGCAAGAAAATGGCTTCATTACCTTTCGCGGCTTCTTTCATTTCAGCTACAAGATCATCAAATTTCAGCTTATATTCTAAAACTTGAGCAATATTCACACTCCGGAACTCACGAGAGTTTGCACGTAACTGATCTAATTCAGGGATATTTAAAAAGCCGGTTTTCACTTCACAATGTGCAAATTGTGGATTGAGCGTGAGGTTATCTGCCAATAATTCTGGTTGGAAATCGTGATAGCCTTCAATGCCTAAAACCGCAATTTTTTTATAAGGGAATGGGGTTTCGCCTTGCACGGTTGGCACACTATTTGGTGAAAGCCATGCACCGCGTAAGCTACCTAAACCCGTTACACGAAGATGATTTTCTGCGGTTGAACCAATTAAATCTAAATTTAACGATTCCGCTAATTTCTCGAAATCTTGCGCTTTCGCTAATACACGTTCAGCACCCATAATGCTATAAGGGTGTTGTGGTAATTGAGCTGCAAGTGCGGTCAAATTTTCAGGAATATTTTTAACAAACGCACTATTTGGTAAACGGCTTAATAAATCTAATGAGCCGGATGCAAAATCAATCGCTGCTTGGCCGTTATTGATAATGACACAACGTTTGCCTTGTTCTTGTAGGGCGATGCCGCAAGTTAAACCTGCAAGGCCGCCACCAATAATCACTACATCAAAATTCATTGTTATCCGTCCCTTGCTGTTTGTCTGTTTCAAGCGGTTGAACATCGTTTAAGCCCAACACACTGCCATACATCCATGAAGTAAATTCGGCTTCACGAATCGCTTCACCCCATGCAATAGGCTCGATACCGCGCCAACGCTCTTCCATGAAAGAGGTTAATTGTATGGTAGATTGGCGAGGTGTTGCCACTTCAAAACGGTTCATTAAGCCCGCCGCACGGCATGCGCAAAGCTCAGCTTGGCAAGTCCCCATGCCCACACGAGTACGGCGACGTAAATCCACTAAGTTATTGACGTTTAATTCATCAACGGCATAACGTACTTCACCCGCTGTCACGGCTTCACATTCGCACACCATTGAACGATCGAGACGTTCTTTATCTAATAAACGAGTTGCACGTGAGCCATGACGATATACGGCTGAATAACGAATCGTACTTGGAAGTGAAATGACTTTCTGATTGGTTTCTGCACGGCTTTCACTTGAACCCGGTAATGGACGCTCTGCAGTTGTACAACGTGCTGTTTTGTTGAGTTTTTTACAAACAAGATCCGTTGCCCATTCAGCCATTAAGCGATAAGTCATTAATTTACCGCCAGTGATAGTGATAAAGCCGTCTAAGCCATCACGCTCTGCGTGATCAAGTAACACAATACCACGACTCACATTACGACCTGATGGGTCATCATCAGACGCTACTAACGGACGCACACCTGCATAAGCACGTAATACGCGAGTATGACGCAAGCTTGGTGCGAGTTTTTCCCCTTCACGGAAAAGAATATCCACTTCTTCTGGGGTCACTTCCATATTGTCGATTTGATCGTAAGGGATACGGCTAGAAGTTGTACCAATAACGCAAATGGTATCACCAGGAACAAGAATGTCCGCATCCGCCGGTTTACGACAACGGTTAATGACCATTTTGTTGATGCGGTGCCCCATGACAAGTAATGCACCTTTGGCTGGGAACATTTTGATTTTAAGATCCGCATATTCTGCAATGCCTTGTCCCCAAATACCACCCGCATTAACAACTAATGGCGCAAAGAATTTGCGATTTACGCGATTTTTGTGATCGTAGACATCCACACCGATTACTTTGCCACCTTCGCGAATTAAGCTTTTCACTTCGCAATAAGTGAACATTTTCGCGCCATTTTCGGTGGCATCCATCACGTTAGAAGCCGTTAAACGGAAAGGATCGATTGAACCATCTGGCACCACAACGGCACCCACTAAATTAGGGTTGACTGATGGTTCCATAATTTGGGCAAGTTTAGGATCAATGGCGACAGCTTCAATACCGGATTTGGTACAACTTTCGATGAAGGTTTTTTGATAATCAAGGGAATCTTCAGGTAAGGTAATAAATAAACCTTCTGTTTCATCCACACAGTGACGAGCGATATTGCGCAGAATTTTATTTTCTTTAATACATTCTTCTGCTGATTCCTGATCGTTTACGGCATAACGCGCACCACTATGTAACAAACCGTGGTTACGGCCTGTTGCGCCTGTCGCAATATCACGACGCTCTAATAAAATACAGTTAATTCCACGCAATGCACAGTCACGAGCAATCCCCGCACCTGTCGCACCACCACCAATGATAATCACATCCGTCGAGATAGGTGAAAAATCACCCACATCACGATACATATTAGGCGATAATCCCATTGTTACCCCCAAAGCCAAAATATTAATAAAAAGAAACGTAAAAACTGTTACAAATTCCATGGCTATTGTATGGGAGAGCGGTTAAATTCACAACATTCTGAGCGAAAAAGAAAGCTATTTTGTGAGATAGATCACACAATTTTCGAATTCGCTCATTTGTTAAAAAATATTTTGTGAAATACATCACATTTTTGAATTATTTCTCTTTTTAATTTCTATTTTTATTTTATCATGCACGCTATCCCCATCATGGGGGTGGACTCATAATTAAAATGATTTTGGAGAGAAATTATGTTTGGACCATTTAAACCCGCTCCGCATATTGCGGAACTTCCAGCGGAGAAAATTGATTCCACGTATAAACGCTTACGTTGGCAAGTGTTTGCAGGGATCTTCTTTGGTTATGCCGCTTACTATTTTGTACGTGCAAACTTTGACTTAGCACAACCTGGTTTAATTCAAGCCGGCTTGTACTCAAAAGCGGAATTAGGTGTTATCGGCTCAGCGGCCGGTCTTGCCTATGGTTTATCTAAGTTCGTAATGGCAGGTATGTCTGACCGTTCGAACCCTCGTGTATTCTTACCATTTGGTTTATTGCTTTCTGGTCTTTGTATGACCATGATGGGTTTATTCCCATGGGCAACTTCAGGCATTGCCATCATGTGGGTAATGATCTTCTTAAATGGTTGGTTCCAAGGTATGGGTTGGCCTCCATGTGGTCGTACAATGGTACACTGGTGGTCTAAATCAGAACGCGGTACTATCGTATCTATCTGGAATACCGCGCACAACATCGGTGGTATGATGCCGGGTGCAATGGTGCTATTAGCAAGTGCCGTGTTCTTCAGCACTCATGGTATCGAAGCACAAGCAAAAGACATTTGGCAACAATCCCTCTACTATCCGGGTATTGCGGCAATGATCTGTGCAATTCCAGTTTACTTCGTGATGCGTGATACTCCACAATCTTGTGGTTTACCATCAATCGAAAAATGGCGTAATGACTACCCAGATGACTATAACGAAAAAACTTACGAAAACGATTTAAGCACAAAAGAAATCTTCGTCACTTATGTATTGAAAAACAAATTGTTATGGTACATCGCGATTGCTAACGTATTCGTATACTTAATCCGCTACGGCGTATTGAAATGGTCTCCGGTTTACTTAAGTGAAGTAAAACACTTCAACATCAAAGGTACCGCATGGGCATACACAATCTATGAATTAGCAGCAGTTCCAGGTACATTATTATGTGGTTGGGTATCAGATAAAGTCTTCAAAGGTAAACGTGGTTTAACCGGTTTCATCTTCATGATCTTAACTACAGCAGCAGTTGTAGCATACTGGATGAACCCAGCTACACCAGAAGCTGAGCTTGCAAACTACTCAGCTTGGTATGAAAACCCATATCAATTAACTGACTTCGTATTAATGACCTTAATCGGTTTCTTAATCTACGGTCCTGTAATGTTAATCGGCTTACACGCTCTTGAGCTTGCACCGAAAAAAGCAGCTGGTACAGCAGCAGGTTTCACCGGTTTATTCGGTTACTTAGGCGGTACAGTATCAGCATCAGCTGTTATCGGTTGGGCAGCACAACACTATGGCTGGGACGGCGGTTTCTACGTCATGATCGGTGGTGGTGTCTTAGCGGTGTTATTACTCTTCATCGTAATGGTTGAAGAAGGTAAACATAAAGCTAAATTAGGCGATACCTACGGTACTAAATAATCTATAAATTAAAGGCGACAGGCGAAGGCTTGCCGCCTTTTTTATTACAAAAAACAACTGAATTTTTAACCGCACTTTCAAGGAGAAATGCTTATGAAACTCAAAACTTTAGCGCTTTCTTTATTAGCTGCAGGCGTACTTGCAGGATGTAGCGCACACTCTTCTGTGGACACTATGAAATCAGACAAAATTATCATTGCTCACCGTGGTGCAAGTGGTTACTTACCAGAGCATACACTTGAGTCTAAAGCGCTTGCATTTGCACAACATGCAGACTACTTAGAACAAGACTTAGCGATGACAAAAGATGGTCGTTTAGTTGTTATCCATGACCACTTCTTAGACGGCTTAACTGACGTGGCGAAAAAATTCCCAAATCGTCATCGTAAAGATGGTCGTTACTACGTAATCGACTTCACCTTAAAAGAAATTCAAAGTTTAAATATGACTGAAAACTTTGAAACCAAAGATGGTAAACAAGTTGCAGTATATCCAGGCCGTTTCCCACTTTGGAAATCCCACTTCAAAATCCATACTTTTGAAGATGAGTTAGAATTCATCCAAGGTTTAGAAAAATCGACTGGTAAAAAAGTGGGTATCTATCCTGAAATCAAAGCACCTTGGTTCCACCACCAAAATGGCAAAGACATTGCAGTTGAAACCCTTAAAGTGTTGAAAAAATACGGTTACGACAAGAAATCTGACATGGTTTACTTACAAACCTTCGACTTCAATGAGTTAAAACGTATCAAAAACGAATTGCTACCAAAAATGGGCATGGATTTAAAACTTGTTCAATTAGTGGCATACACCGACTGGCATGAAACTGAAGAAAAAGATGCAAAAGGCAAATGGGTGAACTACGATTACGATTGGATGTTCAAACCAGGTGCAATGGCAGAAGTGGTGAAATATGCTGACGGCGTTGGCCCAGGCTGGTACATGTTAGTGGATAAAGAAAAATCTAAACCAGGCAACATCGTGTACACCCCATTAGTGAAAGAACTCGCACAATACAAAGTGGAATTACACCCATACACCGTGCGTAAAGATGCTTTACCTGAATTCTTCACTGACGTAAATCAAATGTACGATGCGTTATTGAATAAATCTGGCGCAACGGGTGTATTCACCGACTTCCCAGATACAGGCGTTGAATTTTTGAAAAAACAAAAATAATACGTAAGTAAAAGTAATAAAAAGAGCGGTCAAAATTTGTTGTATTTTTTGACCGCTCCTTTATAATGACAAAAATTCATTTATCAAAAAAGCTCCTTATTATCTAAGATTATAATAAGTAATCTTTAAATCTAGCAATAAAAAGAATTAAACTTATATTCTAAAGATGAATACTTAAACGGATGCTGTAATATATTTCACTTCAAGTTTAATAATAGCTATTTGAAAGCCTTTTAATTTTTCTTTTTTCCTTTAATGCTACAATATAACTTTAAGGCTAAAAATAGGGTAATTAAATTATATTAATTCATATAACAACATAATAAAACCATTTTAACCCTAACTAGAGTAGTGCTTTAACTAAATACACAATGCCATGCGACAAAATAATATTCAAATAAACAAGATCAATAACTTGCCTTTTTTAGCTAGTCAAATATTTAGACGTTCTATTTTTGAAGATATAATTTATAACACAGATAATTCAATCTGGAAAGCGATCATAAACTCACAAATACGCCAAGAATTACAAGAAGTTAACTTATATAAAACTTTTGATATACTTTATAATATAGCTAATAAAGAATATAGAAATGAATATATTTTTAAAAATACAATTGCAAACAAAATAATAAAAGGAAGACATAGATTATCTAATGTCACATATATAAATGAATTTAGAGTAGTCAATTCTATTTGTGATGTAGCTATATTTAATGGGACATCTTCAGCTTATGAAATTAAAACTGAACTAGATAATTTTGACAGACTAGAAAATCAATTAGCAGACTATAAAAAGGTTTTTGATAAAATAAATATTGTTACTGTTGATTCAAAAATTAAAGAATTAAAGAAATTAATACCCGATGAGATTGGTATTATACAATTAACTAAAAAAAATATACTACGCATTATAAGAGAACCAAAGTCAAATGTGGAAAGTTTATCTTACGAAGCTATGTTATCATGTTTACGTGAAACAGAAATCTTATTAATGATGAAGGAGCTGTTTAATTATTATCCATCGACATCACCTACACAAACTAAAAAGGAATGTATACAGCTATTTAAAAACCTAGACATAGTTAGTGCACATGCTAATTTTGTAAAAACTCTACGTAAAAGATCTCTAACGGCTAGAGAAAAGGAATTAATCTATCAACTACCAGCTTCACTTTTGGCGCTAATATTAAATATTAGACCTGCGCCAAATAAAATAGAAAAAATCATCTATAATCTAAACAACAACTCTGTAATTTACTAGAATAAATGGAGGTTATATGTACTACTGTTATTTACGAGCAAAACGTAATGAATTACTTGCTATTCGAGATTGCGCAGAAAAGATAAAATCAGCAAACATATCGATTATACTAGAGCCTGTTAGAAAAAATCCACAAGAATTGGTTACTTGTTTTAATTCTATTTTAGACTCTAATAATTCAAAAAAACTAATTTATATATTAAATCCTATTGTTGGAGACCTTTCAAACAGCCAGTTTGACATAATAGAACAAGCGAATAAAATTATAAAACAGTTTTCTAATATTACTTTAGGAATTATCGTTGATCAAAGAACAGATTACTCACAAATAGAATACTGGATGAATTTATTTTCTGAAAATAATTTTTCTCTTATCCATTTTGGAGAAATGCCTGACTATAACAACACTATAAACAGGATAAATGATATACCAAGAATTATTTCTAATATATTTTATAGTGGACGCGTCAGTGATAATTATATTAACTTGTTTACTGCGAACAAAATATTACTTGAAGATTGCTTTAATAGATTAAATCGAAACTACGATTATCAGCATAACATAGTAGAGTTTTTTTCAGATCGCCATTTAAATTACCAAAACTATGGTTTTCAAGGATTTGCTAATTTCAGTACTATTGGTGACTACTACGCGGAAGGAGGAAGTCAACCTTATACTACAGCCTTCCACCTTACTTTTAATAGCACAACAAATTCAGTAATTAATATCCAACATTGTTTATCTGATCCTAGAACTTACAGAGAACCTATTTCGATCTTAAATGAAGAGTTATTAGAGGATATTTATAATATGATTAATCAGAACCCATCTTTACTAACCTGGTCCTCAGCATGCACTGAACTTGTTCAATATTATAAATCGAACAATTATTCTTATTCATTAGGAACTTTAAAAAGATTATCCGTACGTCATCATTTTGAATTAATGGCTTATCTAAAAGATATCGGAACTTATTAAAATTCAGTTTAGCACCATCAAATATTGCTAGACATATTACATCAATTACAATGGACAATAATTTTAAACCTATTGTCCATTTTGCATATAATAACTCTACTTTTAAAAATTCACTCTCGCATTTCTAAAAATCCGCATCCAAGAGCCATCTTCAGACCAATCTTCTGGGTACTATGAATTGCTCACAGCACGGAATACACGTTCTGGATGTGGCATCATCGAGGCAATACGGACCATCGATGTTAGAAATTGCGATAATCCCTAATGCCGAACCATTCGGGCTGTCTGGGTAGGTGTCAGTCACCTTTAAATAACTCTCGACATACTGTGCCACAATCAAGTTTTGGGCTTGAAGTGCGGTCAAATTTTCAAGAGTTTTGAATTCCATTTCCTTTCTTTGTTATTGGTTTGTATCTATTAATAACAAAAAAGCTTGCTGTTTATCTCAGCAAGCCTTTTAAAATCCAGCTATTACGCAAACTGCTTTTTATTCTCTAAATAACGTTTTGCACATTCTGCTGCGGCAACTAAGCCACCTGCCATCATAATAATATCTTTAATCACGAGTCGGCCAGCCCCTGAGAGATATGGGAAGCCATAATTAGGTGTTGGGAAGTCTCCACCTAAATTCGGCACCCAGGTTTCTGGCGTAAATATCAGGAACGACAGCGTGACTATCGACATACCAAAGGTGAGCAAGCCTCCGAATAAACCTAATGTTGGAGACCAAATGCCTGCTAATACTAAAATACCAATTGTCACAATGATTGCGCCAATAATATAAGAAGCGGTGTAGGTGCCGTTGGCTTTATGCCATTCGATATTTTTTGCGACCATTTTGCCTTCAGGGTTTTTATACAAGGTATATTCTTTCACTAAAACACCCTTATCATTTGTCACTTCATTTGCACCGTTTTTGTAAAGGAAACTTAAGAAAGGACTATTTGACACAAAGTGTGCGATACCATCTGCCTCATATTGGCAAACTTTTAAACCTCCAATCCAAACCATCACAACACAAATCGCAATGCGGATAAAGTTAATAAATTGACGTTGCAATGGCGCAACAATATTAGCTAGCAATGTAACTAATGCACTCATGTAGAACTCCTCATATAGTTCAATTGATATTACAGGCATAATGCCCAAGAATTTTTATATAAACATTAACAATATTACTCGCTAATATTGTTGGCATTTTTTATTGCTCAGATTTATACAATAAAAAAGAGATACCAATTTTTTAGTATCTCTTATTTTGGATTAATTTACTGTGAACTATCTCACATTATTTGAAATTCACTCTCGCATTTCTAAAAATTCGCATCCAAGCACCATCTTCAGACCAATCTTCTGGATACCATGAGTTGCTCACGGCACGGAATACACGCTCAGGGTGTGGCATCATCGCAGCGATACGACCATCAACGTTAGAAATCGCAGTAATCCCTAATGCCGAACCATTCGGGTTAGCCGGATAGGTTTCAGTTACATTCAAATGGCTGTCGATATATTGTGCCACAATCAAGTTTTGGGATTGAAGTGCGGTCAAGTTTTCTGGTGTTTTGAATTCTACGCACCCCTCACCATGAGCAACCGCGATCGGCATATGTGAACCTGCCATGCCTTTAAACCACAATGAGTTGGTGTCGTTGATTTTCACCATCGCAGCACGGGCTTCAAAACGTTCTGATTTATTACGCACGAAACGTGGCCAGTTTTCTACACCTGGGATAATTTCTGCAAGGGTGGAGATAAGTTGACAGCCGTTACATACACCTAATGAAAGGGTGTTTTCATTGGCGAAGAATTGGCTGAATTGATCGCGTAATTGTGGATTAAACAAAATGGATTTCGCCCAGCCACCACTTGCACCTAATACGTCACCGTAAGAGAAGCCACCACAGGCCACCATCGCATTGAAGTCGTTTAAGTTGTAACGACCTGCCATTAAATCGCTCATGTGAACATCAATCGCCGCAAAGCCTGCACGGTCAAACGCTGCCGCCATTTCAACGTGGCTGTTTACGCCTTGTTCACGCAATACGGCTACTTTTGGTTTCACGCCTTTGCTGATGTAAGGCGCAGCAATATCTTCATTCACATCATAGGTTAAGTGAGCAGATAAACCTTTGTTATCTGTTGCTTTTTTCGCTTCAAATTCTTGGTCGGCACATTCAGGGTTATCGCGTAAGCGTTGCATTTGGTGAGTGAGCTCTGCCCAAATACCGCGTAATTCAGAGCGTTTTTCGCTTAATAGTTTTTTGCTACCATGCGTAATTTCAAAACGATCTTCTGAGCTTACAGAGCCGAGTTCATAAGTTAAACCAAGCAAGTCATGGGCTTTTAATACCTCACGCACGGCGCTTAATTCACTTTCTGATACTTGAATCACTGCACCTAATTCTTCGTTAAATAATACGGCTAAATCATTGTCGCCTAAGGCAGAAATATCCACATCCACGCCACAGTTACCCGCAAATGCCATTTCTGCAAGGGTGGTAATTAACCCACCGTCGGAGCGGTCGTGGTAAGCCAATAATTTACGCTCTGCTACTAATGCTTGCATTGCATTAAAGAAGTTTTTCAGTTTGGCTACGTTCACCACATCGGCTGGTTTGTCACCTAATTGTTTATACACTTGCGCAAGTGCGGTCGCGCCTAAGCGATTTTTTCTTTCGCCTAAGTCAATCAATAATAAACGGCTTGCGCCTTTGTCTGTGCGTAATTGTGGTGTCACTGTTTTGCGGACATCTTCCACGCGAGCAAAAGATGAAATTACTAAAGAAAGCGGTGCTGTTACTGATTTTTTCTCACCATTTTCTTCCCAAGTGGTTTTCATCGACATAGAGTCCTTACCCACTGGAATGGTTATGCCTAATGCCGGGCAAAGTTCTTCACCTACAGCTTTCACTGCTTCATATAAGCCAGCATCTTCACCACCATGACCCGCTGCAGACATCCAGTTTGCAGAAAGTTTGATGCGTTTAATATCGCCAATGTTGGTGCCCGCAATGTTGGTAATGGATTCAGCCACCGCTAAACGTGCAGAAGCACCAAAGTCTAATAATGCCACTGGTGCACGTTCGCCCATTGCCATGGCTTCGCCGTGATAGCTATCTAATGATGCTGTTGTGACGGCCACATCAGACACGGGAATTTGCCACGGACCTACCATTTGATCACGCGCCACCATACCGGTTACCGAACGGTCGCCAATGGTGATTAAGAAAGTTTTTTCTGCCACCACCGGTAAACGTAACACACGATGGAAGGCTTCTTTTAATTGAATATTTTCTGTTGCAAGCGGTCTATTTTCGACAGTTTTTGATGAAACCTCACGGGTCATTTTCGGGGTTTTACCTAATAACACATTCATTGGTAAATCGATCGGATTGTTGTCGAAATGGCTATCATGCAAGGTTAAATGTTTCTCTTCCGTTGCCTCACCAATGACTGCAAATGGCGCACGCTCACGTTCACAAAGTGCGGTAAATAATTCGAGTTTTTCTGGCGCAACCGCTAAGACATAACGTTCTTGCGATTCGTTACACCAAATTTCTAATGGCGACATGCCTTTTTCATCGCAAAGAATTGAGCGTAAATCAAATTTACCGCCACGCTCGCCATCGTGCACTAATTCAGGCATGGCGTTAGACAAACCGCCTGCGCCCACATCGTGGATAAAGAGAATTGGGTTTTCTTCGCCTAATTGCCAGCAGCGGTCAATCACCTCTTGGCAACGGCGTTCCATTTCTGGGTTTTCACGTTGAACAGAGGCAAAATCTAAATCTTCTTTTGATTTACCGCTGTCCATCGAAGACGCGGCCCCACCACCTAAACCGATGTTCATGGCTGGGCCGCCTAATACGATTAATTTCGCACCAACGGGGATTTCACCTTTTTGAACGTGTTCGCCACGAATATTACCGATACCGCCCGCTAACATAATCGGCTTGTGATAACCACGCACTTCTTCGCCATTGAAGCTGTTGACTTTCTCTTCATAGGTACGGAAATAACCTAATAACGCAGGGCGCCCAAATTCATTGTTGAATGCTGCGCCACCTAATGGGCCTTCAATCATAATATCTAAGGCTGAAGCAATGCGGTTTGGTTTGGAAAGTGGATTTTCCCAAGGTTGTTCAAAGTTTGGAATGACAAGGTTTGATACGGAGAAACCGGTTAAACCTGCTTTTGGTTTTGCTCCACGACCCGTCGCACCTTCATCACGAATCTCACCGCCCGAACCCGTTGCGGCCCCCGGGAATGGCGAAATTGCGGTTGGATGGTTGTGGGTTTCCACTTTCATTAAGATATGTGCATCTTCATTGTGATAGCGATATTGCCCATCTTGGTCTGCAAAGAAACGACCGACTTTTGAGCCTTCCATTACTGCAGCATTATCTTTATAGGCTGAAAGCACGAAATCAGGGGTTTTCTCAAAGGTATTTTTAATCATCTTAAACAGGGATTTATCCTGTTTTTTGCCATCAATAATCCAATCTGCATTAAAGATTTTATGGCGACAGTGCTCAGAGTTGGCTTGCGCAAACATGTAAAGTTCAATATCGTGCGGATTGCGCCCTAATTGGGTGAAGTTTTCCACCAAATAATCAATTTCATCTTCTGCCAGTGCCAAACCTAATTCTACGTTGGCTGTGACCAAGGCTTCACGTCCACCTTTTAAAATATCTACGGTTTTGAACGGTTTCGGATCTTGATGACGGAATAAGATCTCTGCATCTTCAGGACGACGTACCACCGTTTCCATCATTCTGTCGTGTAAAAGTGCGGTCAATTTTTCTGTTGTTTTTTCATCAAGCGGTTGGCTTAACTCAAAATAATACGCCAAACCACGCTCAATACGCTCCACTTCATTTAAACCACAGTTATGCGCAATATCCGTCGCTTTAGAAGACCAAGAAGAAATCGTGCCAACACGTGGAATCACAATAAAAGTTTCGCCTTTGGCTTCATGCTCTGCCAAAGTTGGGCCGTAATGTAACAACGCTTTTAATTTTGCTTCCTGCTCGCTAACAAGCGGTCGATTTAATTCCACAAAATGCAAATATTCCGCGTAAACCGATTTCACCGGTAATTGATTTTGTTGGAATTTTTGCATTAAACCTTGAATACGGAATTCAGAAAGGGCGGGTGAGCCACGAAAAGTTTGAAACATACGGGTACCTTTGAGTTGTGTTTGAGGTAAAAATCGCGGGCTATTATAAAGGAAAAACACCAAAACGAAAACGTTTGCGTCAATCATTTTCAAATGATTTTCAGTGGGAGAAAGCATATAATCATCAAGCAATTTAAAAACAATCCGAAAACTAACCGCACTTTGGGGCGCCACTATGATCATCAATGACATCAATTTCAACGATCTCTATCAACAACATCTGAAAGCCTGCAATCACTATAATCTTCCACCAGCAAAGTGGGATAAAAAAGCCCCTAAAATGGCCGAAAATTTAGTGGGCAAACCAAGCCGTTATAACGAGATCTTACTTAAAGCCATGAATGTGCAACCCAATGAAACGGTATTAGATATCGGCTGTGGCCCTGGCACGTTTGTAATTCCTTTAGCCCAACAATGCCAAGCTGTGTATGCCCTCGATTACAGCCAAGGCATGTTGGATATGGTGCAACAATATAAAGAAAAGCATCAACTGAATAATATTACGCTTCTACATAAATCATGGTCGGATAACTGGGATGATGTGCCTCAAGCAGATGTGATACTCGCCTCTCGCTCGACGCTTGTGGATGATTTAGATGACATGATTGAAAAGCTGCAAAGTAAGGCAAAAAAACGCGTCTTTTTAACCTCGGTGACACAACGCCATTTTCTCGATGAAGGCGTATTTGAAGCCATTGGTCGTGATGATGTGGGCTTTCCAACTTATATTTATTTAGTTAATCGCCTTTACCAAAAAGGCATTCACGCGAATGTGAGTTTTATTGAAACCGAATCAGGCCATTTCCAAGGTGAAACCTTTGAGGATTTATTAAATTCTGTGGAGTTTTCTCTCGGCAATCTCACTGAAAAAGAAAAACAAAATTTGGCTCAATTCTATCAACAAAAACAAATAAACAATGAACCGATAAAACACGGACAACGCAAATGGGCGTTGATTTGGTGGGAGGTTTAAGAAAAAATGCGGTCATTTTGACCGCATTTTACGCTTTAAGATCGATTAAAGAATCTCTAATAACTTCGCAAAGTCATCAAACACCCAATCTGGATTTGATTCAGCAATTGGGATGTTGTAGTTGTATCCGTAAGTTAATCCCACAACCGGGCAACCTGCTGAATGTGCTGCGAGAATGTCATTTCGAGAGTCACCTACAAACAACACTTGGCGAGGTTCTACGCCAAATTTACCACATAAATAATACAATGGGCCTGGATGTGGTTTAATCGCGGGTAATGACTGTCCACCAAGCATTTCACTGAATAGATGATCGATACCAAATGCGGCTAATACCGGCTGAACGTGACGAGTTGGTTTGTTCGTTACCACCGCTAAGGTATAACCACGAGCTTTCAAGGTTTCTAATGTTTCTTTTACATTTGGATATAAACGGCTCACATTACAAAGGTTCTCCGCGTAATACACGTTAAAACGCTCTTTCACTTGCTCCATTTCAGCATCTGAAAAGTCTTTACCTGTTTGTACTTTTGCCCATTCTAAAGCTCGTGCAATCAATACAGGTGCGCCATTACCAATCCAAGTTAACACTAACTCTTCTGGTGCTTGAGGTAAACCAAAGTCTGCTAAAGCAGAATTCACAGACAACGCTAAATCTGGCAAGCTATTCACAAGCGTACCATCTAAATCAAAACCGATAACTTTAAATTGAGTCTTCATTCTTACTACCATCTATTTAACTGAAGCTAACTGCACGCGCATTTGATCAATGATTTGTTTATAATCTGGTTTGCCAAAAATCGCTGAACCTGCCACAAACATATCTGCACCGGCTGCGGCAATTTCTGCAATATTATCTACTT
>CAJMMG010000008.1:0-53647 GCA_905214375.1 uncultured bacterium | reverse complement strand
ACCTTCGACCAACGGATTAAAAGTCCGCTGCTCTACCGACTGAGCTAACGACCCATTTGGGAATTCTTCGAAATAAAAGTGGTGGGTCGTGAAGGATTCGAACCTTCGACCAACGGATTAAAAGTCCGCTGCTCTACCGACTGAGCTAACGACCCACATCGTTTCGTAACAGGTGCGTATATTACCGATTTTATTTTCTGACGCAAGAAAAATCTGAAGAAATTGTGTTAATTGCGTGAATACTCGTCAATTTCTGACAGTATCTTAGAATAAATAAAAAAGGAGAGTATTTCTACTCTCCCTTTTTCTAAGAATCAAAATTCTCTAAAAATTAGTATGCTAACACTGCACGACGGTTTTTAGAGTATGCTGCTTCATCGTGGCCTAACACTGCAGGTTTTTCTTCACCGTAAGAAACAGTTGATACTTTACCAGCGTCAACACCTTTACCTGTTAAGAAACCTTTAACTGCGTCAGCACGACGTTGACCTAAAGCGATGTTGTACTCTGGAGTACCACGTTCGTCAGTGTTACCTTCAACAACAACTTTAGAAGCTGGAGTTGCATTTAAGTATGCAGCGTGAGCATCTAAGATTTGAACGTATTCACCTTCGATGTTGAATTTGTCGAAACCGAAGTAAACGGTGTTGTAACGTTGTTGAAGATCTTCAACAGAGTAACCACCGAAAGTTTGACCGTTGTTAGCACCGTTGCCTGCTGCATCATTGTTTGATGAGCTACATGCTGCTAATGCAGCTACTGAACCAGCAACTAATAATGATTTAACAAATTTGTTCATTAGATTTCTCCTCAATGAGTTTTTTTATTTAGTCAAGTATGGAGACCAAGCTGGAAATTTCACTTGGCCATTACTTCCTGGAAGACTCGCTTTAAAGCGACCATCTGCAGAAACTAATTGTAACACCTTTCCTAGCCCTTGTGTAGAGCTGTAAATAATCATGATACCATTAGGAGAAATACTTGGGCTTTCACCTAAGAAAGATGTACTTAATACTTCAGAACTACCGCTGGTGAGATCTTGTTTCACCACATTGTTATTACCGTTGATCATCACAAGTGTTTTACCATCACTACTGATTTGCGCACTACCACGACCACCAACTGGAGATGCAGCACCGCCGCTTGCACTCATGCGATAAACTTGTGGTGAACCACCTCTATCTGAAGTAAAGAGAATTGAGCTACCATCTGGAGACCATGATGGTTCTGTATTATTACCCGCACCGCGAGTTAATTGAGTCGGTGTACCACCATTTGAGCCCATTACATAGATGTTTAATAAACCATCTTGTGAAGAAGCAAATGCTAGTTTAGAACCGTCTGGAGAGAATGCTGGTGCACCGTTATGTCCAGGGAAAGAAGCGACTACTTTACGAGAACCAGAACCTAAGTCTTGTACTACAAGTTGTGATTTTTTATTCTCAAAAGATACATACGCTAAACGTTTACCATCTGGAGACCAAGCTGGAGACATAATTGGTTGTGAGCTACGATTGACGATAAATTGGTTGTAACCATCATAATCTGCTACACGAACTTCATAAGGTTGTGAGCCACCATTTTTTTGCACTACGTAAGCGATACGGGTTCTGAATGCACCACGAATACCGGTTAATTTTTCAAATACTTCATCACTCACAGTGTGCGCACCGTAACGCAACCATTTATTAGTCACGGTATAACTATTTTGCGCAAGTACGGCACCAGGTGTACCTGATGCACCTACCGTATCAACCAATTGGTAAGAAATGTTATAACCGCTACCAGTTGATGTCACTTGACCTACCACAACCGCATCAATACCTAAAGCAGTCCAAGCTTCTGGTTTCACTTCAGCTGCAGTCGTTGGTTGTTGTGGCATTTGGCTTACTGGAATTGGGTTAAATTTACCACTATTACGTAAGTCATCTGCAACAATTTGACCAATATTTTCAGGTGCAGAACCTGCGAAAGGAACAACTGCGATAGGACGAGCGCCATCAACACCTTCATCAATCACAATTCGAACTTCATCTTCTGCCATTGCTGTGCTTGCAAATGCAAACATCACCACAAATAGCCCCATAACACGTTTGATCAATTTCATTTAATCACCTTATTTTAACGTTGTTACTTTCCTAAAACCGATTATCGAGCATTGATATCAAAATCGATAGTCGGCGCTTTATATTTCTCATAAATAGCATCAGAAGGTGCTGCTGGAACTTTTTTCGTTCTAGCTACTGCACTTAATGCTGCAGTACAAATATCATCAGGTCCAGAAACGCGTTGATAGCCTAAAATAGTACCATCTCGACCGAGCTGGATTTTAATGCTACAAACTTTACCGGCAAAGCTTGGATCTTTTAAGAAACGGCGTTGGATTTCACGTTTAATGACACCTGCATATTGATCTCCAACTTTACCACCATCTCCAGCACCAAGTCCTGCACCACTACCTTGTGTACCACCTTTATTTGCATTACCACCTTTAGATGCGCTACCACCACCGACATCACCGCCATTCATGAAGTCATCTAAAGCTGCTTGATCTGCTTTACGTTTTGCTGCATCAGCTTTTGCTTTTGCATCAGCCTTCGCTTTCGCTTCTGCATCTGCTTTAGCTTTTGCTTCTGCATCCGCTTTAGCTTTTGCTTCAGCCTTCGCTTTCGCCTCAGCATCTGCTTTCGCTTTTGCATCGGCCTCAGCTTTCGCTTTAGCATCTGCTTCTGCCTTAGCCTTCGCTTTTGCTTCAGCATCGGCTTTCGCTTTTGCCTCAGCCTTAGCTTTAGCATCTGCTTCTGCCTTTTCTTTCGCTTTTTTAGCTTCTGCTTGCGCCTTCGCTTTTGCCTCTTCTTCAGCCTGTTTAGCGGCTGCCGCTAAACGTTTCGCTTCCGCATCAGCTTTTAACTTCGCTGCTTCAGCTGCTTGTTTAGCTTTCGCTTCTTCAGCTTGTTTCTGTTTTTCTAACGCCTCTTGACGAGCAAGTTCTTGTTGCTGTTTCTGCTTTTCAATTTCTTGCTGCTTTTGTTTTTCAAGTTCTTTTTGACGTTGAATTTCCTGCTGACGCTTAATCTCTTCTTGTTTCGCAATTTCTTGCTGATTTGGTTCAGGTTCAGGCTCTGGTTTTTTCTCTTCGACTACAGGTTCTGGTTTTTTCTGTTTATCAGTTTGACCCTTTTTCTGTTGTTGAATACGTCCCCATTCCTGCGCTGCGCTGCCGGTATCGACCATCACAGCTCCCATGGCATCACCTTCACCTTCTCCACCACCCATTATTTCAACGGTTTGATAAAGAGAGCTCCAAATCAACAAACCAAACAATGCAAGGTGCATCGCAATAGAGATGACAAACTCATTTGCACGTTTTTTTCGTCGATTATTCTGCACGGTTTTACCTACTTATTCTTAAATTGGGTTGGTCATTAAACCCACAGACTTAATGCCGGCAAGATGTAGTAAATTCAGTGCTTTAATCACTTCTTCATAAGGTACATCTTTTGCTCCGCCCACTAAGAACATTGTGTTATTGTCTTTATCAAATTCTTGTTTTGATAATTGGGTTACCATTTCTTCGTTAAGGCCTTCTTGGCGTTGACCACCAATAGAAATTGAATACTGCCCTACACCCGCTACTTCTAAGATAACCGGTGTTTTATCTTCATTTGATACATTTTGACTTTGCACCGAATCAGGGAGTTCCACTTGAACACTCTGACTGATAATCGGCGCGGTTGCCATAAAAATTAACACTAAAACTAAAAGAACATCGAGAAATGGCACGATGTTGATTTCAGATTTAATGTCTTTACGCTGACGACGAGCCATAATTTCCTCTAAAACTTCGCTAAAATCCACCGCACTTTTCGTTTGATTTATGAAGTGCGGTCAATTTTTCATTTATTTTTAATGGGGCGCTTTACCAAAAGCTTGACGATGTAAAATTGTGGTGAATTCATCAATGAAGTTACCATAATTTTGTTCAATCGCATTTACACGTAAGCTTAAACGGTTATACGCCATTACAGCTGGAATCGCCGCAAACAAACCGATTGCGGTTGCGATCAAGGCTTCTGCGATACCTGGAGCAACCATTTGTAATGTTGCTTGTTTCGCACCACTTAATGCCATAAATGCGTGCATGATCCCCCAAACAGTACCAAATAAACCGATATATGGACTTACAGAAGCAACTGTTGCTAAGAAAGGTACACGACTTTCAAGCGCTTCTACTTCACGATTCATCGCAAGGTTCATCGCACGAGTCGTACCTTTAATGATTGCTTCTGGTGCATTCGCATTCACTTGTTTTAAGCGAGAGAATTCTTTAAAGCCAACAAAGAAAATTTGTTCGCTACCTGTTAATACTTCACGACGATTAGATAAACCATCATAAAGTTTATTTAAATCTTCACCAGACCAGAAACGATCTTCAAAAGTGTTCGCTTCTTTTAACGCGCTCGTCAAAATACGGCTACGTTGAATGATGATTGCCCAAGAAATAATTGAGAACGAAATTAAGATCACAATTACAAGTTGAACAACGATACTCGCTTTTAGAAAAAGATCTAAAAAGTTCAATTCTGCAGTCATTGCATACTCCGAAAAGTTATTTACTTTAAAAATGCCGCTTTTAATTCTTCAGGAATTGCGACAGGTTTCATTTTGCCTAGATCAACACAGGCTACCTTAACAGTAGCCTTTGATAACACCACCGTCTCACGAACTAACCGCTGTTCAAAGAGGATTGTTGCCCCTTTCACTGCCGTTATTTCAGTTTCGACAATAAGATAATCATCCAATTTTGCCGGAATACAATAGTCAATAGACATGGTTTTGACCACAAAAGCTAACTGTTGTTCCTGCAATAATGATTGTTGGGAAAAATTAAGCGTTCTTAAATATTCTGTTCTCGCGCGTTCAAAGAAATGTAAGTAACGTGCGTGATACACTACTCCGCCTGCATCCGTGTCCTCATAATAAACACGAACCGGAAAGGTAAAACATTGGTTATTCAAAATAATGCTCAAATTATCAGCCATAACAAGCCGCTTATTTTAGAACCTGTTCATAAGATGTGCAAGATCCAAATAATAATATTTGTCTATCGTTCTTATAATAACCAATGCTGAACAATGGCGATTATTGTGGTGAAATAACCAATAAATGGCAAGAACACAAGCTGCCATATTGCCCGACGAATATCAAATCCAATGCCGTGGATCCATAAATTAATCAATCCCCAAAAGATTGCGAGAATCCAAGCAGGATGAGCAGTTCGAAGTGCGGTCGAAAATTGACTTAAATTTAAAAAGAAAGCCGCAGTTAAAAATAACGCTAAAATAAACGAAAGGGTTCGCAAGGAACCCTTATTACTTAATTGATAGAGTGAATTAATCATCATTACTCGTCAAATTTACCTGACTTTTCTTTACCAATGGTTAATTTAGCACTCACCATAACTGCAGTCAACACACCCACTACCCAAATTGCATATAACATATTGTTTCTCCTTAGTATAATGAGTTTTTGTTGTCTTCAACAAAGCTTTCATCCAAGCGACCAAACATTTTAAAGTATGACCAAATGGTGTAAAGCAATGAGATGCTAACGAATACTAATGCCAAGTAGAACATTAAGTTTAATGTTAATTGACTTGATGTTGCATCCCACATTAACAAGCTTTGTTCTGGATGAGTACTTGAAGGCATTACAAATGGGAACATTGATACTGCCGCAGTGATAATCACACCAGCCATTGTTAATACTGAGAATAAGAACGCGAAACCACAACGATTTGCTTTAGATGCAACCACATTCAATAATGCACCAACTACTGCTAATGCTGGGAATACCCATAAAGCTGGATTTTCATTGAAGTTTTTGAACCATGCACCTGATTCAACTGCCACTTGTTTACCTGAAGCTGGCGCTGATGCAGCAAAGTGATCCACTGCGCTAGTCACAACATAACCGTCTTTGAAAGAAAGCCACACACCTGCAAGTACAAAAGTAATTAATGTCACTAATGCACCGATTTGTGTAATTGCTCTTGCACGATCACGCAATGCTGCAGTGGTTTTCATTTGTAACCAGTTCGCACCGTGAGTCACTAACATTGCAAGGCTTAACACACCGCAAAGTAATGCGAATGGGTTTAATAATGCAAAGAAAGAACCTGTGTAAGTTGCTTGTGAAAGCTCATTTAATTCGAATGGCACACCTTGTAATAAATTACCAAATGCCACACCGAATACTAATGCAGGTACAAAACCACCCGCAAACAAGCCCCAATCCCACATAGCACGCCATGTTGGATTATCAATTTTCGCACGATATTCAAAACCAATTGGACGGAAGAATAACGCGGCTAACACGAGGAATAAGGCAATATAGAAGCCTGAAAACGCCACAGAGTAAACAATCGGCCATGCCGCAAAGATTGCACCACCAGCGGTTAATAACCAAACTTGGTTACCATCCCAGTGCGGAGCAATAGAGTTAATCATAATTCGTTTTTCTACTTCTTTCTTACCTGCTACTGGTAAAAGTGCGGTCACGCCCATATCGAATCCATCTGTTACAGCGAAACCGATAAGCAATACAACAACTAGCACCCACCAAATAATACGTAGAATTTCATAATCAAGCATAATCCATCTCCTGCTTATTTAGATGATTGCTCAAAATAGTATTTGCCGGTTTTCAATGCACTTGGACCTAAACGTGCATATTTAAACATCAAATACATTTCCGCAATAATGAAGAAGAAGTAAAGTACACAAATTAAACCGATAGAGAACCATAAGTCACCTACACTCAAGTTAGAGGCAGACACACCCACCGGTAATACTTCATAAATCGCCCATGGTTGACGACCAAATTCAGCTAAGAACCAACCAAATTCAATCGCTAAGATTGGCAATGGGATACCCCAAAGCAATGCTTTGAGTAATAAGCGAGAAGAAGTCACTTTGTTACGTAAATTTTGAACAAATGCACCAAAGGTCAGTAAAATAATTAAACCACCTGCCGCTAACATACCACGGAATGCCCAGAAGTTAGGACCTACGTTTGGAATAGTATCACGTGCTGCTTGTTTAATTTGTTCATCCGTTGCATCAACAACTTTATCTGTGTAACGTTTTAATAATAAACCAAAACCTAAATCACCTTTGACTTCATCAAATTTTGCTTTAGTTTCTGGATTTACGTGACCTGCTGATTTTTTCTCTGCTTTTAATTGCGTGAATAAATCATAAGCAACCATACCGTTACGAACACGACCTTCATTTTTCGCTTGAATGTCTTTCAAACCAACAATTTCAGTGTCTAAAGAACGCGTTGCAATTAAACCACCTAAGTAAGGGATTTCAATCGCAAAATCATTTTTCATTTCGGCGGTATTTGGAATCGCAACTGGATGGAATGGTGCTGGAGCTGCATGAGTATCAAACTCAGCTTCCATTGCAGCCAATTTCACAGGTTGTGCTTTACCGATGTCATAACCTGATTCATCACCCATAATTAATACAGCTGATGCAGCGATAAAACCAAAAGTTGCCGCTACAGAGAATGAACGTTTAGCAAAACCAATATCACGGCCTTTTAATAAATAGAATGCACTGATACCTAATACAAACATTGCACCGGTTGTATAACCTGCTGTTAATGTGTGTAAGAATTTACTTTGCGCAACTGGATTTAACCAAAGATCTAAGAAGCTGGTCATTTCCATACGAACGGTTTCAAAGTTAAACTCTGCCGCTACCGGATGTTGCATCCAACCATTCGCGACTAAAATCCACATCGCAGAAAGGTTTGAACCAAAGGCTACGCAGTAAGTTGCGAGTAAGTGTTTACCTTTAGTTAAACGATCCCAACCGAAGAAGAATAGACCCACGAAAGTGGATTCTAAGAAGAACGCAAGTAATGCTTCGATCGCTAATGGCGCACCGAAAATATCACCTACATAGTGAGAATAATAAGACCAGTTTGTCCCGAATTGGAACTCCATGATAATACCGGTCGTCACCCCTAGAGCAAAGTTAATACCAAATAACTTACCCCAGAATTTAGTCATATCTTTATATACTTCTTTGCCCGTTTTAACATAAATGGTTTCCATGATCACAAGAACGAAAGATAAACCTAATGTTAATGGTACAAAAATGAAGTGATATAACGCAGTTAACGCAAACTGCAAGCGTGAGAGATCAACAACGTCTAACATCTCAACTCCTTGTATAAATCTACAAGATTTTCACTTTATGATTACCAAGGATAATCCCAAATAATCACCCCAAACTACTCAACAAAAATCGTTAAGAAACATTGAATTATTTACGTAATAATTGCCTTTTCTATTCTCAAAACAGAATGCAGTAACCGATTACAATATAAACATTCAAAATTTTGCCATATTCTACTACTATTTATGAGGATAAAAAATAGAAAAAACCGTTATATTGATCACATTTTTTGATATAAGTTACAAAATACCCTATTTTGCATAACAATGACAAAATTGATCCACATCAAATTCTGTATTTTTTGCTCAAAATGGAAAAATTTATCTATCACAAGGAAACTTTATTTAAAAAAAATGGACAAAATAATCACTAGACAGGGCTGCAAGATTTTGCTATTTTTTAGCCTAATAATATTTGGAAAGATTTGTAGGGATTTACAATGAAAAAAATTTGCGTAATTTTGACCGCACTTTTCGGTTCTATGGCATTATCTGCTACCGCAGCACCTCTTACAGAAAACAAAGCTGCTCTTCCACAACAATGTACACAGTTATTTAAAGAAACAGAAAATTTGATTGCTCAAGCAGAAAAACAGCCTGGCACTCATACTCAAGTAGGTAAAATCAAAAGTAAACTTAATCAAAGCAAACAGCAAATTCTCGAGATGGAATTAGCGACTCAACAAAAAAGCTGTGATGTGGGTTTAGCAAGATTAAATAGCATGAAGAGCTATACTGAAGGAACTAACTAAGCAGGTTTCAAAAAGAAAGGACATATTGATATCAATATGTCCTTTTTTCTATCTCTTATTCTGACGGCTTCTGAAGTCCGAAGTGTCGATAAGTTAACGAGGTCGCAATTCGGCCTCGAGGGGTTCGCTGTAAAAATCCTTGTTGAATCAAGTAAGGTTCTAAAACATCCTCGATAGTATCTCGTTCTTCACCTATTGCTGCAGCCAAGTTATCTAACCCAACTGGTCCACCATCAAAACGCTCAATCACAGCGGTAAGCAATTTTCTATCTAAGTAATCAAAGCCCGCATCATCTACATCTAACATTGAAAGCGCTTGTTTCGCAATGTCTGCCGAAATAATGCCATCATTACGTACATCAGCAAAATCTCGAACGCGACGCAATAAACGGTTTGCAATACGAGGGGTGCCACGTGAACGACGAGCCACTTCAAAAGCGGCTTTATCTTCTAATTCCAGATTTAAGCAAGAGGCACTTCTTGTCACAATAGAAGTTAAATCTTCAACGGAATAAAATTCTAAACGTTGAACGATACCGAAACGATCACGTAGTGGTGAAGTTAAAGAACCCGCTCGAGTTGTTGCACCAATTAATGTGAAAGGTGGTAAATCCAATTTAATTGAACGTGCTGCTGGCCCTTCGCCGATCATAATATCTAGCTGATAATCTTCCATTGCTGGATAAAGCACTTCTTCAATCGCAGGAGAAAGACGGTGAATTTCATCAATAAACAACACATCATGGGGTTCAAGATTTGTCAGCATTGCTGCCAAATCGCCGGCTTTTTCAAGCACGGGCCCTGATGTTGTGCGAATATTCACACCCATTTCATTCGCCACAATATTAGCTAGCGTCGTTTTTCCTAAACCTGGAGGGCCGAAGATCAAAAGATGATCTAAGGCATCTTGACGCAATTTCGCCGCCTTAATGAAAATATCCATCTGCTCTCGCACTTGTGGCTGTCCCACATAGTCCGCTAAAAGCTTTGGACGAATCGCACGATCGATGACATCTTCATCCATCTTTGCCTGACTGCTAATAATTCTATCTGCTTCGATCATATCTGTTTAATCTTTATAATGCGGCTTTTAAGGCTTCTCGAATTAATTGCTCACTGCTTAAATCTGCTTTAGCCACTTTTTTCACCATTTTTTCAGCGTCGGTTGGTTTATAACCTAACGCAACCAATGCAGCAACCGCTTCATCTGCTGAGCTCTCAGCTTGGCGCAATTCTGAAGTTGAAGGAATATACTTGCTCTCCACAAAGAAATCACTTTGGCGAACATCCTTAAACTTCCCTTTTAACTCTACTAATAAACGTTCAGCCGTCTTCTTGCCCACACCAGGAATTTTCACTAATTTTGATAGTTCTTCTCGCTCAATAGCGTAAGCAAACTGCTCTACCGACATTGCAGATAAAATTGCGAGTGCCAATTTAGGACCAACACCATTGGTTTTAATTAATTCACGGAATAAAGTGCGGTCAGTTTTTTGGGCGAATCCAAAAAGAAGATGAGCGTCTTCGCGCACAACAAGATGGGTAAATAAAGTAGTTTCTTGCCCGATTTCAGGTAAGTCATAAAAACTGGTCATCGGTAACAATAATTCGTAACCGACACCTTGTACATCAAGCAAAATTTCAGGAGGTTGTTTTTCTAATAAGATGCCTTTTAAACGACCGATCATAAGATTTCCATGTAAAAAAATTTTGCATAGAATAAAATAAAACTGGATATTAATCCAGTTAAATTTTTAATCTAAATCGACCTCGGCTGTACCTTGTTTTTAAAAGTGCGGTCATTTTTTCGTGTGTTTCTGTGGTTTTGACCGAGCCTGCAATATGCAAGGAATGTTGAATGGTATGAGCATGAGTGATGGCAATGGCTAAAGCATCTGCCGCATCTACCTGAGGTTTATCTGAGAGCTTCAAAATTCGTGTCACCATATCTTGTACTTGAACTTTATCTGCCGAACCAATCCCTACGACAGTCTGTTTCACCAAACGAGCAGCATATTCAAATACAGGTAAATCATGGTTCACGGCTGCCACAATCGCCGTACCACGTGCTTGCCCCAGTTTTAAAGCTGAATCCGCATTTTTAGCCATAAACACTTGTTCAATGGCAAACATATCGGGCTGGAATTGTGTGATGATTTCTGTCACGCCAGCATAAATTCGTTTTAAGCGTGTAGGTAAATCCTCTACCTGCGTGCGGATTGCGCCACTGCCGAGATATTCCAAATGTCGACCATTTTGTCTAATCACACCATAACCCGTTACACGAGAACCTGGGTCAATGCCTAAAATAATACTCATAAACTCTCAAAAATAAACGGCCGGTCAATGCCGGCCGTTTTTAGCGTTAATTATTGGTTTGCTTTTGCAGTTGCTTTTGCATCTACATCACAGTTTTTCACAACAATTTTATCTGCTTTTTTACCTTTGATTAAAAGATTTACTGGCACAACAGAATCAAATTTATCTAAAGTTAAACCACTATCTACGTTCCAAACATATTTGCCAGAAGTAAATGAAGTGAAGTCTTTTTGAGCTGCATCACGAGCAAAATCTTTCGCGATAACTTTGTTACCCACCATCACCATTGCTGCTGTTGGCTCTTGGTTTTCGAATTGATAAACTGCAGTTACAGTTTTCTTGTTACAAGTATAAACTACCGTTTTATCCGTTACAGTAGGGGTGGCCATTTGTTCCGCTTTGTTTTCCATTTTTGGTGCATCGCTTGCACACGCAGATAAAACAACAAGAGCGGCCATTGCTGGTAAT
Source organism: uncultured bacterium (assembly GCA_905214375.1). Classification (GTDB taxonomy): domain Bacteria; phylum Pseudomonadota; class Gammaproteobacteria; order Enterobacterales; family Pasteurellaceae; genus Haemophilus_D. Next base: position 41,857 of record CAJMMG010000008.1, on the reverse strand, counting down.
ACTTTAGCAAATTTCATTATAAATCTCCTTAAAATTACAGCTGAGCTGCAACTTCATCACTAATTTCACCGTTATGATATACGTTTTGTACATCGTCACAGTCTTCTAACATGTCAATTAAACGCAACAATTTAGGCGCAGTTTCAAGATCAAGATCAACTGTTGTTGATGGAATCATTGTCACTTCTGCGTTATCAATTTTAAATCCTGCTGCTTCGATTGCATCGCGCACAGAACCTAAATCTTCCCACGCAGTATAGATTTCGAATGAACCATCATCTTGCGGTTGAACATCATCTGCACCGGCTTCAATTGCCGCTTCCATTAACGCATCTTCTTCACCTTGGCTAATTAAAATCAAGCCTTTTTTGCTGAATAAGTAGCCTACAGAACCTTCAGTCCCTAAGTTACCACCACATTTAGTGAAACTTGGGCGAACCTGTGAGATGGTTCGGTTTGCGTTGTCACTTAGACACTCAACCATCACAGCAGTTCCACCCGGACCATAACCTTCGTAAATTCTTGTTTCCATATTGGTGTCATCACCACCGCCCACACCGCGTTCAATCGCACGGTTAATGGTATCGCGAGTCATGTTGCTCGATAAGGCTTTATCTACTGCCGCACGTAAACGCGGGTTCGCACTTACATCACCGCCACCAATTTTTGCCGCAGTGACTAATTCACGAATTAATTTTGTAAAAATTTTACCGCGTTGCGCATCTTGCGCTGCTTTACGGTGTTTAATATTTGCCCACTTACTATGGCCTGCCATGTTGTTTTCCTTCTTATCTTAAAAACGTTTGTAAATTATATCCTCTTTTCTACAGAGGAAAGCCGTTCATCAAATATTTTTTGATGGCCTCGGCATTATTCGGTGATTTCGTCATTTGGATCGCATCTTCTGGTAAAACCCATTGATAAGCCAAATGCTCACTTAATATCGGTTCAAATTCCTGCTCAACTGCCAATAAAAACCAATGTTCATGACAGTGAGTCACATTCGGTGCGTATTTATAGCGGAAATGCGGAAAAATTTCAAATTCTATACTCTCTTTACAATCAAAAAGTGCGGTCAAATTTTCTTCTATTTTTAATCCAACTTCTTCCCAAACTTCTCGAATTGCTGTTTCTCTTGGTGTTTCGTTGGTTTCCAATGTCCCCGTAACGGATTGCCAAAACGTTGTGTCGTCTCGACGTTGAAGCATAAGAACACGATGCGTGCTTTCTGCATAAATTACCACGAGAACCGATTGATTATTTTTATATTTCAAGCTCGTCATCTACATAATTGAGAATGAGCAGCATCATACCTTTTCTACTAAAAACTTTCAAAAAAATTACCGCACTTTAAAACTAAAGTGCGGTAATTATCTCAATTATTTTAGTTTAACCAGCCAGCTTGTTGGGCGATAAATAATCCTGCAAAGGCGGTTAAGTAGAATAAACCGATAAGGGATAACCACAATAAGCCGCCTTTTACACTGTGTTTCGCGTGCTTAGTCAGGGATAAATTCAACCAAGCAAAGATTGGTGCAGAAACAAATGAAGCAATCATCGCGAACTTCAACATCGGACCTACAGCATTATTAAAGTAGAAAATAATCGCTAAACCAGATAACGCCGCAAAAATCATACCGATATTAAGAATTCTCACAGAGCTTTCCTGTTTACCGAATAAGATACGCAAAGATTCAACATTGGTACGAGAGTAACCATCAATTACTGTAATTGTTGTACCAAACATACACATGAACGCAATGACTGCAATTAATAAGCGAGACCATTCACCGATAGTACTTGCATACATATTGATAAGTTGTGCGATATATTTTCCACCTACCATCTCTACGGTTTCAGGAGAACCATATTGCACCAATGCACCAAGCGCTAAAAATACGACAGCTAAAATGGCTGTACCGATATAACCCACGTTGAAGTCAAATAAACCATCTTCATAAGATACTTTCGTTAGACGACGTTTTGCCACCACCCACATAGAGTTAACAGCAGAAATTTCAATTGGTGCAGGCATCCAGCCCATTAAGGCCACTAAAAACGCTAATTTACTTAATTCCCATGGAGAAGGCGCTACAAAATCAGGTGTAGCTACGCCATTGATACCATTACGCATAAAAGCAATCACGACAGCGCTCACGGTTGTTACCGTTAAAGCAATCATGATGATTTTCGATAAGCTATCTAATAAACGATATTTACCCAACAATAAAATGCCGGTTGTCACAAGAATCACTAATGAGCTTAATACTGGCATTGGAAGTGGAATTGGTGTAATAAACGTTAAAATTGCGGCTGTTAATAAGCCCACTGCAGCAGTATTAATTACTGTGGCAAAAACGTTTAAAGCAAGGAATAACCAAAGATAGAACTTCCCTTTTTGACGGTAACCTTCTAACAAGGTATTACCCGTATCTAGGGTATATTGAACACCGAAACGGAAGAAAGGATATTTAAATAAGTTAGCAAGAATAACAATACTCACTAATTCCCAACCATAGATCGCACCGGCTTGAGTGGATGCAATAATATGCGAACCACCAACAGCTGCTGATGCCATCACGATGCCCGGGCCTAAGGCAGAGAATTTACTCGCCCACGTTGATTTTTCTACTGGAGTTGAAACTTCACTCATAAAATGTTCTCTTATAAATTAATCATAAATCGAAAAAGGTCTTATTTATAATAGAATTTTATCCTTGAGTAAAGTAAATAAAGTTCCATTTAAAGAATAATAAAAGAGTAAAAATCTAATTATTTTGAAATTTCAGGATATAACTTCAAAACAAATAAAACTACATCATATTCATACCCAAAAAGTGATGTATTTAAGTGAATAAAATTTTTTCAATAAAAATAAAGTGCGGTCAAAATTGACCGCACCCTATATTATAAATTTTAAACTTATTCAGCTTTCACAACCTGAATACTTAACTCACCTAACGCTTGCGGATTCGCAAAACTTGGTGCCTCTGTCATTAAACAAGCTGCTGCCGTTGTTTTCGGGAATGCAATCACATCACGAATATTTTCAGTGCCTGTTAAAAGCATGGTTAAACGGTCTAACCCAAATGCTAAACCAGCATGTGGCGGTGTACCGAATTTTAATGCATCTAATAAGAAACCAAATTTTTCGCGTTGTTCTTGTTCATTGATACCAAGAATGCGGAATACGGTTTGCTGCATTTTCGGATCGAAAATACGCACGGAACCACCACCTACTTCATAGCCGTTAATGACCATATCGTAAGCATTTGCTACCGCACTTGTTGGATCTGCTTCTAATTGCTCCGGCGTAAAATCTTTTGGTGAAGTGAATGGGTGGTGCATTGCGGCAAGATTACCCTCTTCATCACGTTCAAACATTGGGAAATCAATCACCCAAAGCGGTTGCCATTCATCTAAACGAGTTAAGCCAAGATCACGACCTAATTTCAAACGTAACGCCCCCATTGCATCAGTGGTGGTTTGCCATTTATCTGCACCGAAGAATAAGATATCGCCAGTTTGAGCTTTCACACGTTCAGCTAAGGCTTTCCATACCTCTTCATTTAAGAATTTCGCAATCGGGCTTTGTACGCCTTCAAGGCCAGCATTAATATCATTTACTTTCGCCCAAGCCAAACCTTTTGCACCATAAATACCAACAAATTGTGTATATTCATCAATTTGTTTACGAGTGATTTCAGTACCATTTGGTACACAAATGACTGCCACACGACCGTTTGGATTGTTTGCAGGCTCATTAAATACTTTAAATTCAACGTCTTTAACGATATCTGCCACATCAACTAATTCAAGCGGGTTACGCAAATCTGGTTTATCTGAGCCAAAACGCGTCATTGCTTCTTGCCAGGTCATTTGTGGGAATTTACCTAAATCCACACCAATGATGTTTTGCCATAAACCGTGTACCATGCGTTCCATGATCTCACGTACTTCTGGCGCAGTTAAGAAAGAAGTTTCCACATCGATTTGAGTAAATTCAGGTTGACGATCCGCACGTAAATCTTCATCACGGAAACATTTCACAATTTGATAATAACGATCAAAACCAGACATCATTAGAAGCTGTTTGAAAAGCTGTGGTGATTGTGGCAACGCATAGAATTTGCCTTTATGTACACGGCTTGGCACTAAATAGTCACGCGCACCTTCTGGCGTTGCTTTGGTAAGCATTGGGGTTTCAATATCAAGGAAACCATTGTCATCCATAAAACGACGCACAAAGCTGGTGATTTTTGCACGGGTTTTCAAACGTTGTGCCATTTCTGGACGACGTAAATCTAAATAACGATATTTTAAACGTTGTTCTTCGGTGTTATTTTGATTGAAGTCTAGTGGTAAAACGTCAGAAGCATTGTAGATGCGTAATTCTTTCGCTAATACTTCTACTTCGCCTGTCGCCATATTTTTATTAACTTGATTATCAGGACGCGCGATCACTTCACCTTTAATTTGGATACAAAATTCATTACGTAGGCCTGAAGCTGCAGTTAACGCTTCTTGATATTTCGGGTCAAAACAAACTTGTACGATACCATCACGATCACGCATATCGATAAAAATTAAACCGCCTAAATCGCGACGACGATGAACCCAACCGCTTAATGTTACTTCTTGTCCAATATGGTTGCGGTTTAATGCACCGCAATAATGTGTACGCATCATTTCTGTATTCCTTTCATTTTTCTAAAAATGGATAATTAACGCGTTGATTATACGGAAAAAGACGGGGCATTTAAATTGAAAAGCGAAATTTATTTGATCCTTTAAAAACTTTCACTAAAATGACCGCAGTTTTTTGCATTTTATCTAAATAAATGTCCTCTCAATACAACAACAGAATTCAATCATGATGAAAGATACGATTTTTGCAGCCCCGATCGAAAAACTGGGCGATTTTACTTTTGATGAAAGCGTGGCGGAAGTTTTCCCCGATATGATTCAACGCTCGATTCCGGGCTACTCCAACATTATCACGGCGATTGGTATGTTGGCTGAACGTTTTGTGACTGCCGACAGCCAAGTCTATGATTTAGGCTGTTCACGCGGTGCGGCAGCTCTTTCTATGCGACGTAATATTAAACAACCGAATGTGAAAATTATCGGTGTCGATAATTCTCTCCCGATGGTTGAACGCTGCCGTCAGCACGTTGCGGCTTATCATAGTGATGTGCCCGTAGAAATTCTTTGCGATGATATTCGTCAAATTGAAATTAAGAACGCCTCAATGGTAGTGCTCAACTTCACATTGCAATTTTTACCACCAGAAGATCGTGTAGCCTTGCTCACCAAAATTTACCAAGGTTTAAACCCAAATGGTGTATTGGTGCTCTCTGAAAAATTCCGTTTTGAAGATGAAAAAGTGAATGAGTTGCTTATTGACCTCCACCACCAATTCAAACGTGCTAACGGTTACAGTGAGCTTGAAGTGAGCCAAAAACGCACCGCACTTGAAAATGTCATGCGTACTGACTCGATTAACATCCACAAAGAGCGGTTAAAAAACATCGGATTTTCACACGTCGAATTATGGTTCCAATGTTTTAACTTTGGATCGATGATTGCGGTGAAATAATCATAATCCAATCAATCATCTAAAAAATAAGGGCGTATCAAATACGCCCTTTTTTTTATCACCAGTGTTTATAGCCCTTTTAAATCCTTATCTAATAAACGAGCTAACAATAAAATACCGTCTTTAAATCGATATTCTGCATATTCTGCTTGTGCATAATATTCACCTTTCCCTTCTGCAAAGAAATAATCTTGGCTTGGTAATTCAGGAAGCCAACCACCATTATAACGAATTGGCAAATAAACATTTGGTGTGCAATGTTTAAAATCTGTTGGTATTTCTGATTGCGCCTCACAAAATGTCGCAACATGATTTTTATCAAGATGAACAAGGATATAAGCTTTATTTCCCGAAGGACTTGATTCATCTATACCAGTGGTTTCAGCGGTTTCATTAGATTCAACAGTATCAATAGACTCATTGCTTTCAAGGGATTCATTTGATTCAGGTAAAACCAGACTTTGCTGAAACTCAGATAAAATAGCGTAATTCAATACCATATAATCGCCTTGCATCAATGAACGAGGATCCACTGGGGCGATTTTTAAGACAACAGGCTTACCAGTAGCCAGCACATCTTCAAATTGCTGTACTTTATAGTTCACCGCCCCCAATAACGCAATCACAAATACGCCAACAAGCCAAATCGGTACTCTAAAAACAGGATAGTTTTCGACCGCACTTTGTGAAGGGGATTTATAGCGTGCATGCAAGAATAAAGCGATAATCGCAAAAATAACGGCAAAGCTTACCAACAATACCCCTTTATAGAGCAATGGGATGCTCAATTGGTAATAGAACCCACCTAAATAAACAATAAAGGCAAATACCAACAGACCGAAGAACGCACGGCTGTCCGTCCAATAAACAAGCAATAATAACGCTGTTAAATATAAAATGACGGGTATCCCAACAAAGCCTAATGCAAACAAGGTTAATACTAATAAAATTAACACTGCTTCTGTGTGTTTGGATTCACTATGCTTATTCATTAGTGCATAGACAATTAATGGTAATGCACAGACAAGTAAATATAAGATATGGCTAACATCAAACTGGAAGTGAGACCAAAATTGTCCACTTAAAACTTGCAACACATTATCAAAACTCATCGCGTCTGCTGGCATGACATCACTTGAAACATCTGTATCGATAAGACCATAATCTACCCAAGGAAACGCCATATACGACGGCACAGAGATCCATAGAGAGAATAATACTGTTCCCCAAGCAATAGGCTTTAAATGAACTCGCTCTGATTGATTAGGTCGCATGACCCAATAAAAGAGTACAATCGAGCTCAGGAGCTGGATTTTATTAAACCATGCATTATTAAACCATGTGTTATTCAAGCTGTAATTATGGAAATATAGATTATAGGAAATTTGCCAAAAAACGAGAAGCTGGGTAACCAGTAGAATCCTCACTAAAGAATTCGGCATCAATTTGTAGCTAACGATAATAATGACTGTAAAAATCAGTGCGGAGATAAAGATACCGAAATTTGAATCCTCGCTAAATTCATATCCTAATAAAAGAAAAAGATTATCAAATTTAACAAGCAAATAGAATCCTAAAAAACTGTTTGCGATTAGAAAAAATAAACCTGCTAAAATTATAGTGTATTCATTTTTATCTTTATTTAAAGTAATCAACCAAGCTATACCAAATAAAAGAATACCAACAATGAATGCACTAGACGCATCTAAACCTAAAAATAAAAATAACCAAACACCTATAGTCACGAAAGCTATCAATAAAGCTATCATCCATAGTATTGAAATCGCCCAATGGGATTTCTTATTATTTGGATATTCTTGTTGATAGAGTTTCACTAACCACTTGATTGCCATGACAGTGAAAATAAAGCCAATCAATCCTAAAACCACCCCCTCTTCTACACCACGAATCAAAAGAGATGCCAATACACCACGAATCAAAAGAGATGCCAAAAAGCAATAAGCGCCAAGCAAGGCTATGACTGAAATAATTAAATTAATAAAATCAAAGCGATATTTGTGATATACATAAAGTGCAATTAAGGCAGGAATAGCAATTAGCAAAGAACTGAGTGGTGAACGACCAAGCTCACCCCAAGCATAAGCATAAAAGTACACATCATAAATTACTATTAAACCGAATAAACTGGCAAAAGTCAGTACTAGAAATACTTTGGGTAAAATGCGCCAATGTTGGTCATGAAAAGCTTTACTGAATAATTCCGATATCACAAGCAATCCAGCATTAATCAGCACGGCATAACACATTGAGTTATAGGCGTTTTGTTCATTAAATAAATAAAACGCAATATTGGCGGTGGCGGCAAATAATAATGCAGAGGCCACATTCGGAAATAATAATAAAAATGGAAGTTGGCAAAGTGTCCAAACAGCAAATAACTGCCATACATCGGCCCCCGTTTGATAGGTTTGGCCGACTAAGGCAAATAAACCGCCAATCAAGACAGAAACAACAAAAAAGAGGCTATATGTCTTCCACTTTAATTTTTCTTTGACTTGTCGACGACTCTCTCGAATAAAGCAATAAATACCTAATACCACTGTCACCACAAGCAATGTTTGTAAGCCATAAATTTTGGCTAAATCAGAAAAATAATCTAAATTAGCTGCAATTAACGTGACTACTCCACTCGTTAAAAACCCTACGGTTAATAATAAAAACAGTAAATTTAAATAACGTTGCCAAGAAAGATTAAAAAGGCCTGTTGTATTCATTCATTTTTTCCTTTTTATAAAAAGATCAGTATTATCTTAGCATAATAGTAAGGTAAATAAATAACTTAAAAAAATGCAATGTGATTTCCCCGAGTTTCGAAGATTAATTCGCGCCACATCGCATTTTATGGTAGAATTTTTAGCCTGAAGATATACAGAGGATAACAAAATGCAAATTTTACACACAATGCTTCGAGTAGGTGATTTAGACCGTTCTATTAAATTTTATCAAGATGTTTTAGGTATGCGTTTATTGCGTACGAGTGAAAACCCAGAATATAAATATACGCTTGCATTTTTAGGTTACGAAGATGGCGAAAGCGCTGCAGAAATTGAATTAACATACAACTGGGGCGTAGATAAATATGAACAGGGCACTGCGTATGGACATATTGCTATCGGCATTGATGATATTTATGCTATTTGTGAAGCAGTTCGTGCAAGTGGTGGTAAAGTGACTCGCGAACCCGGCCCAGTTAAAGGTGGTACAACCGTTATTGCCTTCGTTGAAGATCCAGATGGCTATAAAATTGAATTTATCGAAAATAAAAGCTCAAAATCTGGTCTAGGCAATTAATTAAAAGTGCGGTTGATTTTTTCGCTCTTTTATAACGCAGGGTTACCTGCGTTATTTATTTTAAAGGATACAATATGTCCAATTCTCAAGAAATTCCTTATCACCACCAATTAAAAAATCGTTTTCGCGGCTATTTTCCTGTCATTATTGATGTGGAAACAGCGGGATTTGATGCAAAAAAAGATGCGCTTTTAGAGCTTGCAGCAATCACCTTAAAAATGGATGAGAATGGCAATTTACAACCTGACCAAAAATGCCATTTTCATATTGAACCATTTGAGGGGGCGAATATTAATCCCGAATCTCTCAAATTTAATGGGATTGATATTCACAATCCATTGCGTGGTGCCGTATCTGAATTAGATGCGATCACGGGATTATTCCAAATGGTGCGTCGTGGACAAAAAGATGCAGAATGTCAGCGTTCTATCATTGTGGCACATAATGCGGCTTTTGACCAAAGCTTTGTCATGGCTGCGGCTGAACGTACTGGTGTAAAACGCAATCCATTCCACCCTTTTGGGATGTTTGATACGGCAACGCTTGCTGGTTTTATGTTTGGGCAAACGGTGCTCGTCAAAGCATGCCAAGCGGCAAAAATTCCTTTTGATGGCAAACAAGCACACTCTGCGCTATATGATACTGAACGTACCGCAGAATTATTTTGCTATATGGTGAATCATTTAAAAGATCTCGGGGGATTCCCGCATATTGCTCAAACAGATGAAAATCAGACCGCACTTTAATTTTTAAAATTTTTTAGAAAAAAAACTTGCAATCATTTCTGGTTTACCGTATTTTAAAAAGTAATTCAATTTAGTTATCTAAATAAGAGAGTTTCCAATGAACTTTATCCTTCGTCACCATCATCGCCATTCAACTGAATAATCTTTCAGGCTGTTGGCGTGCTTGGAAGATTTCTTCCGAGCTGACAAGATAAAGATCAAAAAAATCTTACCCCTCGGAAGGCAACTTTCGAGGGGTTTTGTTTTATTATTAATTTACAGGAGTTTATTACTATGCGACATTTAACCTTAAATCAATTTTCTTTTATGCGACCTTTTTCTTTTAATTAATCAATAAGGAACAACAATATGTTATCGAATCCCGTTGTTATTTCAATTGTCGTGCTACTGGCGTTAAGCTTGCTGCGCGTAAACGTGGTTATCGCACTGGTGATTTCCGCTCTGACTGCAGGCTTATGTGGTGACTTAGGTTTAGGAAAAACCATTGAAGCCTTTACAGGTGGTTTAGGTGGTGGTGCTGAAGTGGCAATGAACTATGCCATGTTAGGTGCGTTTGCCATTGCGATTTCAAAATCTGGCATCACTGATTTGCTTGCCTATAAAATCATTACCCGAATGAATAAAACACCAACCGGCAAAAATTTAGCTTGGTTTAAATATACGCTACTTAGTATTTTACTTTTATTCGCTATTTCATCCCAAAACTTACTTCCAGTGCACATTGCGTTTATCCCGATTGTAGTGCCGCCTTTACTTTCTATTTTTAACCGTTTAAAAATCGATCGTCGTGCAGTGGCTTGTATTATTACCTTTGGTTTAACGGCAACCTATATGATCTTACCTGTCGGTTTCGGGAAAATCTTTATCGAAAGCGTTTTAGTAAAAAATATCAATCTTGCTGGTGCACCACTCGGTTTACAAACTAGTGTTGGTGAAGTTTCTTTTGCTATGCTTATCCCTGTTATTGGTATGATTCTTGGTTTACTCACCGCCGTATTTGTTACCTATCGCAAACCGCGCGAGTATGTTGTGACAACGGCAGAACCAACTACAACTGAAATTGAACAACACATTGCGAACATTAAACCTATTCAAATTACCGCAAGTGCGGTTGCTATTGTCGCGACTTTTGCCACACAGCTTTTCACAAGCTCTACAATTATTGGTGGTTTAGTTGGTTTAATCATTTTCGGTGTATTCGGTATCTTCAAACTCAAAGAAAGTAATGACATTTTCCAACAAGGCTTACGTTTAATGGCGATGATCGGCTTTGTTATGATTGCTGCTTCTGGTTTCGCTAATGTGATTAATACCACAAGCGGTGTGAAAGAGTTAGTTGATGCACTTTCAACTGGTGCGATTCAAAGTAAAGGCGTTGCGGCATTCTTAATGTTACTCGTTGGGTTATTGATTACCATGGGTATTGGTTCTTCTTTCTCAACTGTACCAATTATCACCTCAATTTATGTACCACTTTGTCTCTCTTTTGGCTTCTCACCACTTGCGACAGTCGCTATCGTAGGTGTAGCGGCGGCATTAGGAGATGCGGGTTCACCGGCTTCTGACTCAACACTTGGGCCGACATCCGGTTTGAATATAGATGGTAAACACGACCACATTTGGGATTCTGTTGTGCCAACCTTTATTCACTACAACATCCCATTATTAGCGTTCGGTTGGATTGCAGCCATGACCCTTTAATCGTTATAATCCCTGCATACATTATGCGGGGATTTTTTATGTCTATTCAATCATTACTCAATACGCTCGAGCAAAAAGTACAGCAACTGACTCAAGCCTATCAAACTGACTCTGATAAAAAAATCAACGCGAAATTTAACCGCACTTTATTTACCGAAGATTTTGAAACCGTCGGTTTTTATCTCAAAGAAATCCAACAAAGTTTAACGAAGCTATGTAGCCTTCCCCATCAAAATGAAGAACAAATTGTATTTATGGCTGAACATCTTTTAGGGCAATGTACCGCATTGACCGAAGCCATAAATCGCAAGCATAAAAAAACCATTCAACCGAAAATAGCAGAGCCACAAGTTGCAAGTAGCAAATCACAACATAGCATTCATCGTCTCCCTCCAAGAGAGCGTTTAGAGAAATATTATGAAGCCTTGCAGCAACTCACGGAAAAATACGAAGAAGCTAAAGCACAAGCTAATACGGCTCAAACAGATATTCAACGAGATATGCATAAGCAAACAGCCGCAATTTATTTAACGCGTCGTCAAAAATGTTTAGAAGCGATTGAGACCTTAGAAGAATACCTTGCCTTTAAAGAGGCCCAAGAAAGTGCGGTCAAAAAATAAGATATTTTTTAATCGACTAAAAAGTAAAAATCCCTAAATCTTTCGATTTAGGGATTTTTTGAATTTGATGGCGGAGGAAGTGAGATTCGAACTCACGGAGGGCGTAAACCCTCGCCGGTTTTCAAGACCGGTGCCTTCAACCACTCGACCATTCCTCCGTGATTTAAGCGAGGTGAATAATACGTTTTTTCCCCCACCCCGTCAAGCAAGAAAATAAAAAAATTATCTGACTGACTACTTTTAAATCACAATGTTTTAAAAATACACAAAATAAAAAACGGAACCTACTGGCTCCGTCTTTATTATTGATATATTACTCTGCTTTCGCTTGTGTCGCTTCAGAATAAATATGACTAATTGCACTATGATGGCCTGCGGCGCCTTTACCGTTAAAGTAATAGCGAGACTCTGTCCATTCTACAATTGGGAATGGTTTGGACTCTTCATCTGGTGCTTTAGCTAATGTCATCGCTGCTTTTGTGTGCTGTACTGCTGAAATGGTGCCTGCACGACCAGTGAACACATAAGAACGAACAAACTCTGTTTTCTCTTGTGGTTCAACTTCTGTCGTTGCAACTTTAGCAACAGGTTCTGATTTATGATGCAAGCGTTCTAATGATTCTTGCACTTTCTGTTGAACCGCTTCATTTGCCGGTTGAGTAATGAAATTTAACGCTGGTTGTGCTTCAACTGATTTCTCTTCCACGACAATACCCGTTGCAGGCGTGATCACACCTTTTTTCGTTTTTTCTTGCTCAAGCAATTCATCCACCGATAAGAAATTGCTTTCTTTCGCTGCATTCACAACAGAATAATCGACACAAACTTTACCGCTTGCTAATTCAGGTGAAGCAACTGCCGCAAATAATGGCATTGGTGACTTCACTTCGTTACGACGACGGCGTTGATTATTCGATGTACGTAAATGACGTGGCGTACGACGCTGACGTTCTTGACGTGGTTTATCTTCAGCATTATCAGCAACATTGTTTTCAACCACTTCATTTTGAACAGTCTCAACAACGGGTACTTCAACCGCTTCAATAACATTCTCGTTTACATCAGTTGCATTGTCATCAATACGAACACGTTTACGTAAATCACGACGTTGACGACGCTCAGCTACCGGTTTCTCTGCTTTTTCCTCTTGACGATTATCATCAGAAACATTCGCTAAATTAACCGCACTTTCTGAAATAACCTCTTCATTAACGTTGCGACGATTACGACGATTATTCACACGCTCACGAGTTGGACGTGCATTTTCTTCGTCTGTATTTTTCGCATTGTCACTATTTTCGTTGCGAGAACGACGATTATTACGACGATCTTGATTACGACGATTATTACGATTGCCGTTACGATTATTACGATTGTTTTGGTTTTTCTCTTCTTCTTTTGGCTCAGAAGCGAATAAACCTTTAATTGCAGCAACAATTTTCGCAAACAGTGAAGGACTTTCTGATTTGCGCTCAACTGGTGCTGGCGCTGCCGTTGGGATCGATAACGATACCGCAGCACTTTCCATCACTTGTTCAGATGTCACGGCTGCTGTTTCAATATTACGTGAAACAAGGGATTCTTCTGGTACGAATGCATCATCTTGTGCTTCATGGAATTTTGCTAAGTTGTAGCTTAACTCATTCAGCTCTTCACCCTCGCGTACGCGGAACACGCTAAAGTGCGGGGTTTCCATCGCTTCATTTGGCACCACGATAATATCAACATCATGGCGTTTTTCGATACTATGAACGGCTTTACGTTTTTCGTTAAGTAAGTAAGACGCAATTTGTACCGGCACGATAGTGTGTACTTGTTTGGTGTTTTCTTTTAACGCTTCTTCTTCAATTAAACGTAAGATTGAAAGCGATAAGCTTTCGTTATCGCGCACTTTACCCGTACCTTGACAGCGTGGGCAAACATGATGAGAAGACTCACCTAATGATGGGCTTAAACGCTGACGCGACATTTCCAACAAGCCGAAGCGAGAAATACGGCTGATTTGAATACGCGCACGGTCTTGACGCACGGCATCACGGATACGGTTTTCAACTTCACGTTGGTGACGAACAGGTGTCATATCGATGAAATCGATGACCACTAAGCCCCCTAAGTCACGTAAACGTAATTGACGAGCAATTTCATCCGCCGCTTCAAGGTTCGTATTTAATGCGGTTTCTTCAATATCACCACCACGAGTTGAACGCGCTGAGTTGATATCGATCGCTGTTAACGCTTCTGTCACATCGATCACAATCGAACCACCAGAAGGTAAACGTACTTCACGTTGGAAGGCTGATTCAATTTGTGACTCAATTTGGTAGTGGCTAAATAGCGGCACTTCGCCTTGATACAGTTTCACACGATTGATGAAATCAGGACGCACAAGTTTGATGTGTGCTTTTGCTTTTTCAAATACTTTCGGGCTATCAATTAAGATCTCACCGATATCACGACGCAAGTAATCACGGATCGCACGAACGATCACATCACTTTCTTGATGAATTAAGAATGGTGCCGGACGGCTTTGTGAAGCTTGTTTAATTGCTTCCCAATGATGTAAAAGTACTTTTAAGTCCCATTGTAATTCTTCTGGTGATTTACCTACACCCGCTGTACGCACGATAAGACCAACGCCTTCCGGTACATCTAAAGAACTCAATGCTTCTTTTAATTCGATACGTTCATCGCCTTCAATACGGCGAGAAATGCCACCTGCACGAGGATTATTTGGCATAATCACCAGATAACTACCGGCAAGGGAAACAAAAGTGGTTAAGGCCGCGCCTTTATTGCCGCGTTCTTCTTTGTTCACCTGAACGATCACTTCTTGGCCTTCGGTCAAAATATCACGGATATTTGGACGACCTTGGAACACATAATCAGCAGGGAAATACTCGCGGGCAATTTCTTTTAAAGGAAGGAAGCCATGGCGCTCTGCACCATAATCCACAAAGGCTGCTTCTAAACTCGGCTCTACGCGAGTGATTTTCCCTTTGTAAATATTGGCTTTTTTCTGTTCATGACCTGGACTTTCAATATCCAAGTCGAATAAACGCTGGCCATCGACCAACGCAACGCGCAACTCTTCTTTTTGAGTCGCATTGATTAACATTCTTTTCATTGTCAATTTCTCGTTTTGAATTATCTAAAATACCTTGAAAATTAACCGCACTTTACAGATTTACTGACCTTAGCCATCGACCTCGTGTTTCTCGCGAACAGTCAATCTCACGACTGTGTGTTGCTGGGTGCATTGATAGCATACTCAATTGTTATCTAAGACAATTTTCGTAAAACAATGCGATGTGTTAATTACGCATTGCAAGGAAGCGTCAATCTTCAAGAAAAACATGTTGATTATCAATGTCTTATGCCATTTGCCGCATTGAGTTTTGACCAACATACAAAATTACTTTCTAAATGCCAAATTTGAGGCGCAGAAAGACGCTCTATTATCCACATTCAGGGCTAAATTAGCAAGGCATTCTTGCTATTATCACCAGGGATATTGTGATATGATTCAGCCCAATTTTTAAAGGACAGATTCAATGACTGAAAAACAAGAAAAAATCATCAATCAATCCGTCAAAATGCTCACGATTTCTGAGGATGAAGCAGGACAACGCATTGATAATTATTTATTGGCAAAATTAAAAGGTGTGCCAAAAAGTTTGATTTATCGCATTCTGCGCAAAGGCGAGGTGCGTGTGAACAAAGGACGAATCAAACCTGAATATAAATTGCAAAATGGCGATGTGGTGCGTGTACCACCCGTTCGTGTTTCTGAAAAAAATACTGCACCAGTTTCTAAAAACTTGAATAAAGTCGCCTCCCTTGAAAACCATATTATTTTTGAAGATGACTGTTTATTAGTATTGAACAAACCTTCTGGCATTGCGGTTCATGGCGGGAGTGGTTTGAATTTTGGCGTAATTGAAGCCTTGCGTGCATTACGTCCTGAAGCCCGTTTTTTAGAATTGGTTCACCGTTTAGACCGAGATACATCGGGCATTTTATTGGTGGCAAAGAAACGCTCTGCCTTACGCAACTTACACGAACAACTTCGTGTTAAAACCGTACAAAAAGATTATCTCGCGCTTGTGCGTGGACAATGGCAATCTCATGTAAAAGTTGTACAAGCGCCTTTATTGAAAAATGAACTGGCTAGTGGTGAACGCATCGTTAAAGTCAGTGAGCAAGGTAAACCTTCAGAAACGCGATTTGCCATAGAAGAACGCTATCAAAATGCGACCTTAGTAAAAGCGTCGCCTGTAACGGGACGAACTCATCAGATCCGAGTTCATACTCAATATGCCGGTCACCCAATTGCGCTGGATGATAAATACGGTGATAAAGAATTCGATAAATATATGCAAGATCTCGGACTCAATCGTTTGTTTTTACATGCGTTTTCCATTCGCTTTGAGCACCCTAAAACGGGCGAAACATTACGTCTCAATGCTCAACTAGACGAAAAAATGAAAGCAATTCTGAAAAAACTGCGTGAAAGCAAAGAGATAAACCCATAGACAAGAAAAATGTTTATTGTTATATTTGATGACGGAGACAACTCGTTTCTATCATTAATTAACATATAACAACAAAGGATAGCAAAATGGCAAAAGGACAATCATTACAAGATCCTTATTTGAATGCGTTACGCCGTGAACGTATTCCTGTTTCGATTTATCTCGTTAATGGGATTAAATTACAGGGTCAAATCGAATCATTCGACCAATTCGTGATTTTATTAAAAAACACGGTTAATCAGATGGTGTACAAACACGCAATTTCGACTGTGGTTCCAGCGCGTTCTGTTTCTCACCACAATAATAATGGCGGCCATCATGCAGCACAAACTTCTGATGTTGCAGAGGAAGTAGAAACACAAGCAGAATAATTCTGTTCAATGAATGGTTTCATCAATTTAAGTGCGGTTGAAAATTCACCTGAAATTTCAACCGCACTTTCGTCATCTAAAACAGGCGACAATAGCCCATCGGCAAAAGATAAAGCTGTCGTCGTGCATGTTTTCTTTTCTCAAAATAAAAACATTGAAGATCTGCAAGAGTTCCAACTTTTAGCGGAATCTGCCAATGTTGAGATTTTACAAATCATCACCACAAGCCGTGCTACACCACAAGCGAAATATTTTATCGGTGAAGGAAAAGCGCAAGGAATTGCGGATGCAGTAAAAGCCTTAGATGCCGATGTGGTTTTGGTGAATCATCAATTAACCCCTGCGCAAACCCGTAATTTAGAAAGCATCTGCCAATGCCGCGTGGTGGATCGCACAGGGGTAATTTTAGATATCTTTGCTCAACGAGCCCGCTCACACGAAGGGAAATTACAAGTTGAATTAGCCCAACTCAAGCATTTATCGACTCGATTAGTCCGCCGAAAAACAGGCTTAGATCAGCAAAAAGGTGCAGTTGGATTACGTGGTCCAGGGGAAACGCAATTAGAAACAGATCGCCGTTTAATCAAGGTGCGTATTGCGCAATTGCAAAATCGTTTGGCGAAAGTCGAAAAACAACGTAATCAAAATCGCCAAACCCGACAAAAAGCGGATATTCCGACCATTTCTTTAGTCGGTTATACCAATGCGGGCAAATCGACACTATTCAATTTCATCACACAAGCCAATGTCTATGCGGCGGATCAGCTTTTTGCTACCCTCGATCCCACATTAAGACGTTTACAAATTCAAGATGTTGGTACGGCGATTCTCGCCGATACCGTTGGTTTTGTTCGCCAACTCCCCCATGATTTAGTGTCCGCATTTAAATCTACCTTGCAAGAAACGGTAGAAGCCAGTTTGTTATTGCACGTCATTGATGCAGCAGACGCGCGAAAGATCGAAAATATTGAAGCCGTGAATTTAGTATTGGAAGAAATTAAAGCAGATAAAGTGCCTGCATTGTTGGTGTATAACAAAATTGATTTATTGGAAAATGTGGCGCCCCATATTGAATATGATGACGAGAATAAGCCTATTGCCGTTTATCTTTCCGCGCATTTAGGTGAAGGATTAGATCTGCTACTTGAAGCCATTAAAGTGCAGTTGAAAAATGAGATACTTTCTTTCACCCTCACACTGCTACCTCAAGAGGGCAAAATTCGCCACGCGCTCTATCAATTAGATAGTATTCGTCACGAACAAATTTCGGATGAAGGCGAATTTATCCTCAATGTACAAATTGATAAAGTTGAATGGCTCAAACTTTGTAAACAATTCCCTAAACTGTCAGAAATTATTTACTAATACCGTATTGTTTTAATTTATTGGCGATCGCCGTGTGTGATACGCCTAATCGTTGTGCCAATTTTCGAGTACTTGGATACTGAGCATAAAAAGCACGCAATACACTCGCCTCATATTGTCCCATGATCTCATCCAGGGTTTGCTCTCCAAAATCATCTGCAGAAATGACCGCACTTTGTACGGGTTTTAAATTTAAACTTTCAATATCAAGCTGGTTATTTTTCGCTAAGGAACAGGCACGATACAAGACATTGTAAAGCTCTCGCACATTACCTTGCCAAGGCTGTCCTTTCAAATAACTCAAAAAATCAGCATCATATTGCGGCATTGGAATCTTAAGCTGCGTGCTAATTTCTTGTAAAAAACCGTCCGTTAAAGGTTGAATGTCTTCAACTCGTTCACGCAAGGGCGGTACATTTAGTGCTAAGACATTTAAGCGATGGAATAAATCACTGCGCAATTTCCCTTGTTCTAACAGCTTTTCCATCGATTCTTGTGACGTACAAATCACTCGAACATTTGCATGATGTTCTTTTTCTTCACCCACTCGACGGAAAGAACCATCGGTTAAAAAACGCAATAATTTTGCCTGTAAACTTAATGAAAGCTCGGCAATGCCATCTAACAACACCGTGCCTTCGTTAGCATATTCAAAAAAACCGATGGTTTCACTGTCGCCCACTTTACGCCCAAACATTTCGCTTTCCGCATCTTCATCCGGTAGGCCTGCACAGTTTACGGCAATAAATTTTTTCTCACGACGCAAGCTCGCAAAATGGCAAGCTTTGGCTAATAAATCTTTACCCGTACCCGTTTCACCCTGAATTAAAAGCGGTACATCAAACATCGCAAAACGTTGTGCATTTTCGACCGCACTTTTCATTGAAAGGCTTTGAGTGACAAAGCAAGAGAAGGGATCTTGTGGATTAAATGTCAGCATAAAATAAGCTCAATTTTATTGAATGATGCCGATATGATAGGAAGTTTATTGATATGTGTAAAGATTAATTTACATATAAAAAGGGCAATCCTTGACTGCCCTTTTAGATGATTTTTCGTATTATTTTTTCACTGCACGATCAAGTTCTTGTGCGATGATTTCCATGCTTTCTAAACCACCAAACGCAAGATACCAATTGGCTGCATCAAGGTACACAATGTGTCCATCTTTATACGCTTTGGTTTGTTTGATGATATCGTTATCCAATACTTTTTGTGCATTGTTGGCTTTTTCTGTAATGGCCGCTGTACGATCCACTACAAGTAAAAAGTCTGGATTTTTTTCTAAGATATACTCAAAACCAACGCTTTGTCCATGCGTAGAGGATTTGATGCTATCATCAATCGGTTTAAAACCAAATTTTTGATACACCATGCCATAACGAGAACCATCACCAAAAGCACTGATTTTACTTTCATTAACCAACACCAACAAAGCTGTTTTACCTTTTGCATCTTTTGCGACTTGGTCAACCTTGCTTTCCAATGCTGAAAGTTTTTCTTTCGCGACGTTTTCTTTACCAAAGATCTGACCAAGTGCGATCACATTTTGTTGAAAACTCGGGTAGTAATTATTGTAGTCATTTTCAACATTAAATACTGGCGCGATTTCTTTAAATTTGTCGATCATTTTTTCTTGACGTTTAGACGCAATGATCAAATCCGGATTAAGTTCGTTAATTTGCTCCAATGATTGTTCTTTCAAATCGCCGACATTTTTATATTTTTTGTCTGCAAATTCTGAAAGATAGGTTGGAATTTTTCCGCTTTGTGGGAAGCCCACAATTTTATCTTGCACACCTAATGCACGAAGCGTATCTGCTGCACCAAAATCAAGTACAATGACACGCTGTGGATTTTGTGGCACCACCTGTTTTCCAGCAGCATTTTCAACGGTAATATCTGCAGCTTGTGCAATACTGGTAAATGCAAAGAGTGAAAGTGCTAAAGTTGATAATGTTTTTTTCATGAAGATTTCCTTATTTATCTAAAATAAACGGCAATTTTATGGTCATCAATATCCTGAATAGGTATCGCCATATCGTAAATATCTTGTAGCACGGGCGATTGCATAATATGGTTAACTTCACCTTGTTGGACTAATTTTCCATTTTTCATGGCAACAATGTAGTCTGAATAACAAGAGGCGAAATTAATATCATGAATCACAATCACCACAGTTTTGTCGAGTTCTGTCGCTAATTTACGCAAAACTTGCATGATCTGCACTGAATGTTTCATATCCAGATTATTTAATGGTTCATCCAACAAAATATAATCGGTATCTTGTGCAAGCGTCATCGCAATATAAGCACGTTGGCGCTGACCACCACTTAAATTATCGATATATTGATGACGAATATCATCTAAATTCATATAGGCAATGGCATTATCAATAAAAGTGCGGTCAGTTTGGGTTAAGTTTCCTTTGCTATAAGGAAAACGCCCAAAAGCGACTAAATCTTCAATGGTTAGACGCAAATTAATGTTGTTAGTTTGCTTTAAAATCGCAAGTTGTTTCGCTATATCGCTACTTTTCTTACGATTGAGCAATTCACCGTTGAGATAGATTTCGCCACTATCAGCATTCAACAAACGGCTCATAATAGACAGCACCGTACTCTTCCCCGCACCATTCGGCCCGATAAAAGACGTAATTTTCCCCGTAGGAATGGTAACGGACACATTATCCACCACCTTTTTGCTTCCGTAACTTTTAGTAATATTGCGAATTTCTATTGCCATTTTTTGTTTGCTCTTAATAACAAATAAATAAAGTACACACCGCCGACAAAATTAACGATGATGCTTAATGTCGTGCGGAACGTAAAAATATGGGTCACTAATAATTGCCCTAAAACCAAGGTAATGATGGAAATTAACATCGCGGCAGGAATGAGTACCTTGTGACGATAATCACGAACAAATTCAAAGGTCACGTTCATCACTAATAGCCCAAGGAAAGTAAGTGGGCCAACAAGTGCGGTCGACACTGACGTTAAAATTGCCACGAGAATTAATAGGACTTTTAAGGTCTTTTGATAATCGATCCCTAAGTTAATGGCATTTTCTCGCCCTAACGCCAACACATCAAAGCAATGCCAATATTTCAAACTGAAAACAATCGTCGCGACTAAAATGGCTAATGCGACCCACAAGATTTGTGTATTGATTCGGTTGAAACTTGCAAAGCCAATATCTTGTGCGATCTGGAATTCATTTGGATCAATCAACACTTCCATAAACGTCGTTAAGCTGCCAAAGAAGGTGCCGAAAATAATCCCAACAAGTAATAAGAAGAAAATATTTTGGTTCTCTTTCTTAAACAGAAAGTGATAAAGCGCTAATGAAAAGGCCATCATTAATCCCGTACACAAGACAAACAATGCAATGGAATTCATTGAAAGCAATGTGCTTGAACCGAAAAGAAAGATAATCGCTGTTTGAATCAGCAAATACAGCGAATCTAAACCCAAAATACTCGGCGTGAGAATTCGGTTATTCACGACCGTTTGGAAAATCATCGTAGCAAGTGCAATTGCCGCGCCTGTAATCACAATCGCAATTAAGGATAAGGCTCGATTTTCCAAGGCATATTGCCAACGGTTTGGTAAGTTGTAGCCTAAATAGAGTGCAAGAGAAACAATGGCTAACAACGACAATACAATCAGTTGAGAAGAAGATTTCTTAGCCATTTCTATACCGCTTTAATAATAAAAATAAGAAGATACCACTGCCAAATACGCCAACTACGGCATTAATGGAAATCTCATAAGGATAAATCACAGTTCGACCTAGAATATCGCAGAATAAAACAAATACGGCACCTAACAAGGCGGTATGAGATAACACTTTCTTCAAGTTATCCCCTAAATAAAGCGTGACGATATTCGGAATAATTAACCCCAAGAAAGGGATCACGCCAACAGACACGATAATAATCGAAGAGACGACCGCCACAATGAGCAATCCGAGATAAAGTACCTGGTTATAATTTAGACCTAGATTAACCGCAAAATCCTTCCCCATCCCAACAATAGAAAAACGATGCGCAAATAAATAAGCCACGATGAGTGTCGGAATACTGAAATACAACAATTCATAACGGCCCGACATCACAAGAGAAAAATCCCCTTGTAGCCATCCGGATAAGTTTTGTAATAAATCTTCTTTGTAAGCAATAAAGGCGGTAATTGAACTGATGATATTACCGAACATAATCCCCACTAAAGGCACAAAAATCGTATCCTTGAATTTCAAACGGGATAGAATCGTCATAAATAACAATGTGCCAAGGAAAGACACGATGACCGCAATGGTGGTTTTTAACAACATCGAAGCCGTTGGGAAAAACAGCATTGCCATTAAAATCCCTAATCGTGCACTATCCATGGTGCCCGCGGTGGTTGGAGAAACAAATCGGTTTCGACTGAGTTGTTGCATCACCAAGCCGCAAATACTTAAGGATGCACCAGCAATCAAGATACTGATTAAACGCGGCACACGACTGATGAAAAAAATCTGCCACTGATTGCCTTCAAAATTCAGTAATCCTTGTAAATTAACGGTGCTTACCCCGAGAAAAAGTGAAACAAAGGAAAGCACGATCAAAAGAAAAATCAGATAACGTCGCTTAATCATAAAAATGAGAATAATTCTAAAATGCGAAAAGAATAGCATATTGAAGGAAAAGAGAAAAGATGAAGTGTAGTCAGTTTCCGGCTAATTTTTAAGCGTATAAAAAATGCGGTCAAATTTGACCGCACTTTATTCGCTATAATTTTAATGTTCTTTCAACTTCTTTCGCCCGGACTAAGAATTGCTTACGTTCTGCCGTTGCCATGCCACTGCTGGTACCCGGTAATTTCACCGTAAGCGGGTTCACCGCACGCTCATTAATATGAAACTCGTAGTGCAAGTGAGGACCGGTTGAAATACCTGTATTACCGGTTAATGCAATGCGCTCCCCTTTCTTCACTGTTTGACCCGCACTCACTAAAGCACGACTTAAATGCATATACACCGTTTGATATTCACGACCATGGCGTATTACCACATAACGTCCTGCACCACCGGCTTGATAAGCCACTTTTTCCACCACGCCTTCTGCTGGCGCAATAACTGGCGTACCTGGTGAAACAGCAAAGTCTACCCCTTTATGCGGACGAACACGTCCCGTTACCGGATGACGGCGATTTGGGTTAAATGGTGACGAAATACGCGCTTGACGTTGTAATGGATAACGCGCAAAGCCTTTACCAAGGGTCTCCCCTTGTTTATCGTAGTAACGACCATTCGCTGCTTGAATACCATAATAGCTCTTACCATCTGCCATAATGTGAATAGCTTCAACATTACCTTGACCCGTTAATTTATCGCCTAAGTATTCACGTGATACTAAAATCGCAAATTTAGTTCCGTTACTAAGTTTTTGAAGACTTACCTGCCATTGTAATGCTGAGCTTAATTGGCTAATTTGACGACCATCCAAACCTAAATCACGCAAACTTGATGCAAAAGATCCATTAATCGTGCCTTTTAACACCTCTTTCTTCCAGATACTTTTCTTCTCTAAGATTTGGCGTTTAAACTTGCCATCTTCCGTGCGTTCATAAATGCGTTCTTCTTTTTCCGATACCAACCAGTTTAAATATTCCAGTTGATCTTCTTTATCTAAAATCCAATAGAACTGCTGACCTGCGCGCAAGTTTTTTAATTCAGGATACTCAGCGATTAAGTTCTTCGCTGTATCATCTTCCAAACCTGAAAGCTCTAACACGTCTTTTAAGGAATCGCCACGCACCACGGTATGACTAAATTGATCGGTAATACGTAATGCCTGATCGGCTACATCTAAAATACCACTCAGCGCATCTTGTGCATCTTTTGGCAAATCAGTTAGCTCATCAAACTGTGGTTTAATTTCATCGACTTCATCATCTTTGGCTTGAAGATCATCATCGTAAGAAGTCGCATCTTCCGTATTCGCATTCTGCTTAGTTTCAGGATGTTCACCTGCTTGAGTTTGTTGCTTGTCTGGTTCTGTTTTTTCAGGTGTAAGGGATTGATATTGAACATTATCTACCATCTCTGGCTCAAGATTACTTTGCAAAGAAGGATCATAATCAGCGGTATCTTTAAAGGCGAGGAAAATGCCCGTTAAAATAAGCAAAAGTGCGGCAAAAAAAATCGCCGCTTTTATACGGGATTTTCGTTTCCGTCGATCTCTAGCTAATTTAACG
This sequence comes from uncultured bacterium, assembly GCA_905214375.1. Taxonomy (GTDB): domain Bacteria; phylum Pseudomonadota; class Gammaproteobacteria; order Enterobacterales; family Pasteurellaceae; genus Haemophilus_D. Next base: position 17,369 of record CAJMMG010000008.1, on the reverse strand, counting down.
TGTTGCAAAATAGATACCTTTAAAATGAATAAAAAGCTTTTCGCTCTTCAGACTACAAACTCTAAAAAAAATTCATTTTACCCTAAAAATGTCAAATCTTATGCCTAAATATTAGACATAGTCGGAATTTCTTGAGAAAAACAAGGAAATGAGCTATTTTAGTGAGCTATTTTTAAAGGGGGGATTATGCAGATTCACGCCATTCAACCAGCCCAACCCACACCATTAATTACACTGAAAAATATCAATGTGGTCTTTGAACAAAAGACCGCATTGCGGGATATTAATCTCAGCATTTATCCCAATTCAATTATCACCATTGTTGGGCCAAATGGTGGGGGAAAATCGACCCTCTTAAAAACCTTATTAAAATTACAAACGCCAACATCTGGTGAGGTAATTTATAGCACTAATGTCAGAATTGGCTATGTCCCACAAAAAATTCACTTAGACCACAGCTTACCAATGACGGTTGAGCGTTTTCTGGCGCTCAAAAAAGGTGTTAAAACACAAGAAATATCAACCGCACTTGAGCAACTTTCTATCACGCATCTGAGAAAAAATAATATGCAAAAACTCTCAGGTGGGGAAATGCAACGCGTGTTATTAGCTCGTGCGATTTTGAATAAACCGAATTTACTGGTGCTAGATGAACCCACTCAAGGCGTGGATATTAATGGTCAAGCTGAACTTTATCAGCTAATTCATCGTACTCAACAAGCTTTAAATTGTGCGGTCTTAATGGTTTCCCATGATTTGCATATCGTGATGGCGGACAGCAAAGAAGTGTTGTGCATCAATCAACATATTTGCTGTGCCGGCACACCCGAAAGTCTATCGAATGATCCCACATTTATGCGTCTTTGGGGCAATCAAATCTCACAAAATGTGGGCTTTTATACGCACCATCATAATCACCACCATAATATGCACGGTGATGTTTGTAGTTGCAGTGCCAATCCATCAGAATGCCAACAATAAGGAAAAATCATGTTTGAGATTTTATTTCCCGCCTTGCTTACAGGCTTACTGCTTTCCTTAATTACCGCACCACTCGGTGCCTTTGTGGTGTGGCGTAAAATGGCTTATTTTGGCGATACTCTTTCCCACTCAGCCTTACTCGGTGTAGCATTAGGGATTTTCCTACAAATTAATCCTTATGTTGCCATTGTCATTTTGACGATTATTCTCGCCGTATTAATGGTGTGGCTCGAAAGCAACACGCAATTTTCAGTGGATACCCTTTTAGGGATTATCGCACACAGCTGTCTTTCCCTTGGTGTTGTCACCGTTGGGCTACTTAAAAACGTTCGCGTAGATTTAATGAGTTATCTTTTTGGGGATTTGCTCGCCATTAATTTTAACGATTTACCTTACATTGGCGCGGGTGTCGTCATTGTATTAGGCACACTACTTTACTTCTGGCAAGCCTTACTCTCCACCACAGTTTCGCCTGAACTGGCTCAAGTGGAAGGCATTAACATTAAAAAAATGCGATTTATTTTAATGATTTTGACCGCACTTACCATTGCCTTAAGTATGAAGTTTGTTGGAGCCCTGATTATTACATCACTCTTAATTATTCCCGCCGCAACAGCAAGACGTTTTGCTAAAACACCTGAACAAATGGTATTTATTGCGATTTTAATCAGCATGCTTTCCATCGTTGGTGGGTTATTCCTTTCCGCCTTTTATGATACCGCTGCGGGGCCTTCTGTCGTGATTTGTTCCGCATTTTTGTTTTTGTTATCATTACTAAAAAAGGAATATTTATAATCCGCTCCAACCAGTGAAAACCATTTGCACCGCACCTTAAATCTTGATAAAGTGCGGGCAACTTTTGACGATATTTTAGGATAAGAAATGAGCCAAGAATATTTAGATTTTGAATTACCTATTGCTGAACTTGAAGCCAAAATTGAAGCGCTACGTTCAGCATCTGATGACAAAATTGATTTACACGATGAAATTAAACGCTTACAAAAGAAAAGCGATGAATTAACCAAAAAAACCTTTGCAAATCTTGATGCATGGCAGGTTTCTCGTATGGCACGTCACCCAAATCGTCCATACACGCTTGATTATATCGAACATATTTTTACTGATTTCCAAGAACTTGCAGGCGATCGTGCCTTTGCAGATGATAAAGCAATCGTAGGTGGTCTTGCTCGTTTAGATGGTCGCGCAGTAATGATTATCGGCCACCAAAAAGGTCGTACAGTAAAAGACAAAGTGACTCGTAACTTTGGTATGCCTGCACCTGAAGGTTATCGTAAAGCGTTACGTTTAATGCAAATGGCTGAGCGTTTCAACTTACCTATTATTACCTTTATCGACACGCCAGGGGCTTACCCGGGTATCGGTGCGGAAGAACGTGGTCAATCTGAAGCGATTGCTCGTAACTTACGTGAAATGTCTACCTTAAAAGTACCTATTATCTGTACCGTAATCGGTGAAGGCGGTTCCGGTGGTGCATTAGCCATTGGTGTGGGAGATAAAGTGAATATGTTACAATATTCAACTTATTCCGTTATTTCACCAGAAGGCTGTGCTTCTATCTTATGGAAAAGCGCAGAAAAAGCGTCAACCGCAGCAGAAGTCATGGGCTTAACCGCAACTCGTTTAAAAGAGTTGGGTTTAATTGATAATATCGTTCAAGAGCCATTAGGTGGTGCACATCGTAATTATCATGAAATGGCACGTAATTTAAAACAATGCCTTGTTGAAGAACTAAACGAACTCGATACCTTCGACAAAGATGGCTTATTAGAAAGACGTTATGAACGTTTAATGTCTTACGGTTATTGTTAATAAAATAGAAAAAGAGCGGTTAGTTTAACCGCTCTTTTTTGTGTTTTGAAAAAATGTTGCATGGATGCAAGAAACAGCATCAATGCCTAAAATAATATAAAAGGAGAACTCAAAATGAAAAACGTATTAGCAATCCAATCTCACGTGGTTTATGGCTTCGCTGGCAATAAATCTGCGACCTTCCCAATGCAGCTCTTAGGTGTAGATGTATGGGCACTCAATACCGTGCAATTCTCTAACCATACTCAATATGGGAAATGGACGGGCATGGTGATTCCACAAGAACAAATCGGCGAAATTGCCAACGGTTTAGATGCCATTGGAAAACTGCAAGAATGTGATGCATTGCTTTCCGGTTATTTAGGTTCAGCTGAGCAAGTTGACAAAATTATCTATGCTTTAGAAAAAATCAAAGCTCGTAACCCAAATGCACTTTACTTGTGCGATCCCGTTATGCCAAATGCCGAAAAAGTCTGCGTGGTCGCCGATGGTGTACGTGAACGCTTAATTGAAAAAGCCATTCCACGTGCAGACATCATGACACCAAACCTTTCTGAGCTTCGTACGCTGTCTGACTTCCCTATCAATACGTTTGACGATGTGCTCAAAGCGGCTAATGCGTTAGTTGCTAAAGGTGTGAAGAAAGTGTTAGTTAAACACTTAGGTAAAGCAGGTAAATTGAATGATCCTGATACCTTTGAAATTATTATGGCGACACCAGAAGGCGTATGGCATTTAAGTCGTCCGCTTTATAAATTTGACTTTGAACCAGTTGGCGTGGGTGATTTAATTGCAGGTACTTTCTTGGCGCATTACTTAAACTGTGGCAACGATGTCGAAGCTTTTGAAAAAATGAATAATGCTGTTGCAGGCGTAATGAAAACTACCTTTGATTTGAAATCTTACGAACTCCAACCTATTGCTGCGCGTTTTGAGATCTTAAATCCAAGCACAAACTACAAAGCCGTTAAAGTTGCCTAATGGATCTTTTTTCATTATTCCAAGCACAAATCCCAACCACCGCCAATAAGCTTCTCATTGCTTTTAGCGGTGGTTTGGATTCAACTGCACTGCTTTCTTTAGTTAAAAAACTCAGCGAAAAACGACCGCACTTAAGTCTGCGAGCTATCCATATCCATCACGGATTAAGCCCGAATGCGGATGCTTGGACGGCTCATTGCCAACAACTCTGTGAGCAATTTGCCATTCCACTTATTATTGAAAAAGTCAAAGTGGAAATGCACGATGGCATTGAAGCGGGCGCAAGAGAAGCACGCTATCAAGCTATTTCAACACATATTCAACCAAATGAATATCTAGTCACTGCACATCATTTAAATGATCAAACTGAGACCTTTTTCCTGGCGCTAAAACGCGGAGCAGGATTGCAAGGTTTAGGTGCCATGCAAAAAGAAAGCCAATTATTTGGGATGCCTATTCTACGCCCCCTCCTTTCTTTTAGCCGTAATGAATTAGAAGATTACGTTCAGCAAGAAAATCTATCTTGGGTCGAAGACGAAAGCAATCAAGATAATCATTACGATCGCAATTTCTTACGTAACCAAATTTTGCCTGAAATACGCCAACGCTGGGGACATTTTGATCATGCAGTTCAGCGTGCCGCACAACATTGTTTTGAGCAACAACAACTGATTAATGAATTATTACAACCTTACTTTGAACAACATCTTGTTGAGGATCAAAAACAGTTTTCGCTCGTAAACTTTCTAGAATATTCATTGCAAAAACAAACCGCACTTTTGCGAATGTGGTTAGCTAAAAATCAGATTGCCATGCCAACGCAGGTTCAATTAATGCATATTATTGATGATGTTATTCAGGCAAAAGCGGATGCATCCCCACAATTTCAACTTGGGGAGCATATTATTCGTCGTTATCAACAATGTCTCTATTTAACGGGAAAATTCGCTGATTTGTCGCAAACTTATCTTGATATGCCATTAAATCAACAGATTACCTTGCCTGATAATCTTGGTGCAATTTATGCAACCCACAATGCGGCAGGCATTTTAGTCAATTGGAACGAAAAACAGGTTCAACTTGCTGATACACAAGAACCGATTCAAATACGATTTGCTTATACTGGCAAAGTAAAACGCCAACATAATCGTCCTGCCGAAACCATGAAAAAAATTTGGCAAGAGCTCGGCGTTCCGCCTTGGCAACGAAATCGCATTCCACTCATTTTTTATGGTGAGACTTTACAAAGTGCGGTGGGTTTTTTCCGTGTTTTTCAGAACTTAGAGAAATAAAAAATGGGTGATGATTTACCCATTTTTATGATTAAGAAAAGCGTTTAAAATGCCTGCCGTAAATTCTTTCCGTAAATAAAACCCCAGCGGCAAGGTATCAATCAGTTCCCCATTTTTACCAATGCCTTTCGTAATGGCTTTACTGTTTGCACCTTTTGGACGCAGTTGCATGACTTCACCAATACGTGCCGTAATCTGATCTAACTTTCCGAGCACAATATAATCCATCAACTCTTCCCAATCTTGGCGTAATTGATGTTCTTGTTCAGCCGAAGGTTGCCATAAGATAGGCTGACCAATATGTCGCTCACGCAAAGGGATATCTCGACTACCTTCAATAGGAATCCACAAGACTTTCGATAATTTATGACGAACATGTGAATTTTCCCAATTTACCCCAGAGTTTTGAACCAAAGGTGCAAGACTCACAAATGTGGTTTCTAACGGAAAACCTTCTACATTAATAGGTAACGTTTTTAGCTCAATACCCAAATGGGAAAAATCCTGTTCTGCTTTACTACCAGCAGTCGCTCCTAATGCGGTTTCAAGCAACATTCCAACCCAACCTTTATCTCGTTTTAAATCTGGTGGAACGGGAATATTTAACTCATCTGCAAGTTCGCCAAAGGTTAACCCCGCAATAGATTGCGCTTTTTCTAATAAGGCTTGTTCGGTTTGTGGGATCATGCGTGGTATTTCTTCAATAATTTTGGTTTAACGTATTCTACGCCTTTGTCGATGTAAGGAATATTTTCTAGTTTCAATAAAAAGCGTTTTGCCGGCAATCCACCACCAAAACCAGTAATTTCACATTTTTTCCCTAATACACGATGACATGGAATGATAATACTAATGGGATTACTCCCTACTGCACCACCAACGGCTCGCACAGCCTTAGGATTATTAATGCTTTCTGCTAAACCACCATAACTCGCCGTTTTACCATAAGGAATTTGACGCAATGCTGTCCAAATTGCTTGTTGAAATGCGGTACCTTTAGGTGATAAAGGAATATTAGAGAAACTTTCTGGCTCGCCATTAAAATAACGCATTAAAGCAGAGCGTACTTTTTTAAAAAGCGGTAAATCTTCTCGTAAAGTCCAATTTGGATTTGGCGTGGTTTGTTCTAACTCACAATCTAAATTTGTAAGATTTTCACCATCAGAAAGCATTAATAATCGACCAATTGGTGAGTCCATATAAGCATAAAAAAGTGCGGTCATTTTTCTCTCGTTTTTTATGAAGTGATATAAGAAAAAAGCACACCGAACCTGCATTCGGTGTGCTGCGTATTATGCTAAATTTTTTACAAATTAGAAACTGTAGTTTAAGTTTAAACCGTAAAGGTTAGCACTTGCTTTAGAGGTATAATTCGCTGTTACTGTTGCTAAACCACCAATTGATTGGCTTTCGGTAAAGTGAATTTTTTTACCACGTAAGTGCGCAAAGCCCGCATCAATAGAAAGATTCGGGGTAAATTTATAAGTTGCCCCTACGCTATACCACATACGATCAGTATCTGGAATAGATGCACTTGCATGCTCTGTTGGCGCTGCCGCTTCATCATAAGCAATACCGGCACGGAGCGTTAATTTATCATTTACATTATAGGTTGCACCTAATGCATAACGAGAGTTGCTGCGATATTTTTCATCTTTATGGAAAGCTAACTCTCCATCATCAAATGTCGCGTGTAACTCTTTAAAACGACTCCAGTGTGTAAATTTGTAGCTGTAGTGTAATGCTAAATTATCTGTGACTTGATGGAAACCTGATAATTCTAAATAATCGGGTAAGTGTAATGTTAACCCACCTGCAGCAGGTCCTTGACCACGAATAGTACGACCTGCACTCACAGCATTATCATCTTCAAAGTCAATATCAACTTTTGAGTGGTAGGCTAAACCAACACGATTATTTTCGTTAAACTCGTAAACTAAACCTGCATTCCAACCAAAACCCCATGCATTTTTATCTTGTAAATGGGTTAATACGGTTTCTTTATTCACACCTCGTAATTTTGCCAAAGACGCAGCTGCGTTTGGTGAAATTCGTCCAGCGCTCACTAATGCAGGAACTAATGGTGCAACATTTTTCACCGCATCACTTAAAATACCAGCACGACGCTCAATTTCTGCTTTTGCATAAACTGCATTTAAACCCACACCAGCAGTTAAACCTTGAGAGACACGATATGAACCGCTTAAATTTAAGTTAATCGCACTTAAATCAGTTTTACCGCCGAATACTCCCGCGTTGTAATCTGATTCATATTCACTTTTTAATCCAAAATTCACATTCATACCACCACCAATGGCAAATTTGTCATTAATTGGTGCTACAAAATACATATTCGGAATCAATGAGCCAGGAACAACACTATTATGATCTGCAGAACCTACGGCAACAGTACGACCTAGCGCATTAACGGTAACTGGACCACTCATGTGAATTTTAGAATCTACATAAACGCCACCCACAGAGAATTGATTGGTTTTGAATAAGCTCATTAATGCAGGGTTAGTTGCAACCACTGAAGCATTATCAGCAATTGCTGCTTCACCAGCATAAGCACGACCAAGACCTGATGTAGAAACTTCTGCTAATTGGAATGCGGCTGCATTTGCACCGCTTGCTACTAACAATGTGGTCATTGCTAATAGCGTTTTATTAAATTTTGTCATTTGGAACCTTTGTTATTAATAATAATGAAAAAAGCCGCGAGATTCTAAAACTCCAATAAATGGAGTGCAAATTATTTTAGATTAATTTTTAAGTGTTCCGACCAGTGATAAATAAATGATATTTAAATTAAAAAAATGCGGCTACTTTGGCAGAGCGTTTTAAAAATGCTAGAATAGAACCAATCTAATTTTAAATAAGGAAATCCTATGACAGTAACATGCAAAGCAGAAGAATCTCTCACTTGTAGTTGTGTTGATGTGGGGACGATTATTGACGGTTCAGATTGCTCTGTTGATATTCATCAAACCTATGCGAATAAAGCTGAAGCTGAAGTGGCTCTTAATCGTTTCATTGAAAAAGCTCGCAAAACAGAAAGTGATCCTTGTGACATTAAAAGTGAAATCACTGAAACTGAAAATGGCGCAAATTTAACAGCTCGCTTTACATTTAGTTGCCAAGCTGAAGCGATGATTTTCGAATTAGCGAATCGCTAAAAACACATTAAAAAATAACCGCACTTTATCATTCAAAATAAAGTGCGGTTATTTTTTTGCTTAAATCCTAATTAAATCGCTATCGCAAACGTTTGCTTAATCTGATACAATCACGCCGTTTTATCATTTAACCTAAAAATATAGGATAACATTGTGAGCAAACCATCATTAAGTTATAAAGATGCAGGCGTGGATATTAATGCCGGTAATGAATTAGTTGAACGTATTAAGCCACACGTGAAACGAACTACTCGTCCTGAAGTCATCGGGGGATTAGGTGGGTTTGGCGCATTATGTGCTATTCCGGGCAAATATAAAGAACCGATCCTCGTTTCAGGTACAGACGGTGTAGGAACAAAACTACGTTTAGCCATTGACTTAAAAAAACACGATACCATTGGTATTGATTTGGTTGCGATGTGTGTTAACGATTTAGTGGTTCAAGGCGCCGAACCATTATTCTTCTTAGACTACTATGCGACAGGAAAACTTGATGTGGATGTTGCCTCTGATGTGGTAAAAGGCATTGCAGAAGGCTGTGTACAATCGGGTTGTGCATTAGTGGGTGGTGAAACCGCTGAAATGCCGGGTATGTACCACGCTGGCGATTATGACCTAGCAGGTTTCTGTGTGGGTGTCGTCGAAAAATCAGAAATCATTGATGGTAGCCAAGTTAAAGTAGGAGATGCTTTAATTGCACTAGGTTCAAGTGGCCCGCATTCAAATGGTTATTCTTTAATTCGTAAAGTCATTGATGTTGCTGGCGTCAACCCAGCCACTGAGCAATTAGATGGTCATCCATTAAGTGAACAAGTGCTTGCACCGACAAAAATCTATGTAAAATCTGTTCTCGCTTTAATCAAACAAACGGAAGTCCATGCTATCGCACACTTAACGGGTGGCGGTTTCTGGGAAAATATCCCTCGTGTATTACCGAAAAATACCAAAGCTGTTATTGATGAAAGCAGTTGGGAATGGCAACCCGTATTCAAATGGTTACAAGAAAAAGGCAACATTGAAACCTATGAAATGTACCGTACATTTAACTGTGGCGTTGGTATGGTGATTGCATTACCACAATCGCAAGTGGAAACCGCTTTAGCGATTTTAAAACAATCGGGTGAAAATGCCTGGTTAATCGGTCATATTGAAAGTGCGACAGATAACGAACCACAAGTTATTATTAAATAATTTCTCTTTTCCATTTCAGGGCGAAAATTTCAGAATGAAAGGTTCGCCCTTCTTTTATGTAGAATAATATGAAAAAAATTGCCGTCCTGATTTCAGGGCAAGGATCAAATCTTCAAGCGATAATTGAGGCTTGTCAAACTAGGTTTATTCCAGGAAAGATCGTGACTGTCATCAGTAATAAAATCGATTCATTTGGTTTAGAACGCGCTAAAAGTGCGGGCATTCCTAGCCGAGTTTTTTTACGTCAAGATTTTACGTCTAATCTCGATATGGATAAGGCTATCGGTGATTATTTAGACGATCTCAATGTTGATCTCATTGTGTTAGCTGGTTATATGAAAATCTTAACTAAACCATTTACACAACGTTTTGCTGGGAAAATTTTAAATATTCATCCTTCCCTTCTACCAAAATATCCTGGGTTACATACTTATCAAAGAGCACTTGAGAATGGCGAGAGCGAACATGGTACAACCGTGCATTTTGTTAATGAAGAGATCGATGGCGGCGCCATTGTATTACAAGCTAAAGTGCCGATTTTCCCTGGCGATACCGTTGAGGAAATTGAACTTCGTACACGTGAACAGGAATATAATATTTATCCTTTAGTGATTAAATGGTTTATTGAAGCTCGATTAAAACTGATTAAAAATCAAGCTTATTTAGATGGTAAGTTGCTACCGCCTAATGGCTATGCTTACGAATAAAACAATATACTCTCTTGAAAATGGTAATTTAAATCACCATTAAACAACCTGATTTTATGAAAAAAACAATAAACTCTGTATAATCGGAATTTTATTATTATGGGATATAGTATGCCAATTAACTTTACTCAGATTTTTCAAGATAGCCTCAATTTTATGCGTAATCAGCGAAAAACCGTGCTGCTTTTCGTTGGTATTTTCGTCGTCTCACAATTGATTAATGCATTAGTCAGTGTACCAATGCCGAGTTTGGGCGATAATCCTAATCCATCACAACAGGATATTATTGATGCATTGAGCAAAGTGGAGCCAACTGCACTGATTGGATCTTTTTTATTCCAACAATTATTGATGTCTTTTATTGCGACCTTCGGTATTGCAACCATTCATCATATTAGTCTGCAAAATGAAAATCCGATTAATCAAGGGCTCATGCTGACATTGCGTCGTTTTTTGGGCGTGGTCGTTTTAGATATTTTTATGAGTTTGCCACTTCTATTCGGTCTTGCCGATGTCATGAGCTCATTTTTAAGCAAAAATGCCCTCTCCCCTCTAGCCTTTGTTTCAATGGTATTTGGTTTATTTTTCTTTGTTCGCCTATGCTTATCGCCTGTGCATTACATTTCGTCCAATCAATCTATAGGACAAAGTGCTTTACAAGTATGGCGTGCAGGTATTAAGCGTAATGGCGTATTAATTATTTATGCTTTACTCACTTATTTACTTCTTCCTTTAGTAGTGAACACCATTGGTGCAATCTTGGGTTCATCATTTTTAAGTGCTATTGTTGGTATCTTGGCTGCATTATTTCAAATGTTTATTTTGGTATTTACTTACCGTTTTTACAGCTTATTTATGAAGGCTTAATATGAAACAACTTCTTAATTTCATCCCTCTTGTTCTATTTTTCATCACCTACAAAATGTTTGGGGTACGTGAAGCGGCGATTGTCTTAGTTATTGCAACAATTGTGCAGATGATTGTGTTAAAACTGAAATATGGTGTCATTGAAAAACAACAAAAAATTATAACCATTGCTGTCATCTTTTTTGGCTTACTCACAGCCTATTTCGATGAAATCGAATACCTACAATGGAAAGTCACGATTATTAATGCCCTCTTTGCCATTGTGTTATTGGTTGCACAATTCCAATTCAATACACCACTGGTGAAAAATTTATTAGGCAAAGAAATCCAATTACCGGATAATGTGTGGAACAAATTGAATTTAGGCTGGGCAGGATTTTTTATTCTGTGTATGCTGGTAAATATTTATATCAGCGAAAATATGTCTGACAATGCTTGGGTTTATTTCAAATCTTTTGGTTTACTTGGTATGACCTTTGTTGCAACAATCGTCAGCGGTGCTTATATTTACCGTTACTTACCTAAAGATGATCAAAAAAATGACGGGGACAAATAATGGTTTCAAATCTTATCGATAAAGACGGTCGTCAATCTAAAGGCGTATTATTATTACGCACCTTAGCAATGCCTTCGGATACCAACGCGAACGGTGATATTTTCGGTGGTTGGATTATGTCACAAATGGATATGGGCGGAGCGATTCTTGCGAAAGAAATCGCTCATGGTCGCGTCGTCACCGTTGCCGTAGAAAGTATGAATTTCATTAAACCTATTGCCGTCGGTGACGTAGTGTGTTGTTACGGTCAATGTCTCAGCGTGGGCCGCTCTTCTATTAAAATCAAGGTAGAAGTATGGGTGAAAAAAGTTGCCAGTGAACCAATTGGGGAACGTTACTGCGTGACAGATGCCGTATTTACCTTTGTCGCGGTTGGGAAAGACGGTAAATCCCGCGCTATTCCACGTGAAGGCAATCTCGAATTAGAACGTGCATTAGCCTCTATCGAAGAATTAAATTGTTAAAAGGATAAATGATGTATTACATAATTTTTGCCCAAGATATTCCAGGCTCTTTAGAAAAACGCCTTGCTGTACGTGAGCAGCATCTCGCTCGCTTAAAACAATTACAAGCAGAAGGTCGTTTATTAACCGCCGGTCCCAATCCAGCCATTGACGATGAAAATCCAGGTGAAGCTGGCTTTACCGGCTCAACTGTGATTGCTCAATTCGAAAGTCTGTCTGCAGCAAAAGACTGGGCGGCACAAGATCCTTATGTTGAAGCTGGCGTTTACGGTAATGTAATTGTGAAGCCTTTCAAAAAAGTTTTCTAGATAAAACGAACTCTACACTCAAAGACGGATCTAACTATCCGTCTTTCTCTTTATATGGAATCTCCTATGCGAGCACTTAAACACACGACAATTTCGTTATTAATTTTAACCGCACTTTCAGGCTCAGCTTTAGCTAATCAGCATGCTCATAAAAGCAAAAATGAAACTGCACCACAAATTAACCTTGCAGAAGAACAAGCCAAATGGACACAACAACAGCACGCTCATGAATTAAAGCTGATTGAACAACGTGCTACTTTTCTACAATTAGAATCGCTCCTAAAAAGTGCGGTCAAAAGTAATAATGTTTCTAATAATGCGAAGTTATTCCTGAGTTTGATTGATTCCTTAAAAGGCTATCCATTGCAAACTGATGCTATGGCGGCTTATTTAGATGCACGTGTAAAAACCGTTAATCGCGATACGCCTCGTGAAGAAGTGAATGCATTGCGAACAGACATTGAACAATTTATTCAGCAACATGCCTCTCATTTTCTACGCGGAAAATTAGAACAAAGCATTTTTACATTATTAACCAATGCTGAAGATACTCAAGCACTCGCCAAACTCACACCAAATAATTTGGAAACACAAATTGCCGTGCTTACAGCAAAATATCAACTAGAAGCGACTAATAGCACCCAGGCGATAGAAAACGCTTCAAATGATAAGGATAAATCGGCTATTTTGTCTGAGTATGAAAAACTTTGGCTCAACAATGCAGAGCTTCCTAATGATGCTCAACTCTGGACAGCTTGGTATTCACAGGGTGGCCGTACTCCAGAAAAAATCTATCAAAAAGCTGAAATGCTCTTCAGTAAAAATGATGCGAAAGGATTAGAAATACTCGCTAAAGAGTTAGAAAAAATTGAGAACGCTAAAGAAGATGAGCAAGTAGCCGCTCATTTAGCGCTCTATCAGGATCTCTTAAAAAATCCAGCCAATTTGAAAACACTCGCTGAGAAATTGCCATTAATCGATGGTAATACGAATAAAATCACCAATAAATTTGTCGTAGTGCTAGGTTTTGCTCGTTATCTGCGTACTATTCCAGAAAATATGAATGAGCCAACCTTCACCCCTTACGAGCAATGGGCGAAGACTTGGCAATTAAACGAAACTGAATTACGTGATTGGAAAATCGCCTTTATTAGCCGTTTCTTTGATAACGAAAGCCCCAACTTTGTGCAATGGCGCGATCAAGAACTTCTCAAACTCAATGCAGATAATCTCATCGAACGTCGTTTGCGTACGGCTATTTGGCAACAAACGGATTTATTAGGTTGGTTGAATGCCCTTTCCAATGAAGCGAAGCAAAAACAAGAATGGCGTTATTGGATGGGGAAAGCACTCGAAAAAGAGAATGTCACAAAAGCCAAAGAAATATTCTCTGAATTAAGCAACGAACGCGGATTCTACCCAATGTTAGCGACAGCAAAATTATATCCTGAAAATCGTGGCGCAGGATATGATTTCGGTCAAGCAGAATTATATGTCGCGCGGAGTATTTCCGATCCCTACTGGGCACATGAATATAAAAAATTTCAACCAGAGCTCGCAGAAATTGCTGAATTACGTCAATTAGATCGATTAGGCGCTGCCAAACAACGTTGGCGTTTTCTGTTAGAAAAATTATCGCAAGAAGAACAACTACAGATTGCTTTAAGCCAATATGCGAATGAACAAAATTGGTTTGAATTAGGTGTGGATGGGTCGATTATTGCGAAAGCATGGGATTATATCGGATTACGTTTACCAAATGCTTATAGTCAATATTTTGATATTGCTCTCAGTAATGTGAGTCTCAGCGAAACGGAACCTCAAGCGATTGTGGATAATCGTGTCACCAAAACTTTTGCGATGGCAATTGCTCGCCAAGAAAGTGCTTGGAATCCAATGGCACAATCTTCCGCAAATGCGCGAGGATTAATGCAGTTATTACCGAGCACTGCGCAAAAAACGGCAGAAAATCAGCAACTTCCTTATAACGGTGAGTTAGATTTATTCAAACCGCTTAATAATATTTTACTCGGTACGGCGCACTTAAATGAGCTGAATGCTAAATATCCAAACAATCGCATTTTGATCGCCTCTGCCTATAATGCGGGAGCAAGCCGTGTAGAAAAATGGCTTGCGAGAGCCAATGGCAAATTGACCATGGATGAATTTATTGCCTCCATTCCGTTCTTTGAAACACGAGGTTATGTTCAAAACGTATTAACTTATGATTTTTACTATCAACACCTACAAGACAAAGAAAAATTACAAACCTTTAGCAAAGAGGAATACGATCGGCTATACTAGTCGCACTAGTTTAATAGTATAGGATTGTTGATATGTATATTAGTCGCAATTTAGAACAATGGAATGCTTTCCTCGCGACCTTGCAAACCGCGTTTGAACAAGGGAAAGCACAAGATTTCTTAACGCTTCTGCTCACGCCAGATGAGCGCGATGCAGTAGGTTTACGTTTACAAATCGTGGCGCAGTTATTGGATAAAAATCTCTCACAACGAGAGATTCAACAAAATCTCAATACCAGTGCGGCAACCATTACACGTGGTTCTAATATGCTCAAAACAATGGATCCGGATTTTATAAACTGGGTGAAAAGCCAACTCGATGAGCAAGCTGCAAAAAACTAAGCGAATTCTGACCGCACTTTTACATCTTTTTCGCCCCTCTTGGTGGAAAAAAAATTGGCAACGGGTTGCGTGGCGTTTTTCTCTCGCAATCCTGGCATTTTTCATTTGTTTCCGCTTTATCCCTGTTCCCTTCTCTGCCTATATGGCACAGCAAAAAATCGGGCACTTATTACAGTTGGATTTCAGCTATTCAATCAAATACGATTGGGTGAGCCTTGATGAAATCTCACCAAATATGCAGCTTGCGGTGATTGCTGCTGAAGATCAAAAATTCCCCAACCATTGGGGCTTTGATTTTGAGGCGATTCAAAAGGCCTTTAAATTTAATGAAAAATCTCAAAGAACCAGAGGTGCTTCAACGATTTCTCAACAAACAGCAAAAAACCTCGTTCTCTGGCATGGACAAAGTTGGTTTCGCAAAGGATTAGAAGTTCCCACAACAGCATTAATGGAAATCTTTTGGTCCAAAGAACGCATTTTAGAAGTGTATTTGAACATCGCAGAATTTGGTAATGGTATCTTTGGTGTAGAAGCAGCTAGTCGCTATTACTTCAAAAAATCAGCAAAAAATTTAACTCAATCAGAAGCGGCATTACTCGCTGCAGTTTTACCGAATCCTATTATCTATAAAGTGAATAAGCCTAGTGCGTTAGTTCGTAAAAAACAAAGTTGGATTATGCGACAAATGAATGGATTAGGCTTGAATTATCTAAATGAAATGTAGATTTGCCATAAAGAAAAAACCTTGAAACTCACTTTAAGTTTCAAGGTTTTAAATTTGGTGGAGATAATCGGGATCGAACCGACGACCTCTTGAATGCCATTCAAGCGCTCTCCCAACTGAGCTATATCCCCAAATAACGCAAGCTATGATAAATTTCGGCTGATAAACTGTCAATATTGAAATAATCAAATCCCGCTTATCAGCCTAAATATTAAGCGTTTTGAGATTTAATAAAATCAATGGCACGTTGGATGCGCGCTAACACACGTTCACGACCGATACCCACTAATGTCACATCCATAGAAGGTGATTGACCTGAGCCTGTTACTGCCACGCGTAATGGCATCCCGACTTTACCCATACCCACTTCTAATTCAGCAGCGGTTTGTTCAATCGCTTCATGCGTAGAATGTAAATCCCAGCTAGAAAGTGCGGTCAATTTTTCTTTTACTTTTTCAAGTGGTTCAATCGCCGCCGCTTTAAAGTGTTTTTTCACCGCAGCTTCATCAAAACTTTCAAACTCTTCGAAGAAATAACGGCTTGCTGATGCCATTTCTTTTAAGGTTTTACAACGTTCTGCAAGCATCGTCACGATTTCAGTTAATGCTGGGCCATTTGATGTATCAATACCTTGATCTTTATAGTGCCATGCAAGGTGTTTTGCCACATATTCAGGTGGTAACTCACGAATGTAATGATGATTTAACCACAATAATTTTTCCGTGTTAAATGCACTTGCTGATTTACTCACATGATCTAATTCGAAGAATTTAATCATTTCTTCACGTGTAAAGATCTCTTGGTCACCATGACCCCAACCTAAACGAACAAGATAGTTAATTAAGGCTTCAGGTAAATAACCGTCATCACGATATTGCATCACACTTACCGCACCATGACGTTTTGAGAGTTTTTGGCCATCATCACCATTAATCATGGAAACGTGCGCATATACTGGAATTGGTGCGCCTAACGCTTTTAAGATATTAATTTGACGAGGGGTGTTGTTAATGTGGTCTTCACCACGCACAACGTGAGTAATACCCATATCCCAGTCATCTACCACAACACAGAAGTTATAGGTCGGAGAACCGTCTGTACGACGAATAATTAAATCATCTAATTCGCTGTTGCTGATTTCAATACGACCACGCACTGCATCATCAAACACGACTGAACCTTCTGTTGGGTTTTTAAAACGTACTACATGTGGCTCATCAGCTGCATGATTGTGATCATGTAAACAATGACGGTCATAACGTGGTTTTTCTTTGTTTTGCTCTTGTGTATGGCGTAATTCTTCTAAGCGTTCTTTAGAGCAATAGCAACGATAAGCCAAGCCCTGCTCAATCATTTCATCAATCACTTGATTGTAACGATCAAAGCGTTTGGTCTGATAATAAGGACCATGCTCCCAAGCAAGGTTTAACCACTCCATCCCTTCAATGATTGCCGCTGTTGCTTCCGGTGTAGAACGCTCTAAATCAGTATCTTCAATACGTAATACAAATTCACCGTTGTTATGTTTTGCAAATAACCAAGAATAAAGGGCTGTACGTGCACCGCCCACGTGCAAATAACCTGTCGGGCTTGGGGCAAAACGCGTACGTACTTTTACATTCGGATCTAATTCAAAAGGAGGAT
>CAJMMG010000007.1:0-63547 GCA_905214375.1 uncultured bacterium | reverse complement strand
TAGCAGATAGCCAAATGGATATTTCTGTTGAAGCGGTAGCAAAAGGCATTTTCGACGCGTTAAACCGCAATCAACCCGCATTAGAAATTAATGATTTAATGCATTCTGTTCAAGCGCTTCAACAACAAGCGGCTGAAGCACAACAAGCGCAATTTAAAGCGATTGAAGAAGAAGGTAAAAAATTCTTAGAAGAAAACGCGAAAAAAGCGGGCGTAAAAGTTACTGATAGCGGTTTACAATACGAAATTTTAACTGAAGGTAACGGTAACAAACCAGCTGCAACGGACAAAGTACGTGTTCACTACACAGGTACATTACCAGATGGTACTGTATTCGATAGCTCTGTTGCACGTGGTACACCTGCTGAATTCCCGGTAAATGGTGTAATTCGTGGTTGGGTTGAGGCATTACAAATGATGCCTGTTGGTTCTAAATGGAAACTCACTATTCCACACGAATTAGCTTACGGTGAACGTGGTGCGGGTGCATCTATCCCTCCGTTCTCAACCTTAGTGTTTGAAGTCGAATTACTCGATATCCTTTAAAACGAAAAAGTGCGGTTAATTTTAACCGCACTTTTTTATTCGTCGTCTTCGCTATAACGATCATCATCGTCATAATCATAGGTTAAGATCGCATCCTCATCATAACCCTCTATATCAATCTGAACGCCATTTGAGCCTGCATCAAATCCATTAAACCATGCGGTTCTCAGCTCTTCAGGTATTCTTCGGCCACAAAAGTTAATTCGTTTATTCAATTGAGATTGGCTTTGCGCTTGGAAATCTTTCCCTACTCAATAACCATCTAAATACCAGTCATCTTTATCATGACAAGCCGTCGTATTTAAACGCTTTACGTGTTTACTCACTGAAATGGGGCTACGATGTTTTACATAATAGCCCTGCGTACAAGCGCTTAATAGCCCAACAGCTAAAACGGTCGCTATTAATCTCATGTTGTCTCCTTTTACTACTTAATGTCGGGCTATTACCCTTTTTATGGTTTTATAGACCGACAAAATAAAAGGAAGGTTCAGAAAATATGAGAGATCCGATTTCTATTGTAGGCTAGAGCACAATCATATCATCACGATGTAGCGCAACTGCACCATACTCATAACCAAGAATTTGCTCAATATCTTGAGATTTTTTCCCTTTGATTAATTCCAACGCATCGCTGTTATAACGAGGCATACCGAGTGCAATCACTTTACCTGAGGTATTTTTAATTTTGACGACTTCACCGCGTGAGAAACGCCCTTCTACAGCCGTAATCCCCGCTGGTAGTAACGATTTATTCTGTACTAACATGGCATTTTCAGCACCCTCATCAATGGTTAGCATACCCGCTGATGGTGCTGCAAATAACCACTGTTTACGACTTTCTAGACGATCTGAATTATGTGCAATAAATTTCGTGCCAATTGGTTTATCGTACGCCAAATCCACAATGACATCTGGTCGGCTACCTGGCGCAATAATGGTTTCAATACCTGAACGCGTTGCCACATCTGCCGCAATAATTTTTGTACTCATTCCCCCAGTACCAAGGTTTGTACCACTACCACCTGCAATCGAACGAATATGATCGGTAATTTGCTCAACCACTGGAATCAATTTCGCATCTGGATTTTTACGAGGATCGCTTTCGTATAAGCCTTGTTGATCCGTTAATAAGTAAAGTTGTTCCGCTTGCACTAAAATCGCGACTAACGCCGATAAATTATCGTTATCCCCTACTTTAATCTCAGCCGTTGCCACCGCATCATTCTCGTTAATCACAGGAATAATCTGATTGTCTAACAGGGCATGTAATGTATCGCGCGCATTTAAAAAACGTTCACGATCTTCAATATCGGCACGAGTTAATAAAATTTGTCCAATATGAATATCATAAATCGCAAATAATTTTTCCCAGGCTTGAATAAGCTGACTCTGCCCTACTGCAGCTAAAAGCTGCTTTGACGCAATGGTTGGGGGAAGTTGAGGATGATTTAAATAATGTCGTCCTGCTGCAATCGCACCTGATGTCACAATCACGACACGAAAACCCGCTTGATGAAGTTGGGCAATCTGGCGAACAATATCGACCATATGAGGTGCATTCAATTTTGGAGAACCATGCGTTAATGTGCTAGTACCAAATTTTACGACGATTGTTTTGCGATTTGCCGACATAGTTTGTCCTCAGTGAAAAAATAGAAAAGTGCGGTTAAATTAGCACTAAAATTAATAAAAATCACGAAAAATCCAACCTTATATACAGATTTTGTGAATAGCTATGATATAATGCAAAAAAAAGAAAAATAGGATAGAAAATATGATATTAAGTTTGATCGTTGCAATAACAAAAAATAACGTCATAGGAAAAGATAATCAAATGCCTTGGCATTTGCCTGCTGATTTAGCCTGGTTTCGTAAAAACACCACGGGCAAACCGGTAATTATGGGTCGTAAAACCTTTGAAAGTATTGGTCGCCCATTGCCTAAACGCACCAATATCGTCCTTTCACGCACGCCTTACGTATATGAAGGTGTCATCTGGAAAGAGAATTTTGAAAGTGCGGTCGATTTTGTCAAAGAATTTGATGAAATTATGTTGATTGGCGGCGGCGAGTTATTTAAACAATATTTACCTAAAGCAGATAAACTATATCTCACGCAAATTCAAGCAGACATTGACGGCGATACTTTCTTCCCTGAAATTAATTGGTCTGAATGGAACATCGAGTTTGAAGAATATCGCCAAGCTGATGGAGACAATCCCTATGATTGTCGTTTTTTAATTTTGCAACGTAAGAAAAATAAACTAAAAGCCTAATCTAAGCATATAAAAATCGGGCTAAAACAATGATTGCTTTAGCCCGATTTCTTTTGTTTTAAATAAACCTTTAGAAGATTATTCTAAGCGTTTAGCCATTTCTAACCAATCTGCTTTAAATTCACGACGCATATTGTTGATTGCATCAATAATATCATGGTGAACTAATTTTTCATTTTGGATACCCACACAGTAGCCACCTTTACCTTGTAGCAATATATCTACCGCATATACGCCCATACGTGAGCCTAAAATACGGTCGAAGGCACAAGGCGAACCACCACGTTGAATATGGCCTAATACGGTTGCACGGGTTTCATGACCTACACGAGCTTCAATTTCACGAGCAAGAGAATGCACATCAGTGATTAACTCAGTAATCGCAATAATGGCATGGCGTTTTCCACGAATAATACTGCGTTCAATTTGACGAATTAATTCTTCACGATTAAATTCCACTTCTGATGCCACAATATACTCACAACCACCAGCAATACCTGCTGAAATGGTTAAGTCACTACAGTGACGCCCCATGATTTCCACGATAGAAATACGTTGGTGAGAACTTGAAGTGTCACGTAAACGGTCAATGGCATCCACTGCTGTTTGTAGCGCAGTTTCATAACCGATTGTGTAATCTGTTCCAGCCACATCGTTATCAATTGTGCCAGGGATACCTACGCAAGGGAAACCATGTTCTTCAGTAAGCAATTTAGCCCCCATGTAAGAACCGTCACCACCAATAACAACTAAGGCATCAATACCATGTGAACGTAAAATTTCTGCACATTTCTCACGTACGGCAGGATCCTTAAATTCAGGGAAACGAGCAGAACCTAAGAATGTACCACCACGGTTAATAATATCTGATACATTATAACGGTTTAACTGTTTGATTTTATTGTTGTATAAGCCTTGATAACCATCATAAATGCCGAATACATCAAGCCCTTCTGCAAGTGCTGCACGCACAACACCACGAATAGCAGCATTCATACCAGGAGCATCACCACCACTGGTTAATACAGCAATTTTTTTAATCATATTTACCTACTTTGAATTCTTAAAAACAATTGGTGCTAAGATTACACCATCCATAATTTCTGCTCTAGCAAAATTTGAAAAATTTACTTGAGATTTGATCTAGTTATACATTTTAATGATTGAAATAACTTTCACATTTCCAAGAAAGATCGGCTTTTTGCAATGTTTTACTTTCTTTTGCGACAAGATACTTTTGTAAATTTTTCACAATTTTTACTTTGCTTAAACGCTGAAACTTTTTCATTTCCACTTTTTGGGAATATTGGTATTGCACAAAACCACAATGGGAAATATTTTTCCCTTTCGCAATATCCACCTGCCAAGACGGATTTTGTTCTGTTGGTGCATAAATGACATAACCGTTTAATTCTGTCGCGGGCTTTTTCGGATTCGTTGAATTGGCACGAATTTTGAAATCTTGTACACCTAAATTATGATACACTTTTTCACGTAATGCTACACGTTGCTCAATAGAACGACCTACGTCACGATCAAGCAATACTTCAATTTGAGATTTCCAATTTTCCAAGGTTTCCGGCTCAGCGATATAAACGTAACGCGCAATCGTATCTAAATCTTGGCTTGCAGTAAGTTTATAGGTTTTGCCGTTGTATTCAATTTTTTCAGGTGTTTGAAGCTGACTCACTTTTGCCGCACAACCTGATAATAAAAGTGCGGTTAATATAACCAGGAATTTATTCATTGATATCTCGCTTAAATACAAATTCTTTTTCAGTAGAGGATGTCGCATCAAACCAATAACCACCAAGGTCAAACTCTTTCAGTTGTTCAACACGTTCCAAACGATTTTGAATGATAAAACGACACATTAAACCACGGGCTTTTTTCGCATAAAAGCTGACCACTTTGTATTTACCATTCTTATTATCTAAGAAAACTGGCTTAACAATTTGTGCCTCTAATTGGCTCTCTTTCACTGATTTATAATACTCGTCTGAAGCTAAATTGATCAAAACACGATCGCCTTGCTCATCAAGTGCCTGTTGCACGGATTGAGTAATGATGTTACCCCAAAAAGCATAAAGATCTTTCCCTTTGGGATTCGCTAACTTCGTGCCCATTTCCAAACGGTAAGGTTGCATTAAATCAAGGGGTTTTAATAAGCCATATAAGCCGGAAAGCATACGTAAATGACGTTGCGCGAATTGTACATCTTCATCAGATAAGCTATCTGCATCCAAACCAGTGTAAACATCACCTTTGAATGCCCAAATGGCTGCGCGTGAATTTTTTTCGTTGTGAGATTTTGTCCATTCAGCAAAGCGAGCCGCATTTAAGCCTGCAAGTTTATCGCTAATAGACATTAAGGAAGAAAGATCTTGGGGAGATAATTGACGACAGATTTCAATCAGTTGCTCACTATAATCCGTCAAGTGCGGTTGAGAAACAGGAAGATTTCTGACCGCACTTTCAAAATCTAAGGTTTTTGCCGGGGAAATAATGGCTAACATAGGTTCTCCTTTCTAAAACTGAACCGTATCTTAGCACAGGATTGCCTCATCGCTCTACCCCGTTTATGCTATCCGCTTATAGAGTCCATTCTCATTGACGATTAAATCTTGTAACTCCAAATCTAATAACTGCACTAAAAGCAAATCCACCGGCAAATTCAATGCTGCAGATAAATCATCAAGACTTATCGGTGTATAAGTAATATATTGATAAAGTTCAGGATGACTCGGCTCCACTGTAGGCATTTTGGCAGTAAGTGGTTGAGCCACCGACTGATTGATTGGCGTATGTACTGGAGGCTGAAAAACAACGCTATGATTGAGGCTATCTAAAATATCTTTGACATTTTCCACCAACATCGCACCTTGCTTAATCAGTTTATGACAGCCCTGACTGTATTCACTTTGAATATTTCCTGGCAACGCAAAAATGTCACGATTTTGTTCTAAGGCATAACGCGCCGTAATCAATGAACCGCTTTTCTCTGTGGCTTCAATGACCAAAGTCCCCAATGAAAGCCCGCTGATAATGCGATTACGACGAGGAAAATTTTCAGCAATCGGTGCTTGCGTAGGGATAAATTCAGAAACTAACGCGCCGTTATTCTCGATAATTTGCTCGGCTAATCGGCGATGTTTAGCGGGGTAAATATGCTCTAATCCGCTACCCAATACGGCAATGGTTTGTCCTTGAATATCAACCACCGCCTGATGACTAAATCCATCAATACCTAATGCAAGCCCACTCGTCACCGTCAATCCTGCGAGAGAAAGCTCTGTCGCAAAATATTTTGCCCAATATTCACCGTAAGCCGAACAATAGCGGCTCCCAACCATGGCGATTTGCTGTGCAGAAAGTGCGGTCAAATTGCCTTTCACAAATAATAAAGGTGGAAAACCACTAATTTGTTTGAGTAAAAAAGGATACTCATCTGAAAAACAGTGAATTAAATGATGCCCTTCTTTTTCTGCCCAGCTCAAAGCGGGTTCAATAAATTTCATTTCAGGCTGAAACCAACGACGAATCTGCAAAGCATTCCAACCCATTTGTTGAAATGCAACTTCATCATAATTTAATAACTCTTCTATATTCACATGGGCTAGAATTTGTTGAATTCGCACACTGCCTAATTTGGGTATTTGTGACAACCGCAATAAAATCGACGCAAAATCGCTCATTTATTCTCTCCTTTAAAAAGAGAATTATGACGAGATTGGTGTCAAAAAATGAAAGATTTGTCTTCATTTTGCGATTCAGATCGCAAAAAGAGAAAAAATTTTAGAAAAAATCTGCACACCAGAAACTGGGGATAAAACAGGACAAAAATAACCTCTTAAAAGCCATTTTTAGATATTAACTCTAATAAAAACATTATTATTAGATAAATAAACTTTTAATATTGTATCAAGATATGCATTTTAGATATAAATCACTAAAAAATGGTTTGACAGCAAAACTTTTATCCGTAATATGAACAGCGTTTTACAGAATTTTTTATAGGATTATCTTTTTTATGTACCAAGTTGTTTCTTTATCTCTCAACCTTCTGCTCTCTCATTCTTTGTGCGGCTAAGTTGTGGATAAAAAACACCTTTATGTAAAAGATCTATTATCAACCCGCACTTTCAAGATTGCGGGTTTTTTTGTTTCAAAAACAGGGCTAAAAGCGACCGCACTTTGAGTGATAAAAGAAGGAAAATACTATGACAGATCGCGTTATTATTTTTGATACCACCTTGCGTGATGGCGAACAAGCGTTAAAAGCAAGCTTAACCGTTAAAGAGAAATTACAGATTGCTTTAGCCCTTGAACGTCTAGGCGTGGATGTGATGGAAGTCGGTTTCCCGGTTTCTTCTCAAGGTGATTTTGAATCCGTTCAAACCATTGCACGCCATATCAAAAATAGTCGTGTTGCGGCACTTTCCCGTGCAGTAAATAAAGATATCGATGCAGCTTACGAAGCCTTAAAAGTCGCGGAAGCTTTCCGTATTCACACCTTTATCGCGAGCTCCGCATTACACGTTGAAGCCAAATTAAAACGTACCTTTGATGATGTCGTTGAAATGGCTGTGGCAGCGGTAAAACGTGCACGTAACTATACAGATGATGTGGAATTTTCTTGCGAAGATGCGGGCCGTACAGGCATCGATAATATCTGTCGCATTGTTGAAGCGGCAATCAACGCGGGTGCGACCACCGTAAACATTCCAGATACCGTTGGTTTCTGCTTACCAAATGAATACGGCAATATCATTGCTCAAGTACGCAACCGAGTGCCAAATATCGACAAAGCTGTGATTTCTGTGCATTGCCACAATGACTTAGGTATGGCAACAGCTAACTCATTAACTGCAGTACAAAATGGTGCTCGCCAAATTGAATGTACCGTAAACGGCATCGGTGAACGTGCGGGTAATACATCACTTGAAGAAGTCGTAATGGCAATGAAAGTTCGCCAAGAGTTTATGGGTGTGGATACACGTATCAACACACAAGAAATCCACCGTGTCAGCCAAATGGTGAGCCAACTTTGTAATATGCCAATTCAACCAAATAAAGCGATTGTGGGTTCAAATGCTTTTGCTCACTCTTCTGGTATTCACCAAGATGGTATGTTGAAAAACAAAAATACCTACGAAATCATGTCGCCAGAAACCATTGGCTTGAAGAAAGAGAAATTAAACTTAACCGCACGTTCTGGTCGCGCCGCCGTGAAAGGCCACATGGCAGATATGGGCTACACCGAACAAGATTACGATTTGGATAAATTGTATGAAGCCTTCTTAAAATTAGCAGATAAAAAAGGCCAAGTATTCGATTATGACTTGGAAGCGTTGGCGTTTATCGACATGCAACAAGGTGATGAAGATCGCTTAGTATTAGATAAACTTTCGGCACACTCCACCAAAGAATATCCAGCAACCGCTTTTGTTCAAGTGGAATTGGATGGCAATAAATTAAGCACGTCGTCAATTGGGGGGAACGGTCCTGTCGATGCAGTTTACAATGCCATCTTGAACTTAACTGGCTTAGAAATCAAAATGTCTCACTATAATTTAACCGCGAAAGGCGAAGGTGCCGAAGCGTTAGGTCAGGTGGATATCGTGGTTGAACATGAAGGCCGTAAATTCCATGGTGTTGGTTTAGCAACAGACATCGTTGAATCTTCCGCGTTAGCGTTAGTGCATGCGATTAATGCTATTTATCGCGCGCATAAGGTGGCAGATATTAAAAATCATAAACATCATTAATCCAATCCCCCTCTTTAGCAAAGAGGGGTTAGGGAGATTAGGCAGAAGTAACATCAACCTCAGCAGTGAATTTTATATCGTTAAAATCTCCCCCCAGCCCCTCTTTACAAAAGAGGAGAGAAAATTAACCGCACTTTGGTGTGAAAGAAATAGGAAAAATAATATGCAATCATACAACATCGCTGTTCTACCGGGAGACGGTATCGGTCCGGAAGTCATGGCTGAAGCCATCAAAGTATTAAACAAAGTCCAAGAAAAATTCGGTTTTAAACTTAACTTCAATGAGTTTTATGTAGGTGGTGCCGCAATTGACAATTGTGGTTGCCCATTACCTGCAGAAACCTTAAAAGGTTGTGATGAGGCTGATGCGATTTTGTTTGGTTCTGTAGGTGGCCCTAAATGGACAAATTTACCTCCGGATCAACAACCAGAACGCGGTGCATTATTACCATTGCGTAAACATTTCAAATTATTCTGCAATCTTCGTCCTGCTACCCTTTATAAAGGTTTAGAAAAATTCTGTCCATTACGTGCAGACATCGCAGCGAAGGGGTTTGATATGGTGGTTGTGCGCGAATTAACGGGCGGGATTTATTTCGGTCAGCCTAAAGGTCGCGAAGGCGAAGGCGCACAAACCAAAGCATTCGATACTGAAGTTTATTACAAATATGAAATCGAGCGTATTGCTCGCGCTGCCTTTGATGCGGCAATGAAACGTCGTAAACACGTGACTTCTGTGGATAAAGCCAACGTATTACAAGCATCTATTTTATGGCGTGAAACCGTGACCGAAGTGGCGAAAGACTACCCTGAAGTCACCTTAGATCATATTTATATCGACAACGCGACCATGCAGTTAATCAAAGCGCCGGAGTCTTTCGATGTGCTCCTCTGCTCTAACATTTTCGGCGATATTATTTCTGATGAAGCGGCGATGATCACAGGTTCTATGGGGATGTTGCCATCTGCAAGCCTCAATGAAGAAGGTTTCGGTTTATATGAACCGGCTGGCGGTTCTGCACCAGATATCGCAGGCAAAGGCATTGCCAACCCAATCGCACAAATTCTTTCTGCCGCGATGATGTTGCGTTATAGCTTCAACTTAAACGAAGCGGCGGATGCCATTGAAAATGCCGTACAAAAAGTCTTAGCAAACGGTCACCGTACGGGTGATTTAGCCGATGACTCAGCCCCTGTTTCAACGGCTGAAATGGGTACATTGATTGCTGATGCAATCTAATCAAAAACAATGAAAGTGCGGTTTAAAAACACGCTCACAAAAAGCAACGCTTTTTGAACGTTGGCTCTGCCAACGGCTCCGAAGGAGCGAGTAAATCTTCAGGATTTACGAGTAATATTTAACCGCACTTACTACTCTAACGAATTGAGAAAAATTATGGCAAAAACTCTTTACGAAAAATTATTCGATGCCCACGTGGTATACGAAGCTGAAGGCGAAACGCCGATTTTGTATATTAACCGTCATTTAATCCATGAAGTGACCAGTCCACAAGCCTTTGATGGTTTACGTGTTGCAGGCCGTCAAGTACGCCAAGTGAGCAAAACTTTCGGTACCATGGATCACAGTATTTCTACTCAAGTACGAGATGTGAACAAACTTGAAGGCCAAGCAAAAATTCAAGTATTGGAGCTTGCAAAAAACACGAAAGCGACCGGTATTCAATTATTCGACATGACCACGAAAGAACAAGGTATCGTGCATGTGATGGGACCGGAACAAGGCTTAACTTTGCCAGGTATGACGATCGTCTGCGGTGACTCTCATACCGCTACCCACGGCGCCTTTGGTGCTTTGGCATTTGGTATCGGCACCTCCGAAGTAGAACACGTTTTAGCGACACAAACCTTAAAACAAGCCCGTGCAAAAAGCATGAAAATTGAAGTGCGCGGCAAAGTGGCGCCTGGCATTACCGCCAAAGACATTATTCTTGCCATTATCGGTAAAACCACTATGGCGGGCGGCACAGGCCATGTAGTGGAATTCTGCGGCGAGGCTATTCGCGACCTTTCCATGGAGGGCCGTATGACGGTTTGTAATATGGCGATTGAAATGGGCGCGAAAGCTGGTTTAATCGCACCAGATGAAACCACTTTCGACTATTTAAAAGGCCGTCCACATGCACCTAAAGGTAAAGATTGGGATGATGCAGTCGCTTATTGGAAAACCTTAAAATCCGATGATGATGCGAAATTTGACACGATCATCACATTAGAAGCGAAAGATATTGCGCCACAGGTAACTTGGGGAACAAACCCAGGCCAAGTAATCGGTATCGATCAGCCAGTGCCAAATCCAGCAGAAATGACGGATCCCGTAACTCGTGCTTCAGCAGAAAAAGCATTGAATTATATTGGCTTAGACGCTAACGCTGATTTAAAAGAAATTCCAGTAGATCAAGTGTTTATCGGATCTTGTACTAATGCACGTATCGAAGATTTACGCGCCGCTGCGGCGGTGATGAAAGGCCGTAAAAAAGCCGATAACGTAAAACGGATTTTAGTGGTGCCGGGTTCCGGTTTAGTCAAAGAACAAGCGGAAAAAGAAGGCTTGGATAAAATCTTTATCGAAGCAGGTGCAGAATGGCGCAATCCGGGCTGTTCCATGTGTTTAGGGATGAACGATGACCGTTTAGGTGAATGGGAACGTTGTGCTTCTACTTCGAACCGTAACTTTGAAGGTCGCCAAGGCCGTAATGGTCGCACTCACTTGGTGAGTCCAGCCATGGCCGCAGCAGCGGGAATGTTCGGTAAATTCGTTGATATTCGTGACGTCACATTAAACTAAGGAGCAGAAAATGGCAGGATTTAAACAACTTTCAGGCTTAGTAGTGCCATTGGATGCGGCAAACGTGGACACGGATGCAATTATTCCAAAACAATTTTTACAAGCGATTACACGCGTAGGTTTCGGCAAACACTTATTCCACGAATGGCGTTATTTGGATGTAGAAGGCACCAAGCCAAATCCAGATTTCGTATTGAATTATCCACAATATCAAGGCGCGACCATTTTATTAGCACGTAAAAACCTTGGCTGTGGTTCGTCTCGTGAACATGCGCCTTGGGCATTAGCCGATTACGGTTTCAAAGTGATGATCGCACCAAGTTTCGCGGATATTTTCTATAACAACAGCTTGAACAATCACATGTTACCGATTCGTTTAAGCGAAGAGGAAGTGGAAGAAATCTTCCAATGGGTGTGGGCGAACGAAGGTAAACAAATCCATGTGGATTTGGAAGCGATGACCGTCACCGTAGGTGACAAAGTCTATCACTTTGAACTGGATGAATTCCGCCGTCATTGTTTATTAAACGGCTTGGATAACATCGGTTTGACGTTACAACACGAAGATGCCATCAGTGAATACGAAAAAAATATTCCGGCATTTTTACGTTAATCTGTTTTTTTACTCGGACAGCAAATATTGCTAACCATTCGGCGGACAATTTGTCCGCCTTTCTTTTTGAAAACATTCCATTTTTTTACCGCACTTTCTCCCCTTTTATTTGACAGTATCCATGCTTATCCCTATTATTCCGACCAATATTGATTGATTTTAAAAAGAGCAAACTATGTCACATAATCAAACCGAATTACTGAAAAAATCCCTCGCTGAACGCATCCTCATTTTAGATGGTGCGATGGGAACCATGATCCAAAAATACAAACTCACCGAGGCTAATTTTAGAGGCGAGCGTTTTAAAGAAAGTGCGGTTGATTTACGTGGCAATAATGACTTGCTCACCTTAACCCAACCGCTGTTAATTTCTGCGATTCATGAGAAATATTTACAAGCGGGCGCCGATATTATTGAAACCAATACCTTCAGTTCTACCACTATTGCACAAGCGGATTATGATTTACAGTCTATTGCCTACGAACTGAATTTCGCAGGGGCAAAACTAGCGCGTTTAGCCGCAGATAAATACAGTACACCAGAAAAACCTCGCTTTGTTGCGGGCGTGTTAGGGCCAACCAACCGTACGGCCTCTATTTCTCCTGATGTAAATGACCCTGGTTTCCGTAATGTGACTTTTATGGAATTGGTCGATGCCTATGCCCAAGCAACTAAAGGCTTAATTCAAGGTGGCGCAGATTTAATCATGATCGAAACCATTTTCGACACGTTAAACGCAAAAGCCGCCATTTTCGCCATTGAAACCGTATTTGAAGAATTAGGTGTGGAATTGCCGATTATGATTTCCGGCACCATTACCGATGCTTCCGGTCGTACGCTTTCTGGGCAAACCACCGAAGCATTCTACAACTCGCTTCGTCACGCTAAACCACTGACTTTTGGTTTGAACTGTGCGCTCGGCCCGAAAGAACTCCGCCAATATGTTGAACAACTCTCTAAAATCAGCGAAACCTACGTTTCTGTTCACCCAAATGCAGGCTTACCAAATGCCTTTGGTGGCTACGATTTAGGTGCAGAAGAGATGGCGGCACATCTGAAAGAATGGGCTGAAAGTGGCTTTGTGAACATTGTCGGGGGTTGTTGTGGTACGACGCCAGAACATATCAAAGCCTTTGCAGATGCAATGCAAGGTATTGCACCGCGTAAATTGCCGGAAATTAAAACCGCAATGCGTTTATCCGGCTTAGAACCACTCAATATTGATGATGAAAGCCTATTCGTTAACGTGGGCGAACGTAATAACGTAACCGGTTCGGCGAAATTCAAACGTTTAATTAAAGAAGACAAATTTGCCGAAGCCATTGAAATTGCCATCGACCAAGTGGAAAACGGTGCACAAGTGATCGACGTCAATATGGACGAAGCCTTATTAGACGGCAAAAAATCCATGACCCGTTTCCTTAATATTATGGCAACTGAACCCGATGCGGCAAAAGTACCGGTGATGATCGACTCCTCCAAATGGGAAGTAATTGAGGCGGGCTTACAGTCGGTTCAAGGTAAACCGATTGTGAACTCCATCTCGTTAAAAGAAGGCGAAGAAATCTTTGTCGAACACGCCAAATTGGTGCGTAAATACGGTGCAGCCGTAGTTGTCATGGCGTTCGACGAAGTGGGACAAGCGGATACCGAAGATCGCAAAGTGGAAATATGCACCCGTGCCTATAACATTTTGGTGAACCACGTAGGCTTCCCGCCGGAAGACATCATTTTCGACCCGAATATTTTCGCCATCGGCACCGGGATTGAAGAACACAACAACTATGGCGTAGATTTCATTAACGCCACAGGCCGTATTAAACGCAGCTTGCCACACGCCAAGATTTCCGGCGGTGTGTCAAACGTGTCCTTCTCCTTCCGAGGTAACAACGTGATGCGTGAGGCTATCCACGCTGTCTTCCTCTATCACGCCATCAAACAAGGTATGGATATGGGGATCGTGAATGCAGGACAGCTCGCGATTTATGACGATCTCGATCCTGAATTGCGTGAAATCGTGGAAGATGCGGTACTAAATCGCAGCCCTGATGCCACCGAAAAACTGCTCGATATTGCAGAAAAATATCGTAATCAAGGCAACGATGAAAGTGCGGTGGATTCTGTGGCAGAATGGCGCACTTGGCCAGTGGAAGAACGTTTAAAACATGCGCTAGTGAAAGGGATTACCACTTACATTGTGGAAGACACCGAAGAGGCACGTCAAAAATTGCCAACGCCGTTAGAGGTAATTGAAGGTCCTCTCATGGCAGGCATGGACGTAGTGGGCGATCTGTTCGGCGACGGTAAAATGTTCCTCCCGCAAGTGGTGAAATCCGCACGCGTGATGAAACAATCCGTGGCGTATTTAGAGCCGTTTATCAACGCCACCAAACAAAAAGGCTCCAGCAACGGCAAAGTGGTGATTGCCACCGTGAAAGGCGACGTGCACGACATCGGCAAAAACATCGTGAGCGTCGTGTTGCAATGTAATAACTTTGAAGTGATTGACTTGGGCGTGATGGTGCCGGCGGACAAAATCATTCAAACCGCCATTGATGAAAAAGCTGATCTTATCGGCTTGAGCGGTTTAATTACGCCATCCCTAGACGAAATGGAATACTTCCTCGGCGAAATGACCCGTTTGGGCTTGAACTTGCCTGTTTTAATCGGCGGTGCAACGACCTCCAAAGAACATACCGCCATTAAACTGTATCCAAAATATAAACAACACGGTGTGTTCTATACCTCGAACGCCTCCCGTGCGGTAACAGTCTGTGCCACATTGATGAACCCGGAAGGGCGTGCAGCATTGTGGGAACAATTCAAGAAAGATTACGAGAAAATCCAGCAATCATTCTCTAACCGCAAACCACTGCGTAAGCAACTCAACATTGAAGAAGCACGTGCAAACCGTTTTGATGGTTTTAACGGCGAATGGGCGGATTATGTGCCACCAACACCAAAACAAACGGGCATTGTGGAATTTAAAAACGTGCCAATTGCCGAGCTGCGCAAATTTATCGACTGGTCGCCATTCTTCCGTGTATGGGGCTTGATGGGCGGCTATCCGGATGCCTTTGATCATCCGGAAAGTGGCGAAGAAGCCCGCCGCGTGTGGAATGATGCGCAAGCAATGTTAGATGCTTTCGAACAAAACCACAAACTTAACCCAAGCGGCGTATTGGGCATTTTCCCTGCAGAACGTGTGGGCGATGATGTGGTGTTATTCTCCGATGAAGACCGCACGCAAACCATTGGCACGGCTTACGGCTTACGCCAACAAACGGAACGTGGCAAAAACAGTAAAAGCCAATTTAACTTTGCCTTAAGCGACTTTATCGCCGATCGCGAAAGCGGCAAAAAAGACTGGATGGGGATGTTCGCCGTGTGCGCCGGCATTGAAGAAATGGCGCTAGTGGAAGGCTACAAAGCCGCCGGCGACGACTACAACGCCATCTTGCTACAAGCCGTGGGCGACCGCCTCGCTGAAGCTATGGCGGAATACCTGCACTTTGAGCTCCGCACCCGCATTTGGGGCTACACGCAAGAGGAATTCGACAACCAAGGCTTAATCAACGAAAACTACGTCGGCATCCGCCCTGCACCGGGTTACCCAAGCTGCCCGGAACACACGGAAAAAGCCCTGATTTGGGATTTGCTTGAAGTAGAACAACGCATCGGCATGAAGCTTACTGAAAGCTACGCCATGTGGCCGGCAGCTTCCGTCTGCGGCTGGTATTTCACCCACCCTGCAAGCAACTATTTCACTTTAGGTCGTATTGATGAAGACCAAGCTCAAGATTATGCTAAACGTAAAGGCTGGGATGAGAGAGAGATGATGAAATGGTTGGGTGTGGCGATGAAGTGATACTAACTAGTAGAAATAAAATCATAATATTGAATAAATACTCAGATATCAAAGTCGTTCACGTAGCATTGATATTTGCCTAAAAGATAAAGAGCAAGTTTCAAATATTAAAATAGCCATATTTTCAGATTGACCACGTAGAATCCACAGCTATAGAAGACGGTACAGGACATAATGACAAAATATATCAATTAAACAAGATAATAAAAATGGCAGTATGCACTGCCATTTTCTATCAACTCAACAATTTAAAGTATGTGTAGGAGAAAATTATTTAATTTTTCTTACTAAAGCATTTATAGCACCTGATACCTTAATTAGTTGTTCTTCTTTAACCTGAACACGCTTACCATTTAGTGAGAGAGAACCTGGTTTCATCATAAAAAATGGGCAGCCTCTAGCAAAAGCAACAACTCCAGCTGTTTGAAAATCTCTAACACTAATGATTCCATCATTTATACTAGTAAATGTGAAGTTATTAGGGTATTGAGCAATAGCATTTTGTAAGTCTGATTCAATTCCATTTAAAACTGCCTGATATGCAGAAGCATCTCCCATGTATTGGGTAATTCTATTTCTTATCACTAATCCAATTTTTGGCAGATTTCTCTTAGCAGCATTCATTTGATTAGAAAATGTATATTTTTTGTATATCGGTGACGGAAGTCTAATACCATAAATTAAAGATAAAGCGTTTTGCAAGGCTCTTCTAGAAGAGTCATCAGCCATCAAAGGAACTATTACCTCATCAGAAGAAGCTAAAGCAATTTGAGTATGCATTGCAAAACTAGGATTTGTATCAATAAATACATAGTCAAACTGGTCTTCAACCAATACTAGAAGATCATTTAACCAATCTATTACAGCTAACCAGGAATTAACTCCTGGTAATTGAACATTAGCTAGAGTATTCATAGCAATAGCTTGCAATTCAACTAACGGATCTCCTGGAATTAAACTTATATTTTCCGGAATATTTCCGTTATGTTGATGAGGATTAAGAATATAGTGTTGAGCATTAAAACTAAGCACGTTATATGGGGATGACATTCTCAAATCAAAATACCCACCTATACTTTTTCTAGGGATTAATCCATGGGCTGCTAATAAGTTCTTATTTCCCTGATTTTCCTGCCCACCAAGTAATAACTCTGATAAATTAGCTTGTGGACATAAATCCACTACTAATATTTTCTTATCTTGATGAGTGTTTGCAAAAGAACAAATTGTTTGAAAAGCTAAACTTGTCTTTCCTGTACCACCTTTGTTATTCCAAAAAGAGAATTTTTTCATTTCTTTACTCCTGTTATTAATTTAAATCAACTACATCATAATGAAAAAAAATAACACTGTCAAGTATTTTTTTTACGCATAATTGTTTTTTTATTACATGGTGAAATAGACAAATATCCTCTCTTGTGCCTATCAACTAAAAGTGCGGTCAAAAAATCCAAAAGATTTTGAATATTAGTTTTGCCAACAGGCTATGAGTAAAATTCGCAATGTTTTTATTAAACAGCACCTGAAAAACTGACCGCACTTTGATCTGCCTCATACAAGCATAGAAGTTTAGTGAATAATTCTCCCTCCATTTTTTAATCTCTAACACTAATATAAGGAAAGCGTATCCTAAAAACAAATAGCAAAACAATTTTAGATTAAGTAAACTCATTACAAAATCTGACCGCTTGTAAGGAACCCTATGAAAAAAATTATCTCTTTGCTTTGTTTATTAGTATTAGCAGCTTGTTCTAGTAACAAAACTTCATCTTCCCCTGAGGAAATAACATACATTTCAGAATCTTCAGAACTGCAACATATTAGTAATGATATCGTGTATATTCGAGATATTATCAAAACCCCAGATAACAAAATTTATTTACTTGGTGATACCGAAGATTACGAGTTTTCAGGGGCTGAAATAGAATATCTTCGACCGTTGTTACAATCTGAATACATCACGCCGATGTTAAAAAAAGCTGACAAAAATTACTACCTTGGCATAAGTATTTATGCTGACCGTAGCAATAATAATGTCCAGTTAACATATCGTTTAGATATGCCGGTTAAGCATGTGAAAACGTTACGCCAAAGTCTTCAGGGGCTAAAACCACGCTGGACTAACTATTACAACGATGGTCGATGCAATACAGATGATTTCTTCTATCCAGCACCTGCTGACTGCAAAGGAAAAGAACGCCCAACTCAACTCGTATTTGAAATAGATGCCAAAGAAGATAGACTTAATGGGAAAATCGTAAAACTAAGTAACCGAGATGATATTCTGAAAAATCCATCTCTTCCTATGGCAATAAGATCGTATGTATATAATTATCGTTTAAAAACAGATAAAGAAATTCAGTCAGAAAAATGGAAGGATACAAAAGATAGTATTAAAGATGGCGTAGGAAAAACTATAACGATTATTACTGCACCAATCTGGTTTCCTCTCTATATCTATAGTTTCAGTGGCAGAATCGGTTAATTAAAATTACTTTATTTTTAATAGCACCAATCCATCTGTTGGTGCTATTTTTTCTTTCATCTCATACCTTCTCGACATTTAACAATTCCTATAAAAATAAATAGCAAAATAATTTGCTATTCAGTAAAATCATTTTAAATCCAAATACTTATAAGGAACCTTATGAAAAAAATTATCTCTTTGCTTTGCTTATTATTAGCAGCTTGCTCTAGTAACAATACGCCACCCGCTTACGACAGTACAACGCCCTTTTACAAATATATGACTCGCTTGGAAAGTGAAGAAATATTGATTCGAGGTGCTGTTAAAACACCAGACAATAAAACTTATTTGCTTAGTGATAAAGAAGATTATGAGTTTTCAAGCGTTGATGCGCATTACCTACAACCATTGTTCCAACCTGAATACATGACAAAGCTGTTAAAATCCAATAGAAGTGATGATAAATTTTCTTTAACGCTTGCCTTTGCTGCTGACCGTAGTAATAACAATGTTAAAGCATATTATAGAATGACCGTACCGATTAAATACCTTAATACGCTTCGTCAGAGCCTAGAGGGATTAGAGCAACGTTGGCAGGTATTCTATGGGGCTGGTGATTGTGTGGCAAACGATTTTTTCCATAAAGAACCTTCAGAATGCAAAGGGAATAAACCTAGAACCACAATTACCCTCTATATGGAAAAGGGAGATACGCCAATAATCAATGGGCGTATAGTGAAATTGAATAACCGTGATGAAATTTTGAAAAAATCCTCACTCTCTATACCAATACCTGCGTATCTTGATAATTTTCGTCTAAAAACAGACGAAGAAATTCGAACAGAGAAACGGGATGAAATGAAAAAATCAACCCAAGATGGAGTAGAAAAAGCCGTAAGCATCATTACTGCACCAATCTGGTTACCTATAATGATATGGGCGGGTCCTGTTATGGGCAAGTAGTTAATACCATATTTTAGTTTCTTTTAATGGCGCACACCAAGATCTGTGCGCTTAATTTCAATCAAAATGCCTTAAAAACTCACCGCACTTTATCCTTTCTCGATTACTCAATTTCCGCTATTATAGTTTCTTTCTCATTCACTCTACTCTCGGAACTTTATCGATGAATAAATTTAAAATAGCATTACTCACGGTGGCATTCGTAGGTTTGTTTGCTTGTACCACAACACAACAACCAAAGAAAACCGTTAAAACGCGATTCCTTAAAAATAATATTAGCCAAACGGAATTAAACAATCCGAAAGACTACAAACGTTATTACTATTCTTGCCGTAATTCAGAAACGGGTTCAAGTTCGTATTTAACCACTTACTTCCCGCTTTCAAGAGAAAGCCGCATGAAAGATAACTTTGGTATTTATTTCCAATTAGACGGTGGAAAAGCGGTGCCATTTGATCATGTGGAAAATCGTACCTTAAATGCACGAGGAAATCGCTTTGAAGTGATTTATCGTTCTTATGAGCCGATTGATGGCAGTTATGTTGATTTAATCGCACGTGAAAATGATTCCGTGTATTACAAGAATAATCAAGGCATGAAAAGCACTTGGTTAAACTGTCGAGAAGGCTAATTATCGCTTAAAGTGCGGTCATTTTTAGAGGCATTTTTCCAAACAAAAAAGCACGAGCTTTAACTCGTGCTTTTTCTTTTTTATTTTGATTAGGCTTTTGCTTTTGCACGTTTCACGAAAATCACAGAAAGCGTGAATGCTACTACAAATGAAATCACCATACCAATGCTGTACATCGCAAGGCTATCCGGTTTGATAGAGGGAATACCTAAGAAACCTGCTGCCCCTAATGCAATGGCTTTTACGTTGAAGAACGCGATAAAGGCACTTGATAAACCTGAACCAATCATCGCCGCAAAGAAAGCTTGACGATAGCGTAAGTTCACCCCGAACATCGCCGGTTCAGTAATCCCTAATAATGCAGAGATACCCGATGGCACCGCTAAACCGCGTACTTTTGGATCTTTTAATGCCACTGCCACACCTAAACAGGCCGCACCTTGTGCGATGTTTGACATGGCGGCGATTGGGAAAATAAAGGTACCACCTGTATTTGCCATTTCAGCTAATAATTGTGTTTCAACCGCAATGAAGGTTTGGTGCATACCCGTGATAACGATTGGTGCGTAGAATGCCCCAAAGATCGCACCACCAACAAAACCTAAAGTGTCATATAACCAGGTTAAGCCTGAAGCAATTAATGAACCCGCTTCACGACCGATCGGACCGATTACGGTGAATGCTAAGAAGCCCGCAATAAAGAGTGAGAATAATGGAGTAATAAGGTTATCTAAATAAGAAGGGACAAACTTACGGAAGGTTTTTTCTAAGGTTGCTAATACCCAAGCAGAAACTAATGTTGGGATAACCGTGCCTTGATAGCCGACTTTTTCAATTTCAAGACCGAATACATTCCAGTATTGGATTTTGCCTTGAGCAAGGGTTAATGCGTAGTTCCAACCGTCTGCTAATGCAGGGTGAACCAACAACATCCCAAGCGCTGCCCCTAAGAATGGGTTACCGCCGAATTTACGGGTCGCAGAGAAACCAAGTAATACCGGTAAGAACACAAACGGTGCGTTCGCGATGGTATTAATGAAGTCCACCAAATCCGCAAGACCTGGGTGCATATCAATCACACTTAATTCATCAACGAAGAAACCTTTTGCTGTAAGCATGGAGTGAATACCCATTAACAAACCGCCTGCTACGATTGCTGGAATGATTGGCACGAAAATATCCGCTAAGCCTTTCACCAAACGTTGCAATAAGTTTTGATTACCTGACGCAGCTTCTGCCACTTCGGCTTTGCTCACATCGCCGATACCAAGCAATTTGGTGAGTTCAGCGTGGACTTTATTCACTGTGCCTGAACCAAAGATAATTTGATATTGACCGGCGACAGCAAACTGCCCTTTCACGCCTTCAATATTATCAATACCTTCTTTGTCCACTTTGCTTTCATCGTTTAACACAATACGTAAACGCGTTGCGCAATGTGCTGCTGTGGCGATGTTTTCTTTGCCGCCAAGCTTATCAATCACTTGCTGGGCGATTTGAGGGAAGTTCATAGTGCTCTCCTAATGGGTTTCTAGAAAAAGAAAATCGACAGATTGTAACCAAAACAGGGGATAATAACTAGCTATTCAAGCAAATTTTAGGCGAAAAAAAACCGACTTGATTAAGTCGGTTTATATTTGGTGCTCTGGGCGAGACTTGAACTCGCACGGCCTGCGGCCACTACCCCCTCAAGATAGCGTGTCTACCAATTCCACCACCAGAGCGTTTATTCTGTTTTTATTCCTTATTGCGGAATATCGTTATTTTTGTTTTCAACTGCTGGAGCAGCTTGTTGTTGCTGTTGTTGAACTTGTTCAGCAGTTTGAGATAAATCATCAAATGAACCTTTTTGTACATTACCACGGTGAGAGTTAATGTTACCTAACACTAAAGCAATCACAAAAAAGCCAGTTGCTAAGATTGCGCTGGTACGGGTTAAAAAGTTACCTGCACCTGCAGAACCAAACATGGTACCTGATGCACCGCCGCCAAATGACGCACCTGCGTTCGCACCTTTACCTTGTTGAACAAGGATAAAGCCGATTAAGGCGATACAAACTAATACATAAATAAATAATAAAATATTGTACATTATTCTTTCTTCTCTAAATTGCGATTTCGCAAGAAAACTGGGAGCAAATGTTATATAAAATTCATGCTTTTCGCAAGCGCTTTCCCATTTTTTTTACTTAATTGTATTAAGTTTAATCAATTTTCAGCGTTTAAATCTTCCGATTTTTTGACCGCTCTTTTTCGTTTAGCAGGTGCCGCATTTAAACCTTTTGAAATCTGACTTAAACGACGTAATGCAGTGAAATCAACAAAACGCACTAAATCCGGCAACATTTGATTAAGCGTAAACATAAATTGCTGATAACTCGCCTGTTTTTGGCTGATATCCGTTAATTGCGCTTCCCAATGTGCCGTCATGTCAGGTTGCGTAGCAATATCTGGTAACGCTGAAATGAGGATCCGCCCCGTTTCTGTGCTGTGAATATTACGCCCTTTTTTCGTCAAAAAACCGCGTTTAAACAGCAATTCAATAATGCCCGCTCGGGTGGCTTCTGTGCCAAGTCCATCTGTTTCACGCAGAATTTTTTTCAATTCTTTATCTTGCACAAAGCGCGCAATCCCTGTCATTGCCGAAAGCAATGTCGCATCAGTAAACGGTTTCGGTGGTTGCGTTTTTTTGCTCACCACTTCACCTCGTTCGCAATACAGGATCTGCCCTTTCTTCACGATCGGCAATAACGGTTCTTGATTTTCATCTTCGTCTTCTTTACCAAGCAATTCTTTCCAACCCGCGGTTTGCAAGTTACGTGCTTGCGCCACAAAAGTACCGCCTGCAATACTTAAGGTAATTTTGCTTTTACGATATTCCGCATCAGGGCAGAACTGCAATAAATACTGGCGAGCAATCAGTTCATAAATACGTTGTTCATCAATGCTTAAATTTATCGAGCGTGTGTTAGCTGTCGGAATAATTGCATGGTGTGCTTCCACTTTTTTATCATTCCAACAACGATTACGTTGCTCACTATCCACCACCGATGGCAAGGTTTGATAAGTCTGACAATGCTGCGAAATCGCATTCATCACTTTATGTCGTTCAGCAAAATGCTCTTCCGGCAAATAACGACAATCAGAACGTGGATAGGTAATCAAACGATGGGTTTCATATAAACGCTGACAGGTATCCAACACGCTTTGCGCTGACATACCAAAACGTTTTGCCGCATCAATCTGCAATGCTGACAACGAATAAGGCAAAGGCGCCGTTTCTTTCTCGCGCTTATCCACATATTCGGTCACTTCGGCAGGTTGATCGGTAATGCGTTTCACTACATTTTCGGCTAAGCCTAAAGACAGTACGCGACCATCTTCATCTTGGTAGTCTTCGCAAGCTTTACTTGGTTGCCAAAGTGCAGAAAAAAGTGCGGTCGGATTTTCAGACGTTTTTTCGTCTTTTACCCACGCCAACACTTCATAGAAATCTTTTGGTTGGAAATTTTCAATTTCCAAATCACGTCGAACAATCAAACCTAATACGGGCGTTTGCACTCGCCCAACGGAAAGCACGCCATCATAACCGGCTTGGCGACCGCGAATGGTATAAGCACGAGTCATATTAATGCCGTACAGCCAGTCCGCACGCGCACGCGCCAATGCTGAGGTGGCTAATGGGATAAAATTACGATTAGGTTGGAGTTTTTGTACCGCTTTTTCGACCGCACTTGGGTTAAGATCGCTAATCAAACAACGCAAAATGCCATCACGTTTTTCGGCTGATAAATTGGCATAACTAAACACTTCATCCACCAACAACTGCCCTTCTCTATCTGGGTCACCTGCATTAACTAAAATATCAGCTTGATGAATGAGTTTTTCTACCACAGAAAGTTGTTTTTTTACTTCCTTTCGCGGTAACAGAATCCACTTTTCAGGAATGATAGGTAAATGTTCTAAACGCCATTGTTTGAATTTTGGATCGTAGGCATCGGGTTCTGCCTGTTCGAGCAAATGCCCCACGCACCAAGTCACGATATCATCATTGCCGCATTTAATAAAACCATCACCTCGTTGATGAGGTTTTGGCAATACATCGGCAATCGCTCGCCCAAGACTGGGTTTCTCGGCAATAAACAGGCGCATAAGATTAGTCGATCTGACGACGACCTAAGAAAGAATGGGTTAAGGTGGTACCGTCCACGGTTTCTAATTCCCCACCAACAGGGATCCCGTGAGCAATACGGCTTACTTTAACATTATGTTGATGACAAATTTCAGCAATATAATTGGCTGTCGCATCGCCTTCTACCGTTGGATTGGTCGCTAAAATCACTTCATGGAAGGATTCTTCAACCAAACGTTTTTGCAATAAATCTAAACCAATTTCTTTCGGACCAATACCATCTAAAGGCGATAAATGCCCCATTAAGACAAAATAACGCCCAGAAAATTGGCCGGTTTGCTCAATGGCTTGAATATCCGCCGGCATTTCCACCACGCAAAGCAAACCTGAATTTTGACGACGAGGATTGTTACAAATATTGCACGTTTCCTCTTCGGTAAAATCACGACACTGCGAACAATGCCCAATTTTAGACATCGCTTCCGTTAATGCACGTGCTAAATTCATCCCACCGCTACGATTGCGCTGTAAAAGATGATAAGCCATACGCTGCGCTGATTTCGGACCGACACCCGGCAAGCAACGAAGATTTTCAATAAGATGTTCTAAAAGTGGACTGCTTTGCATAGTATTTATGATGGGAGAAAATGGATGGTGTATGAATCGATAAACTCACACACCCGATGAATTAAAATGGAAGTTTCATTCCTGGCGGTAATGGCATGCCTGCGGTTACAGAAGCCATTTTTTCTTTTTGTAATTCTTCTGCACGACGGACTGCATCGTTGAATGCGGCAGCGATTAAATCTTCCAACATTTCTTTATCGTCTTCCATTAAAGAAGGATCGATCTCAATACGACGGCAGTTGTGCGCACCATTAATCGTGATTTTTACTAAACCTGCACCGCTTTCGCCTGTTACTTCTAATTGGGCAATTTCTTCCTGCATTTTTTGCATTTTTTCTTGCATTTGTTGGGCTTGTTTCATCAAGCCGCCTAAACCGCCTTTTCCAAACATTGGATTTTCCTTCTTAAGTAAACTAAAACGAGCCGCATTTTAGCGAAAAAATTTGCCTTTGGGAACAGAGAAATTTATTATTCCACACTTCAAAACTTGGTTAAAAATGACCGCACTTTTATTTAGGAATCGCTAATGGAAACTCGTTATTACTTTATATTTACGGCAGCTATTATTTTGTTACAACTGCTGATTTATATTTTTAATAAAACGCTGATTTGGTGGCTGAACAAACCACTCTCCCAAAAGGCAAGACGAACTATCACTTTTACCAGTTTTTTGCTTCCTAATGTCTTAGTTATTTGCCATTTTTTAAAGCTTTTTACGGCATTTCGACTTATTGCTTTAGTGCTTGCACTGCTCCTTTTTTCAGCTTTTGCGAGTATCGCCGTGGGAGGTATTCACTTTCTTTTCCGAAAATCCAAATCCATCACCAAAATCGACCGCACTTTGCGTATTGCTTATCCCGTTTTATTTATTGGTATCACCGCCTTAAGTGTGTATAACGCCTATGTCACACGTGTTATTCATTATGAAATTACGCTAGATAAACCCATTAAACCATTGCGAATTGGCATGGCAAGCGATCTCCATTTAGGTAAATTATTTGGTGGGAAAGAATTGGATAAACTGGCTGACATTATGCAGCAGGAAAAAGTTGATATCATTTTACTGCCTGGTGATATTATGGATGATAACGTCAATGCCTATTTAGCGGAAAAAATGCAACCTCATCTAGCAAAACTCAAGGCT
The DNA here is from genome assembly GCA_905214375.1 of uncultured bacterium. GTDB lineage: Bacteria > Pseudomonadota > Gammaproteobacteria > Enterobacterales > Pasteurellaceae > Haemophilus_D. The sequence goes on along the minus strand of CAJMMG010000007.1, from coordinate 37,705 downwards.
CCAATGGGCGTTTATGCCACACTAGGCAATCACGATTTATTTGGAGACCAAGATCGAATTGATCAAGAAATTCGCAAAGCCGGTATCACCGTATTAAGAGATGAAACATTAACGTTAAATAACGAATTAGTACTGATTGGGCGAAACGACAATCTTGCTCACGATAGACCAACTACCGAGACGTTATTAAAACAAGTGAATACTGACTTACCGATTATTCTATTGGATCACCGTCCAACAGATATCGAAAAACATGCTTCACTCCCGCTTGATATTCAAGTTTCAGGGCATGCACATAAAGGGCAAGTATTCCCCGCGAGTTTAATCACGAAAATGATGTATCGTTTGGATTATGGTCATGAAAAAATTGGCAATCCACATGTTTTTGTCACTTCTGGTTACGGCTTCTGGGGCATTCCAATGCGTTTAGGATCTCAATCGGAAGTAATCATTATCGATGTGAAAGGAAAATAAAAAAGAGCGGTCAAAAATGACCGCTCTTTTATTATCAATTAGCTCTTAAGAACACACTACCTTCACCGCTAAGCCACCTTTCGATGTTTCGCGATATTTAGCATTCATATCTTTACCTGTTTCATACATGGTTTCGATCACTTTATCCAAGGTTACGCGAGGATTCGTGGTTCGGCGTAATGCCATACGACTTGCGTTAATCGCTTTCACTGAAGCAATGGCATTACGTTCAATACAAGGTACTTGTACTTGACCTCCAACCGGGTCGCAAGTTAAGCCCAGATTATGTTCCATCGCAATTTCTGCTGCAATACATACTTGTACTGGTGTACCACCTAAGATTTCAGTTAAACCTGCTGCAGCCATTGAACATGCCACGCCCACTTCACCTTGGCAACCAACCTCTGCCCCTGAAATAGACGCATTCATCTTATAAAGAGAACCAATCATACCTGCAGCCAATAAGTAGCGTTCAATAACTTCTGGCGTTAAAGGTGCGACAAATTTTTCATAATAAGAAAGCACAGCCGGCACAATACCACATGCACCATTAGTTGGTGCAGTTACAACTCGACCACCTGCCGCATTCTCTTCATTTACTGCAAGGGCAAACATATTCACCCAGTCGATCACATACATTGGGTCATGGGCTAAACGACCGCTATTCGCCTCCAAGAGACGATAAAGTGATGGCGCACGACGAGCCACTTTTAAAGGCCCTGGTAACACACCCTCTGTTTTAATGCCATGTTCAATACAATCTTTCATGGTTTTCCAAACATTCTGTAAATGTGCTTCAACCTCTTTTTTATCACGCAATGCTAATTCATTTTTCATCATCACTGTTGAGAGCATTAAGCCACTCTCCTGACAATGTTTCAAAATATCTTCAGCATGTTGATAAGGATACGGCACAGTCACCGGGTTTTCTTCCTCTTGACCAAAATGCTCTTCATCCACGATAAAACCACCACCGATAGAATAATAAGTTTGACGATAAAGCACGTTACGATCAGCATCTAATGCAGTAATGGTCATACCGTTTTCATGCAATGATAAAAAGGAATTATGGAATACCATATTGGCATCCCAATCGAAATTAACGTTTTTTTTGCCCTGTGCAATCGACAGTTTTTTAGTTTGTTTAACCTGTTCGATAAAGGTTGGGATTAAATCAATATCCACATCATGCGGGAGATAACCGGCCAATCCCATAATGATCGCAATATCTGTATTATGACCATGTCCCGTCATTGAGAGAGAGCCATACACATCAACGTGCAAGGTTGCAACAGCATCAAATTTACCTTGCTCGATTAAATCGTCAATAAACTGCTTGCCTGCTTTCATCGGGCCGACAGTATGGGAGCTGGATGGCCCAACTCCCACTTTAAACATATCAAATACACTAATCATATTATTTAAAATCCTAAGCTAAACTAAAAAGCCGCTTATAATAATCCATATACGACCGCGGAGATAGCAATTAATCCCATAACTGTAACAAATACATTGCTAAAACGACCTTGATAGCGTTTCATTGCTGGAACATTGCGGATCGCATACATAGGCATAATGAAAAGGATCATCGCAATGATTGGGCCGCCAAGGGATTCAATCAAACCTAAAATACTTGGGTTAATAATCGCTACGCCCCATAAAGTCAGTAAGAAGAAAACTGTAGTACCGTAATTTAATTTTTTACGATTCACACTTTCACCTTTCATTTTGAGGTATAAACCTTCTAAACCTTCACGCGCCCCTAAATAATGACCAAAGAATGAGCTTGTAATCGCGAAGAAAGCCACTAATGGTGCAAAGTAAGAAATGTATGGATTATCAAATTTGTTCGCAAGATAAGACAAGATACTAATATTTTGTGCTTTTGCTTCTAATAACTCTGCTGGTGTTAAGGTTAATACACAGCTAAACACAAAGAACATCACGAAGAAAAGTAATACAGTTGAAGTCCCTTTTTCTGTACGACCGATATGATATTCCGTTGTATTAAAATCTTTATATTCACGTTGTTGAGAAAGCGTGAAAGAGGAAATTGCCGGAGAATGGTTAAAAGAGAAAACCAATACTGGGATGGTTAACCATAATGTCGTGATAAAGCCGCCAGCAGTCGGGAGCTCATAAAGCATTGAAGCATTCCATTGCGGAATGAGATAAATTGATAACGCAAAGAGAATCAACACCAATGGATACACTAGTAATTCAGTGATTTTCAACATCACTTTTTCACTGAACAACATGACTGAAATTAATATCGCAATTAATACAAAAGAAAGAATAACACGGTTTGGTGAAGCCATGCCTAATTGGTTTACGATAAAAGAATCAACCGTATTGGTGATCCCATTTCCATAAATCAATAAAATTGGGAAGATCGCAAAGAAATATAATAAGGTAATTAATTTCCCTGCAGTCGGGCCGAAATGTTCTTCTACTACTTCGGTAATATCACTGCCGGGTTTAGAAGAAGATAAAACGAAATAAGCCAAACCACGATGAGCAAAATATGTCATTGGTCCGACCAAAATCGCCATCACAACCAAAGGCCAGAAACCGCCCATCCCTGCATTAATTGGTAAAAATAATACTCCTGCGCCCACCGCAGTACCGAATAAATTTAACACCCAAGCCGTATCAAATTTATTCCATTTTTTATTAATTGTAGTGTTCATATATTACCCTCTAAAGTTAAATTATAAAATCTTTACCTAATGAATATTCATTCATTAAATTAATAGTGGCATTATGGTGACGTTAGAGATTGATTGCAAAGTGCAAAATAATAAAGTGTGATATTGTTAACAATTTTATGTGACTTTTTTACATAAATATTTATCTAGATCAAAAAAGTGCGGTGAAAAATTAGAGGAAATTTTAAAGAGAGGAAAATAACAGAATAATGACTGAATTCTAAAAAGCAAAAAACCGCTAAATTTCTTTAGCGGCTTCTTAGAATTTGGCTCCTCCTGCGGGACTCGAACCTGCGACATATGGATTAACAGTCCACCGTTCTACCGACTGAACTAAGGAGGAAATGGTGCCTCGAGGCGGAATCGAACCACCGACACGGGGATTTTCAATCCCCTGCTCTACCGACTGAGCTATCGAGGCGTTATCGTTATTGGCTACTGCCTGACAACGGAGCGTATTAAACTATTTTTTCGGGTATCGGTCAACAATTAAATTCAAAAAAAGTAAAAAAGTTGGTGTGTTTGAGTGGTTAATAACCAAAACGACTATAAAAAGAACGTATTTTGTAAAACTCAATCAAAAATAACCGCACTTTCTCAAAAAATAATGCCCGAAAATTCTTTCGGGCATTATATTTCATCACTGAAATTATCGTCTTACACGGAATTTCTTCTGTGCTGCATCCACTTTCAACAAGTAGTTTCTTGCTTGTGATGATGGATGTGCGGTCGTTAAGATACGATATACTTGTTCAGGATACATCTGATTGATCTTATAGATCGCCTCATCTTTATCCTCATCGAACACGCGTAATACGGCACCTGCACCACTGTTGTAGGCAGAAATCATTGCAAAACGTTTAGAGGTAGGGTTTGTAATACCATCTAAATATTGATTTTGCAGAATCCATAAGTAAGAGACACCCGCATCAATGTTATTTGCAGGATCATAAAGGTAACGTGCAGATGGTTGTCCACCTTTACCTTTCATCGCAAACACATCGCGACCTGCTGTGCTTGGTACCACTTGCATTAAGCCGATTGCATTCGCATAACTGATCGCATACGGGTTGAAACTAGATTCTGTTTGCATAATACCTAAAATCAAGCTTTCATCAATGCCATAGCGTTCTGCAGCTTTACGGACTAATGGAATATATTTTTGTGCACGCACTTCAACGTGGTTTGCAATCATTGAGATCACCACAAATTGCACGGTGTTACCATTTTGTAAGCGGCGAGTTTGTAATTTATTTTGGATTAAATAAGTCGCAAAGTTACTTGCAATCACTTGGTTAGCAATTTGCTGACCATTATTATCAACGACCTGTCCTAATAAGAAAGGACGCGTACTGATCGGTACATCGCCAGACGCAAATAAGTCGATCCCTTTTGCATCGGAGCCCATCAATAAAGTATGGACAATCGCATTGTGTAAGCGATTAAGATCTTGTTGGGTTTCAACAATAATTGTACCTTCATCAAAACTTACGTGGCTACGCGTATAGAAAGAGTCCGTGTATTTCACGTAATCTTTACGACTCGCCACTAAAAGCTCATTCACCCCCCAAATACGATCGATATTATGGGAGAATTGACCAGTTAAAATATCTAAACCTTGCGTGTCTTTTGAAAACACTTCGTCATAATTAATGCCACGTCGATGGGTTGGCGAGTCACTACAAGCATATAAAAGCGGAAGTAGCGCCAATAATAAATACTTTTTCATAATCTTTTGTTATTTAGATGGGGGAACGTAACCTTCAATATGCACATCTTTGCCTTCAAATAAGAAATTCACCATTTCTTCTTCTAATAATTTACGATGTTCGGCATTCATCATATTGAGTTTTTTCTCGTTCACCAACATGGTTTGCTTTTTGATCCATTCACCCCATGCTTGTTTACTAATTGAATTAAAAATACGTTTACCTAATTCACCGGGATACAGTTGAAAATCCAACCCTTCCGCATCTTGTTTCAAATATTCGCAAAAAACGGTTCTAGCCATAATAATTCCTTACAAATTGCGTTAATAAATTTTTCACAGGCTGAGCTAACCCGATCTGTTCAGGTGACGTTGGATCATACCAATATTTGACCGCACTTAATAGACCAGATCGAGATTCTTTTCCTTTTTCTGACAATTTTTTCCAATCTGAACGATCGCCCTCTTCAGATTTTCGATCGACTTCAACATAAATAGGATGAATGTCTAAGTGAAAATGGCTAAAGGTATGACGAAAACTCACCCATTCTTGATACTCAGTAATCCCTTGTTCTTTCAGATAATTCAGCAATGTTTGTTTATCATCAAACTGAGGAAAACAATATAATCCACCCCATAAGCCTTTGCTTTCGCGCTGTTCCAGCCAAACTTTTCCTTGATGAGATAAAATCAAAAAATAGCTTTGTTTTTCCGGCAACGATTTTTGGGGTTTCTTTCCTGGAAATGCCATCCACTTTTCAAGTTTATTGGCTAAACAATCATTACTTAGAGGACAAAGATCGCATTTAGGTTTTGTTCGGGTACAAATCGCCGAACCGATATCCATCATTGCTTGATTAAATTCTGCGACTCTCGTTGTTGGTGTAACCTGTTCGCTCAACTGCCATAATTGATTTTCGACTTTCTTCTCGCCAGGCCAACCTTCAACAGCAAAATAACGAGAAAGGACGCGTTTTACATTGCCATCTAAAATCGGATAAGGTTGATTTTGCACAGAAGATAAAATTGCTCCCGCCGTAGATCGCCCTACACCCGTTAACGCCCAAACTTGCTCAAACTGTGTAGGAAATTCGCCTTGATATTCATCTCTGATGGTTTGAGCGGCTTTATGCAAATTTCTCGCACGTGCGTAATAACCTAAGCCCGTCCATAAATGCAATACCTCATCTTGCGACGCATTAGCAAGTGCGGTCACATTAGGAAAGGTTTTGATAAAGCGTTCAAAATAAGGAATAACAGTAGAAACTTGGGTTTGTTGTAACATTACTTCGGAAAGCCAAACACCATAAAGGGTTTTATTTTGCTGCCAAGGCAAATTTTTACGCCCAAACTTTTCATACCATTGTAAAACAGAATGGGCAAAAGGGGCATCAACAGAGGATTGGGCTAACATAACTTTCCTAAAGTGCGGTCAAAAATAAGCAAAAATTTTGAGATGATTCTATCACTAAAGCACACCTCTTGATCAATTTGATTTTTTCAGTATAATTCGCAGTCTATTTGGTGCCGGATTGTCGGCGATTATTAACTCACGCGGTGTAAGTGGAAAGCATTTATAGCGGCGTGGCTTCAATTTGAGGTTTTCTATGAAACAAGGTATTCATCCAGAATATAAAGAGATCACTGCAACTTGTTCTTGCGGTAACGTGATCAAAACTCGTTCAACTTTAGGCAAAGACATCAACCTTGATGTGTGCGGTAGCTGCCACCCATTCTACACTGGTAAACAACGTGTTGTTGATACTGGTGGTCGTGTTGAACGCTTTAACAGCCGTTTCAAAATCCCAGGTACAAAATAATTTGAATCTGTGTGAGGAACCCTGCCAATGCAGGGTTTTTTATTAGCTAAAATTCACTATTTTCCAAATTCAATCAATAAAAAAGTGCGGTCAAAAATCGACCGCACTTTTTTCTATCATTTCTAAACACTCAATTAAAATGAATATTTTACTGTTGCATAATATGCTCGACCTGGCTCATTGTAAGTGCTTGCCCCATTATTTTCGCGATAAACACGTTTATCAAATAAGTTGCTCACACCAATACGTACACTAATCGTATCTTTCCAGTTATAGCCTGCACTTAATCCCCAAACGGCATAACTACCGATTTCAGTTGAATTAGCTAACGCTGCTGCATTTTCCATTCTTAACTCTTTTACTTTACGTCCGGTTTGTTTGCCATATTGCGTATAAGTCAACATTGCATCAAAACCGTCAGTAATCTGATAGCTCAAGCTAGAGTTTAATGTATATTTCGGCACAATAGAAAGCGGATTGCCTGTGTCTTTATTTTTGGTTTTGTGCATATAAGTGAAATTATTCACCCAAGATAATTTATCTTCAATTAATGGTAAGGTGAAGTTTCCTTCTAGACCTTCAACAAGTGCACGATTTGCATTACTCCATTGATAAACTGAATTACCTGCTGTGGTCGTTCCAATGTAAACACCATCTGAAATAATTTTGTTACGATAATCATTACGGAAATAAGCAATCGATGCTAAATAGCCACCTTTAGCATATTCAATCCCAATTTCTTTATTCCAGCTTGTCTCAGGTTTTAAATTCTCATTACCTTGGAAATAGCACGCCCCCGTTGCAGCACCATCTACAGGACAACCATTTCCGCGAGTGTAAAGTAAGTAATTAGGATTACTTTGATAAAGGTTAGGCGCTTTATAAGCTCTTGCAATACCACCTTTTAATTTCCAACTATCTGTTAAGCTATATAAGAAGTTTAATCCGCCACTGACATTCGAACCTGATTTTGTGTTGTAGTCGTAACGAGCTGATGGCGTTAAAATTAAACTTTGCGTCGCCGCAATATTATCTTCTAAGAATACCGCCCACTCACTTTGGCTTGTATAACTATTACGTTTTTTACTAATGCCATTAAAACTTTCTGATTTGACACGGTCACCCAATTCTTGCGTCATTGAATGTGCATCATCTAAAGAACTATGTACCCCTTCAAAACCAAGCGTAACCATATGATCGACACCTAGTGTAAATGGAATATAGAATTCTGAGCTAAAACGGGTATTTTTTAATACTGAATCCGAGAAACCCGTTGTACTTAAATAACTTCCTTCCGGACCGCCTGCAAGACCTTCAGGTAATCGACTATTTTTAGTTTTATCAAACGCGATATAAGTTTTATTATCAAAATGATCAAACTTACCTTCATAAGTTAACGCATAGTTTTGACGATAAAGACGAGCAGTTTCCGCATTTGAATCTGCAAGTGCGGTTGTGGCTACCGGTTTTTTCGTTTGTCGATTAACCAAGCCATACTGATTGCTATTTTGTGTATCACCGTTATAAATATTACCTTGACGGCTGAAACCAGAATCCAAGGTTAATTTATTTTTCTCATTGATATTCCACACTAAACGGCCATTAATATCTTTATTACGTACGCCTTCACGACCAGCAATCGCAGGATCGCCATTAATACCGACTTCATCCGCTTGTGTTTTGTTCCAGTTACCATATAAACGGAATTGCAATACATCTTTAATTAACGCACCACTTAGATTAAAACCGACACGGTTCGTTGCACCTTCATCGCTGTCTTCTGGTTGATTGGTGTAATAGCTTAAGCTACCGTGCAAATCATTGGTAACAGGTTTAGTGATAATATTAACCACCCCACCCATTGCACCTGAACCATAGCGTGCTGCTGAAGGACCACGTAATACTTCAATTTTTTCAATCGCTTCAACCGGCACCCAGTTGCTGTCGCCACGAGAGTTACGTTCACCACGCACACCATAACGTTCTGCATTACGAGAGGTGACTGGTTTACCATCCACTAAAATCAATGTATTTTCTGGTCCCATACCACGAATATCAATTTGACGTTTATTTCCGCGTTGTCCTGTAGATGAGTTACCCGTCAAATTCACACCTGGCATGGTACGTAATACTTCAGAAACATCATTTGTCGCTGGGCGTTTTTCTAAATCTTTTGCTGTCACAAGAGAAGAACCAAGTGATTGTTTTACCTGATTTTCTGCTGTAACTTTAATTTCCTCTAGTTTCTCTTCGCCATAAGAATAGCTTGAAAAAAGCGCGATGGTTAATGTGCTTAATGCGAAGAATGATGTTGTTTTTAAATGATTGCCTTTATACATTGAATGCTCTCCTGGCATATGTGAAATAAATAATACCCGAGAATTCTAGTACAATATAATTTGAGTGTAAACAACAATTCTTATCATTATTATTCAAATTAAATGAACAAAATACCTAAATTTTGACCGCACTTTCTTGCAATCCCAACAGATTCTAGTATCATTCACGGCTTGCTAATTTGGCGAGTTTATTTCTATTGTCGGGTTCCCTACCCCCGATTAACCAACTAAAAAGGTCTTAAAATGAAAATTAATACCCCAATCTTTAATGATCAACAAAAACGTTTTGCTTTAATTTTATTAAGCTTATTTCATATATTCATTATCACAGCCAGTAACTATTTCGTTCAAATCCCATTTGAAATCAATTTAAAATTGACCGCACTTGGTTTTGCTGATGATTTTTCATTCCATAGCACATGGGGCACACTCACCTTCCCATTCATTTTCTTAGCCACTGATTTAACGGTACGCGTATTCGGGGCGAAAGAAGCCCGTTGGATCATTTTTATTGTGATGATTCCAGCGCTTATTGTCAGTTACATTGTTTCGGTTGTTTTTTCTAATGGACAATATCAAGGGCTAGGTGCATTGAGTGAATTCAATATGTTTGTTTTTCGTATTGCGTTCGCCAGTTTCTGTGCCTATGTTTTCGGACAATTATTAGATGTGTTAATATTCAACCGCTTACGTCAATTAAAAACTTGGTGGATAGCACCAAGCAGTTCCATGACATTTGGTTCTCTCGCCGATACCTTTATGTTCTTTGGCGTAGCATTTTATAAAAGTAGCGATCCATTTATGGCAGAACATTGGTTTAGCCTTGGATTTGTCGATTACTTATTTAAATTATTTGTCGGTATTGTCTTGTTTGTTCCTGCTTATGGTGTGGTACTCAGCATGATTTTACGTAAACTTCAATCTCTCGCAAGCTCTCGCCAGTTTGCTTAACTTAAGGAAATAAAATGACCGAAACACTTTCTCTTAGAGCCAAAATAGAACAAAGCCCAATGGGGGCTTATCAATGGATGATTGTGGTCATGGCTGCCATCATGAATTTACTTGACGGCTTCGATGTATTAGCCCTTGCCTTCACGGCAACAGCCATTCGTGGCGAATTTGGTCTCACGGGGATTGAGTTAGGTTATTTATTAAGTGCCGGCTTATTTGGCATGACCGCTGGCTCACTTTTCCTCGCACCACTTGCAGATAAAATTGGTCGTCGCCCATTGTTATTAATGGCAGTATCACTCTCCGCTATCGGAATGTTAGGAGCGGCGTTTATTTCACAATATCAATGGCTTGGTTTCTGGCGCGTTATCACCGGCCTTGGTGTTGGCGGGATTTTAGTAGGCACAAACGTGATCACCAGCGAATATTCCTCTCGCAAATGGCGTAGCTTCGCGATCAGTGTCTATGCGGCAGGTTTTGGTATCGGTGCAGTATTAGGCGGTATGTTCGCTGTGATGTTGCAAGGTGAATATGGCTGGCGTTCAGTGTTCCTAGCAGGGGCTATCTTGACCGGTTTACTTTTAGTGGTGTTATTTATTTGGTTACCGGAATCCATTGATTTCCTCACATCTAAACAACCTAAAAATGCAGAAGTGCGGTTAAATTTAATCGCAAAAAAAATTGGTTTAGCCGGTGATTGGAAACTTCCAGAAAAAGCGGAAAAAGTTAAAACTAAATTGCCTATTAGCCAATTATTCAGCGAGAAATACTTACATTCTACCCTGTTAATTTGGACGGCTTTCTTTGCGATCATGTTCAGCTTCTATTTTATTAGCTCATGGACACCAGCCTTATTAAAAGAAGCGGGCATGACAACAGAACAAAGTGTGAGCGTCGGAATGATGATTTCATTAGGGGGCACTTGTGGCGCCTTAATCTATGGCTTACTGGCTAGCCGTTGGACAGCACGAGGCATGTTAATTTTATTCACCGTCTTATCTTCCGCAGCGATCATCACCTTTATCTTATCCTCATCTGTTTTATGGATTGCAATGGTATTCGGTATTTTAGTTGGTGCACTCATGAATGGCTGTATCAGCGGTCTTTATACCTTAAACCCACTTACTTATGATGCCGATATTCGTAGCACCGGTGTGGGTTGGTCAATTGGTGTTGGCCGTATTGGTGCAATTCTTGCCCCAACGATTGCCGGCCAATTATTAGATATGGGTTGGGACAAACAGAGTTTATACGTGGGCGTTGGCTTCGTTATGCTTATCTCAACCGTTGCGCTCTTTTTCTTAAAAAGCCGCTCAGAAATTAAAGCATAATTTTAAAAAATATAGCAAAAGGCGTGATAAACACGCCTTTTTTATTGACTTGATAAAGTGCTCATCCCTAGCCTTCAGATCAGAAAGATTCTCAAGTTATTTTATGTAACATTTTCTTCTAAAAATCCTTTGTTATCCATCTTGAATTTCAACGCATTATGGTGTTAAATCGGCGCATATTATAAGGGTATAAAATTATAAGAATAAGTGTAGGGATTTATGTGCCAATTACTTGGAATGAACTGTAATACACCAACGGATATTGTCTTTTCTTTTGAAGGCTTCCGTCGTCGTGCTGGTCTTACCGATTGCCATTCAGATGGCTTCGGTATCGCTTTTTTTGAAGGTCGTGGTGTGCGTATTTTTCGCGATAACCACGCAGCGTCTCAATCCCCTATTGCAGATTGTGTAAAACAATACAAAATCAAATCATTGAATGTGATTGCTCACATTCGTAAGGCAACGCAAGGCGGTGTCACCATTGAAAACACTCATCCCTTTATTCGTGAAATTTGGGGACAAAACTGGGTCTTTGCTCACAACGGTAATTTAAAAGATGTTCCAGATATGTCTGAGAGTTTCTGCCAACCCATTGGTTCAACGGATTCAGAAGCGGCATTTTGTTATATGGCGGAATATTTGAAAAATCGTTTCCGTCGTAAACCGTCTGAAATGGAAATTTTTGAAGCCATTCAAGATATTACCAAAGAGCTCTCGCAAAAAGGCACCTTTAACTTCATTCTTTCAAACGGAGAATGGATGATTGCCCACTGCTCAACCAATTTGCATTACTTAACACGTAAAGCTCCTTTTGGTAAAGCTCACCGCATTGATGATGATGGTGTCATTGATTTTAATGATTATGCAAAAGATGGCGACAAAGTCACCATCATTACGACGTTCCCTCTCACCAAAGATGAGCCTTGGGTCAAAATGGAACATGGTGGTTTCGTCTTCTTCAAAGAAGGGGATAAAATTGCTGAGGTAGTAGGCGTGGCAAAAGAAATGGAAGATGACGGTACATTAGGCAATCGTGCAGCAGCCTGATAACAAATCAAAATAAAAAGTGCGGTCAAAAACATCAGAGATTTTGACCGCACTTTTTTATCTACAATTAACGCATTGTGACAAATTCTTCTGAACCTGTTGGGTGAATCGCCACTGTATTATCAAAGTCTGCTTTGGTTGCACCCATTTTGATTGCCACAGCAAAACCTTGAATCATTTCATCCACACCAAAACCAATGCCGTGTAAGCCCACGATTTTCTCTTCTTTGCCAACGCACACTAATTTCATCCGGCAAGGCTGGCGATGTTCAGTGACAGCGGTATACATTGCCGTGAAAGAGGACTTATACACTTTCACATTTTCTTCACCATATTGCTCAATCGCTTGTGGTTCAGTTAAACCGACTGTACCAATTGGCGGATGGCTAAACACGACAGTTGGCACAAGATTGTAATCTAAATGCTCATTCGGTTTGTTATTGAATAAACGCTCGGATAAACGACGACCTGCCGCCACGGCAACTGGTGTTAATTCAATACCACCTTCGATAATATCACCCACAGCATAAATGCCAGGTACGTTTGTATTTTGATATTTATCGACAATAATTTGTCCGCGTGAATTGGTTTTCACACCGGTTACTTCAAGATTAATCACATCCGTTGCTGGTTCACGACCGATTGCCCAAATTAACGTATCCACTGTGGTTTTACGGCCATCTTGTAATTTCAAGGTAAGTGAACCATCCGCATTTTTCACTACTTCTTCAGGCAACGCCTTGGTATGTAATTGGATGCCATCTTGTGCTAACACTTCAACTAAAGTCTCGACAATCAATGGATCTTGATTACGCAATGGGGCATGTTGGCGTACAAACAAATGTGTTTCGCTGCCTAAGCTATTTAAAACACCCGCTAATTCAACAGCAATATACCCTGCGCCTACTACTGCGACACGTTTTGGTAACTCATTTAAAGCAAACACACCATTTGAATCAATCCCGTATTCTGCACCTTTTACCGCTGGAATACTTGGGCGACCACCCGTTGCAATTAAGATATGTTCAGCAGTCACTAACTCTGTTGAACCATCTGCATAGCTCACTTCAATCGTTTTCGCATCTTTAAAACGTGCGAAACCATTTAGAACATCCACGTTATTTTTCGCTAATACATTATTGTAAGACGAATGAATACGACTGATGTAAGCTTGACGGCTCTCGACTAATTTCGCGTAATCAAACTTTTTCACTTCTACATCAAAACCATAAGCAGGTGCATAACTATTAATCGCTTCTGCAACTTGTGCGCCATAGAACATCACTTTTTTCGGTACACAACCTACGTTTACGCAAGTACCACCGAGATGTTTTGCTTCAATAATCGCACATTTTTTGCCGTAGCTTGCCGCACGGTTAATTGAGGCTATCCCGCCGGAACCACCACCGATAGCAATATAATCATAATGTTTAGTCATTGTAATGATCCTTTTTTACTTACTAGAATTTTCTTCTATTTTGCCTAAAACTAAAGAAGAAAGCTATAAATTGATTTAATTGGGATTGTCTATATGAAAAGAAAGATCGCTCATTTTCAGCATAAATATCAACATAAAAAGTAGATTTTCGTTATAATGCCAACTTGCCTCTAGCAAAAAAACAAGCATAAATCATCTTAAAAACTAAGATGCTTACCAAAGGAAAAACCGATATGGCAATCTGGAAAAAAGCATTCACACTTAAGCAGCTCAATGAAATGGGAAAACATTGTGCCGTTGGCCATTTGGGGATTGAGATTTCGGCTTATGGAGAAAACTGGATTGAGGCAAAAATGCCGGTTGATCATCGTACCACACAGCCTTTCGGTTTATTACATGGTGGCGTGTCTGTTGCACTGGCTGAAACCATTGGCTCTTTGGCGGGATTTCTCTGTATAGAAGAAGGGCAAGTTGCCTTAGGATTAGATATCAACGCCAATCACCTTCGCCCAGTAAAACAAGGCGTGGTGATCGCTAAGGCAATGCCTATCAGTTTAAGTAAAAATATCCATGTCTGGCAAATTGACATTCGCGATGAACAAGATAAACTCTGCTGCGTTTCTCGATTAACGCTTTCTATCAAACATTTATGACTATAACTCAAAAAATTGGCATCATTTTAGCAAACCTTGGTACGCCTGATGCCCCGCAACCCGCTGCGATCTCCCGTTATCTAGCCGATTTTTTAATGGATCCCCGCGTGGTCGATTTACCTCGTTGGAAATGGTATCCCCTTTTAAAAGCCATTATTTTACCTATGCGTTCTAAACGCATTGCACAAAATTATCAATCTATTTGGACAGAACAAGGTTCTCCCCTGCTTGCGATTACAAAGCAACAACAAGCGGGTTTACAAGCTTATTTAAATGAAAAAGGCATCAATGCGCAGGTTGAAATAGCTATGACTTACGGCAATCCTTCGATGCAAAGTGCGGTCAAAAATTTACTTAAAAATGACGTAGAACGCATGATTGTGTTGCCACTTTATCCGCAATATTCCAGCACAACAACAGGCGCATTAATCGATGCGTTCAATCGTGCCATTGCGCAAGAACGCAATATTGTACCTTTTGAGTTTATTCATTCCTATCATCTTAATGAAAACTACATTAATGCCTTAGTGGATTCGATTAAAGTGCGGTTAAAACCGGATGAGTTTTTGCTTTTTTCTTATCATGGCATTCCATTGCGTTATGAGAATATGGGCGATTATTATCGCCAGCACTGTAAACAAACCACGATTGCAATTGTGGATAAACTTGGCTTAACAGAAAACCAATGGAATATGACCTTCCAATCTCGCTTTGGTCGTGAAGAATGGTTACAACCTTATACGGATCACTTTTTAGAAGAAGCAGCTTCTCAAGGCATTCAGAAAATAGCTGTGATCTGCCCGGGCTTTTCGGTGGATTGCTTAGAAACCTTAGAAGAAATAGAGGTTGAAAATAAAGAGAAATTCTTGGCTCATGGCGGCGTTTCTTATCACTACATCCCTGCATTAAATGCAGAAAAAGCCCATATTGAAATGATGGGAGAATTGATTTTGGATAAGTTGAAGTAGTAAATCTCCCCCTAGTCCCCTCTTTACGAAAGAGGGTTATTTTAATGGCAAATAAATGCTCTCTGCTCTTAGCCCTCTCAAATACTCCCATAAAATATTAAAAGTAACTCATAAAAAAGCCCCTCTTTCGTAAAGAGGGGTTGGGGAGATTTAAAAAGATAAACAAAAAGGCGAACCTTTCGATTCGCCTTTTAAGATTTCTTTCTAATCAAAGATTAGAAGTATACACGCATACCTACACCGATAGCTCTGTCTTTAGTTTTACCATCGTAAGAATCGTTAACATATTTTTTAGTTGTTACGTATTTACCTTCTAAGAACACTACAACTTGTTTATGAAGTTTGTAGTCTGCACCAAGTAAGAAACCGTGAGTTTTATCTTTATTAACTTCACCTTTTACACGTTCGTATAGGTAGTTACCATACACTTTAGACGCTGGCACAACCTGATATGCGAAACCAGGAGACACATAGAATTTGTTTGTTTTTGCATCATTCAATTTTTCATGTGCGTAACCGAAGTCACCAGTTACTGTGAAATCAGCAAATTTATAACCTAACGATGCTAAAACACCATCTAAACGGTGTTTATATGATGCAGGATTTTCAAAGCTAGTATGGCCATAAGCTAAACGCGCATCTAAATCACCCACTGTGTATAACGCACCTACAGCATAAGCATTTTTGATACCTGGATTAAGCGGTTTGCCTTTTTCATTATTTTTTTGACCAAAGTTATAGTTTGCACTTAATTGTAAACCTTCAATACCTTTATAGTCATAACGAATTACGCCTGTACCCGCAGTTGGAATATATTCTTCTTTTGGAATTAAACCATATTCATAATCAACTGCTTGGCTTAAATCATCTGCGATAGTTAATTGACGACCAAATGTGATATCGCCAGTAGCTTTACTACCTAAACCTACGTAAGCACGTTTAGCATAAAGTCTACCAAATTTATCACGAGAATCTGTATCATCAAAACGGAATTCTAAACGACCTAATGCATAGAAATCGTTATCTAAGTTATGTTTTACAGTGATGCCGAAACGTGAGCCTGCATTACGTAAAGCAGAGTTAGCTTTTTTAGTTGATTGGTTAGCGGCGTTGTACACTTTTTTATCCGCTTTTTCCATGATTAAACGAAGAGAACCGTTTAATTCAACTTTAGTACCTTCGTTGTCATAAACTACTGCTGCGTTTGCTGCTGAAGCGGCAAATGCAGTAACGATTAATGCTGCTAGTGTCTTTTTCATAATTGTTATTCCTTTTGGTTGTTACCTATGATTTTTGATTGAAGCAATTTTTCATAAAAAGTTCAATCTCCGAAATAGACGTCGCAAATATTACAAAATAAACCTATAGTGTCAATGGAGGATCCCGACCAATGTTCTAAAATCCGATCAAGATCACATTTTTTGAACAAAAAAGGATATTTTTTGAGCAAACTAAGCGCATTCCACCGAAAATGAAATCACCTCTTTAATGCTTTTAGCGCCTAATGCAATCATAATTAAACGATCAACACCTAAAGCAACGCCTGACGTATTCGGAATACCCGCTTGTAATGCAGCAAGAAAACGATGATCAATTTCACGTTGTGGCAAACCAGCTCTTGCACGTAGGCGATTATCTTGCTCAAAACGATGTTGTTGTTCACGAGCATCTGTAAGCTCATGAAAACCGTTGGCTAGCTCTAATCCTTTATAATAGAACTCAAAGCGTTCTGCTACTCGGCTATCTTCAGGACTAAGCTGCGCAAGTGCCGCTTGGGAAGAAGGGAAATGATAAACGGCGACTGGCGTCTCTTGACCAATTTTAGGTTCTACCACTTCACTGAATAGAAATTGTAATAAAGTATCACGATCCTCATCTTCATCTGACATAAAGTTGTATTTACGTGCAACTTCCACCAATTCTTGACGAGTCGCTGATAATGGATCTAATCCTACATATTCTTGGAAGACAAATTGATAACTTAAAGTTTCTGCGGGTTTACAATCGAGAATCTGTTGTAGTAAATCATCGACTTCATTCATCAGACGGTACATATCAAAGTGCGGTCGATACCATTCGAGCATAGTAAATTCCGGATTATGGCGATTGCCCGCTTCTTCATTACGGAATACTTTACCAATTTGAAAGATCGGTCCACTGCCTGCCGCCAGTAAACGCTTCATGTGATATTCCGGACTTGTGGAAAGCCAGAGCGTTTTCGACAGTTCATCAAAAGGTGCAACAAATTCTGTATTAAAGGTGGAAAGATGAAGATCCGTCACGCCAAATTCACTTAAAACTGGAGTTTCTACTTCTAGTAATCCACGTTCAGTAAAGAACTGGCGAATATCAGCAATAATTTTGGCTCTCGCCAATAAGTTTTTAATTGATGCGGAAGGTTGCCATTCTATTTTTTTATCGCTAAGTGCGGTCATTTTTTTCTCCGTTTTCACCTTTAAAATGAATTAGGCTATTGTAAACAAGAGTAATTTTTAACTCAATAATCCGACTAAATCATTCTTAAACGAAAACGGTTATCATCTAAAAATATATAAAAAAGTAACTTTTTTGAGTTAGATCACACTTTTGATATTTTATCCGTTTATTCGGGAAAAAAGGTTACTAATTTGTGAACAAAAGTGGCAGAATGACAGCGTATCACCTATTTATTTAGGGCATCTTATTTTTTTACTTTCTATTGATTGGAGGACATCGTGCAAACGGTTAATGTCGATATTGCTATTGTTGGCGCTGGTGGTGGCGGTTTACGTGCAGCAATTGCAGCAGCAGAAGCAAACCCTAACTTAAAGATCGCATTAGTTTCTAAGGTTTATCCTATGCGTAGCCATACGGTGGCAGCAGAAGGTGGTGCGGCCGCAGTAATTAAAGAGGAAGATTCCTACGATAAACACTTCCACGATACCGTTGCCGGTGGTGACTGGTTATGTGAACAAGATGTGGTGGAATACTTCGTTGAACATTCTCCAGTGGAAATGACTCAGCTTGAACGTTGGGGTTGCCCTTGGAGCCGTAAAGCAGATGGCGATGTGAACGTGCGTCGTTTCGGTGGGATGAAAATCGAACGTACTTGGTTCGCGGCAGACAAAACCGGTTTCCACTTATTACATACTCTTTTCCAAACATCCATTCAATATCCACAAATTCAACGTTTTGACGAACACTTCGTTTTAGACATCTTAGTTGATGATGGTCATGCTCGCGGTATGGTTGCGATGAATATGATGGAAGGTTCACTTGTTCAAATCAACGCAAATGCGGTTGTGATTGCAACTGGTGGTGGCTGTCGTGCATTTAAATTCAACACCAACGGCGGTATCGTAACTGGTGATGGTTTATCAATGGCATATCGTCACGGTGTTCCTCTTCGTGATATGGAATTCGTCCAATATCACCCAACCGGCTTACCAAACACCGGTATCTTAATGACTGAAGGTTGTCGTGGTGAAGGCGGTATCTTAGTGAATAAAAACGGCTATCGTTATTTACAAGATTATGGTCTAGGTCCTGAAACCCCAATCGGTAAGCCTGAAAACAAATATATGGAACTTGGTCCACGTGATAAAGTTTCACAGGCGTTCTGGCAAGAATGGAAAAAAGGTAACACCTTAAAAACGGCAAAAGGTGTTGATGTGGTTCACCTTGACTTACGTCACTTAGGTGAAAAATATTTACATGAGCGTCTTCCATTCATTTGTGAATTAGCCAGTGCTTATGAAGGTGTAAACCCAGTGAATGAACCAATTCCAGTTCGTCCGGTTGTTCACTACACCATGGGTGGTATCGAAGTGGATTACAACAGCGAAACTCGCATTAAAGGGTTATTTGCTGTGGGTGAATGTGCTTCTTCTGGTTTACACGGTGCAAACCGTTTAGGTTCTAACTCACTTGCAGAATTAGTGGTTTTAGGCCGTGTTGCAGGTGAATATGCCGCACAACGTGCAGCAGAAGCTCAATCTACAAATCGTGCTGCAATTGATGTACAAGCGCAAGATGTTGTCGCTCGCCTTAAAGCGCTTTATGACCAAGAAGGTAATGAATCTTGGTCTGAAATTCGTGATGAAATGGGTACCGTAATGGAAGAAGGTTGTGGTATCTACCGTGACCAAGAAAGCATGCAAAAAGCAGTAGATAAAATTGCTGAGCTTAAAGAACGTTATAAACGTATCCGTGTGACAGACCGTTCAAGCGTATTCAATACCGATGTGCTTTACACCGTAGAATTAGGTTACATCCTTGATGTGGCACAATCTATTGCAAACTCTGCAATTGAACGTAAAGAGTCTCGTGGTGCACACCAACGCTTAGACTACACCGAACGTGATGATGTGAATTATTTAAAACACACCCTTGCTTACTACAATGGCGATGATGCACCGCGTATTGAATACAGCCCGGTGAAAATCACTAAATCTCAACCAGCAAAACGTGTTTATGGTGCTGAAGCAGAAGCGGCAGAAGCGGCTGCGAAAGCTAAGGAGCAAGCAAATGGCTAATTCACCGGTAATGACTGTAGAAGTATTACGCTACAACCCAGAAAACGATCAAGAGCCACATTTAAGCTCTTATCAAGTACCTTATGATAACCAAACCTCTCTTTTAGATGCGTTAGGTTACATTAAAGATAAACTTGAACCGTCTCTTTCTTATCGCTGGTCTTGCCGTATGGCGATCTGCGGTTCTTGTGGGATGATGGTGAATAACAAACCTAAATTGGCTTGTAAAACGTTCTTACGTGATTACAGCGGCCATATGCGTATTGAACCATTAGCAAACTTCCCTATTGAACGCGACTTAGTGGTTGATTTAAGCCACTTTATCGAAAGTTTAGAGGCAATTAAACCTTATATTATTGGCAACGAAGCGCCAGCATTAGATGGTAAACCACATCCATCGAAAGAATTGCAAGTAAGCCGTACTAAACAAACCCCGGCACAGCTTGAAAAATATCGTCAATTCTCAATGTGTATCAACTGCGGTTTATGCTATGCAGCTTGTCCACAATTTGGTTTAAATCCTGAATTCTTAGGCCCAGCAGCGATTACAATGGCACACCGTTACAACCTTGATAACCGTGACCATGGTAAAGCAAAACGTATGTCATTATTAAATGGTAAAAACGGTGTTTGGAGCTGTACTTTCGTGGGTTATTGTTCTGAAGTGTGTCCAAAACACGTGGATCCAGCTTCTGCAATCAACCAAGGAAAAGTGGAAAGTGCCAAAGATTATGTTATCTCAATGCTAAAACCAAAAGGCTAAGGGGAAGAATATGTCAGTAACAGTAAGTAAACGCAAAAAATATGTTCGCCCAATGACGGCTACTTGGTGGCAAAAATTGGATTTCTACAAAGCTTATATGGTGCGTGAAGCAACATCTATCTTTGCCGTATGGTTCTGTATTGTATTGCTTTATGGCGTACTTTGCCTTGCAAGCAATCCTGTTCCAGGTCTAGGCATTATTGATTTCATTGGCTTCTTAAGAAATCCAATTGTAGTGATCTTAAATATCATTACATTAATTGCGACTTTATATCACACTGCAACTTATTTCGTGATGACACCAAAAGTGATGAACATCATTGTTAAAAATGAACGTTTACCACATCACGTGTTAAGAAATGCACTTTGGGCAGTTACGGCTGTGATTAGTGTTATCGCATTAATTTTAGTTTATATGTAGGGAGAGAAAAAATGATCGAACAAAATCCAAAACGCTCTGGTGAACCACCAGTATGGTTGATGTTTGGTGCTGGCGGGACTGTCAGTGCGATTTTCTTCCCTGTTGTGATCTTAATCCTTGGTTTATTGTTACCATTTGGATTAATTGATCCACATAACTTAATTACATTCGCTTATTCTTGGATCGGAAAATTAGTTATCTTAGTTTTAACAATTTTCCCTATGTGGTGTGGTTTACACCGTATCCATCACGCGATGCACGATCTTAAAATCCATGTACCAGCAGGCGGATTTATCTTTTACGGCTTAGCCATGATTTACACAATCTGGGTATTATTTGCTGTATTAGGTTTGTAATTTAAAATACTAAATTGATAATAAAAGTGCGGTCAAAAATGACCGCACTTTTTTCTTGAATTTTTCGTTCATCTCTATAAGATCTGCGAACATTTATTCTAAAAATAACTTTATATGAAAGAAAAATCTCAATTAACCAATTTACAAACAGAAATACAAACTCGTTACGATAGTTTAAGTAAAAGACTTAAACAAGTTGCAAAATATATCTTAGATAATAGCGACAGTATTGTTTTTGATACCGTTGCCGTTATTGCAGAAAAAGCTGATGTTCCCCCTTCAACGCTTATTCGTTTTGCTTCTGAATTCGGTTTTTCCGGTTTTAACGAAATGAAACAAATCTTCCGTGAAAATCTTATAGAAAAAACCACTAATTACACGGAAAGACTTCAACTTTCACATAAAATTGCTAAATCAGAAGGTGAAGAATCACCAGAAGATATTTTGACTATTTTCTCACAAGCCAATAGCCAAGCGTTACATCAGTTAGCCGAACAAACCACAAATGAACAAATTAATGAAGCAGCCAAAATTCTCAAAGAGGCCAATAATATTTTTATCATTGGATTAAAGCGTTCTTTTAGTGCTGCCTGCTATTTAAACTATGCCTTACAACACTTAGATTGTCGTTCTTTTTTAATTAATGGATTAGGTGGAATGTTTGATGAACAGCTTAATCAAGTCAAAGAAGGAGACGTTGTTGTCGCAATTAGTTTCTCACCTTATGCAGCTGAAACGGTTAATATTAGTAAGGTTTGTGCTAAAAAAGGGGTTAAACAAATTTCTATTACAGATAGCCAAATTAGCCCATTACTCGCATTCAGTGATATTGCATTTGTTATCAAAGAAGCACAAGTTCTCGGCTTCCGTTCTCAGTGTTCAACAATGACCTTAGTGCAAACACTTGCAATTGTATTAGGTTTAGAAAAAGAAAAAGATAAAAACACCAAATAATAAAAATGCCCCAAGATGGGGCATTTTACATTTACAATTATTGACGAGATTTCCAAAGCTTAATGAGTCTTCTGTATCTTTCGCTCACTTCAGCAATAAGCTCATCATCTGTTAATTTTCCACTTAACCACTCTCCTGATGGTTGCCCGAAAATTGTTCGTCCTACAGCAAAACCTTTGACTAAAGGTGCATTGGTTGATGCATCAAATACTGCTTTAAACTTATCTTCCGGTGCATCCAAACCTAAAATCAAGATTCCACGGCAATATGGATCATTTGCTTGAATGACTTCACTAATATGCGCCCAAGCTTTTGCTGAAACACCTGGTAATTTCCACCAATCTGGTTTAATGCCTAAATGATAGAAATGAGTAATAATTTCAGCATAGTATTCTTCATTTTGTTCCATATCTGAAGGTAAAATCACTTCTAATAGCAATTCATGTCCTGTTCGACAGCAAGCTTGATACACTTGTTTTAATGTTGCATCTTGCTCTGTTTTCATTTCAATACTGTCTTTCGGATGGTAAAAGACCAAACATTTCACCACATGTTCTTGTGGCCAGCTTGCTAATTGACTACCTAAATCACCATATTCCAAACGTAATGGGCGAGAAGCAGGAAGTTCAATTGGACGGCCAATCCACCAATGTTTACCCGTAATTTCATTTAATGCAGCTTGCCCAAAAGTAGTATCAGCAAGAATTCCTGCTTGTCCATCATAAATCCCCTCTTCTTGTGCTGTTCTTTCTGCAGCTTGTAAGAGAAGTTGTTTCAATTTAGGAATTCGTTTGACATCTGCACCACATTTCTCAGCGAGATCAACTAACTGTTTGCGATGATCAAAAGCAAAGATACATAAATTATCCCATTTTGCTTTTCGGGTTGTCACTCGATGTAAATGATTTAATTGTGGATCTAAATCCGGACGAGGTACTGATTCTGCTCGAGCTAAGTAATTATCTAACTCGGCTTTTGTAGGCATTGCCGGAGCACAACCGTGACGAGACACCACTAATGCACCACAGGCATTTGCATAACGACAAGATTGTTCCCAACCTTCATTATTAATGTAACCTCGAATGAGTCCTGACATGAATGCATCACCTGCTCCAAGTACGTTCAGTACTTCCACTCTCACACCATAAACATTTAACCCGCCATCCAAATCATCAGGGATATCCCCTTCAAATACTGAACAACCTAATGCGCCACGTTTACAAACCAAAACAGCATGGCTGAACTTACGCACATTTTTAAGTGCGGTTAATGTATCAGTTGAACCACCAGCGATATGAAATTCTTCTTCGGTACCCACGAGTACATCAAAATGATGTAATACTTCTTGCAACGATTTCGTCACTGCTTCTGAATCAATAAAGCGAGTTTCGCCATCACCAAGAGAAGTTAGCCCCCATAATACCGGACGATAATCAATATCTAACAAGCGTTTCGTATTATTTCTACCTGCATATTCTAATGCGGTTAACACGGCTTCCCTGGTTTTCGGGTGGGATAAATGCGTCCCTGTGATAGCTAATGCTTTAGCTGAAGCAATATAGCTTTCATCAAAGTCTTCTTTTGTAATAGCCATATCGGCACAATTTTCACGATAGAAAATTAATGGGAATGTATCCTGATCTTTAATACCTAAAATGACAAGTCCGGTTAAGCGTTCTTTATCCGTAATGAGATGACTGGTATCTACGCCAACACGCTGTAATTCTTCACGCAAGAAACGGCCCATATGCTCATCCCCAACACGTGCTAGCATTGAGGATTTCACACCTTGCACAGCAGTTCCATAGGCAACATTGCCTGAAGATCCACCTAGATATTTGGAAAAAGAAGATGCATCTTCTAATCTCGCACCAATTTGTTGTGCATAAAGATCAACAGCTACGCGACCGAGACAAATGAGGTCTAGTGTTTTTTCTACCGTTTTCATAATGCCATTCCTTCTAATTAATAAAGTTGCTTCATTAACACAAATTGAAACATATATTTCAAAAAAATCAATAACGAAATTTCATTTTTTAGACATTAATCACAAAATCAGTATCTAAAAACTGTTCTACTACATCTAAAACAATCCTGTTTACTACACTGTCCAACCTTCATTTATAAAATCGGATTCTCGTGTTAAAAAAGTTTGATCTATGTCTCAAAAATGAAATTTTTATTTCAAAAATATTTAAAATTAGAAGAATGCTTATATACTAGCACTAATGCAAGTTACCCTAAAAGGAGATTACAATGAAAACTGTAAGACTAACTGTGGCACAAGCGCTAATAAAATTCCTTGATAATCAATATATTGAGTTTGACGGTAAAGTCACTAAATTTGTTGAAGGCATCTTTGGTATTTTTGGACATGGCAATGTATTAGGCATTGGTCAAGCATTAGAACAAGACAGCGGTAATCTCATCGTTCGTCAAGGGCGTAATGAACAAGGTATGGCCCATGTGGCCATTGGTTTTGCAAAGCAAAATCTACGTAAAAAAATTTATGCTTGTACCTCTTCTGTTGGGCCTGGTGCGGCCAATATGATTACAGCAGCCGCAACCGCAACCGCCAATCGTATCCCACTTCTTCTTTTACCGGGTGATGTGTTTGCAACCCGCCAACCTGATCCTGTTTTACAACAAATTGAGCAATTTCACGACTTAAGCATTAGCACAAATGATGCATTTAAAGCAGTAAGCAAATATTGGGACCGTGTTAGCCGTCCTGAGCAATTGATGACTGCCTGTATTAATGCCATGCGAGTATTAACTGACCCAGCAGATACCGGTGCAGTAACTCTTGCGTTACCTCAAGATGTTCAAGCTGAAGCCTATGATTTCCCTGAATATTTTCTACAAAAACGGGTTCACAGAATTGAAAGAACACTACCAACTGAGCCAATGTTGAAATCTGCTATTGAGCTTATTATGAGCTCGAAAAAACCATTAATTATTTGTGGTGGTGGTGTGCGTTATTCAGAAGCCGCAGAACAACTCAAGCACTTTGCAGAAACATTCCATATTCCTTTTGCAGAGACTCAAGCGGGTAAAAGTGCGGTTGTTTCTGAACATAGTTTTAACGTTGGCGGTGTAGGCGAAACAGGTTGTTTAGCCGCTAATCTCTTGGCAAAAGAGGCGGACCTCATTATCGGTATTGGTACTCGCTATACAGATTTCACTACTTCCTCTAAATGGATCTTCCAAAATCCAGAGGTGAAATTCCTAAATATTAACATTGCCCGTTTTGATGCTTATAAATTAGATGGTGTCCAAGTGGTGGCTGATGCTAAAGAAACCCTAGAAAAACTGACCGCACTTCTATCGCCAACAGGTTATCGCTATCGTGCACAGTGGGGCAATTCAATTAGTGAAGCTAAAGCGCAATTTAAACAGGAATTACAACGTATTTATCACGCGACTTACACTGAAAAAGATTTCATCCCAGAAGTGAATGATGCTTTAGATCGAGAAAAAGTTTATGAGGAATTTATTAAGCTTACTCAATCTTGCTTAACACAAAGCCGTGTTCTAGGCATTATCAATGAGACCTTAGGTGAAAACGATATCATTGTTGGAGCTGCTGGTAGCTTACCTGGCGACTTACAAAGAGCGTGGCAATCTAAAGGTGAAAATACCTACCATTTAGAATATGGCTATTCTTGTATGGGTTATGAAGTCAATGCGGCTTTAGGAGCAAAATTAGCTCAATCAGAAAAAGAGGTTTATGCCTTATTAGGTGATGGTTCTTATATGATGCTTCATTCTGAACTTGTCACATCCGTACAAGAAAATAAAAAAATTAACATCGTTTTATTCGACAACATGACTAACGGATGTATTAACAACTTGCAAATCGGTAATGGTATGGATAGCTTTGCAACAGAATTCCGCTTCAGAAATCCACAAACTAACAAATTAGATGGTGGATTTGTACCTGTCGATTTTGCCATGAACGCTGCTTCTTACGGATGTAAGACCTACAAAGTCACAACAGAAGAAGAATTGTACGCCGCCTTAGCCGATGCTAAAAAACAAAATGTTTCCACCTTAATTGATATTAAAGTACTACCAAAAACCATGATACATGGTTACGGCAGTTGGTGGCACGTCGGCGTAGCAGAGGTTTCTGAAAAAGAGACTATCCGTAAGGCTCATGAAAATAGTGTGAAACACATTAACGAAGCGAGACGCTATTAGTCAAGGATTTGATTTATCTCCAATTTAACTACTCTTTCGAGAAGGAAAAACTATGAAAGCTGAAAACGTGAAATTAGGTATCGCGCCAATTGGTTGGACTAACGATGACATGCCTGATCTTGGCAAAGAAAATACCTTTGAACAATGTGTTAGTGAAATGGCACTGGCCGGTTTTACTGGATGTGAAGTCGGAAATAAATATCCGCGCGATGTGGAAGTGCTAAAACACAAACTGAGTGTTCGTGGAATTCAAATTTGTAATGCTTGGTTTAGTACCTTTTTTGTAGATGGCAAAAAAGAAGAAACGATCAAAGAATTCATTAAACATCGAGACTTCCTTCATGCAATGGGAGCCAAGGTTATTGGCTGTTCTGAACAAAGCCGTAGTATCCAAGGTACAACAAAAGCTGTTTTTAAAGAAAAAACTGTTTTTACTGAAGAAGAATGGCAGCTCCTTGCTGAGGGCTATAATGAACTAGCCAAATTAGCCGCCGAAAAAGGCATGAAGGTATGCCTGCATCATCACATGGGCACTGGTATTCAAACTCCAGCTGAAATTGATAAATATATGGCTGTCGTTAACGATGACGTGTATTTGCTATTTGATTCTGGTCATATCTATTATTCTGAAGGCTCACAAAAAGCGATGCTAGACGTATTAGAGAAATACATAGACCGAATTTGCCATGTACATTTAAAAGATGTGCGTAATGAAGTCGTTGCTGAAGTAAAAGCAAATGATCTTAGCTTTTTAGAAGGTGTTCGTAAAGGCACATTCACCGTACCAGGTGATGGCGTAATCGATTTCAGACCAATTTTTGATATTCTTGAAAAACACAATTATAAAGGCTGGATGGTAGTTGAGGCAGAACAAGACCCAGCCATCGCTAACCCATTTGAATACGCCGTCAAAGGCCGTAAATACATTAAAGAAACAGCGGGGATCTAATTATGATTAAAGTAGGTATTATCGGCGCTGGTCGTATTGGTCGCGTACATTCTGAAAGTATTACAAAATATGTGAAGGGCGCTGAAATTAAAGCAATTTCTGACGTCAGAGTGACAGATGAACTTAAACAATGGGCGAAAGGCATGGGCATAGCTCATGTTTATGAGGATTACAAACAAATTCTACAAGATCCGGAAATTGATGCTGTATTAGTCTGTTCTTCCACCAATACCCATGCGCCAATTTCTATTGAAGCAGCTCGAGCAGGCAAGCACATTTTCTGCGAAAAACCAGTTGATGCAGATGTCAATCGTATCAAAGAAGTCTTAGCTGAAGTAGAAAAAGCTGGCGTGAAATTCCAAGTTGGCTTTAATCGCCGCTTTGACCATAACTTCAAAGCGATTAAAACTCGCGTAGAAAATGGTGATATTGGTGAACCGCACTTAATTCGAGTGACCTCGCGTGACCCAGATGCACCACCAATTGAATATGTAAAAGTATCTGGTGGAATGTTCTTCGATATGACCATTCACGACTTCGACATGATTCGTTATTTATCTGGCAGTGAGGTTGTAGAAGTGTACGCAGCTGGTGGTGTGTTGGTCAATCCAGAAATCGGTAAAGCTGGCGACATCGACACCGCTGTTATCACCTTAAAACTTGCTAACGGTGCTATTGGTGTGATCGATAATAGCCGAAAAGCAGTTTACGGTTACGATCAACGAGCTGAAGTATTCGGCTCAAAAGGTACGGTGCAAACTCGCAATGATAGCGACTCTACTGCGGTTTATTCCTGTGAAGCTGGTGTGATTGCCGAGAAACCTAAATACTTCTTCTTAGAACGTTATATGCAATCTTTTGCTGACGAAATGGCTTGTTTTGTTGATTCTGTAGTAAATGACAAACCAACTTTAGTAAATGGTAATGATGGGTTACAACCAGTGATTATCGCACTTGCAGCTAAACGTTCATTAGATGAAGGACGCCCAGTTAAATTAGCAGAAATTGCTTAGAACTAAACATATAAATATGGAAAGAGACCTAAAGAAATTTAGGTCTTTTTTTATATCCTAATAACGACAAAAAATAGTGGGAAACATTCCCTTATTTACCATAGAGATTTAGTTTCCAATAAGTCCAGCTAGCATTTCAGATAATTACTACGTCCTTTCAAAACGCCCTCTTTTTTGACCGCACTTTTCTTAATAAAAACGCATACATGTATTCTCTTTATGCTTTAAATCTTAATGCCAATGAAAAAGGCTACCATAGGTAGCCTTTTATGAAATCATGGATATTTGTCTACATTACCCTTTTTTACGACGTTTTAAGGTATCAAGTAATACTGCGATTACAATAATTGCCCCTTTAACAATTTGTTGCCAGTATGGATCCACACCTAACATATTTAAGCCTTTATTGGTGGTACCGATAATTAAAGCTCCAATTACACACATTGGAATCGTACCAAAACCACCACTTAAAGAAACCCCACCAATAACGGCTGCCGCGATAGCATCAAGCTCCCAAGCTAAACCGTAAGATGGGTTACCCGCATAGGTTCGTGATGCGAGTAAAGCGCCTGCTAATCCAGATAATGCTCCACCTAGAACATAAACCCAAATTAATGTTCTATTTGTGTTAATACCACAAATTTTGGCTGCATTCAGATTTCCACCTACAGCATAAACATGACGACCAAAGGTTGAACGGCTAAGTAAAATATGAGAAGCAATTACAATTAAGATATACAGCAAGACTAGCCCTGGAAGTCCAAAAATATTCACATCCGCAATCCAGGTAAATGCTTCTGAAGACGCATCAATTGGGCGACCATCAGAATAAAGCTGTGCAGCACCACGTGCAATAATCATCATACCTAAAGTTGAGATAAACGGCGGAATACCTCCAAGCGCGGTAAATCCACCATTAAATAATCCCAATAAAGCACCAATTAAAATTGATGCGGCAAAAGCCAGCAGCGCAGATGATACACTATCGTTACCAGTCACAATTGAAGCAGAAACGACCGCTGTAAGCGCCACCACAGAGCCTGATGATAGATCAATACCTGTGGTAATGATGATGAAGGTTACGCCAATTGCAATAATACCAAACATGGATACCTGTTCGATAATACTCCATACTGTTCTAGCTGAAAAAAATCCGTCTATTGAAACAGACAATGCCAAAAAGAGAAGAATTAAAATTAAGACCATTCCATACGCATTAATCATTTTCTTCAGTGTCACGTTTTCCATAATAAACCTCTCACTTTTTTAATCTTAATAAATAAACTATTCTAATTAATAGACACTAACCCGAAGCCAATTCAAGTACTCGCTCTTGAGTCAATTCTGTATGTGGAATGATGCCAACTTGATGCCCTTCATGCATAACCATAACGCGATCACTCATTGATAAAAGCTCCAACATATCTGACGTAATCATAATGATTGTTTTACCTTGTTTTGATAACTCAACCATCAATTTATAGAGCTCAGCTTTAGCCCCTACGTCAATCCCTTTCGTTGGTTCATCTAAAATCAAAATTTCAGGCTCTAGTAATAACCAACGAGCAAGCAATACTTTTTGTTGGTTACCTCCAGACAGATTATTCGTAATCACATCCACATTTGGCGCTTTTATTTTGAGTTTTGTTTTTTGTTCATTTGCCGTTTTTTGTGCTCTTGCAACAGATACGAGAAAATTCTCTAAATAAGGCGACATTTCAGGCATGATCATATTGTCTGTAATGCTCAGATTTAGGAATAAGCCTGTCAATTTTCTGTCTTCAGTTACAAAGCCAATTTTATGCTTCATGGCATCTAGTGGATTATTAATAATCGCTTTTTCGCCTTTAATATAAATCTCACCACTATCCGCAGGTTTATAACCAAATAAGCCTTCTACAATTTCTGAACGACCTGCTCCAACTAATCCAGCAATTCCAAAGATCTCACCTTTACGTACAGCAAAATTAATATCTTGATATTTTCCTTCTCGGGTAAAATGTTTAATTTCTAAAACAATCTCATCAGATAACTCAAAACGCTCACGTTGGAACATTTCTGACATATCACGGCCAACCATCATGGAAATGAGTTGTTCTTTGGTCACTTCTTTTGTTGGCTTCGTATCCACATATTGACCATCGCGAATTACCGTGATCTCATCAGACACTCTAAAAACTTCATCTAATTTGTGAGAGATGAAGATAATCGCAATGCCTCTTGCTTTAACCGTCTCAATAATGCGATAAAGTTGATCTACTTCATTTTCAGTTAATGCCGTTGTTGGCTCATCCATAATGATCACTTTCGCATCATTAGAAACGGCTGTCGCAATCGCAACCAACTGAGCTTTTGCCACCGATACATCGGACATTTTTTCTGTCACATCCATTGGCACACCAAGTTCTTTTAAAATAGCGGAAGCTTGCTCATTCATTGCTTTTTGATTAAGGAAAAATTTACCTTTCGTTATTTCCCGACCTAAATAAAAATTATCCGCAATCGTCAAATTAGCAGCAGGAGAAATTTCCTGAGGCACCATAGTGAGACCTCGACGAATTGCATCAATAGGACGTCCCGGTTTAAAAGGTTTATCATCTAGAATAAGTTCTCCACCTTCATCAGGAATATAAATTCCATATAGAATTTTCATCAATGTGGATTTACCAGCTCCATTTTCCCCCATCAGAGCATGAACACTTCCACGCTTGACCCGGAGATTGATCTGATCTAATGCCTTAACCCCAGGAAATGTTTTCGACACATTTCTCATTTCTAAAATATAGGGAGAATTTGAGCTATTACTATTCGTCATGTTTAACTCCTTGACTCGGTAAAAATAAATACGGAAATAACGTTATAAAGTGCGGTCAATTTACTCCTTATATTTGTTGATATATTGTTCCTTCATTTCTGGGGTAACCAATTCAAAAGGAATCCAGTTATATTTGGGAACTTCTTCACCAAGCGCAGTCTTGTAGGCCATTTCTGCACTCAATCGTCCTTGTCCTGATGCAGATTGATAAACGGTAGCATCTAATCCGTTACCTAAATAAGCTAAAGCATCTGGTGTTGCATCAATTCCTACAATGAGTATGTCTTCGTCTTTAAAGCCAAGTTTCTTTGCAGCCAATAAAGCCCCTATCGCCATTTCATCATTATTGCTTAGAATTACATTTGTATCTCGGTGAGCTGAAAGCAAGTTTTCTGCGACTTCCATCCCCTTAGCTCTATCCCATTTTGCTTCTTGTTCTGCGACCACTTTAATTTCAGGATGCTGAGCAAAGATCTTTTTATTACCTTCTGTTCGTTTAATTTGAGCTTCTAACCCCAACGGTCCAAGTAAAATAATGGCTTTAGCTGGTTTACCATTCAATGAATTAACAATAAATTTGCCCTGCATTTCACCACTTTTAATTTCTTCAGAACCAACGTAGCTCGCTACGTATTGCATGTCTTCTTCATTCGGTTTCACTGTTACCACAATTAAAGGAATCTTAGCTTTTCTTGCTTTTAATCCAATGGCTTTTACGATCTTTTGATCTGTTGGCATAATGATCAACGCATCGACCTTAGAATCAATAAAATTTTCCACATCATTTAACATCTTGGCGGGATCGCCATTCGCATCTGCATATTTAAATTTAAGATTAGATTGGGAGGCGACAAACTTATCCATGGAATCCTGCAAATAAGTGGGATATTTATCTGCAAGGCTATACATTGAAACACCAACTACTATCGACTTGGCTAAAATAACTGGGGCGAAAAAGAGACTAATAACTAAAATGCATACTTTTTTTAACATTGTTCATCCCTCCATTAATAAATCTCTTTAGCTTTAACCGGAAGGGTTATGACCCTTCCGTTATTTAGATGAGAAAATCTATTTTTTATATCTTGCTTGATATTCCTCTTTTTTATCTGGTGTAACGAGTTCAAAAGGTACCCATTTCACAGCCGGAACTTTTTCACCTTTTGCAGCAAGGTAGGCCATTTCAGCCCCCGCAGAACCTTGTCCTGCAGCTGATTGGAATACCGTAGCATCTAATCCTTTACCTAAATAATCTAATGCATCAGGTGTTGCATCAAGACCAACAATAATTAAATCTTCATCTTTAAGACCTAATTTTCTACCTGCTAATACCGCACCAATCGCCATTTCATCATTATTACTAACAACAACATTTAAATTTTTATTTGCCGCAAGTAAGTTCTCTGCAATTTCTAAGCCTTTAGCTCTATCCCATTTACCTTCTTGTTCCGTAAAAATTTTAATATTTTTATGCTGACCAAAAATTTCCTTATTACCTTGTGTACGCTTAATTTGAGCATCCTGACCTAAAGGTCCCATCAAGATAGCAGCTTCAGCAGGGTTACCTTTTAAGGTATCAACAATGAAGTTAGCTTGAATACGTCCACCTTCGATTTCATCCGATCCTACATAACTAGTAACGAACTGCATATCTTCGTCTAATGGTTTACGGTTGATAATAATGAGAGGGATACCGGCTCGTTTCGCTTTTTTGCCAATAACCTTAACAATATTTGGATCTGTTGGAACCACTAGTAATGCATCAACTTTTTGATCAATAAATGTTTCTGCATCGTTTAATAAACGAGCGGGGTCACCATTCGCATCGGCAAGTTTAATTTCCACATCATCATGTGCTTTATCAAACTCACGAATGGCATCTTGAAGATAAGTTTGCCATTTATCAGAAAAGGCAACCATTGGTGCACCAATCACAACATTTTTAGCGACAACAGCTTGAGACGTTAATAAAACTCCACCAAAAAGTAACGCAAGCAATGTTTTTTTCATAATGCTACTCCCTTTATCAGTTAAACGAATAACAAAGATTGAAATACAGCTATACTCTCGCAATATGCGAATATAAATTTCACCAATGCACAAATTGGAATAAATCATCCAATACTATCTATATCATTAAAAGAAGATTTTCTGCAACTGTCATTTTTTGAAAGTGTGAAGTAGATCTTACTTTTTAATTGAAAATATTTACTATCTACAAAATCTTCCGATTAATAAGAAAAAATAAGGAGCACTCTAATTGAATGCCCCTTCGTCGAATTATGCTATTTCTTCCACATTTACCCAACGTTTTTGGTGATACGATAATGCTATTGCATCTAACACGCGAGACACCTTATATCCTTCTTCAAAATCAGGATATAAAACACCTTCAGGTGAAGCTAAACCATTTACTAAATCTCTGATCTCCACCGTTTTCTGATCGTTAAAACCAATGCCATGACCTGCGCTCACACAAAAATTCTTGTAATCAGGATGCAATGGTCCAGTAAGGATTGTTTTAAATCCTTGTCTTGCTGGATCTTCATCATGTAAATAAAGCTTTAATTCAGCCATTCTTTCTTGAGTATAAGAAATACTGCCTTTTGTCCCCGTAATCACATAGCTCAGTCCCATTTTTCGTCCACATGCAATTCGAGACGTTTCAATCGTTCCCATGCATCCATTATCAAATCGAACCAAAGCTGTCGCCTGATCTTCATTCTCTACAGCTAAACGCTCTTGTACATTATGAGGGTTTGGGCGATTTTTAATTACTGTTTGCATGTCTCCAATAACAGCCCGAATATCCTGCCCTAATAAGTACTGAGACATCTGTACAATATGAGCCGCTAAATCCCCCAATGCACCTAGTCCTGCTTTTTCTTTCACACAGTGCCAATCTAATGGTGTATTTTCGTTAGCTAAGTAATCTTCATTATGAGTACCATAAAAATGTACTACTTCTCCAATTTCACCATTAGCAATAATTTCTCTGGCTAATTGAGTAGTTGGATTTTTTATATAATTAAACCCAACCAAGGTCTTAACATTTGCTTTCTTTGCCGCTTCATACATTAATTTTGCATCTTCTGCTGTGAGCGCTAGCGGCTTTTCAGAGTAAACATGTTTACCATTAGCAATAGCCGCTAATGCAATTTCTTTATGGAGAAAGTTTGGAGTGCAAATATCTACTACATCCACATTTGGATCTTGCACAATATCCCTCCAATCCCCTGTAAAACGTTTAAAACCGAATTCTTTTGCCTTTTCCTCGGCTAATTCTGGCGTAATCTCGGCTAAATATTCCAGAACCAATTCAGCATCAAGTGGAAATACTGTTGGCGCCTGAGCATAAGCAATGGCATGGCAACGACCGATATATCCAGTACCTATCAAACCAATACGAACTTGTTTCATATGATATCCTTACTATTTATTGCATAGAATAAGAGGAGATAACATTCTCAATATGATTATCTCCTCTCAGTAATTTAAGCAATCATGTTAATTAAAGTGTCGGCATACTAAATGCAGCGTTTTCAATTACATATTTATTTGGCCAACGTGTTGTCGTTGTTTTCATCTTCGTATAGAAACGGACACCGTCTGGTCCATAAACGTTCAAGGTACTGTAAGATGAATGTTTCCAACCACCGAAACAATGGAATGACATTGGTACTGGAATTGGCACATTAATGCCCACCATTCCCGCCTGAACATGATATGCAAACTCACGAGCAGCACCACCATCAGAGGTAAAGATAGCAGTACCATTTCCATAAGGATGTTCATTAATTAACTTCATAGCCTCTTCAAAGCTTTTTGCTCTGACAATTCCCAATACAGGTCCAAAAATCTCTTCTTTATAAATCACCATATCGGAAGTGACATTATCGAACAAGGAACCCCCGATAAAGAAACCATTCTCATGCCCAACTGGCTTTTTACCTCGACCATCAACAAGAAGTGTTGCACCTTCTTCCACACCAGTTGTAATATAATTTGTCACATTGTTGAGATGTTGCTGAGTAATTAATGGACCAAAATCCATTTCTTTTTCACCATCTTTTGGAATACCTGGACCATAACGAAGTGCTTCTACTTTTGGTTTTAAAGCTGCCACTAAATTATCTGCGGTTTCATCATCAATCGTAACCGCCAATGCCAACGCCATACAACGTTCTCCCGCCGCACCAAATGCAGCACCTAATAAAGCATTTGCAGTAGATTCAATATCTGCATCTGGCATAATTAATGCATGGTTTTTCGCTGCACCAAAAGTTTGTACACGCTTGCCAAATTCTGAACCAACTTTATATACATGTGCTGCCGCTGGTGTAGAACCCACAAAACTCACCGCATGAACACGCGGATCTCGTAATAAAATTTCATTATCGTGACGATCACCATGCACCACATTAAATACGCCATCTGGTAAACCTGCTTCTTTTAACAATTCCGCCAATCTAATAGATAAGGAAGGATCTGCCTTAGCTGGTTTTAAAATGAAAGTATTACCGCAAGCTAATGCAATTGGGAACATCCACATTGGCACCATTGCTGGAAAGTTAAACGGTGTAATACCAACTGTCACCCCTAATGGCTGTAAAGATGAATGAATATCGATGCCGCGTCCTGCTTGCTCTGAAAATTCACCTTTTAATAAATGAGGAATACCGCATGAGAATTCAACAACTTCCAAACCGCGAGTCAATTCACCACAAGCATCAGAATAAACTTTACCATGCTCCTCAACAATTAAACGAGCTAATGAATCCCAATCTCTTTCTAGCAATTCTTTAAATTTAAACATAATCCGGGCACGACGTAGCGGAGAGGTTGCAGACCAATCAGCAAACGCTTTATGTGCTACTTCTACAGCTTCATTTACATCATCCGGAGTACTCATAATCACTTGGCGAATTTGTTCACCTGTGGCTGGATTATAAATTGGATGCGCTTTTGTCCCTCTGCTTGGCACTTGTTTACCATTAATAAAGTTATAAACAGTTTCCATTTTGAACTCCTTCATACAGTTTCAGAAATTAAGATGCGACAAATGAATAATAAACTTGTATAAAACAGCAATACTCATTACTTAAATCTAGTATAGAGTAGGCAAATAAATTGAACTTTTCAATTCATTTGTGTAAATAATGGATAATTTATTTCATTTATGTGATCTATGTCTGATTTTTTAGAAATCTCGCTAGATTAATTCAGTGAACAGAGTATTATCTTAAGAGGTTACTGGGCTATTTTAGGAGCATGAAATGAGTTATTTACTATCCAAATCACGAAAAGATCATCCTGATAAGAATGGTGAAGTACAAAAAATCACCCCAAAAACAGCAAATTGGGAGTACGTTGGTTTTGAAATGTACCATCTACAAGAAGAGCAAGAACTAACTTTTGATACTGAAAATACTGAAACCTGCTTTGTTCTCGTTGCTGGTAAGGCTACTATTGTTACATCCCAAGCCACTTTCGAGCATATTGGTAATCGCGCCTCCCCATTTGAGCGCATTCCGCCTTATTCTGTCTATGTTCCACACCAACAAAAAGTACAAATCAAAGCTGAAAGTTATCTAGAATTAGCTGTCTGTAGAGCACCAAGTCAAGGTAATTTACCCATTCGCTTAATTAAACCTGAGGATGTTGGTGTAGAAAAACGCGGATATGGAAATAATAAGCGCTTAGTACATAATATTCTCCCTGAAACTGAAACTGCAGATGCCTTATTGGTTGTTGAAGTATTTACAGATGAAGGTAATACGAGTTCTTTCCCTAGCCATAAACACGACGATAAAAACTCTCCGACTGAAACCTATTTGGAAGAAACCTACTATCATCGTTTCTCACCATCACAGGGTTTTGCGTTACAACGAGTTTATACTGATGATCGTTCACTAGATGAATGTATGGCTGTGTATGATGGGGATGTAGTCCAAGTACCAAAAGGATACCATCCGGTCGCAACTATTGCAGGTTATGACAATTATTATTTAAATGTTATGGCTGGTCCTGTAAGAAAATGGCGGTTTACTTGGGAACAAGATCATTCTTGGATTAATACTGAAAAATATGCAGATAAATTTAAATAATTTGAGGTATTATCTTTGACTAAGAAAAATATTTTCTTAATCTAGAAAACAAAAAACCCGACATAACGTCGGGTTTTCTTTTATTAAAAGCTTTGATAATTATTCTGCAACAACGATCACATCTAATGTTGCAAATACTTCGCCGTGAAGTTGGAAACGAACATCGTGGTCAC
>CAJMMG010000006.1:0-74830 GCA_905214375.1 uncultured bacterium | reverse complement strand
TAGCCTATGCGGGACAAAATGGCTATAAATATCAAGCGGTTGGTCGTTTGTTAGTAGAAGATGGTGAAATTCCAAAAGAAAAAATGTCTATCCAAGCGATTCGTGAATGGGGTAAAGCAAACCCATCTCGTGTACAGGAATTATTAGAACGTAATCCATCTTATGTTTTCTTTAAGAACGATCCAACGGGTGAAGTAAAAGGTTCTGCAGGTGTGCCTTTAGTGCCAATGGCTGCGGTTGCGTCTGATCGCAATGTGATTCCTTCAGGTACCGTATTATTAGTTGAAGTACCAGATATTGATAACAATGGTAACTGGATGGGCACACACAAATTGCACTTAATGGTGGCGCTTGATGTGGGCGGTGCGGTAAATGGTCACCACTTTGACTTATACCGAGGTATTGGCGATCAAGCGGGTCATATTGCTGGTTTATCAAAACATTATGGACGCGTTTGGGTACTACAATAATGGCTCGAGTCGATAACTACGAACAACGTTTTGGCGGCATTGGTCGCCTTTACACACCAGAAGGCTTGGCGCGTTTGCGTCAGGTTCATGTGTGCGTCATTGGTATTGGCGGCGTAGGTTCGTGGGTAGTGGAGGCACTTGCGCGAAGTGGCGTAGGGCAGATCACCATGATTGATATGGATGACATTTGTGTCACCAATATTAATCGTCAGCTTCCTGCATTAAGTGGCAATATTGGCAAACTTAAAACGGAAGTGATGGCAGAGCGCGTTAAGCTGATTAATCCAGAATGTGTGGTGAATATTATCGATGATTTCATTTCACCGGATAATCAAGCAGAATATTTAAATCGCAGCTATGATTATGTCATTGATGCCATTGATAATGTGAAAACCAAAGCAGCGATGATTGCCTATTGCAAGCGTAATAAAATCAAGATTATTACTATTGGTGGCGCAGGTGGTCAGACAGATCCATCCAAAATCCAAATTGCTGATTTAAGCAAAACGATCCAAGATCCATTATTGGCGAAAGTGCGGTCAGTTTTACGTAAGGATTTTAATTTTACCCAAAATCCACAACGTAAATTTGCAGTTGATGCGGTGTTTTCCAGTCAGCCTCTGATTTTCCCTAAAATGGGCGAGGGCTGTGAAGTATCAGCCACCATGAATTGTGCAAATGGCTTTGGTGCCGCAACTATGATAACCGCAACCTTTGGATTTTTTGCCGTTTCTAGGGTAATAGACAAATTATTAAAATAAAGAAATGAAGCAACGTGAAAACGTTGCTTTTTCTTTATGAATAAAAGTATTCAATAAGATGAAGAAATATCACTTCATTTTTTAATTTGAAATGTTGCAATTTTATCAAAAAGGCGTAGTCTATGTTGGCTTTGAGAATAATTCCCAATAAAAGTAAGGAAACAAAAATGAAACAAGTATTAAAAATGAGTGCAATTTCTACCGCACTTTTAACCCTTCCAATGATGGCAAATGCAGATGTATTGGCCTCCGTGAAACCCCTCGGTTTTATTACATCATCT
Organism: uncultured bacterium; assembly: GCA_905214375.1. Taxonomy (GTDB): domain Bacteria; phylum Pseudomonadota; class Gammaproteobacteria; order Enterobacterales; family Pasteurellaceae; genus Haemophilus_D. The sequence goes on along the minus strand of CAJMMG010000006.1, from coordinate 73,318 downwards.
ATTGCTAATGGTGTAACAGATACGCAAATTTTAGTGCCAGCAGGTGCTTCTCCACATGATTACAGCTTAAAACTTTCAGATGTGCAAAAAGTGAAATCGGCGGATTTAGTGCTTTGGGTTGGTGAAGATATTGACGCTTTCTTAGCAAAACCAATTAGCCAAATTGACAGCAAAAAAGTCATCAATATTTCTGAGATTCCAGAAATTAAACCGCTTTTAAGTAAAGTTCATCATGAGCATTATCATGAAGATGATGAGCACGAGCACGGACATAGCCATGATCACAAACATGATCATAAGCACGAACATGGTCATGACCATGATCATCACCACCACGATGTAGATGAAAATGGGTTAAGTGTAAACTGGCACTTATGGTATTCACCCGCCATTAGTCAAATTGTGGCACAGAAAGTGGCGGATAAATTAACGGAACAATATCCGGATAAAAAAGAGCTCATCGCGAAAAACTTAGCCGATTTTAACCGCACTTTGACTGAGCAAAGCGAGAAAATCAAAGCACAATTAGCGCCACTCAAAGATAAAGGCTTCTTTGTATTCCATGATGCTTATAGCTATTTCAATGATGCTTATGGTTTAAATCAAACCGGTTATTTCACTATTAATCCATTAGTGGCACCAGGTGCAAAAACCATTGCTCACATCAAAGAAGAAATTGAAGAACATCGTGTAAATTGTCTTTTTGCAGAGCCTCAATTCACACCAAAAGTGATTGATACGCTTGCACAAAGTACAAAAGTGAATGTTGGTCGTTTAGATCCTATTGGCGATAACGTACAGCTTGGTCCAAATTCCTATGCGAATTTCCTTCAAGCGACTGCTGATAGCTATGCTCAATGTTTAAGTAAATAATCAAAATCTCCCCCTAGCCCCCTCTTTACAAAAGAGGGGGAATATTCTTGAAATATCCCCAAATTTAACCGTACTTTCGTGCTATAATCCGCCCAATTTTTCCCTATCGAGAAAACGCATGAAACAATTATTTGCCACAACTGCCCGTGGTTTTGAAGAACTCTTAAAAGTCGAACTGACAGAGCTTGGTGCAACGGAATGTAAAATTGCACAAGGCGGCGTACATTTTCAAGCTGATGATGAAACACTTTATCGCAGCTTATTATGGTCACGCTTAGCTTCACGTATTTTGTTACCGATTGTAAATGGCAAGGTATATAGTGATTTAGACTTGTATTCAATTGTGACAGGGCAGGATTGGTTAAGTTATTTTGATGAGAAAGCCACATTTTTTGTTGATTTCAACGGGACAAACCAAGAAATTCGTCATACCCAATTTGGTGCGATGCGTGTGAAAGATGCCATTGTGGATTATTTTGAACGCCAAGGAAAAGCACGTCCAAATGTGGATAAAGACTATCCGGATGTGCGAATTCATGTTTATTTGAATAAAGAAGAACTCGTCGTTTCACTCGATTTAAGTGGCGAAGCATTGCATTTACGTGGCTATCGTGAAGATACAGGCCAAGCGCCTTTACGTGAAACCTTAGCTGCTGCGATTGTGCTTCGTTCAGGTTGGAAAAAAGGGACACCTTTAGTCGATCCAATGTGTGGTTCGGGCACCTTGTTAATCGAAGCGGCACAGATGGAAGCACAAATTGCACCGCAATTACATCGTTTACATTGGGGCTTTGATTGCTGGAAAGGGCATAATCAAGATGCTTGGGATAAGGTGAAAGCAGAAGCGGTACAGCAAGCTGAAACTTATTTTAATCAAAATCCAAAGCCGCATTTTTATGGCTTCGATCTCGATCATCGCGTACTGAAAAAAGCGCAAAAGAACGCACAAAATGCAGGCGTAGCACATTTAATTCAGTGGAAACAAGGTGATGTCGCTGCATTAAAAAATCCAAGTCCAGATGAAGTGGGAACAGTGATTTGTAACCCGCCTTACGGTGAACGTTTAGGCACAACTCCAGCTTTGATTGCACTATATTCAGTCTTTGGACAACGTCTTAAAAGTGAATTTGGTGGTTGGAATGCGTCGATTTTCAGTAGTGAATCTACGTTGCTTGATTGCTTGCGTATGCGTTCACATCGTCAATTTAAAGCGAAAAATGGCCCGTTAGATTGTATTCAGAAAAATTATCAAATTTCAGAACGTAAAGAAAGTGCGGCTGAAAATCCGATTGAATTTGACCGCACTTCAACGGTAGCGGTGGATTTTGCGAATCGATTGCAGAAAAATATCAAGAAAATTGAAAAATGGGCGAAGCAGCAAGGCCTTGATGCGTATCGTTTATATGATGCCGATTTACCGGAATATAACGTGGCAGTGGATCGTTATGGTGATCATATCGTGGTGCAAGAGTATGCCGCACCAAAAAATATTGATGAAAATAAAGCGCGTCAACGTTTATTGGATGCCGTGACTGCAACCTTGCAAGTCACTGGTATTGAAACCAATAAACTGATTTTGAAAGTGCGTCAAAAACAAAAAGGCACGAATCAATATGAAAAATTGGCCAATAAAGGCGAATATTTTTATGTGAATGAATACGGCGCTCAGCTTTGGGTGAATCTAACGGATTACTTGGATACAGGATTGTTTTTAGATCATCGCTTAACCCGTAAAATGGTTGGCGAAATGGCAAAAGGCAAAGATTTCCTTAATCTTTTTGCTTATACCGGTTCCGCAACAGTGCATGCGGCATTAGGTGGGGCAAAATCGACGACGACCGTGGATATGTCGAACACCTATTTAAACTGGGCAGAACAAAACCTGATTTTAAATGATATCGAAGGCAAGCAGCACAAGCTCATCCAGGCAGATTGTTTGCAGTGGTTAGAGAAATGTGATCGCCAGTTTGATTTGATTTTCGTGGATCCACCAACATTCTCGAATTCTAAACGTATGGAAGACAGTTGGGATGTGCAACGTGACCACATCAAATTGATGCGTAATCTTAAACGTATTTTACGTCCTAGCGGCACCATTGTGTTCTCAAATAATAAACGTGGTTTTAAAATGGATTTTGATGCGCTAGATGAATTAGGATTAAGTGCGGTCGAAATTTCAGCGAAAACCTTACCGCTTGATTTTGAGCGTAATAAACAAATCCATAATTGCTGGCTTGTGACTATGAAAGCCTAATAAAAAGCCCGATAATGATTTATCGGGCTTTTTTGTTATTCGACTTCTTTTTGTTTTTCGGTTTCTGAATCATCGTGAAGAAGCGTTTCAACTGCGGCTTCATCATTGATATTATCTTCTTTTTCTAAGATTTCCGCTGTTTCTTCATTTAATGCTTCGGCATTAATGTGAGGCTTGATGAAAGGCTTTGGCATCCAATATTTTCGGATGATGTCTGTTGAAAAACCATGTAAAACTTCTTCATTTAAACGTTCTTGGTCTAAGTAACGGACTTCTGCAATGATCTCATCGGCTTCAATTTTATTGACGCCTAATTGCATCAAGGTGGCATGGCTGAGTGTAAGTGCAGACTCAAAGGTTTCACGTACAATAAAGTCTACGTCTCGTTTAATTAGGCTTACTGTTGTTTTACGGTCATAAGTTCGTGCCAAAATAGGAAGTTTCGGATAAGCATCTTTCAAATTCTGTACGATGCTTTCAATGCGTTGTGTATCGTTAATCCCAATGACCACACATTTGGCTTTTTCGATACCGGCAGCACGTAATACATCAAGGCGAATACCATCACCGTAATAAACTTTAAAACCAAATTTGGCTGCCGCACGGATGTTTTCGATGTTACGGTCAATCACCGATACGTTAATACCACGGACAAGAAGTGATTGACATACGATTTGACTGAAACGACCAAAACCAATCACGAGCACGTTATCTTCTAAATCCACAATTGGATCAAGATCGCTAGTATCGACTTTTTCCTCTTGATTTGCTGATTTGCGTTGGTTAATTTTACGCATTAATAAGCCAATCAATGGGGAGAATAACATCGAGATAATGACTGCTGCGGTAAAGGTTGCATTTTGATCTTTTGTCATCACGCCTGCAGTGGTTGCTGCAGAGAAGAGTACGAATGCAAATTCACCACCGTGCGCCATGATGGTCATTCGCCCAACCGATTCGGTGCGGTCTAGTTTTGTAATACGTGCCACGGTATAAACGGCTAAGGCTTTGCCGACGATGTAAAGGCATACGATACCTAACAACCAAACCGCATCATTAAAGACTAAACTGAGGTCAAGCGACATTCCCACGCCCATAAAGAAGAGACCGAGCAATAAACCACGGAATGGTTCAATATCGGCTTCTAATTGGTGGCGGAATGCGGATTCTGAAAGCATTACACCCGCAACGAATGCGCCCATCGCCATTGAAAGGCCACTCGCTTCCATTGCCAATGCAGCCCCTAATACCACAAGCAAAGCAGCTGCTGTCATCATTTCACGAATATGGGCTTTAGAAATCAAACGGAAAATTGGGTTCATTAACCATTTACCCGCCACCACTAAACTGACAACGGCACCGAGTGCAATAGCAATAGATGTCCAGTTTGTTTGATGTTCAATGTGTTTGGTTTCAGGCGTTAAAAAGGCAATAGAAGCCAATAATGGCACAATGGATAAATCTTCAAAGATTAAGGTAGAAATTACCCGTTGGCCTTTTGGTGTGTTCGTAATCCCGCGTTCTTCTAATACCTGCATTACAATCGCGGTAGAGGAGAGCGTAAAGCCCATACCTGCAATAAACGCGACTTCTTTTGGAAGATTTAAAATATAGATACCGGCAAAGGTCAGCAATGCACCACATAGCCCTACTTGTAGAAAACCTCGCCCGAAGATTGCTTTTCTCATTGCCCATAGGCGTTCGGGATGCATCTCCAAACCGATAATGAATAAGAACATCACCACGCCCAGTTCCGCCATGTGGAGAACCGATTCTGCATCTTTTACTACGCCGAAAACGGAAGGACCAATTAAACAGCCTGCCACTAAATAACCTAATACGCTACCTAAACCAATACGCTTAAACAGCGGCACAATGGTTACACTGGTAGCAAGTAGAACAACAGTTTTAATTAATTCAGGGCTGACGGCATTCGACATAGGGCAAAGAAACCTTAGTAAAAACAGGGAGTATGAGAAGAAAGTTCTCTTGTATTCTAGCCTTTTTTAGGTAAATAAAAAACACAGAAAAGCAAGAAATTGGTATAATTTACAAAAACTTTACATGCCAAAAAATGGTCATCTTTCTGACCGCACTTTAGAGGTATTATGTCATTACAATTCAATATGATAGCGTTGTTGTTGGTTTTCTTAATCATTTTAGGCTTAATGAGCCAAAACAGCGCAATCACCATCTCAGCGGCTGTGTTATTAATCATGCAGCAAACCTTATTATCCAAATACATTCCCATACTTGAGCAATACGGGATAAAAATTGGGATCATCATTTTAACGATTGGTGTGCTTGCGCCGTTAGTCTCGGGGAAAATCCAATTGCCTGATCTCAGCTCATTTTTAAACTGGAAAATGGGCATCTCTATTTTAATCGGGGCATTTGTGGCGTGGCTTGCAGGCAAAGGCGTGCCATTAATGGGAGAACAACCCGTTTTAGTGACTGGATTATTAATTGGTACGATTATTGGTGTGTCTTTCTTAGGTGGGATTCCGGTAGGTCCACTTATCGCCGCCGGTATTTTAGCGCTATTAGTAGGAAAATTTTAGATGAAAAACAAATGGTTATTTATCGCTGGATTGAGCGGTTTTTTATGTGTGGCGATTGGCGCGTTTGCCGCTCACGGATTAAGCAAAGTTTTAGAGCCTAAAGAGTTAGCGTGGATTGAAACAGGTGTGAGATATCAAATGTTCCACACCATTGCCATTTTAGCGATTGGCATTTTGCAATTGTGCCGAGAGTCATTCACTACCAACAAAATGGCTAATTTCGCTGCAGGAACTTGGGCGTACGGTATTCTTCTTTTTAGCGGCAGTCTTTATGCACTTGCCCTTGGAGCCGGCAAATTCCTTGTTTGGGTAACACCAATTGGCGGAACGTTATTTTTAATTGGTTGGCTTTGCTTGGCTTACGGTGGTTTTAAAAGTAAATAGATATGAAGAATAAATCAGTCAAACGTGAATTAAACCCGATACAACAATCTCTCTTTTCGAAACTCAAGGATATCATGCTGGTGGATCAACGTCGTTTATCTGCCCGCATTCATGGGATTGGAAAAATTAAAAGCCAAGAGGCTCAACAAGCCGTTGCTACTGAAATTCAGCTGCAGATTGAACAGGCCCAATTACGTGTAGAAAATCGTAAAAGTGCGGTTAAAAATCCGATTGTTTTTCCAGAGAGTTTGCCCGTTAGCCAACGCAAAGCAGAAATTCAAAAACTGCTTTCTGAACATCAGGTCATCGTGGTGGCAGGGGAAACCGGTTCAGGTAAAACCACCCAATTGCCCAAAATGTGCTTGGAATTAGGTTTCGGCAATTTGGGCATGATTGGTCATACTCAGCCGCGCCGTATTGCCGCTCGTTCGGTGGCAGCGCGTATTGCAGAAGAGCTGGAAACAGAGCTTGGCGGGTTAGTCGGTTATAAGGTTCGTTTTAACGATCAAATAAGTGATGATACACAAATCAAGTTGATGACCGATGGGATCTTGCTAGCAGAAATTCAAAATGATCGTTTTCTTAATCAATATTCTTGTTTGATTATCGACGAAGCTCACGAACGCAGTCTGAACAATGATTTTATTCTCGGATATCTGAAACAGCTTTTACCACGTCGTCGTGATTTAAAACTTATTATCACTTCCGCGACCATTGATGTGGAACGCTTTTCCAAACATTTCAACAATGCCCCGATTATCGAAGTCTCAGGTAGAACCTATCCTGTTGAAGTGCGTTATCGTCCCGTAGTAGAGGAAGACGATCAAGATCAGCTACAAGGCATTCTTAATGCGGTGGATGAACTGCAAGCAGAAGGCCGTGGCGATATTTTGATCTTTATGAATGGTGAGCGTGAAATTCGCGATACCGCCGAAGCCTTACAAAAACAAAATCTAAAACACACGGAAATTCTACCGCTCTTTGCTCGCTTGTCTGCGCAAGAACAGAATAAAATTTTCCATCCAAGCGGTTTAAATCGCATCGTGTTGGCGACCAACGTCGCGGAAACCTCATTGACCGTGCCGGGCATTAAATATGTAATTGACCCAGGTACAGCGCGCATTTCTCGTTATAGTTACCGCACTAAAGTACAACGTTTACCGATTGAACCCATTTCACAGGCTTCAGCAAATCAACGTAAAGGCCGTTGTGGTCGTGTGAGCGAAGGGATTTGTATTCGTTTATATTCGGAAGAGGATTTTAATTCTCGTCCAGAGTTTACCGATCCTGAAATTCTACGCACTAATTTAGCCTCGGTTATTTTGCAAATGACGGCATTGGGTTTGGATGATATTGAAGCGTTCCCGTTTGTTGATGCACCAGATAAACGCCATATTCAAGATGGTATAAAACTGTTGGAAGAATTGGGTGCGTTTGAAATGGTTCGCACCAAAGCGGGCGAGAAACGTCAATTAACCGCAGTAGGTCGTCAATTAGCTCAACTCCCTGTAGATCCTCGTTTAGCGAAGATGTTGCTGACCGCTGTCTCACAAGGTGCGTTGCATGAAGTGATGATTATTGTTGCCGCGTTATCCATTCAAGATCCGCGCGAGCGTCCACAAGAAAAACAGCAAGCTTCTGATGAAAAACATCGTCGTTTTGCCGATAAAAAATCAGATTTCTTGGCTTTCCTCAATCTTTGGCGTTATCTACAAGAACAACAAAAAGAATTGAGTAAAAACCAATTCCGTCGTCAATGCCAAAAGGATTTCTTAAATTATTTACGCATTCGCGAATGGCAGGATATTTACCATCAAATTCGTTTAACCGTCCGTGAAATGGGCTTGCCGATTAATTCTGAAAAAGCAGAATATCAGCAAATTCATACCGCACTTTTAAGCGGTTTGCTTTCTCATATCGGTTTAAAAGAAGCGGAAAAACAACAATATCTTGGCGCGCGTAATGCCCATTTTGCGATTTTCCCCAATTCTGTACTTTTCAAAAAACAACCGAAATGGGTGATGGCGGCAGAGTTAGTGGAAACCTCCAAACTTTGGGGTCGTATGGTGGCGGAAATCAAGCCAGAATGGATCGAGCCACTTGCCGAGCATTTAATTAAAAAATCCTATTCAGAACCGCGTTGGTCGAAATCCCGTGGTGCCGTGATTGCTGATGAAAAAGTCACGCTTTACGGTGTGCCGATTGTGGCTGCGCGACCAGTGAATTACGGTTCTATTGATCCGACGGTGAGCCGTGAGATCTTTATTCAATCTGCCTTAGTGGAAGGGGATTGGAATACCAAACATAAATTCTTCAAAGAAAATCAACGACTCGTTCGAGAAGTGGAAGAGTTGGAACACAAAAGCCGCCGCCGCGATATTTTGGTGGATGATCGCACGCTTTTTGAATTTTACGATCAGCGTATTGGTACGGAAGTGGTTTCCCAAAAACATTTTGATACCTGGTGGAAAAAGGCGCAGCAAAAAGATCCGGAATTGCTTAATTTTGAACGCTCATTCTTAATTAACGATGATGCGGAGCAAGTGAGCAAGCTGGACTTCCCAAATTTCTGGCATCAAGGCAATTTAAAACTCAAATTAACTTATCAATTTGAACCGGGTACTGATGCGGACGGGGTAACCGTGCATATTCCATTGCCATTGCTTAACCAAGTGGAAATGACGGGCTTTGATTGGCAAATTCCAGGCTTGCGTGAAGAGCTGGTGATTGCGTTGATTAAATCGTTGCCGAAATCTTATCGTCGTAACTTCGTGCCAGTACCTAATTATGCTCAAGCTTTTTTAAGTCGTGCCGTGCCGTTGGAAAAACCGTTATTAGATACGCTGATTTATGAATTGCGTCGTATGACGGGCGTCACCGTAGAAGCGGAACATTGGAATTGGGAACAAATTCCAAGCCATTTGAAAATGACGTTCCGTGTGGTGGATGAAAACGGTAAGAAAATTGCCGAATCGATGAATTTGGATGAGCTGAAATTCAACTTAAAAGATCGTGTGCAGGAAAGTATTTCTGCTGTGGCAGATGATGGTATTGAACAAAGCGGGCTGCATATTTGGAGCTTTGCAGATTTACCACAATGTTACGAACAAAAACAACGTGGTTTCAGCGTCAAAGCGTTTCCGGCCATTGTAGATGAAAAAGATGCCGTAGGTATTAAACTGTTTGAAACAGAGTTCGAGCAAGCGGTGGCAATGCAACGAGGTCTGCGCCGCTTGTTGCTGCTCAATGTGCCATCACCGATTAAATATCTGCATGAAAAATTGCCGAATAAAGCTAAATTGGGGCTGTATTTTACCCCGTTCGGTCGAGTGTTGGATTTGATTGATGACTGTATCGCTTGTGCGGTGGATAAGCTGATTGCCGATTTTGGCGGGTTTGTATGGGATGAAGCAGGTTTTGAAAAATTGCGTGATTTCGTGCGGGAAAACCTTAACGAAGTGACCGTAGATATTGCACAAAAAGTGGAGCAAATCCTATCCCTCAACCATGCCTTAAACCAACGTTTAAAAGGCAAAATGGATTTCACGATGGCCTTTGCCTTTTCTGATATTAAGGCACAATTAGCAGGGCTAATTTATCCAGGTTTTGTGCAAAAGAGCGGTTATGATCGCCTACCGGATTTACAACGTTATTTACAAGCTATTGATAAACGTATCGATAAACTGGCTCAAGATGTAAATCGTGATCATGCCGCGATGCTACGCGTAGAACAAGTACAACAAGCTTACCAACAATTACTGGCTAAACTACCAAAATCTAAACCAATTTCTGATGAAATTGCGGAAATTCGCTATATGATTGAGGAATTGCGTGTGAGTTTATTTGCGCAGCAGTTGGGCACGAAGTATCAGGTGTCGGATAAGCGGATTTTGAATTTGATTGTAGGGTATTAAAAATAATTTATGACAGATAAGAATAAGGTATTTGATACCATTGTCAGCTTTTTTAGATCTAAGTTAGGAATATTGACTGTAATAGGGAGTATTGTCATTGGATTAGATAGTTTCCTTGGGAGTATTCTTAACTTTCCAGAACATTATGAAAAATTTAAGAATAATTATGTATATGATCATTTTTTAAGTGGTACTTGGAGTACAAGTACAGATTATGTTGTAGATCATAAAGAACTAAATATTCCATATGATCAAACACTTTTTATTTTCGATATAGATGTTGATGAAAAAGATAATTCTATTAATGGTGAGGTTCGTTCCCCTGAATTATGTAACTATAATCCTCTTACTGATATTTTTAGAATAAATAGTGATGAGCCGAGTTTGTATAATGTATTTTTTAAAAGAAAGTTAAATATAGAATATTTAGTTGATGGAGGGTACGAACCTTTTGCAAGTTTTAGTATAGAGAATTTAGACAAGAAATCAGGTGTTCTGACATTAAAAAAATTAAATGATATTAGTAGAGTATTACCTGATTTTTTGTATCTTACAAATAAAAATAAACCGTCAGAAGAAGATCTTAATAATTTATTAGAAGAATGTATGAAGCATAGGTTTGAGCTTATTGATAAAATTAAATCTTCTACCAGTAGTGAAAAATAATAATTTATGGATTTTTTTAAGTACATTCCAAGATAGATAAGTATTGATACTTATTTATTCTAAGCATAGACGATTGATGTATTGCCTGGTCTTCAAAAGTGCGGTCATTTGCTCAAATGTTTTTAACTTCAAAAATTCTATCAAAACCAACCGCACTTTCTCCCCAAAATCTTTTTGTGATCTATCTCAAATTTTCGTATTGAACTGATTTACAACTGTCAATTCAATCGCTATCTTGCTGATATTATTATTTTAATAAAGAGGTAAATTATGGATCTGATTATAGGTTTGATTGCCATTGTCTTGGTGGCATATTATATCGTGAAAGGCTATTCAGCGACCGGCGTGTTGATGTTCGGTGGCTTGGTCTTGTTATTCATTTCAGTGCTGATGGGACATTCGATTTTACCGGAAGGCGTGAAAAGTACCGGTTCCACCTATTTTGATATTTTAGAATATGTGAAATATCTACTCGGTAATCGTGGCGGCGGCTTAGGCTTGATGATTATGGTGTTATGTGGTTTCTCCGTGTACATGACTCATCTTGGTGCGAACGATGTGGTGGTGAAATTGGTTTCAAAACCACTGAAAAATATCCGTTCACCTTATATTTTAATGGTGTTTGCTTACTTCCTTGCATGTTTAATGTCTTTTGCTGTGTCATCTGCAACAGGTTTAGGCGTGTTATTAATGGCGACATTATTCCCTGTTATGGTAAACGTGGGGATTTCACGGGGGGCTGCGGCAGCAATTTGCGCATCGCCAATTTCTATTATCCTTTCCCCAACATCGGGTGACGTGGTGCTTTCTGCTGAAATTTCAAAAATTCCTTTAGGTGAGTTTGCCTTTGGCACCGCATTACCGGTTTCGATTTTTGCGATTTTAGGGATTGCTGTCGCACACTTCTTCTGGCAGCGTTATTTAGATAAAAAAGAAGGCGTGCAAGTAGAACGCATTAATGCAGATGAAATTAAAACCACTGCACCAAATTACTATGCGATTTTGCCATTATTACCTATTATTGGCGTGTTGATTTTTGACGGTAAATGGGGCTTACCAAATTTACACATCGTTACTGTGATGGTGCTTTGTTTTATCATTACTGCTGCGGTAGATTTCTTACGTAGCTTTAACGCAAAACAAACCTTCGATAATCTTGTGGTGGCATATCGCGGTATGGCAGATGCCTTTGCGGGCGTGGTGATGCTTTTAGTGGCGGCAGGTGTATTTGCACAAAGTTTAAGTACAATCGGCTTTATCACTAATTTAATCGACTCTGCGCAATCCTTCGGCGGTTCAGCATTCTTTATGATGTTAGTGCTTGCGGTGATTACCATTTTAGCCACCATGGCGACGGGTTCAGGTAATGCGGCGTTCTATGCTTTTGCAGAATTAATTCCAAAATTAGCCACTCAAATGGGCGTTAATCCAGCGTTCTTAACCATTCCAATGTTACAAGCCTCTAACTTAGGTCGTGGTTTATCACCGGTTTCTGGCGTGGTTGTAGCTGTATCAGGGATGGGAAACATCTCACCATTTGAAATCGTAAAACGTATGTCTGTCCCAATGTTGGTTGGTTTTATTTGTGTGATTATCGGCACAGAAATCTTTGTTTCCGTTGCCGCCTAATTGATAGGTAAAAAGAAGGGCTGATAGTGAATATCAGCCCTTTTGTTTTGAGTTAAGTGCGGTCAATTTTCTCGCTGTTTTTGATTTTATGCATTTGATGATTTTCAAACGCTTTCACCAAATCTGCGACTTTTTCGCCTTCCGGTAAAACCAAATCTTGTGCGATATCATTAAGCGGCACAATCACAAATTCGCGGTTTTTCATATCGTAATGAGGCACCGTTAAGCGTTCATTTTGAATGATTTGATCGCCATAAAGCAGAATATCCAAATCCAGTGTACGCTCACCCCAACGACGTAAACGTATGCGACCTTGTTCATTTTCGATACGTTGCAATTCATCGAGTAAAGCTAAAGGTGGGCGAGTGGTTTCGATCATCGCCACCGCATTTACATAGTCCGGTTGATCCTGCGGGCCTAGCGGTTTGCTTTGGTAAAATCCACTGACCGATTTTAATTCGGTATTAGGCAACGAAGAAATTGACTCTAATGCCGAATTTAATTGTTCTGTAGGCGTATTTAAATTACTGCCTAGGGCGATATACACTTGAACCATTAGTTAGCCGCCTTAGGTTTACGTCTACGGTAATATTTTTTCTTTGGCGCTGGATGTAATTTTTGTTGCTCTTGAACCAACTGGCGACGTTGTTCTTGATTGCTGAGTTGGTACTCATGCCACCATTTAGCCAATTCAACGGTTTCACCACCTTCTACTTCAGCACGCATCGCCAATAAATCAAAGGCTGCACGGAATTTTTGATGTTCCATTGTGCGAGCAGGGTGAGAACCGGTGCGTTTAAGCAGTTGTAATTGCAACATCCAAATATCACGAATGACAGCTGTATGACGGCGTGGTGCGGCTAATGATCGGCATAATTGATCAAGCACTTCATTGCTTGCAAGGGCATAAGCATCGTGATTGTTTAAGCCACCTTCATTTTTCAGCACATCCACTTTTTCGCGTAATGGATACCAGAAGAATGCCGCAAATAAAAAGGCTGGATTAATACGTAATTTATCGGCAATACGTTCATCAGTTGAATTTAACGAAGTTAAAATCATGCGTTCCGCAAGGCTGTCTTCTTTTTCGGTGAAATAAGGCGTTAAGCTTGGGAAAAGCTGTTCAAATAAGCCGTATTGACGCAGTAATTTATAGGTTTTTACGCCATTGCCAGACTGCAATAATTTTAAGCTTTCATCGAATAAACGCGCCGGTGGAATATTTTTCAGTAATGGTGCAAGTTCACGAATGGGTTGTTCACTTGGTTTTTCTAAGAACATATCCAATTTCGCCATAAAGCGCACAGAACGTAGCATACGCACAGGATCTTCTTGATAACGGGTAACGGGATCGCCAATCAGACGTAATTTTCCGTTTTTTAGGTCATCAATTCCGTTGAAGTAATCACGCAACGTATTATCTTGCGGATTGTAGTAAAGGGCGTTTACGGTAAAGTCACGACGCTCCGCATCTTGTTCAATGGTGCCATACACGTTATCACGCAGTAACATTCCTTCATCGCTTTGTTTCGCTTGATTTTCACTGCGCGCATCCGAATGGCTAGCACGGAATGTGGCCACTTCGATCACATCGCGTCCAAACATAATATGTGCAAGACGGAAACGACGACCAACTAAACGGCATTGACGTTGGAATACCGCTTGAATTTGCTCGGGACGTGCATTTGTTGCCACATCAAAATCTTTTGGATGTTTACCTAATAATAAATCACGTAAACAGCCTCCAACGATATAAGCCTCATAACCTTGGCGTTGCAATTTTTCTACCACAGTAATGGCATTACGGCTAAACATACGTGGATTAATGCCGAAATGAGAGGCTTTCACGCTATGTTTGTCGTAGCGAGACGCTTGTGTGTTGGTTTTTTTATGGTGAGAAGAGGACGGGGCGATCTTGGGTTGTGAACGCTCTGTTTTTGAAACGTTAGATTTTTTGCTTTTTGGCGCCGTTTTTGGAACGGGCGAATTTATATTGGTTTCGGTTTCTTTTTTAGTTTTTTTACCAAATAAATTTTTTATATAAGTAAGAATAATTTACTCCATTCTCTATGTTCAATGCGCATTTGATAAAAACACGAAAAGTGCGGTTGTTTTTGACCGCACTTTTTTGTTGGGTTACTTAAATAAATTAACCTGCGACTTGTTTTTCACGAATTTCAGCAAGGGTTTTACAATCGATACAAAGATCAGCAGTAGGACGTGCTTCTAAGCGACGAATGCCAATTTCTTCCCCACAAGAATCGCAATAACCGAAATCATCGGTATCCAATTTTTTCAATGTGTATTCAATCTTTTTCATTAATTTACGTTCACGATCGCGGTTACGTAATTCAAGACTGAATTCTTCTTCTTGCGTCGCACGGTCAGCCGGATCAGGGAAGTTTGATGCTTCATCTTGCATATGAGCAACTGTTCTTGATGCTTCTTCCACAATTTGCTCGTGCCACGCAGTTAAAATTTTTCTGAAATGAAGAATCTGATCTTCATTCATGTATTCTTCATCTTTCTTTGGTTGATAAGGCTTAACACCGGCTAAATCCAGCAAACTTAGAGATGCCTTAGACATTGATAACTCCTAATGTAGTAAAAATTTAAATGACTTCCTGTCTTGTTGTTTTGATTGATTCTTATCAGCTAAAAAATAGCTGACATAAGAACCCTGTTTTTTAAGGGCGATATAAATAGCAGAACTTCACCTATTTAGCAAATAAATTTAGCCTAGAAATTTCAAATTTGCGATCGTGATCGCAAAAAATGGCGTAATTATTTGTTTATTTATGAGGTTAAGGCTAGGTTGCCTTATTTTCTCGCTATAAATCACACTTAAAATGAAAATCACGCTATTTCAACTGTGCATGATGCTCATTGTCTCAGCCTTATCCTTGCTTGTCGTGCCAGATTTTTTACTGCTCACTTGGCAACAGGCTGGGCTGAGCATTTTAATGTTGGTTATGACCGCACTTTGTTTCCATTGGTTCAATTATTTTAAAGCCAGAAATTTTTGCATAAGTAGTATCTTGTTTTTACTTACTTTGGCTTATGCGCATTCATCAGCCTTATCGTTATTGGGACAAGCAGAGAGAATTTCAAGTTTGCCGAATAAAATCACCTTAGATCTCCACATCTCAGAAATTCTTCATCAGCAAGATTATCAAACCTTGATTGCGACGAGCTCTTTATTTGATGGAAAAGTACAACAAATTTTTATTAATTGGAAAGCGCCGGAAAAGCCACAAGTAGGTGAAATTTGGCGGACTGATGTAAAATTTAGACCTATTTCTGCAAGACTTAATCATGGGGGATTTGATCGACAGCAATGGTATTTTTCCAAAAGGATTATTGCAGTTGGACATGTGAAAAGTGCGGTCAAAATTGGAGACGATTTTTCTTTCCGCACACATTTTCTACAGAATAGCCTCAAGCAGACGGAAGGGCTTTCTTTGCAAGGCTTGCTTATTGCATTGGCATTTGGCGAGCGAGCTTGGCTGGATAATAAAACGTGGCTGATTTACCAACAAACGAATACAGCACATTTAATTGCCATTTCAGGACTCCATATCGGTTTAGCAATGGGGATAGGCTTTTTCTTTGCTCGATTATTGCAACTATCACTGCCTACACGCTTTATTTCACCCTGGATTCCGCTTTGCTTTGGTGTGTTGATTGCCTTAGGTTACGCCTATTTAGCCGGATTTAGTTTACCGACCTTTCGTGCAATGATGGCATTGCTTTTTATTGCAATCCTTCAATGTTCTCGACGATATTACACGCCTTCTCAAATGCTTTGTTTAGTGGTGGCATTTTTGTTGTTTTGCGATCCGCTAATGCCACTTTCGGTGAGCTTTTGGCTTTCAGTTGGTGCCGTTACCTGTCTGATTGTGTGGTACCGATATGTTCCCTTATCAATCATTGAATGGCGACATCAAAAATTATCCCGCAAAGTGCGGTGGATTTTAGGCTTGTTTCATTTGCAGTTAGGGCTGTTGATTTTATTTACGCCTATTCAGCTTTTCTTTTTTAATGGCTTGGCATTAAATGGGTTCTTAGCAAATTTAATTGCAGTGCCCTTGTATAGTTTTTTACTTGTGCCCTTGATTCTCTTTGCGGTGTTGACCCATGGTGCATTTTCTTCTTGGCATCTTTCAAATACGATTGCTCAAGGTATTACACAATGCCTCAGTCTTTTCCAAGGTTCGTATATGCCGATTTCGATTAATTTATCCCTTATTTTGACCGCACTTTTAAGCCTTATTTTTAGCGGAATGTTAGGTGGATTGTATTTTTTGTCTCAAGCTCAAACAAAAAATACAACGTTAAAATCGAGTCGATTTTTCACGTTAAATAGTACAAAAATCTTATCGTCAGAAGATTATAAAAAAGCTCTATTGGGCATAATTCTTATTTTTAGTATTTGTATGAGTACGCTAGGATATCGATATTTCACGAACCCCAAATGGCAGTTAGATACGTTAGATGTTGGTCAAGGTTTAGCAACCTTAATTGTGAAAGAGGGGAAAGGGGTGTTGTATGACTCGGGGCCTGCTTGGCAGGGTGGAATAGGGGCTTCTTCCATGGCGGAATTAGAGATATTACCTTATCTTCAACGAGAAGGCATTGAACTTGAAACCTTGATTTTAAGTCATGATGATAACGATCATTCAGGTGGAGCTAAAGCAATTTTAGCCGCATATCCAGAGATTGAGCTGATTACACCTTCTCGCAAAAACTATGACGAAATGCACCGCACTTTTTGTCTTCAGGGGAAACAATGGCAGTGGCGAGGGCTTGATTTTAAAATTCTTTCACCCGCGCAAATAACCAATAGGGCGGAGAATCCCCAATCTTGCGTGATTTTATTCACGGATGGACAGTATCAGATTCTGTTAACCGGTGATGCTGATGTGGCAACAGAAAGATCTTTTGCTGAAAACCTCGACAAAATTAACGTGTTACAGGTAGGACATCATGGTAGTAAAACTTCAACTGGAGAAATTTTACTAGCACAGACAAAACCGGATATAGCCTTAATTTCAAGTGGACGATGGAATGCGTGGAATTTTCCTCATCCAACCGTGATTGAACGATTAAATCGTTATCAAAGTGCGGTCGAAAATACGGCTATTTCAGGTCATATAAGGTTAAATTTTACTGAAAAGGGCATTGAAATTGAAAAGGCGAGAGGAGATTTTTCACCTTGGTTTGCCCGTGTAATTGGATTATCCACGAAATAACAGGTACAATGCAGCCAATTTTTTTAAGATAACATGATGTAAGACAAGCTATGCAAGATAAAGATTTTTCAACTACACAAACTTTTAAGCGTTTATGGCCGATGATTTCACCTTTTAAATCAGGTTTGTTAGTCGCTGCCTTTGCTTTAATTTTTAATGCTTTGGCTGATTCAGGTTTGATTTATATGCTTAAGCCTTTGCTTGATGATGGTTTCGGAAAAGCCGATCATTCTTTCTTGAAAATGATGGCATTTGTTGTCGTTGGTATGATTATATTGCGTGGGGTGACCAACTTTGTCTCTACTTATTGCTTGGCGTGGGTATCCGGTAAAGTAGTGATGATTATGCGCCGCCGTTTGTTTAAACATTTAATGTTTATGCCAGTGAGCTTTTTTGATCGTAATTCAACAGGCAAATTGCTTTCTCGTATTACCTATGATTCAGAAATGATAGCGAACTCTTCATCTAGCTCATTAGTGACGATTGTTCGCGAAGGAGCCTATTTAATTTCGTTGCTTGTTGTGATGCTCTATACCAGTTGGGAATTAACACTTGTACTTTTCGTGATTGGCCCGATTATTGCAGTGCTGATTCGCATGGTGTCTAAGATTTTTCGTAAGCTCAGTAAAAATATGCAAGACTCTATGGGGGAATTAACCTCTGCAACGGAACAAATGCTGAAAGGGCATAAAGTGGTGCTTTCTTTTGGTGGGCAATTAGTGGAAGAAGAGCGTTTCGATAAAGTCAGTAACGATATGCGTCGTAAAGGTATGAAGATGGTGACTGCCGATGCGATTTCAGATCCTATTGTGCAAGTGATTGCCTCTTTAGCGTTAGCTGCGGTACTTTATTTGGCGACCACGCCTTTAATTGCTGATCATAATTTAACAGCGGGTTCTTTTACGGTGGTTTTTTCTTCCATGTTAGCGATGATGCGTCCGTTAAAATCTTTGACGAATGTGAACTCACAGTTCCAACGTGGCATGGCAGCGTGTCAGACATTATTTGCCATCTTAGATTTGGAAACAGAGAAAGATAATGGCACGTATAAAGCAGAACCTGCAAAAGGTGATTTAGAATTTAAAAACGTAAGTTTTGCTTATGAGGGTAAAGAAGAGAAAGCCTTAAATAATATCTCTTTCTATGTGCCCGCAGGCAAAACTGTGGCATTAGTGGGGCGCTCAGGTTCGGGAAAATCAACGATTGCCAATTTGGTGACGCGTTTCTACGATATTGACGAAGGCGAGATTTTATTAGATGGTGTGAGAATTCAAGATTATCGTTTATCTAATTTACGTGAGAATTGCTCTGTTGTTTCTCAACAAGTGCATTTATTTAACGATACGATTGCCAATAATATCGCCTATGCGGCAGAAGATAAATACAGCCGTGAGCAAATTATTGAAGCAGCAAAAGCGGCTTATGCCCTAGAGTTTATCGAGAAACTTCCACAAGGTTTTGATACCGTTATTGGTGAGAATGGTGCAACTCTTTCAGGTGGCCAACGTCAGCGTTTAGCGATTGCTCGTGCATTACTACGTAATTCACCGGTCTTAATTTTAGATGAAGCCACATCGGCATTAGATACAGAATCTGAACGAGCGATTCAGTCCGCATTAGAAGAACTGAAGAAAGATCGTACGGTATTGGTAATTGCTCATCGTTTATCAACTATTGAAAATGCCGATGAAATCTTAGTCATTGAACACGGTGAAATTAAAGAGCGTGGTACACATCAAGATTTATTAGCGCTTGATGGTGCGTATAAACAATTACACAGTATGCAGTTTAGCGGATAAAATAATAAGGGCGAACCAATGTGTTCGCCCAAAATCAATATAGGATAAATGAAATGCCTTTTTGGTACTCTAATTCAAAGCTTGCTTGGTTGCTTCTTCCTTTTTCACTGCTATTTTGGTTGATTAGCCAAATTCGCCGAGCATTATTTTCTCTGAATATCTTATCCTCTTATAAATCCCCGAAACCAGTCATTATTGTCGGCAATCTTTCTGTTGGTGGAAATGGTAAAACCCCTGTTGTTGTCTGGTTAGTTGAAGAGTTGCAAAAACAAGGATTGCGTGTAGGCGTGATTTCTCGTGGCTATGGTAGCCAATCTAAAACCTATCCTTTACTTGTTACGCCTGAAACCGATCCCGTTCAAGGGGGCGATGAACCTGTTTTAATTGCCAAAAGAACAGGTGTGCCTGTGGTGATTTCACCGAATCGTCAGCAAGCTATCGAATTACTTTTGAAAACACAGGATTGCGATCTGATTATTTCGGATGATGGATTACAACATTATAAGTTGCAACGTGATATTGAAATTGTCGTAATGGACGCAGAGCGAGCTTTAGGGAACGGCTTTGTATTGCCTGCAGGCCCTTTGCGTGAATTGCCAAGTCGTTTAAAAAATGTGGACTTTGTGATTACCAATGGTGGAAAAAATGCTTATTCAGATGCGGTTATGACGTTAGTTCCTCACTATGCGATTAATTTAGTGACAGCAGAAAAACGATTACTAAGTGAGTTTACCCAAGGTTCAGCCATTGCGGGAATTGGAAACCCACAGCGTTTTTTCACGATGTTGGAAAATTTAAATATTCGTTTAGAAAATACGAAAGCTTTTCAAGATCATCAACATTTTGAGCCGCAATTATTAGAAAAACTGGCTGAAAACCAACCGCTCTTTATGACCGAAAAGGATGCCGTAAAATGCCAAGCTTTTGCTAAAGAGAATTGGTGGTATGTTCCAGTTGATGCGGAGATTGTGGAGGCTGAAAACCAAGGCCAAAAACTTCCACAATTGTGGGAAAAAATCCGTCATTTGGTTTAACCCTATTCGAGAGAAATATGCGTGAGAAACTTAATCCTCGATTATTAGACGTGATTGCTTGCCCTCGATGTTTGGCAAGATTGAAATACGATCAAGAAAATCAACGGCTCATTTGCCCTTTTGAGCAAGTGGCGTATCCTATTGAAAACGGCGTGCCGGTTTTGTTGGCAGAAAAAGCCGAAACATTGAAAGAATAAGGAATGATTATGTCATTTACAGTTATTATCCCTGCTCGTTTTGCATCGAGCCGCTTACCAGGTAAACCTTTAGCTGATATTGCCGGTAAACCCATGATTCAACATGTTTTTGAGAAAGCTCAACAATCAGGTGCGAGCCGAGTAATTATTGCCACAGATAACGAACAAGTTGAAAAGGCAGCAAAAGCTTTTGGGGCAGAAGTGTGTATGACATCAGAAGCACATAATTCTGGTACTGAGCGTTTAGCGGAAGTGGTAAGTAAGCTTGGTATTGCTGATGATGAAATTATTGTAAACATCCAAGGGGATGAGCCGTTAATTCCACCCGTTATTGTGAGTCAAGTGGCAGAGAATTTAGCGAAGTTTAACGTGAATATGGCGACACTTGCAGTAAAAATTCACGGAGCGGAAGAGTTACTTAACCCAAATGCTGTGAAAGTTGTTACGGATAAAGATGGCTACGTTTTATATTTTTCCCGTTCAGTTATTCCTTATGATCGTGACCAGTTTATGCAATTAGAAGATACCTCAAAGGCGCAATTGGCTGATGCGTATCTCCGTCATATTGGTATTTATGCTTATCGTGCCGGCTTTATTAAACAATATGTGCAATGGGCACCAACGCAGTTAGAAAACTTAGAGAAATTAGAGCAACTCCGTGTATTGTGGTACGGTGAGCGTATCCATGTGGAATTGGCGAAAGAAGTCCCTGCTGTTGGTGTGGATACGGCAGAAGATTTAGAAAAAGTGCGGTCAATTTTGGCGTAGTTTTTACTGATGTTTGATTCTAAAAAGTTTCTCTCAGACGTTTCTCATGAACCTGGTGTTTATCGTATGTATGACGATAAAGATCAGGTTATTTATGTGGGCAAAGCGAAAGATCTTAAAAAGCGCCTTTCCAGCTATTTCCGCAAAAACTTAAGCAGCAAAAAAACAGAAGCCTTGGTGTCGTCAATTCATCATATTGATACGACGATTACCTCTTCTGAAACAGAAGCGTTATTGCTTGAGCATAACTTCATTAAGCTTTATCAGCCTCGTTATAACGTATTATTGCGAGATGATAAATCCTATCCTTTTATTTTATTGACGAAAGAACGTCATCCTCGTATTACTTCTTATCGTGGAACGAAAAAAATTGCAGGCGAGTATTTCGGGCCTTATCCTCATGCGGGGGCAGTACGTGAAACCTTGTCGTTAATGCAAAAATTATTCCCTGTTCGTCAATGTGAAAATTCGGTTTATAACAATCGTTCCCGCCCTTGTTTGCAATATCAAATCGGGCGTTGTTCTGCACCTTGTGTGCCAGGTTATGTGACTGATGAGGAATATAACCAACAAGTTGAATTAGCACGACTATTTTTACAAGGAAAAGATCAGCAAGTATTAGATTACCTCATCGGCAAAATGGAGCAGGCGAGCCGAGATTTAGATTTTGAAGGTGCGGCACGTTATCGAGATCAAATTCAAGCGGTTCGTGCAGTTATCGAAAAACAATTCGTATCCAATGAGCGTTTAGATGACATGGATATTATGTCTATTGCGTATCAGCACGGTTTAGCTTGTGTTCAGGTAATGTTTATTCGTCAAGGCAAAGTATTGGGCAACCGCAGTTATTTTCCGAAAGTACCCGCTAATACCGATTTATCTGAACTCACAGCCACTTTTGTTGGGCAGTTTTATTTGCAAGGTCATCAGGGCAGAAGTATTCCTAATAGTATTATTGTGGATCATAAATTAGATGAAAAAGCGGAGCTTGAAGCTTTATTAACTGAACAAGCTGGCCGAAAAGTGGTGATACAAGAATCCGCTAAAGGCGATAAAGGTAAATATCTACAACTAGCACAGATTAATGCTAAAGCGGCTTTAGCGACTCAACTTAAACAATCTTCCCGAATGCACGAACGTTATCAAGCGCTTTGTGAATTGCTCGATATGCCTGAAATTAAACGTATGGAATGTTTTGATATTAGTCATACGATGGGTAATCAAACCGTGGCATCTTGCGTGGTATTTAATCAAGAAGGCCCACTGAAATCAGATTATCGCCGTTTTAATATTGAAGGCATTACTGGCGGCGATGATTATGCAGCGATGGAGCAAGCTTTAAAGAAACGTTACGACCGCGATCTTGATGAAGATAAAATTCCCGATATTATTTTTATTGATGGTGGTAAAGGGCAGCTTAATCGTGCCTTAGAGGTTTTTCATCACCTCAACGTAAAATGGGATAAAAATCGACCGCACTTAATTGGTGTGGCAAAAGGAGTGGATCGTCGAGCAGGACAAGAGGTGTTGATTATCAGCAAACAAGATCGTGAAATCCATTTGCCAGATGATAGTCTTGCGCTGCATTTAATCCAACATATTCGAGATGAAAGCCATAATCATGCGATTAGCGGTCATCGTCAAAAACGCCAAAAAGCCTTTACCCAAAGTGGATTGGAAACCATTGAAGGGGTAGGCGCTAAACGACGTCAAGCCTTGTTGAAATATTTAGGGGGATTACAAGGTGTGAAAAATGCCACATTGGATGAAATCGCCTCTGTGCCCGGTATTTCTAAAGCGTTAGCAGAAAAGATTTTCGAGACCTTAAAAAGTTAGGAAAAATCTTGATTTTCTACGCGAACTGTCTATGATTCAACCTTTCGGATTTTATATAGGAACATATTATGTTTGAATGGCTTGTTGATCCCGAAGCATGGATTTCATTGCTTACTTTGACCGCACTTGAAATCGTCCTGGGTATCGATAACATTATTTTTATTAGTATTTTAGTAGGACGTTTACCGGCGAATCAACGCCAATCAGGTCGTATTATCGGTCTTGGGTTAGCGATGATTACCCGTATTTTACTTCTTGTTTCCCTTTCTTGGATGATGAAATTAACGGAGCCACTATTCACTTTAGTTGGCCAGGAAATTTCAGGCCGTGATTTGATTTTATTCCTTGGGGGCTTATTCCTGATTGTGAAAAGTACAGGCGAAATTAAAGAAGCAATGCATCCTGAAGCACATCATGAAGAAGAAACGAATAAGAAGAAAGTCAGTTACTTGGGGGTGTTAATCCAAATCGCTATTTTGGATATTGTGTTTTCTTTAGACTCCGTGATTACGGCAGTAGGCATGGCAAACCATCTTCCAGTGATGATTTTAGCGATTATGCTTGCGGTTGGTGTCATGATGTTTGCGGCGAAACCAATTGGTGATTTTGTGGATACCCATCCAACATTGAAGATTTTGGCTTTAGCCTTCTTAATTTTAGTGGGCGTAAGTTTAATTGCCGAAAGTTTGGATATTCATATTCCGAAAGGCTACATTTACTTTGCTATGGGCTTCTCCGCGGTGGTGGAAATGCTCAATATCAAGATGCGAAAATCACTTGGTCATTAAATCATATAAAAAGGCGGAACAATGCGTTCAGCCTTTTTTAATCATTATAGAACACCCCTTTCCCATATAAATACAGGGTTACGTGTTCTCCAATTTGGTAATTATTAATGAGATCTTCATTAAGATTAAATTCATAACCGCCTACATCAATACAAAGATTAATGGCGCATCCTCTTGATTCAATCCGTTTAATCTCACCTTTAAAAGACGCAGTCGGATCTTGGATTTTTTTCGCAAGAGAGAATTGCTCTGGACGAAATAGAACGTTTCCTTGCGTATGGCCATTTCCTTTATTTTCGACAGCAATTTCACCTAATTGACAGGTCGCAATACCATCGTTTTTTAATGTTGCAGGGAAAATAATACTTTCTCCGATAAATGTTGCGATGGATAAATGTTGTGGTGACCAATAGAGCGTTTTAGGTGTTGCAATTTGAAGGACTCTCCCTTCTTGAATCACCGCAATTTTGTCTGCATAACAGAGTGCTTCATCACGATCATGGGTCACAAATATGGCAGATGAACCACTTTCTTTTAATACTTGTAACATATCGTAACGAATTTGATTTCTCAGATGCTCATCTAACGCACTGAATGGCTCATCAAACAGGATGAGTTCAGGGCTTGGTGCAAGTGCTCGAGCAAGGGCGACACGTTGCTGTTGACCACCAGAAAGCTGATGGGGGAAACGGTCAGCTAAGCTGCTAATGCCCGTCAGTTTCA
Organism: uncultured bacterium; assembly: GCA_905214375.1. Lineage (GTDB taxonomy): Bacteria > Pseudomonadota > Gammaproteobacteria > Enterobacterales > Pasteurellaceae > Haemophilus_D. The sequence continues at coordinate 48,640 of CAJMMG010000006.1, read as the reverse complement.
TCACTTCTTCGATGCGTTGTTTTTCCTCTTCTGTTTTTCCCTTGCCATCGCCTAAGCCATAAGCAATATTGCGATAAACATTTAAATGAGGAAATAACACACCTTCTTGTACCACATAGCCTAATTTTCGCTGTTGGGTTGGTACATTGATATTTTCGTTAAAAATAGGTTGATTCTTTAACCAAATCTCACCGTTTGTTGGTTGTTCAAAACCAGCAATACTACGCAATAAGGTGGTTTTTCCACAACCAGATGCACCGAGAAGAAACAGAATTTCACCTTTCTCTAATTGCAGAGAGATATTGTGTAGAACCTGGTGCCCATTAAAGGATTTATTCAAATTTTTAATGTCGAGTAATGTTGTCATTTTTATCTTCTCGTTATTTAAAACCGTATCGTTTCAGTAAAAATACAGGAATACCTGAAAATAGCACTAACATAATGGCATAAGGCGTTGCAGCTGCATATTGTGCATCAGAGGTATATTCCCACACTGCAGTTGAAAGCGTTTTAATGTCATTAGGGGTCAGCAATAGGGTTGCGGTGAGCTCTTTCATTAAGTTTAAGAACACTAAAGCAAACGCGGCTGCAATCCCTGGTAACATAGCTGGAATGACTAAGGTACGGAAAATATAAAAGTTGCTACGGCCTAAGCTTTGTCCTACTTTTTCAATGTTGCTAGACATTTGTTCAAGCGAACTACGCAAGGTGGTTTGTGCCATTGGAAGATAAAGCATAAAGTAGGCGACGACAACCATGGCAAAGGTTTGATAAAGCGAATACGCATAGTTGATGGTAAAGAAAACCAAGGATAATGCGATAACAAGCCCCGGCACTGCGTGAAGTAGATAAGGAATTCGATCAAGCCAAATCGTCAATTTACTGCGATAGCGCACTGCGGCCCATACCAACGGTAAGGCACAAATAACGGTAAGTGCTGCACCTAGTGTTGATATAGTCAGTGAGTTTGTGAAGGTGGTAAAAAATTCCCCAAAATCGACCGCACTTTCAATGGAACTTCCCACTGCTAGCCAATAAATCAGTATAGTAATCGGCACACCAATACTGAGCACAAAAATGGTCGTAAAAAAGCTCACGACTAAAATTTGTTTTCCTGCTGAGAGTGTTTTTAATGGATAAGGGCGAATTACCCCTTTACCACTTTGATAGAGCGTTTGTGTGCCTCTAAAACGAATCTCGCCCATCACAACAAGAATACAGATCACCATTAACACGCCAGAAAGTAAGGCAGCGGTGTTGTTATTAAAGGCCATTTCATATTCTTGGAAAATAGCTGTGGTGAAGGTTTGATAATTTAAAATAGAAACCGCACCAAACTCTACCAACATATGAAGCGCAATTAATAATACGCTGCTACCGATGGCTGGTTTGAGTTGCGGAAATATTGCATGCCAAAATGTGTAAGCATGGCTTTTAGCCAGTGAAAGGCTCACTTCTTCTAAAGAGCGGTCGAGTCTTTTTAAGGTTGCCGCAACAGGGAGATAAGCAAGCGGGAAAGAACTCAGCGTCATAATACCGATGGTTCCCCACAAGCCTTCCACTCTGAAGGTGAGACTGATCCACGTAAAACAACTGACAAAAGCCGGAATACAAAGAGGGAGCGTCATGGCGACTTGGAAAAAGCCTTTTCCCCAAAAGCGATAACGTTCTAATAAAAATGCACATAGTGTGCCGAGAATAATGGCAAAAAGTGTGACAAATACCATTAAAAGTAGGGTATTACTGAGCAATTCCCACATTCTTGGGCGCCAAAGTAATTCAATGCTGCGAGCCAATCCGACATCTGCAGCACGCTCAATAACATATAAAAAAGGGAATAATAATGGCAAACTAATCAGCACGATTAAGGCTATAAGCCAGCGAGGTGGGCGATTAGACACAGAAAAATCCTTTGAAATATCAGTGTAGAGTAAGTAGCGTAAATAACAGAAGGGCGTGTATGACACGCCCTATATTGCATAGCAAATTAAACTTATTTCAAACCAGCTTCTTCAATAAGTTTGTTTGCGTTGTCTTTGTCTTCAGAAGTGGTCGCTGAAACAACTGGCGCTTCTAATTTTGCATAAGGTTCCATGTTAAATGGAGAAACTACATCGGTACGAAGTGGGTATTCTGCACGTACTGAAACAAACGCTTCTTGTCCTTCTTTACTTGCTAAGAAATCAACGAATTTTTTCGCTTCTTCTTTATTTTTAGAGCCTTTTAATACAGCCGCACCAGAATAAGTCACTAATGCACCAGGATCTTGATGACGAATAAAGTAAAGACGAGTTTTGAGGTTATCAGCACCTTTTTCTTTCGCGAGTGCATACCAGTAATAGTTGTTAATTAACGCTGCAGGAACTTCGCCATTTTCAACCGCTTGAAGTGCAACCGTATTCTTCGCATAAAGTTTACCGTTTTCTTTCAAGCCTTTTAACCATTTAAGTGCCGCATCTTTACCTTTTAATTTAGTAATCGCAACAACTTGCTCTAAGAATGCACCTGAAGTTGGAACGTAACCAATTTTGTCTTTCCATTTTGGTGTTGCATAATCTAACACGGATTTTTCCATGTCTTTTTCAGATAATTTAGTGTGATCGTAAACCACAACACGAGAACGACCGCTTAGCGCGATCCAGTCTTTTTTCGGTGCAACAGGCACACCTTTGTGTGCAGTTTGTTTAATGGTGTCTGCAGAAAGTGGTTCTAATAAACCAGCATTAGAGAGAGCAGCAAAAGGTGCTGTTTGTTCAGAATAGAATACATCTGCAGGTGTTTTATCTCCCTCTTCTTTCAGTTGACCCGCAAGTTGATCGCTTTTCGCACTGTTTAAGGTCACTTTAATGCCCGTCGCTTTGGTAAACGCATCGGCAACGGCTTTTGCACCTTCTTTATGTTGTCCGTTGTAAACGGTAATATCTGCAGAAGCAAAGCCTGCAAATGCCATTAAGCCGGTAAGGGCTGCAATTGGGAAATGCTTAATTTTCATGAAAACTCCTTTATGTGATTGGACAAATTGTCCATTTTTCTAAAAATAAGAATCGTCCCATTCTAATAATCTATAATGGATAATGCAAATAATTCTCAGATATTTTTCTCTTATATCAAAATTTCATATTCCATTCTATTTTCTTACTTCGCTCTACGTTGTTTTTTCTCCATAATGTCAGGTGGAAATTTCTAATAAGGACGGATATGAATATTCAGCAAATCATTAAACAACATCACCTCGAGCTCTTATTTCAGCAAGGGTCATTTGGGATTGAAAAGGAAAGTCAACGGGTGCATTCGGATGGTTCAATAGTGACATCATTGCACCCTAAAGCCTTTGGTAATCGTCGTTTCCACCCTTACATTCAAACAGATTTTGCAGAAAGTCAGTTGGAATTGGTGACTCCTCCGATGAAAAAATTAGAGGATACATTACGTTGGATTTCAGCTATTCATGAAGTAACTCTGCGAACTTTACCAGAGGATGAATTTATTTTTCCATTCAGTATGCCTGCAGGGTTACCGCCAGAAGAGCACATTAAGGTTGCACAATTAGATAATCAGGAAGATGTGGCTTATCGTGAGCATTTAGTCCAGTCTTACGGTAAATATAAGCAAATGGTCAGTGGTATTCATTACAATTTTCAAATTGACCCTAAGTTTATTGATGCCTTATTTCATGCACAAAATGAAACACAAAGTGCGGTTGATTTTCAAAATAATTTTTACCTGAAAATAGCGAAGAACTTCTTACGCTACCAATGGATTTTACTTTACTTGTTTTCTGCAACACCGACGGTAGAGGAAAAATATTTCAGAGACAATTCCCCCCTTAAACCGCATCAATATGTGCGGAGTTTACGTTCAGGGAAATATGGTTATGTGAATGATCCGAAGATCCACGTCTCTTATGACAGTTTGCAAGAGTATGTTGAGACGTTAGAACACTGGGTGAAATCGGGTGATTTGATTGCGGAAAAAGAATTTTACTCAAGTGTACGCTTGCGTGGTGCTAAAAAAGCGCGCGATTTACTTGAAAAAGGAATTCAATATTTAGAATTCCGTTTGTTTGATCTCAATCCGTTTGCACCTTACGGAATAGAACTTGCTGATGCGAAATTCATTCATTATTTTATTTTGTTAATGGCATGGCTTGATGATACCGCTGATCAAGAGGGCGTAAAATTGGGTAAAGCACGTCTTGCTGAAGTGGCATGGGAAGATCCAAGAGAGCAAAGTGTTTATGCGGTAGAAGGCAAATTAGTCCTCCTTGAAATGCTCAAGATGCTTGAACAACTTAATGTGAGTGATGAGATAAAAACGATTGTTAAAAACAAATTGGAGCAATTTGCGGATCCAAGCCAAACGCTTTGTGCAAAAGTGGTCGCGGAAATTGAACAGGTCGGTAGTTATCAACAATTAGGTGCAGATATCGCGAAATCCAATAAAGCAAAAGCCTTTGAACGTTTTTATGCATTAAGTGCGTTTGATAATATGGAGCTGTCCACACAGGCGTTATTATTTGATGCAATTCAAAAAGGATTAAAGATTGAGATTTTAGATGAACGCGATCAATTTCTCAGTCTTCAATTTGGCGACCATTTGGAATATGTGAAAAATGGTAATATGACTTCTCACGATAGCTATATTTCTCCACTCATCATGGAAAATAAAGTGGTGACGAAGAAAGTGTTAGCGAAAGCCGGATTTAATGTACCGCAAAGCATCGAGTTTACCGATGTGAAAAGTGCGGTCGAAAATTTCCCACTTTTTGAAAATCGAGCTGTCGTGATTAAGCCAAAATCAACGAATTTTGGTTTAGGGATCAGTATTTTCCAACAAGGTGTAACGGATCGAGATGATTTTGCAAAAGCAGTAGAAATTGCTTTCCGTGAAGATAAAGAGATCATGGTTGAAGATTATCTACTTGGCACCGAATACCGTTTCTTTGTGCTAGGCGATCAAACGTTAGCTGTCTTATTACGTGTTCCAGCAAATGTCATTGGAGATGGTGTACATACCGTTGCTGAATTAGTGGCGGCTAAAAATGATCATCCTTTACGGGGCGATGGTAGTCGAACACCATTGAAAAAAATTGCATTAGGGGATATTGAGCAGTTGCAGCTTAAGGAACAAGGCTTAACCGTGGATTCTATTCCAGCGAAAGATCAACTTGTCCAATTACGTGCGAATTCCAATATTAGTACAGGCGGCGATTCTATTGATATGACGGATGAAATGCATGCCAGTTACAAAGAAATTGCGGTCGGGATTAGCAAAGCAATGGGGGCGGCAGTGTGTGGCGTGGATTTAATTATTCCTGACTTGAAAAAGCCGGCAGAGCCGAGTCTACGTTCGTGGGGCGTGATTGAAGCAAACTTCAACCCTATGATGATGATGCATATTTTCCCATTTAGTGGACAATCTCGACGATTGACAATGAATGTGATTAAAATGCTTTTCCCAGAATTGCCTTAATTTGGTTATCGGGCTTCATCAGTTGGTGACGCCTGTTTTATATTCATCGTAATTAGGCTAAAATGGAGACAGTATTCACAATTCTAAAATGAAATTTAATGACAACTTTTACCTTAGAACCTCAAGAAAATGATCGTCTGCAATCCCTTTGCGGTGCATTTGATGAAAATATCAAACTGATTGAAAAAGAATTTAACCTCAATATTTCCCGCAATAATTTCACTTTTACCGTGAAATCAAATGATGAAAATCCCAAATCTCACCATGAACAATTAATTGATCGTGCGGCTAAATTAATCCAAACATTATATGTGGAGACTGCACCAATTAAAGGGAAAGTGAAAGAACTTGATTTAGAAGATGTGCATATTGCCTTGCAAGAGAGCAGAATGTTATCTCAAGCGGGAAGTGAGTCACGTAGTGAAAATCACGTTTATAGCACCACAATTAAAACTAAGCGTGGTTTGATTAAACCGCGTGGTGAAAATCAAATTCAATATTTACACAATATTCTTACGCACGATATTAGTTTTGGGATTGGACCTGCTGGAACAGGGAAAACCTTTTTAGCGGTGGCTGCGGCGGTTGAAGCATTAGAACGCCAAGAAATTCGTCGCATTTTGCTGACTCGCCCTGCCGTAGAGGCTGGCGAAAAATTAGGTTTCCTGCCGGGGGATTTAGGACAAAAAATTGAACCTTATTTACGACCACTTTATGATGCATTATTTGAAATGCTTGGCTTTGAACGCGTACAAAAATTGATGGAGCGTAATGTGATTGAAATCGCACCATTGGCTTATATGCGTGGGCGTACACTCAATGATAGCTTTATCATTCTAGATGAAAGCCAAAATACGACGGTCGAACAAATGAAAATGTTTTTGACCCGTATTGGTTTTAATTCTAAAGCCGTGATTACAGGGGATGTAACCCAAATCGATTTACCGCGTAGCACCAAATCGGGGTTACGTCACGCCATGGAAGTGTTAAGTAAAGTATCGGAATTAAGCTTTAACTATTTTGAGAGTAAAGATATTGTGCGACATCCTGTGGTGGCAAAAGTGGTGCAAGCTTATGAAGAATGGGAAGCCCAAGATGAAATTCGCCGTCAAGAAATTGCAGCGCAGCGTCGAGCTGAACGTGAGCAAAAAGTGCGGTCAGAAAATGAAACGAATTTAGGAGAATAGCATGGGCAATATGATTATCGATTTGCAACTGGCCAGTGAAAATACAGAAGGCTTACCATCAGAAGCGCAAATTCTGCAATGGGCAACTGCCGCAGTGCAACCAGAAAGTGATAATGTGGAAATGACGGTACGAATTGTAGATGAAGCGGAAAGTCATGACTTGAATTTGACTTATCGTGGTAAAGATCGTCCAACCAATGTATTGTCTTTTCCTTTTGAATGTCCTGACGAAGTGGAATTACCGCTGTTGGGCGATTTAGTGATTTGTCGTCAGGTAGTAGAGCGTGAAGCTATCGAGCAAGAAAAGCCTTTAATGGCACATTGGGCGCATATGATTGTGCATGGTAGCTTACATTTGCTGGGCTACGATCACATTGAAGATGATGAGGCCGAAGAAATGGAAAGTTTAGAAACTGAAATTATGCAGGGTTTAGGCTTTGCCGATCCTTACCTTTCCGAAAAATAATGACGATTTGGAGCAATTATGTATAAAGCCGTATTCAGCGATTTTGATGGTACCTTATTAACGTCGGATCATAGAATTTCGCCTAAAACCTTAGATGCAATTCAACGCATTACCAAACAAGGTATCCCATTTACACCAATCTCTGCTCGTTCGCCGTTGGGTATTTGGCCTTATGCGAAACTCATTGAAAATTACAATATTATTGTGGCATTTAGTGGTGCCTTGATTTTAGATAAAAACGCCACGCCCATTTATTCAGTACAACTTGATCCCGCTGATATTCAAGCCATTAACCAAGTATTAGCAGACCATCCTGCGCTGGGTGTCAATTATTATACCTATGATGATTGCGTTGCTCGCGATGTGGATAATAAATGGGTGATTTATGAACGTAGCGTGACAGGCATTCAGATTGATCCTTATGATGAAAGTGCGGTTTATTCTCCACATAAAATTCAAATCATTGGAGAAACAGATGAAGTCATTAACATTGAGCAAATCTTGAAAGAGAAATTCCCGCATTTAAGTATCTGCCGTTCTCATGCGAATTTCCTTGAAGTGATGCATAAATCCGCGACAAAAGGTAATGCCGTACGTTTTCTTGAAGATTACTTCCATGTGAAGATGGAAGAATGTGTTGCTTTCGGCGATAACTTTAACGATTTAGATATGTTAGAAAGCGTGGGATTAGGCGTTGCAATGGGCAATGCACCTGATGAGATTAAACAGGCTGCCAATCGAGTCACTGCTTCGCATAATGATGATGGAATTGCATTGATATTGAATGAGATTTTCCCTGAATAAATAAAAAGGCGCTTTCTATAAAAAAGCGCCTTATTCATTATAGTGCGGCTAGCGCAGCTTCATAATTTGGCTCATTTTTAATTTCAGACACCAGTTCACTGTGTAACACGTTGTTGTTTTCATCTAAAACAATCACTGAACGTGCGGTTAAACCTGCGATTGGACCTGTTGTGATGTTTACGCCTAAGTTTTCATGAACTTCTTTATGACGGAAAGTAGAAAGTGTTTCTACGTTCTCAATACCTTCCGCACCGCAGAATCGTGCTTGTGCAAAAGGTAGGTCCGCTGAAATACAAAGTACCACGGCATTCTTTAAATTAGCCGCTTGTTGATTGAATTTACGAACAGAAGTTGCACAGACACCTGTATCAATACTCGGGAAAATATTTAAAACTTTGCGTTTCCCTGCATAAGCATCAAGTGTTACGTCAGCAAGTTCTTTATTGGTGAGTGTAAGTGCGGTTACTTTTTCCCCTTTTTTTGGAAAGTTACCGCTTACTTCAATGGGATTACCCATCATTGTTACTTGGGTCATAAAAGCTCCTATTTCTCATTTCCTAAATTAAGCACTTTTTTAAGTGCCGTAAAAAACTTGTCATTCTCTTGCGGTAAGCCAATACTGATACGTAAGTGATTTGGCATGCCATAACCTGCAATTGGGCGTACAATCACGCCTTCACGTAATAATGCATCATAAATTGGTGCGGCAGGCTGTTTAAAATCAATGGTAATAAAGTTACCTTTAGATGGAATAAAGTCTAAGCCATATTCTTGACAGAAGGCTTCATAACGTTTCATTTCTTGGCGATTATTTTCAGCCACTTTTTCCACAAAAGCATCATCATTCATCACTGCAATTGCACTGGTTAAAGCAAGACTATTACAGTTAAATGGCTGACGAACACGGTTTAATAAATCTGCAATTTCAGGATTAGAGACTGCGTAGCCAATGCGTAAACCTGCCAAACCATAAGCTTTTGATAGCGAGCGTGAAACGATAAGATTCGGGTATTTTTCTAGTAATGCAAAAGAATTAACGCGCTCATTTGGATGAGTAAATTCAGTATAAGCTTCATCCAGAACCACAATCACACTTTCAGGTACTTTGGCCAAGAAAGCGTCCAATTCTGCTTCTGTTAAGAAGTTCCCCGTTGGATTGTTTGGATTGGCAATAAAAATCAGTTTGGTTTTATCTGAAAGTGCGGTCAAAAATCCGTTTAAATCATGTCCCCAATCTTTAGCGGGGATTTCTTTTGCGACGGCGTTAATGGCTTTGGTCACTAAAGGGTAAACAATAAAAGCATATTGTGAATAAATCACTTCATCATGCTCACCCGCAAAGGTATGAGCAAAGAGCTCTAATAAATCGTTAGAACCATTGCCAAGGGTGATTTGGTTTGGTTGTACACCAAATTTTTTTGCAATAGCTGCTTTAAGTTCAAAACCGTTAGCATCAGGATAGCGAGTTAAATGATCAAGTTGGGCTTGAATGGCTTTTTTCGCACTTTCAGGAAAACCAAAAGGGTTTTCATTTGAGGCAAGTTTAACGATATCGGTAATGCCTAATTCACGTTCGAGTTCTTCGATGGGTTTTCCGGCTTGGTAAGGTGAAAGAGATTTTACGCCTTGGTTGGCAACATTGATGTATTGCATATGCTTTCCTTATAAAGACGAGCGGGCCTTTCAGCCCGCACGTTGAGTTGAATGAATCAGATAATTAGCTGTTTTCTGCTTCAAATTTTTTCATGAATTCAATGAGGGCTTGTACGCCTTCTAATGGCATCGCATTATAGATAGAGGCGCGCATACCACCTAACACTTTGTGACCTTTTAAAGCTTGAAGGCCAGCAGCTGTAGATTCTGCGACAAATTTAGCATCAAGTTCAGGATTGCCTGTCACAAATGTGACATTCATGGTTGAACGGTTTTCTTTAGCTACGACGTTACGATAGAGTTTGCTGCTATCAATATAATCGTAAAGGGTTTGCGCTTTCTCTGCATTGCGTTTAGCAATTTCTTTTAAGCCACCAATCGCTTGAATGTGTTTGAAAACCAATGAGCAGAGATACCAAGCAAATGTTGGAGGAGTATTGATCATGGAGTCAGCATCACGTTGTGTTGCATAATTCCAAATTGATGGTGTCGCTTGGCGAGCATGACCAATTAAATCATCGCGAATAATCACAAGTGTAATCCCTGCTGGACCAAGATTTTTTTGTGCACCGGCGTAAATGACACCAAATTTGCTAATATCAATTTCGCGAGAGAGCACATTAGATGACATATCGGCTACAAGTACCGCATTGCCTACATTCGGTACATCAAAAATTTCCACACCGCTGATGGTTTCATTTGGGCAATAGTGAACGTAATCGTATTGTTCCGCAATGTCGCTGAAATCAAGGTTGGTAATGCGAGTGTGATCACCATTTTCCACAATGGTAATTTCATCAATTTCAGCAAAGTTACGTGCTTCTTTCGCTGCGGTTGCAGACCAGTGACCGCTATTTAAATAAAGTGCTTTGCCTTTCTCACCAATTAAGTTCATCGGTAATGCCGCAAATTGACCACGTGCGCCACCTTGTAGGAATAACACGCGATAGTTATCTGGAATGTTATATACCTCGCGCAGATCTTTTTCTGCTTGAGTAATCAATTCCATAAAATATTTGCCACGGTGGCTGACTTCCATCACTGACACACCTTGACCAAGCCAGTTAGTTAGCTCAGCTTGTGCTTTGTGTAGTACCTCAGGGAAAATCATGGCTGGACCAGCACTAAAATTAAAGACTTTTGACATTGTGTTTCCTTATTTTATTTTGAATAGATTCTTCATTTTTACCACTACCGAATAGGATAATCAACTAAATCAAACAGTTTTTTGATCTAATCCATCAATTTAAATTTAAGCTTTTGACGGGGACGAAAAAAAAGGCTACATTACCTGAAGTTTGTTTTTAACTTTGAGAGAGTCGATCATGGGAAATGTAAATAAATCCTTCCAAGAAGTATTAGAGTATGTGCGTTTATATCGTTTAAAAAATAAACTTAAGCGTGACATTGAAGACAACAATCGTAAAATTCGTGATAACCAAAAACGTGTCTTATTATTAGATAACTTAAATCAATATATCCGTGACGATATGAGCATTGAAGATGTTCGTGCAATTATCGAAAATATGCGTGATGACTATGAAGGCCGTGTGGATGAGTACAACATTCGCAATGCAGAACTTTCAACTCTACGCCGTGAAACGAGCAATAAGATGAAAGAACAGAAAAAAGCACACGCGAAATTAGTGCAAGACGCGAATAAAATCACGTTATAAAATCCTAAAAGAAATGACCGCACTTTGTTGAAGTGCGGTCATTTTTTATGGTGTTTTTAGGATGAACAATAAATGATTAAACATCATAAGTGCCCATCACCACAGCTTGATCTAGAATATGCCCTTGCATCGCAAAATGTAGATCATTGAAACGGAATCCCGGTTTAAGGTTAAGTTTGGTATCGAGCGCATACACAATAAGCTCGTAACGATGCAAGCAGTTTGGTGGCGCCATACCACCATAGAATGAGGCTTCTTCGATATCAAATTGACCTAATTTACTCGCCCAAGTATTTGCACCTTGTACATAATCTGTTGCGGTTTGGCTTTCATTTTCTTGGATAACGGTACGTTCAAGATCCGCAATAAGCCAATGAATCCACACAAAGCCACTTGCTGTAATCGCGTCTTTATCTTCTAAGACAACCACAAAGGATTTAGTGCCTTGAGGGGCATCGTGAATTTCAAAGGGAATAGAGTAGGTCGGCATACCATTTGGGCTAAATTGTGTGCCGCGTTTGCCATATTTGTCTTCAAAAGCACCATTTTGAATGGCTGAACTGGTTACAAACATTGTTTTCTCCTTAATTTCTCACGGAATACACTTTAAATTTGGTGGTTTGAGCAAGGACTTCAAACTTACCGAAATGTTGCGCTAATAAATCGGGATAGGGCAGAAATGCATTAGCAACAATACGAAGTTCACCACCTGCGGTCAAATGCCATTTTGCTTGTTGAATAAGTTCTTTCACCGCACGATAAGCGGTATCGATTCCATCGTGGAAAGGCGGATTTGAAATAATTAGATCAAATTTCCCTTCAATATGGGAAAACACATCGCTTGCGATAACCCGGCCTTCAAGTTGATTTTCAGCAAGCGTTTGGCGAGCAGATTGAATTGCCATTGCATGAATATCAGTCATTGTGACATCCGCTTTAGGGTGATGTTTTTTGATCATTGAACCAATGACACCCGCACCACAACCAACGTCTAATACTTTGCCTTGAATTGGTGACGTTAAGGTAGAAAGTAGAAGTGACGTTCCATTATCAAGTTCATTGGCACTGAATACACCCGGCAAGCTGAAAATACGGAGATCGCCTAATGCATCATTTTGGTAGCATTTCCAATAAGATTGAAGATCAAAGTGCGGTTGTTTTTGTAAGGCAAAATGGTATAAACCGCAACGACGCGCAGAGTCGATTTTGCCAATTTCACCATAAGGTTCAAGCAGTTTTTCAGCTGAACGGACGCCACAACGATTTTCACCGATAATCAACACTTCTTGACCAATTTTACTTTTGGCAAGTAGTTGCATCAGCTGAAAATTCACTTCTTGTTTATTCTTCGTCCAATAATAAATAATCAAATCGGCTTGCGGCTGAAATTCAACCTCAAAATTGACCGCACTTTGGGTTTTAGCATAATCAAAATACCAGCTCCAAATCTGCACAGATTGGCAATGTTTTTGCAATATTTGAGGAAAATCATCATTAATGCCGCCGGCAAGAAGAATTGATTTACCGTTAAAAAGGGGAAGATGGCGTTGTAAAACTTCGCTTTCGAGAGAAATCACGCTTTAAATCCTATGGGTTATTGGTTAAAATTACGTGTTATTCTAGCAAAAGAAAACGATTTAAACGTATTTATTAAGGAATTATTTATGAAAAAAATCATCACCGCAGTCGCAATGGCTAGTTTATTGTCTGGCTGTCAATTAATTGAACAACTTCAAAGTAAGGGAGGAAAACAACAAACTTCAACCTTACCAACTACTTCAACTGTAGAATTACCTGCTGCACAAGCACAAAGTTTAGATGCGCAATTTGAGCGAATCAAAAAGGGTAACGAAGAAGTCACATTTAATGGTGAGAAATTCTATAAACAAACGAAAGCCTTTGATAAATCAGAAGATCCGCGTTTCTTAAGTGGTGCGGCAAGTGTAGATCGTAGCAATCGTAAATTTATCACTAGTGAAACCTACTACTTAAAAGACCTTTCACATGTTCCAGCATTAACAACAAAATATCTTGATGCCAATAAAAAAGTATGTGAGTTAAAAACAATTGGTAGCGCTTCAGATGTTTACTATGCTTGCGATGGTAAAGATTTTCAACGTTTTATCGCGGTGATTTATCAAGCGAAAAATATTCTTTCTTTCCGTAGCTTAAAAGCGTATCAAGAAAAACCAACTGAAGCGCAAGAACAAGCGATTGTTAAAGGTTTAAGAGATTATCCGCTAGATACTATCGCTCGTTAATCTATGGATAGACGCAATCTTCTTTTAAATGAAATGGGAATAACCCGTTGGCAGCTCTATCGTCCAGAAGTATTACAAGGGGCGGTTGGTGTGAGTGTGTCTGAACAAGTGAAATTTATTGTGGTGACGAAAGATAACATATCGAACGCCCCACTTTTTTCAGATGTTCGACTTGCACTTGAGTTAAACAAAGAAGATTGCCTTTGCCTGAATTTCGATCAAATTCAACATATCACGTTACAACATTCTGTGCGGTATTGGTTATTAGCTGAAAATGCTGATGAAATCGACCGCACTTTGCCTTATTGCTTAAATGCAGAGCGTATTTATCGCTCCGTTGATTGGCAACAATTCCAGCAAAATAGCCAAGCTAAGCGTGAGCTTTGGCAACAAATCCAACAAATTTAATCATGATGCCTTCTCTATTTCCTATTGAAGAATGCGATATGGATCGCTTATATGAAATTGAACAAGTTGCGCATCTAGTGCCTTGGTCATTGGGAACCTTGAAAAATAATGTCGGCGAACGTTATCTTAATCTAAAATTAGTGGAAAAAGAGCAAGTGCTTGGTTTTGCAATTTGCCAAACGGTATTAGATGAAGCCACATTATTCAATATTGCGATAGATCCAACTCAACAAGGAAAGGGTTACGGTTCGTTTTTATTGCAAGGTTTAATGGATAAGCTTAAAGAGAAAGGCATTCAAACCCTTTGGCTTGAAGTGCGTGAATCGAATCCCGCTCGTTTCCTTTATGAAAAGCTGGGATTTAATGAAGTTGATATCCGTAAGAATTATTATCCTAAACCGGATGGTGGACGAGAAAATGCTGTTGTGATGGCATGTTATCTCTAGAATGCAAAAGTGCGGTCAATTTTGACCGCACTTTATCTAAAAATAAGACATTACACTTCTTCTGCAGGGAAGATAAATGGATTCAATCCACTACGAGCGAAGTCTTTTTCTTCCATTTCAATATCTAAGAAAATTGATGCCAAATCATCTGCTACGGCTTCAACATTTGGATCTTTTTCCTGGAACATCATTTTTAAGTAGCTTTGGCAATCACCACAGGTTTCAGCACGAATGAGAGCAAGTTCTTCGTTTAATGACCACATTTCAAGATTTTTGTGTTCATTACAGTTAGTGCATTGGGCACGAACCAAATTCCACTCGCTTTCACAGAGACTGCAGTGTAAATAACGTAAACCTTGCGATGTACCGATATGTACCACACTAGCAACAGGGGCAGAACCACAAACAGGGCAGTAATGCAAATTATCGATACCTTCTTGGCGGCTGTTATGAGGAATTTGTTGAGCCAGTTGTAACCAATAAAGAGAAAGCGCAGCCCAAATAAAGACGGCTTTATCGGTGCTTACTAAGTTATATTCTTGGCTTAAAAGATGGGTAGCCATTTCCTCAAGCTCTTTCTCTGAAGCTTTTTCTAGATTTTCAATGGTAGCAACAACCTGTTCATTCGCTTTTGGTTTAATGCTATGCAAAATTTCTTTGAGATATTCAATCCAAATACTTGAGCGTTTAAATGTTTTAGCATTTAACGGCTCGATTTCGTTTAAGTTATTGAATGACTGTTTTTCTAATGGATTTTTTTCAAATACGCTTAATTGGCTTTCCACAACATCTGCAGCAAAGAGTAAATAATCAGCCAATGGATGATCTTTTGCTAATTCTCTTAAACGTTTTGCACGACGTTGATAAAGATTTTTAGGGTTAGCAAACAAAACAGGTGGAATATCGTATGAATTCTTTTTTTGTTTGATTTCGTCTGCAGATAAGATTTTGATACTCATAATAGTCTCTTAAGTATTGATAAGAAAAAGTGCGGTCATTTTAACCGCACTTTTTGATTTTAGCCATTGATACCTTTGAACAATGCTTTGGTTTTTACTTTTTTACCTTCAGCTTCATTTTCAAGGTCTTCTTCTAGCTTAGGAAGTACTTCATCACGATACCATTTCGGGTGGTGTTTTTTCGCCCAGCGAACGGTTACCCAACCCTCAACGATTCCGCGGATTGAACCTTTAATCCAGAATGCCATATACATGTGTACCAAAATACCGGTGAACAACATGAATGCACTTAAAGAGTGAAGGAAAATCGCAAAACGTAATACCGGAATAGAGAAGTAGTGCGAGAAATACTGACGCCACATAATGATACCGGTTACAAGTAAAGTGACCATCGCCAAGTTCAATGTCCAGAATAACATTTTTTGACCAAGGTTATACTTGCCGTTATCTGCAACAGCGTGCTCATTCCCTTTTAATACTTCAACAATACCTTTTAACCAACGAATATCGTTTTTCTCTGGAATGTTGTGATCCCAGTAAAGATAGCCGAGGAAAATAAAGGCAACGAACATAATGATACCGGTGAACGGGTGAATTGCTCGAGCCAGTTGCGGAGTACCTAAAATTTCAGTTAACCACGCAAAATCTGGGAAGAAGAATGCCACACCAGTGAACATCGTCATAAAGAAGCAGATTACGAGTAACCAGTGGCTAAAACGAGCAGGCGTTCTATGACGAATGATTCGAGTATCATTGCTAATCTCAATCTTACTCATCTTTGCCCCCTTTTTTATCTTCTTCTTCAAATTCATGGTGATGATCTTCTACGTCTTCTTCAACGTTTGGACCCACAGCTAAGTAGTGAGCGATTTCAGCAAGTGCTAGACCACCCATTGCTACAGCCGCTACTGGTTTCAAGACATCTTTCCAAAGGGTGACGGTGAGGTCAACTTTTGGATCTTTTGGAAGACCAGAATAAAGTTCAGGTTTATCCGCATGATGTAATACATACATTACGTGTGTACCACCTACGCCTTCAGGGTCGTAGATACCTGCGTTTTCGTAACCACGTGATTTTAAGTCAGCAACACGTTGTTCTGCGTAGAGTTTCATCTCTTCTTTAGAACCAAAACGAATTGCACCGGTTGGACAAGTTTTCACGCAAGCCGGTTCTTGACCCACAGAAACACGATCCACACAAAGGGTACATTTGTAGACACGGTTGTCTTCTGGGTTCATACGTGGAATGTTGAACGGACAACCTGCGATACAGTAACCACAACCGATACATTTATCAGATTGGAAATCCACGATACCGTTCGCATATTGGATGATTGCACCTGGTGCAGGACAAGCTTTTAAACAGCCTGGTTCTGAACAGTGCATACAACCATCTTTACGGATTAACCATTCTAAACGATCATTTTCTTCAACTTCGTTAAAGCGCATTACCGTCCATGCTTTTGCATTGAGATCTACTGGGTTATCGTAGATCCCCACACATTGAGCATTAACATCAGAACGGATGTCATTCCACTCTGAACAGCCCACCTGACAGGCTTTACAACCGATACAGGTGGATACATCGATTAATTTTGCTACTTCAACTTTATGATCACGCGCTTGAGGTGCTGGTGTTAAACCAGACGTAGCGGAGACCTTGATAATGTCTTGCGATTGAACGCCTTGACCACTTCCTGCCATATTATGCCTCCGCTTTCTCAATGTTTACCAAGAATGTTTTATATTCTGGTGTTTGAGTGACTGCTTCACCCCAAGATGGTGTTAAGGTGTTGGTGGAGAAACCACGATTACCTTTACCATTTAAGGCTTTCATGTTCCAGTGAATTGGAATACCCACGTGATGTACGGTACGTCCGTCGACTTCTAAATCTTTCAAACGTTTTGTTACCACTGCAACGGCTTTAATGTAGCCACGGCGAGAAGTAATTTTTACCATATCACCTTTTTGGATGCCTTTTTCTGCTGCTAATTTTTCACCAATTTCCACGAATTGTTGAGGTTGGGCGATGATATTTAACGCAGATTGAGCAGTCCAACTGTGGAAGTGCTCGGTCAAACGATAAGTGGTTGCCACATAAGGGAAATCTTTGTTTGAACCGATAAATTCACGGTCTTCTTTATAAATACGAACAGTCGGATCAGAGACGACACTTGGGTGTAGTGGGTTAGTGTCAATCGGACTTTCAATTGGTTCATAGTGTTCAGGCATAGGACCATTCACAATTTTATCTACAGCGAATAGACGGCCAACACCTTCTGCAGACATAATAAATGGACCTGCATCAGAACCTGGTGGTTGTGTGCCATAGTCAGCTACATCTAACCAGTTCCAGTTTTTACCGTTCCATTTGATTAATTGACGGTGTTTATCCCAAGGATTACCGTTAATATCAAGTGAAGCACGACTGTAAAGGATACGACGGTTTGCCGGCCATGCGAAGCCCCAACCTAATGTACAACCTAAACCTGATGGGTCAGAGTTGTCACGGTTTGCGGTTTGGTTACCTTTTTCAGTCCATTGACCCACATAGATCCAGTTACCTGATGAGGTTGTACCGTCATCACGTAAGTGAGCGAATCCGTTAAGTAATTGACCTTTTTTATACATGACGTTGCCATCAGCATCGAGAAGATCAGCAAGCGCGTAACCATTCAATTCTTTCGCTAATTCTACTGAGCTTGGTGAATGCGGTTGAGCATAGTTCCAAGTCATCGCTTCGAAAGATTCGATACCACGACCACCTTCTTTTTGATAAAGGTGATGCATTTCTTCACGAATCATAGAAAGAATTTCAACATCTGGTAGTGCTTCACCTGGTTGGTCACAGCCTTTCCAGTGCCATTGAGCCCAACGACCAGAGTTGGCAATCGAACCATCTTCTTCTGCGAAACAGGTCGTTGGTAAACGGAATACTTCAGTTTGAATGTCTGCTGGATTCACATTGTTTGATTCACCAAAGTTTTTCCAGAATTCAGAAGATTCAGTTTGAAGCGGATCCATTACGATTAAGTATTTCAATTTGCTCATACCCGCAACAGTTTTGTTTTTGTTCGGTAATGAGTTTAATACGTTGAAACCTTGTAAAATCCAACCGTTCAATTTGCCATCATTCATTAACTTAACATGAGTGATAGGGTCGTATAAGCGGTCTGCTTTTGGTAAGAAATCGAAACCCCAACCATTTTCTTTGGTTGCTTTATCACCATAGAACGTTTTCATCATACTCACGAAGAATTTCGAGGTATTACGATAGTAGTTCACTTGATTTGGTACGATATCTTTTGGCGTAATCGCATTAATGTATTGTTCGTAAGACGTATCTTTGTCATTTGGTAAACGCATATAACCAGGTAAAGACATCGGCAATAAGCCCATATCTGTTGTACCTTGTACGTTTGAGTGTCCACGTAATGCATTAATACCGCCTCCTGGCATCCCCATATTACCTAAGAGTAATTGGATCATTGCCATTGAACGAATATTTTGTGTACCGATTGTATGCTCAGTAAAGCCTAACGCATATAAGTGCGTCATGGTTTTATTTGGTGCAGAGGTTTTACCAATTTCTTCACAGATTTGTAAGAAGAGTTTTTGCTTAACGCCTGTAATACGTTCAACTATTTCTGGGGTATAGCGAGAAACGTGATCTTTCAAGATATTAATCACACAACGTGGATCTTGTAAGGTCATATCACGTTTAGCATTACCATTTTCATCAAATTGGTAATTCCATTTAGATTTATCGTAAGTACGTTTTTCTTCATCAAAACCTACGAATAAACCATCTTCAAATTTGAAACCTTCATCAACTAAGAATGAAGCATTGGTATAGTGTTTAACGTATTCGTGTTGAATTTGGTTAGTTTCCAATAAGTAACGGATCACACCCATTAAGAATGCGATATCAGAACCGGAACGAATTGGTGCATGAAGGTCAGCTACAGAAGCTGTACGGTTAAAGCGAGGGTCAACCACGATGATTTTCGCACCGTTTTTCTTCGCTTCGATCGCCCAACGGAAGCCAACAGGATGAGCTTCAGCAGGGTTACCACCTTGAACAATAATAAGATTGGCGTTTTTGATGTCAACCCAGTTGTTTGTCATGGCACCGCGACCAAATGATGGAGCAAGACTTGCTACCGTTGGTCCGTGTCAAGTATTCGCTTGGTTACACATCGGCACTATGCCTAACATTCTCACCCATTTTTGAGTAAGAAGTGCGGCTTCATTACTCATGGCGGAAGCGGTCATAATACCAGTGGTTGTCCAACGGTTAACAGTTTTGCCACTAGCGTCTTTTTCAACGAAGTTAGCATCACGGTCATCTTTTAATAAACGAGAAACGCGTTTGATCGCTTCTTCCCAAGAAAGACGAACCCATTTGTCCGAACCCGGTGCTCGATATTCAGGGTATAATGCACGGCTTTCACTATTAACATAGTCTAACGCGCCAGCACCTTTAGGACATAATGCCCCACGGCTTACCGGATGGTCTGGGTCACCTTCAAGGTGGAATAATTTAGAACGGGTATTGGTGCCTGTATGGCTGCTTAAAGCATCGTAAGGTTTGCCTGTGCTATATAACAACATACCACAGCTCACTGCACAATATGTACAGGTGTTACGGGATTCAAAAGCCCGTAATAATTTGTATTCACGTGGTGCCGCTAAGACAGATGATGGTGCAAAGCCCAACATTGCCGCAGACGTCCCCGCCATACCACCTGCACAGATCTTAAAGAACTTACGTCTAGAGACCTGCATAATCACTCCTTCATAACGGCGAACCGTTAAGATATTTCGATAGTATAAATTCGTATAGATAATTTATTTGATTTCGTTAAAATAACGTATCAACCATTAAATTGATTATAACAATGACCAATTTAAACGGAGCTGATTTTAACTATTTTTTAACCGAAAATCTATAATCAAAACTTGTTATAATCGCTTTAAAACTTGAGCTAGATCACAAAACAAACATTTTTTGTTAAAAAAAAGTAACATTTTTACAACAGTCATTTTATTGGGAAAAAATAATGCACTGGATAATCCAAAAAACAATTAATTTTTTTAAAAAAACATCTGAAAATCCGACCTCACTTTTAGTGGAAAAACAAGATAGTTTGGCTGCGGAAGTCCCTGTTTCACTTGTCTATAATGGTATTGCACATACCGTCATGATGTGCTCTCCGCAAGATTTAGAGGATTTTGCTTTAGGCTTTTCATTAGCGGAAGGCATTATTGAGAAAAAAGCGGATATTTATGGCATTGATGTGGTGGAAGTATGCAATGGCATTGAAGTGCAAATTGAATTATCTAGCCGTCAATTTATGGCATTAAAAGATCATCGCCGCACATTAACCGGGAGAACAGGTTGTGGCATTTGCGGTACAGAACAAATTTCACAAGTCTATAAAAAATTGCCCAAATTAGACCGCACTTTCCAATTTAATTTAAATTTATTAGATGGCTGTTTAGCACAATTACAAGCTAATCAAGCACTCGGAAAAGAAACAGGGGCGACACATGCCGCCGCCTTTTTTGATTTATCGGGTAATTTACTGGCGATTCGAGAAGATGTTGGGCGACATGTGGCACTAGATAAATTAATCGGCTGGCATGCAAAACAAAATCAGCCACAAGGATTCGTGCTGGTTTCAAGCCGAGCGAGTTATGAAATGGTTCAAAAATCAGTGGCTTGTGGCATCGAGTTACTTGTTGCGATTTCTGCCGCGACAGATCTTGCTGTAAATATGGCTGAACAACACAATCTTTCTCTTATCGGCTTTGCTCGTCCTGGAAAAGCGAATATCTATGCAGGAAAAGAGCGGTTGGGTTTAGCTTAGTTTTATCTATTAAAAACAAGTGCGGTCAAAACACCATGATTTTTGACCACACTTTTTGTTTATTTCTTTTATTCTTTTGGCGATTTACTCTCTAAGAGTACTTCAGAAACCCAACGTTGGGTGAGGCGTTTGCCTTCTTGATCTGTACCAAATTTCATAAAATCAATATCCACCAGTTTTAATTTGCTAGCCGGCAGGAAACCTGGTGCAGGTTCAGCATGGATATTGGTTGGAAGTTGATAAGAGTCTGATTTTCGCCACGGAATTTCTTGTGCTTCTTTACTTAGTACAAAATCCATAAACAGCTTAGCATTATCGAGGTTTCTTGCTCCTTTGATAATACTAGCTCCACCTAAAGAATAGCCTACGCCTTCGCACGGTAAAATCCCTTCAACAGGCGCACCGTTTTTCTTCTCACGCGGATAAACCAACATAAAACCTAAATCAATTGCCACGGTACCATTTGCTAAATAATTGCTCGCAAGACCTGTTTTGGTATGTTGCATGAGATTGGATTCCAATTTTTTCAAATAATCAAAAGCTTTTTCTTCTCCCCATAATGTGGAAAAAGTGCTGATAAGTGAATAACCCGTACCAGAAACACGTGGATCGGGATATTGAATTTGCCCTTGATATTCTGGTTTTATTAGATCTGCATAACATTTTGGCGCAGGAATATTTAATTCTTTTAATTTTTTGGTATTCACCCCAATGCCTAGTTCCATTAAGTAAATCACAGAAGTGAAATTACCGCGTTGCTCCATTAAAGATTTAAACTGCGGCATGATATCTTTTTGTAATGGGGAACGGTAGGATTCAAGCAAGCCTAATTCTGCGGCTTGAAGATGCGGTTCAATGGTGCCGCCAAACCAGAAATCAGCTTGTGGGTTTTCTTTTTCAGCTTTAATTTTGCCTAATACAACGCCTGTACTATTACGTACAAATTGCGCATCTACATTGTATTTTTTACTAAAGGCTTGCGTGACTTTTTCGCATACTACATTTTGTACACTGCAATACACGGTGAGTTTGCCTTCAGCCTGTGCATGAGACGTGTACGCGAGAGCGGTTAGGGCTGAAAGTGCGGTTAATTTTAACGTGGTTTTTATTGACATTATGTCTCCTTTTTCTTCGTCAATATTTAGTAATTATTTGATATTGCTAATATAAGCGGGCGGAGGAAATTTGTAAACATTAGGATTGTTTAAAAATATAATTCCCACTATAATCCCTGTAAATTTAACCAGATTAAAATAAGAGCAATGGATATTTCAGAATTACTTGATGGCTTGAATGATAAACAACGTGAAGCAGTGGCAGCACCGCTTGGTAATTACCTTGTACTTGCAGGTGCGGGAAGTGGTAAAACTCGCGTACTGACTCATCGTATTGCTTGGTTGATTGCTGTAGAAAATATTTCTGAAGGCAGCATTATGGCGGTAACCTTTACTAATAAAGCCGCTGCTGAAATGCGCCATCGTATTCAAGATACCTTGTCCAAACATGCTCAATCCAATTTATTTGGTATGTGGATTGGCACATTCCATAGCATTGCCCATCGATTATTACGTGCTCACCATTTAGATGTGAACTTGCCACAAGATTTCCAGATTTTGGATTCTGAAGACCAACTTCGTTTAGTGAAACGCTTGATGAAATTGCACAATTATGATGATAAAGCATTCCCACCAAAGCAAGCGTGCTGGTATATCAATAATAAAAAAGATGAAGGTTTAAGACCGCAAGATATTAATGATTTAGGTGATCGTCAGGAAAAAGAGTGGATTAAGATTTATCAAATTTATCAAGATACTTGTGATCGTGCGGGCTTGGTGGATTTTGCTGAATTGTTAATTCGTGCGTATGAATTATTTGCTAAAAAGCCCGTAATTTTACAACGCTATCAGCAACGTTTTCAGCACATTTTGGTGGATGAGTTTCAAGATACCAATAAAATCCAATATGCCTGGATAAAAATTCTTGCGGGTAATACGGGTAAAGTGATGATTGTGGGCGATGATGACCAATCCATTTATGGATGGCGTGGTGCGCAAGTCGAAAATATTCAAAAATTCCTAAAAGATTTCAACGCTGAAACTATTCGTTTAGAACAAAACTATCGTTCTACCGGCAATATTCTGAAAAGTGCCAACCAACTTATTTCGAATAATAGTGATCGCCTCGGTAAGAATTTATGGACCGACGGTGAAATGGGTGAGCCAGTTGGTATTTATGCGGCATTTAATGAGTTAGATGAAGCTAAATTTGTGGCGTCTCAAATCCAAAATTGGGTAGATGATGGTGGAAAATTAGATGATTGTGCTGTTTTATATCGTAGTAATAGTCAATCTCGTGTTATTGAAGAAGCCTTGATTCGTTGCCAAATTCCTTATCGGATTTATGGCGGGATGCGATTCTTCGAACGCCAAGAAATTAAAGATGCATTGGCGTATTTACGCTTAATTAATAATCGTCAAGATGATGCGGCATTTGAGCGAGTGATTAATACCCCTACACGAGGCATTGGTGATCGTACTTTAGATGTGTTACGAAATTTAACCCGTGAACGTCAAATTACCTTATGGCAAGCAGTACAAGTGGCCACACAAGAAAATATGCTAACGGGACGTGCTTCAACCGCATTGCTTCGTTTCCAAGAGTTGATTAATTCTTTACAGGTTGATACAGCCGAAATGCCACTGTTTGCACAAACTGATTTTGTGATTAAACATTCTGGCTTATACGATATGTATAAACAGGAAAAAGGCGAGAAAGGTGAAGTGCGTATTGAAAACTTAGAAGAATTGGTGACGGCAACCCGAGAATTTATCAAACCTGATGACGCAGAGGATATGACCGATCTTACCGCCTTTTTAACTCATGCTTCTTTAGAGGCGGGAGAAGAGCAGGCTTCGCCGCATCAATCTTGTGTGGAAATGATGACTTTACACTCTGCAAAAGGCTTGGAATTCCCGCGCGTATTTATGGTTGGGGTAGAAGAGGGAGTATTCCCAAGTTTCCGTTCATTTGAAGAACCTGGTCGTTTGGAGGAAGAACGCCGTCTTGCTTATGTGGGCATTACTCGAGCTAAGCAAAAACTCACCATTTGTTATGCTGAAAGTCGTCGTGTTTACACGAAAGAAGAACGCCATTTACCTTCGCGTTTTATTACAGAATTGCCACCAGAGTGTATTCAAGAAATCCGTTTGCGCGGAACGGTGACTCGAGCATTAAACCAAGCGAAAGTAGGGAGTTTAAGCACGAGTTTGCCAGAAAATGAATGGAAAATGGGGCAAAAAGTGAAACATGAAAAGTTTGGTTTTGGCACATTGATAAACGTTGAAGGTTCAGACAATAACACCCGTTTACAAATTGCTTTCCAAGCTCAAGGCATTAAGTGGCTGATTGCGCATTTGGCAAAATTAGAAAAAGTGCGGTAGAATCGGGAGGATTTTATTGCAACGAGTATGAATACTAGTGTTCATATTCAATATGCCAGTGCGAAAACGTTCGCAGACATGACCGCACTTTTATCATGTGGGAAGTAGATGTTTAAATTTATTTTAAAACGTATTTTAATGGTGATTCCTACCTTTATCGCCATTACTTTTGTGACTTTTGCTCTCATTCATTTTATTCCGGGTGATCCCGTGGAGATTATGATGGGAGAGCGAGGTTTAACGCCAGAAGTTCATCAACAAATGATGAAGCAACTTGGTCTTGATTTACCGTTGTATCAACAATATTTCAATTATATTGGTAATGTGATACAAGGCGATTTCGGTGAATCATTCCGTACTCGACAACCTGTTCTGACTGAGTTTTTCACACTCTTTCCAGCCACGTTTGAATTAGCTTTCTTTGCACTATTTTGGTCGTTAATTGCGGGTATTACGCTCGGAACGATTGCGGCCGTCAAAAAAGATAGTTGGATTTCTCATACTGTGACGGCCATGTCCTTAACGGGTTATTCCATGCCAATTTTCTGGTGGGGATTGATTTTGATTTTATATGTTTCACCTTGGTTTGGTTTGCCACAAGGGGGACGTTTAGAAGACAGTTTCTGGATCGATACACCAACGGGTTTTATGTTAATCGATACTTGGCTTTCAGGTGTACCAGGTGCTTTTGAAAATGCAGTTAAGTCATTGATTCTCCCTGCTGTTGTGCTAGGTACCATTCCACTTGCGGTGATTACCCGAATGACTCGCTCCTCAATGTTGGAAGTATTAGGGGAAGATTATATTCGTACCGCAAAAGCCAAAGGCTTAAGCTATACCCGAATTGTAATTTTTCACGCATTGCGCAATGCGCTCATCCCTGTTGTGACAGTCGTGGGCTTGATTGTAGGGCAGTTATTATCCGGTGCAGTTTTAACCGAAACAATTTTCTCATGGCCGGGTATTGGTAAATGGATTATTGATGCGATTACCAATCGCGATTATCCTGTCTTACAAGGCGCCGTGTTGATTATTGCTACAATTATTATTGTGGTGAATTTGACGATCGATTTACTTTATGGCGTGGTAAACCCACGTATTCGCCATCAATAAGGAGCCTTATTAATGACGGAACAAACTTTACCTATTGAAACCTTCGCACCTCGCACACCGCTGCAGGAGTTTTGGTTTTATTTCAAACAAAATAAAGGGGCAGTGATTGGGCTCACTTTTATCCTTGCAGTGGCATTAATCAGTATTTTTGCCCCTTGGATAGCACCTTTTGATCCTATCGAACAAAATCGTTCAGCTTTATTGTTACCGCCAGCTTGGTATGAAGGTGGCAATTCAGCTTATTTACTGGGTACAGATGACATTGGTCGAGATATTCTTTCTCGCATTATTTATGGTACGCGCATTTCTGTTTTTGCGGGTTTCATTATTGTGATTTTATCTTGCATTTTAGGGACGAGCCTTGGCTTACTTGCCGGCTATTATGGCGGAGCATTAGATACATTAATTGTTCGTTTTATTGACATTATGTTGGCTATCCCAAACTTGCTTTTAACCATTGTGGTGGTGTCAATTTTAGAGCCCTCTTTAACGAATGCGACGTTGGCGATTGCCGTGGTTTCGATTCCAAGTTATGTGCGCTTAACACGTGCGGCAGTATTAAACGAGAAAAACAGAGATTATGTCACCTCTTCACGAGTGGCAGGAGCAAGCGTATTACGTTTAATGTTTATTGTGATTTTACCGAATTGCCTTGCGCCTCTCATCGTACAAATGACGATGGGGATTTCTAATGCGATTTTAGAATTAGCGACTTTAGGTTTCTTAGGTATAGGCGCAAAACCACCAACACCAGAATTGGGTACTATGTTATCTGAATCACGTAGCTTTATGCAGGCGGCAAACTGGTTGGTTACTATTCCAGGTTTAGTGATTTTATCGCTTGTTTTAGCATTTAACTTAATGGGCGACGGGTTGCGTGATGCGCTCGATCCAAAATTAAAACAATAGGGGGCAGAATGGCATTATTAGATGTAAAAGAACTTTCTGTTCACTTTGGGGATGAAAAAGCACCTTTTAAAGCAGTGGATCGCATTAGCTATCAAGTTAATCAAGGTGAAGTATTAGGCATTGTTGGTGAGTCTGGCTCAGGGAAATCAGTGAGTTCTCTTGCGGTAATGGGGTTAATTGATTTTCCTGGTCGAGTTTCAGCGACAGGTCTAGAATTTGAAGGAAAAGATCTCTTAAGCTTACCGCCAAAAGAAAAGCGGGAATTGGTTGGCGCAGATATTGCCATGATCTTCCAAGACCCAATGACAAGCTTAAATCCTGCTTATACGGTAGGTTTCCAAATTATGGAAGCGATTAAGGCACATCAAGGCGGCAGTAAAAAAGAACGCCGTGAACGCACTTTAGAGCTATTGCGTTTAGTGGGTATTCCTGATCCAGAATCGAGAATTGATGTCTATCCGCATCAGCTTTCTGGCGGGATGAGCCAACGCGTTATGATTGCTATGGCGATAGCGTGTAAACCGAGATTGCTGATTGCAGATGAGCCAACCACTGCACTGGATGTGACCATTCAAGCTCAAATTGTAGATTTGTTGCTTGAGTTGCAGCAAAAAGAATGTATGTCATTGATTTTGATTACGCACGATCTTGCGTTAGTCGCAGAAGCGGCGCATCGTATTATTGTGATGTATGCAGGACAAGTAGTGGAAGAAGGACGAGCAGAAGATATTTTCCGTGAACCCAAACATCCTTACACCCAAGCCTTATTACGTTCTTTACCGGAGTTTGCAGAAGGTAAATCTCGTTTGCAATCTTTACCCGGTGTGGTGCCAGGTAAATACGATCGCCCACAAGGTTGTTTGTTAAATCCACGTTGTCCGTATGCGACTGATCTTTGTCGAAGTGTGGAACCTGAATTACGTCACGTAGGAAATCGACAAGTTAAATGTCACACCCCATTAAATGCCCAAGGAGAACCTAGCAATGACTGATGTCGCCCAAGAAAATGCACCATTGCTCAATGCCATTGGGCTAAAAAAATATTATCCTGTGAAAAAAGGGATGTTTGCGAAAACACAGCAAGTGAAAGCATTAGATGGTGTGTCTTTTTCCTTAGAACGAGGCAAAACCCTTGCCGTAGTAGGGGAGTCTGGTTGTGGTAAATCAACACTAGGTCGTCTTTTGACGATGATAGAAGAACCGACTGAAGGTGAATTGTATTACAACGGGCAAAATTTCTTAGTCAATGATCATGAAACGAAAGCATTGCGCCGTCAGAAAATCCAAATCGTGTTTCAAAATCCTTATGCCTCACTGAATCCGCGTAAGAAAATCGGCACGATTTTGGAAGAGCCCTTAGTCATTAATACCAATCTATCGGCAAAAGAGCGTAAGGAAAAAGTATTGGCCATGATGACAAAAGTGGGATTGCGTGCAGAGTTTTATAATCGCTATCCACATATGTTTTCGGGTGGACAGCGTCAACGTATCGCAATTGCTCGTGGTTTAATGCTTGAACCTGACGTGGTTGTGGCGGATGAACCCGTTTCTGCGTTAGACGTGTCCGTTCGTGCACAAGTGCTAAATTTGATGATGGATTTGCAAGCTGAGCTTGGTTTATCTTATGTGTTTATTTCCCATGATCTTTCGGTGGTTGAACACATTGCAGATGAGGTGATGGTGATGTATTTAGGTCGCTGTGTTGAAATGGGTACAAAAGAGCAGATCTTTAAAAACCCACAACATCCTTATACGCAAGCATTACTTTCGGCTACGCCAAGATTATCGCCTGAATTACGTCGTCAGCGGATTAAATTAAAGGGCGAATTACCTAGCCCGATTAATCCACCAAAAGGTTGTGCATTTAATCCGCGTTGTTGGAAAGCGACTGATAAATGTCGAAATGAGCAACCGAAATTGGAAAAATATCCTGATGGTAAGCTAATCGCTTGTTTCCATCTCGATTAGAAAAGAAAATGACCGCACTTGAGTAAGTGCGGTCATTTTTTTAGACGTTTTGAGAACGATAGCGAAAGTTGAAGAAGACAAAGATGCCGAGTGCAATCATCGCTAATGCTGCGCCCGTAAAGCCAATATATTCAAGACCAATATGGCGAGCGATTTGGTTACCAAACAGTGCGCCGGCACCAATACCCGCATTGAAAATACCGGAATAAATGGCACTTGCTACGTCTGTTGCATCTGGTGCAAGTTGTAGTACGCGCATTTGTAATGCCAGTCCAATACAAGAGATGCCAATACCCCAAATAAAAGCAAGGGTAAACATGGTGGCGGTATAACTTGCAGAAACAAGCATAAATGCTAAAGAGACTGCCAATAAAATCATTGCCGTACTGATAAATTGGGTTGGACCAAAACGGTATAAGCGGTTAAAGATCACACTCGCGGTGATGCCAGAAAGCCCAAAAACTAACAAAATTATGGTTGCAAGATTTGGATCGAGTTCGCCGATTTGAACCATAAAGGGTTCAATGTAGGTATAAGCGGTAAAGTGTGCTGAAACAATGATTACCGTTGTGGCATAAAGTCCAATAAGTAATGGACGTTTTGCTAAAATCGGCAGACTAGATAACGAGCCTGCATTTTTACTTGGTAGGTTTGGTAATAAACGCATAATAAATACCATCACAACCAAAGCTAATGCTGCAATGATTGCGAAAGTAATACGCCAACCAACTAATTGACCGACTAAACGGCCTAATGG
The DNA here is from genome assembly GCA_905214375.1 of uncultured bacterium. Lineage (GTDB taxonomy): Bacteria > Pseudomonadota > Gammaproteobacteria > Enterobacterales > Pasteurellaceae > Haemophilus_D. The sequence goes on along the minus strand of CAJMMG010000006.1, from coordinate 19,247 downwards.
TAAGCCTAAAATAGTCGCAAGGGATGTACCGATAGCGAGCATACCAATTGCTTGTGTTTTCTTATTCTTCGGTGCTACACGCATCACTAATGATGCGGTAATTGCCCAGAAGAGTGAATGCGCTACCGCAATACACATACGAGCAATGAGAAGAATCCAATAATTCCACGCAATGACAGAGATAATATGGCCGATGATAAAAATGACGAAAAGCTTCAGTAACAAGCCTTTACGTTCCATATCGCCTGTCGCGAGCATGGCAGGTAAAGACATAATCATAACCGTCCAAGCATAAACGGTCATCATTAAACCCACATCGGAGCTTTGCATATCAAAACTTTGTCCGATATCGGTGAGTAACGCAACTGGCACAAATTCCGTGGTATTAAAAATAAAAGCGGCGCAAGCCATGATGACTACGCGCCAATATTGGGTTCTTTCTGCTTTCTGATAAAATGACATTATTTTAATTTCTCTTTAATTAATTCTTTCAATTGATGACGAAAGTTTTGGTCAATATTTACCTTATACTGTGGTGAGTAGCAACTATCGAAAAAGCGAATAGGCAATGCCAGCTTTTTGTATTTTTCGTTAGTGGATCTTAAGGTTAAATTGACGTCGCATTGTACATTATCTAAATCAATGGCTCCAGCACCTTCAGCTAAAAGTGCGGTTGTTTTTAAGTTTATTTTATCGACTTTAAGCAAATGATTTTCGAATGAAAGGCTTGATTCAAAACGCTCATAAGGCGTGTTCATATTTCTACTCGCGGTTAAATCACTGTTGTAATTAATCGGTAAATACTGTGCCGCCATATCCAGTAGATTAAGTCCTAAAAGCTCACCATCACGTGCATTAAAATCAAATTTCCCTTGAGCTAATTCTGAATTTGCAAAAGCTAATTGAACATTAAAATCACTTGTTCCCGTCATGGTTTGAGGAAAATTAAGTAACGATAACAACTGTGTTAACGGAAAATTTTTACCAGAAAAATTGACCGCACTTTTTTGCAGATAGCTACTAAATTTGAGTATGGCAAGACAATTCGTGGTGCATGTTGGTCGAATGTAACCAATGGCAAGTTTCTGTGGTTTCGTTAAATCAGCATGAATTTCAATATAGCCTAATTTTTGCTGATTGAATTGCACGTCATCAAATTGAATAAGCGATTCGCCTTCCTGACGAAGGGCGATATTTCCTTTGTTAAAAAGAAAATCAAAGGTTGCGGTGTTGCCATAAATAGGTTTTTCAAGGTTCACCCAAATATGGTTGCTACCATTAAAAGTAAGATCTTTTTTTAAAAATTGTTTGAGTGCAAAATCTGAAAATACCATGCGGATATTGGCTGAATTCAATGCATTTTCGGTAAAGCGAGCTTGCTGAATTTGAATTTCGTCAATCGTTGGATTCCCAAAAACGAGTGAAATAAAAGGTAATTTTCCTTCAATTTTTTGTGCAGAAATCGCGTGATATTTAACCTTTTCTAAGGAAATAACAGGCTGTGGAAAGAGGCTAATACCTACCGTTTCAAGTTGAATATCTCGTTTCGTCAGTTGTTCGGTCAAAAGACTCTTAGCTTGTTGAAGTTGAACATAAAAAAAAGCAAAGATCGCAAACAGCACGATCAACAGGCTAATTGCGATCTTTTTCATTGATTAATCCTCATTAATTCGGCTTGCCACCGCATTCTGCTGATGTTTATATTTGGCATCTTTACGACTGGTATACGGGCGAGCAGCTGGACCACTTAAAACTTCAAAACTTAAAGCACCAATTACCATATTAGGACGTAATGCTAAAGGTAATTTGCCAGAGTTGTAGAATTCCAACACAATTTTGCCTTCCCAACCTGGATCGATACGATGTGCGGTTACATGTACCATTAAACCTAAACGAGCAAGTGAAGAACGACCATCTAGCCAACCGATAATATTGGCAGGGAGTTTCACAGACTCTAATGTAGTTGCTAATGCCAACATACCTGGATGTAAGAAGAAGGCTTCATCATCACCGATAATAATTTCGTCACTCATCACTGATTCAAGTTGAGCAGAGACTTCTTCTTTCGGGCCACTTAAATCAATATAAGGCGCGGAATGTTCACGAAATACGCGAAATGAATTGCCTAAACGCACATCAATGGTTGCCCCATTGATTTTGTCATTTTCAGGACGAGGCGTTAAAGAAATAATGCCATCATCTAGATAGCGTTCGATATCGGTATCGCAAAGACGCATGATTTTTCCTATTTTTGGTTTAATAAATGAAGAATTTGAGCTTTCAACATATTAATCGCAATACGATTTTTACCACCGCGAGGAATCACGATGTCTGCATATTGCTTTGATGGCTCAATAAATTGTAAGAACATAGGTCGAACGGTTGCACGATATTGGTCAATGACAGATTGTAATGAACGACCACGTTCTTCCATATCACGTTGTAAACGACGGATAAAACAAATGTCTAATGGTGTATCTACGAAGACTGAAATATCGGCTAATTGGCGAACTCGCTCATCAGTAAGCAATAAGATCCCTTCTAAAATCACAATTTTTTTCGGGGTGAAGTGTTTGGTTTCGCCTGTTCTGGTGTGATCAACATAACTATAGACAGGAACATCCACAGCAGTTCCGTTTTTTAAGTCTTTTAAGTGTTGAATGAGTAAATCTCTGTCCATTGAACTCGGGTGGTCATAGTTGGTTTTTACTCGCTCACTCATCTCTAAATGGCTTTGATCTTTATAGTAGCTGTCTTCAGCAATAATGCCGATTTCTTCACAACCTAAGTCGTTACAAAGTTCTTTATGAACGGTGGAAGCAATGGAGCTTTTGCCTGAAGCGGATGCCCCCGTGATAGCGATGATAATACAAGATGAGTCTGACATAGAACGACCTCAAAAACGGAAGGTAAAAATTACAAGGATTATAAAGAAAAATCAGTTTAAATTCATCTTTCTTTTTTATTTAAATTTTTTAAATTTGTGAAGTAGTTCACGGAATTTTTTTTCGTTTTCGCTTACGATGTGCTCGTTTTTATTATTTCATCAGTGTTATTTATGAGGAGTGTACGATGAAAATGAATAAAATTTCTCTCTCCATTTCAACCGCACTTTTAGCTGCAGGCTTCATGACATCATCAGCTGTTAATGCTCAAGGGCGTTTAGTAGTGTATTGTAGTGCGACCAATATTCTTTGTGAAACGACAACAAAAGCCTTTGGCGAAAAATATGATGTGAAAACCTCATTTATTCGCAACGGTTCAGGCAGTACTTTTGCAAAAGTTGAAGCGGAAAAAAATAACCCACAAGCAGACGTTTGGTTTGGTGGTACATTCGACCCTCAAGCACAAGCGGCAGAGTTGGGTTTAATAGAACCTTATAAATCTAAACACATTGATGAAATTGTTGAACGTTTCCGTGATCCAGCGAAAACCAAAGGGCATTATGTTTCTGCGATTTACATGGGTATCTTAGGTTTTGGTGTGAATACCGAGCGTTTAGCAAAATTAGGTATTAAAGAAGTCCCAAAATGCTGGAAAGATTTAACCGATCCTCGCTTAAAAGGCGAAGTGCAAATTGCTGACCCACAAAGTGCAGGTACAGCATACACTGCGTTGGCTACTTTCGTTCAACTTTGGGGCGAAGAAAAAGCCTTTGATTTCTTAAAAGCATTACATCCAAACGTATCGCAATACACCAAATCAGGTGTCACTCCATCTCGTAATGCGGCACGTGGTGAAACTGCGGTAGGTATCGGTTTCTTACACGATTACGCACTTGAAAAACGTCAAGGTGCGCCGTTGGAATTAGTGGTACCTTGTGAAGGTACGGGCTACGAGTTAGGTGGCGTAAGTATCTTAAAAGGTGCGCGTAACATCGATAACGCAAAATTATTCGTGGATTGGGCATTATCTAAAGAAGGTCAAGAGTTAGCGTGGAAACAAGGTGACTCTTTACAAATCTTAACCAACACCACAGCGGAACAATCGCCAACTGCGTTTGATCCAAACAAACTTAACCTGATCAATTATGACTTTGAAAAATACGGTGCAACCGAACAACGCAAAGCCTTAATTGAAAAATGGGTTCAAGACGTTAAATTAGCGAAATAATGTTTAAAGTGCGGTTGAAAAACATGAGATTTTTTGACCGCACTTTTACCATTTTAGCCCCACTAGCTAGGTTTTTACGTGGGTTTCTACGATGAGCGTATTAGCTCATCTTATTTTATAAACACAGGAGTGGACCAATGAAAATGTCTAACGTTGCTTTAGCACTTTCTGGTGTTGTATTTGGTGGCGTATTGCTAAGCTCTCACGCATCTGCTGCAGAAGGTCGTTTAGTGGTTTATTGTAGTGCACAAAATACGATGTGCGAGCAAGAAACCATGGCTTTTGAGAAAAAATACGGTATCAAAACCAGTTTTATCCGTGGTGGTACAGGCACAATTTTAGCCAAAATTGATGCAGAAAAAGATAACCCACAAGGGGATGTATGGTATGGCGGTACGCTTGATCCTCATTCTCAAGCCGGTGAAATGGGCTTACTTGAAGCGTATAAGTCACCAAATCTCGCACAAATTCCTGAACAGTTTAGAGACCCAGCTAAAATTAAAGGCAACTATTCCTCCGCGATTTATCTCGGTGTATTAGGCTTTGGTATTAACCCAGAACGTTTGAAAAAACTCAATTTGCCGACACCAAAATGTTGGAAAGATCTAGCCGATCCTGCGTATCGTAATGAGATCCAAGCAGCCGATCCTCAAAGTTCAGGAACAGGCTATACTCAGTTAGCCACCTATATCCAACTTTGGGGCGAGGATGAAGCATTCAAATATCTCAAAGAACTCAATAAAAACGTTTCCCAATATACCAAATCCGGTAACACAGCAACCCGCAATACGGCACGCGGTGAAACGGCAATTGGGATTGGTTTTTTGCATGAATATTCTTTAGAGAAAGCCAAAGGTGCACCAGTAGAATTAGTTGTACCTTGCGAAGGCACGGGTTATGAAATTGGTGGCGTGAGCATTATTAAAGGTGCAAGAAACCTTGAAAATGCGAAATTATTTGTGGATTGGGCGTTATCAAAAGAAGCGCAAGAGTTAACCTGGAAAAAAGGGGAAGCTTATTCTATTTTAACCAATAGTACCGCTGAACAATCTCCTTATGCGCTCGATTTTAAATCCATCAATTTAATTAATTATGATTTTGACAAATACGGCTCAAGTGATTTACGTAAACGTTTGATCACAAAATGGGTTGATGATGTTAAATTAGCAAAATAATGATGTATACATAGCGAAATAATAGCTATTATATTATTTCGCTTTTTTCTTTTATGCGAGGTTGTATGAACGCAAATAAACTTCCTATTATCCAATCCGCTAACTTTTGGATAATTCTTGCAGTGATTGCATTTTTTCTTCTACCTTCCCACGCTTTAGATTATGGCTTGTTTGAAAGTACAAGTGATGAATATCTAGGTGCAATGGGTTGGTCTTCGTTAGATATTACGGCATTATGGTTTTTACCGGTTATTTTATACGGATTGATGCCACTTCTTAAATTACCGAAGGATACGCAAGCGAAAGCTGAGCTTTATCTTGTTGCTGCGGCAACGTTGTTTATCTTTGTCAGTGCGACAATTTATAAAGTCAGCATGGGTTATTCTGTGATTGTATTAATCGCGAGTTTAACCGCATTGGCGACATTTTCCTTCGCCAAATTAAAAGTGATGCAAGGGGATAAATTTATTATTGCCTCTTTACTTTGCATTATCTTATTAATTTTCTTCTTCATCGTTTATCCAACATTGGCCATCTTTGTTTCAATGTTCTATGACGGTGATACCTTTGCACCGCAACAAGTGATGCGAATTCTAACTCAAAGCTATATTGTTCGAGTTATTAGCAACTCGTTATTTTTATCTGGCTTTGTGGGTATCGTATCAACAATTTTCGGTTTAGCTTTTGCACTTTATACCACCCGTATTGCACGTAGAACAGCATTTATTGGTAAAATTTTCTCTATTTTACCAATCGTTACACCGCCATTCGTTGTGGGTTTAGGGGTAACATTAATGCTAGGTCGTTCTGGTTATGTGACTGAGTTCTTAGCTTCAACATTTGGATTTGAGAACCACAACTGGTTATACGGCTTTAACGGAATTGCCATTGCGCAGATTCTTGCTTTTGCGCCGATTTCATTCATGATTTTAGATGGGGCATTAAAATCGGTTCACCCATCAATTGAAGAAGCGTCTTACACCTTACGTGCAAATCGTTACCAAACATTCTTTAATATCATTTTCCCATTATTGCGTCCGGCATTGGCAAACTCATTCTTAATCGTGTTTATCCAATCCTTAGCGGACTTTAGTAACCCGTTAGTATTGGGCGGTAGCTTTGACGTAATTGCAACGCAAATCTACTTCTATATCGCAGGCTCACAATTAGATTACGCGTCAGCAAGTACTTTAGGTTCGATGCTTTTAATCTTCTCATTAGCCGTATTTATCATCCAATATATTTGGATTGGTAATCGCTCTTATGTGACCGTTTCAGGCAAATCCTATCGTGGTGACGTGCAAGATTTACCAACCGGCTTAAAATATACCATCATCGGTATGCTTGGTTTCTGGGTACTCTTTAACTTAGCGTTATACGGCAGTATTTTCTACGGTAGTTTCACCGTAAACTGGGGCGTAGATTACACCTTAACCTTGAAAAACTATGCAATGTTATTCGGACAAGGCTTAAGCGATGGGGCATGGCCATCATTGATTAATACCTTAATCTACGCAGGAATTGCCGCACCATTGACCGCACTTTTCGGTTTATTAATTGCGTATATTGTGGTGCGTAAAGATTTCCAAGGTAAAAAATCTCTTGAGTTCTTAACCATGCTTTGTTTTGCGGTACCAGGAACCGTTGCAGGGGTATCTTATATTTTAGCCTTTAACAATGCGCCACTTTATATTACGGGTACTAGCATTATCGTGATCATCTCAATGGTAATGCGTGATTTACCAATCGGTATGCGTGCAGCCATTGCAGGTCTTGGTCAATTAGATAAATCACTTGATGAAGCGTCTCTTTCTTTAAAAGGTAGCTCATGGAAAACATTATGGTTTATCGTTTTACCATTGTTAAAACCAGCGTTACTTTCTGCATTGGTTACAAGCTTTGTTCGTGCAATGACCACCGTAAGTGCGATTATCTTCTTAGTCACCGCTGATACACGTGTGGCAACAGCCTATATTTTAAACCGTGTAGAAGATGGTGAATATGGTGTTGCTATCGCATACGGTTCGATTTTAATCATCGTGATGATGGCTATTATTTTATTCTTTGACTGGATTGTGGGTGATACCCGAATTTCCCGTTCTAAAGCGAAAAAAATGAATTAACTCGTTAAGTTGTAGGTAAATATTATGAGTAATAATGATTTCTTAGTATTAAAAAATATCACCAAATCTTTTGGTAAATCCACAGTCATTGATAATTTAGATTTAACCATTAAACGTGGCACTATGGTGACCTTATTAGGGCCATCTGGTTGTGGTAAAACCACTGTGTTACGTTTGGTGGCAGGCTTAGAGAACCCAACTTCAGGACAAATTTTTATCGATGGTGAAGATGTAACCAAATCATCTATTCAAAATCGTGATATTTGTATCGTATTCCAATCTTACGCTTTATTCCCACATATGAGCATTGGCGATAACGTGGGCTATGGTTTACGTATGCAAGGTGTGGGAAAAGAAGAACGCGCTAAACGTGTAAAAGAAGCCTTAGAGTTAGTTGATTTAGCAGGTTTTGAAGATCGTTTTGTGGATCAGATTTCAGGTGGTCAACAACAACGCGTCGCTTTAGCGCGTGCGTTAGTGTTAAAACCGAAAGTATTACTTTTTGATGAACCATTAAGTAACTTAGATGCAAACTTACGTCGTTCTATGCGTGAAAAAATCCGTGAATTACAACAAAGTTTAGGTATTACCTCGCTTTATGTGACTCACGACCAAACCGAAGCATTTGCGGTATCCGATGAAGTTATCGTCATGAATAAAGGTAAAATCATGCAAAAAGCACCGGCAAAAGAGCTTTATTTGCGTCCAAACTCTTTATTCCTTGCAAACTTCATGGGGGAATCGAGCATCTTTGAAGGTAAATTGGAAAATAACACCATTGACGTAAATGGCTACAAATTACCATTAAGCAATGCGGCACAATTCAATTTACCAGATGGTGAATGCTTAGTAGGCGTACGTCCTGAAGCAATTTACTTAAAAGCAGAAGGCGAGGCAGCACAACAATGTGAAATCAAGAGTGCAGTCTATATGGGAAATCACTGGGAAGTGGTGGCAATTTGGGCAGGCAAAGAATTGCTCATTAACACCAAACCAGAAGACTTCAATGCTGATCTCAAACAAGCTTATGTGAATTTCTCTGAACAAGGTATTTTCTTATTGAAGAAAGAGAAATAATACCAATTTAAAGGCGTATGGAAGCATACGCCTTTTCTTTTAAAACCCTTTCAAAATTGACCGCACTTTTCCTTTCATTTTATTTTTCCTAACAGATCTGTATAATACTACCCTTTGAATATAAACGATTACTGGAGGAAAGCATGATAAAACCTGATACTTTACCGCAATTTTTGCGTAATAAAGTCGAGGAAAATGATGCCTTTGGTCTTGTGGAAGGGCTGTGTCAATTATTACGTAGTAGCCCTACAGAAAAAATTTCTCCAACCTTACATTTATTTAAGTTTATCTTAAAGAACGATAAAGAATTAGGCTGTTCTGTTTCGAAATTATTATGCGGTTGGTTATGTGGTTTACGTCTTTATCCGTTGTTTATTAGTAGTGGCATTCTTACGCGTGGCGGTTTTGGGCAAGAAATGAAAACGCGTATTTATGAGCGTTTTAACCCCTCTTTTAAAGATATTAATGATTTACGTGATATTTTTTATTTATTGTTTAGCGATAAAAATGATGCACGCTGGATTGATGCCGTTCCTTTAAAAACGTGGCGAGGCGTATTTGGCGTTTTAACCCGTTATACAGAACAAAAAGATCGGGAACGTTTAAAAAATCATATTGAAAGTGAAGGGCTATTTGCCATTGAAATGCTTTCAATTTGGATTGCAGCTGAAGATATGGATCCTGAGCTGATGCGAATGGAGCCCTCTCTGTTAAATGCTGATTCACCTTTTGTTGCTTTACACCATGAGGTGGTTGATTGGGTAGCGGCGCGTCGCCAATCAATAGATTTTGATGATAGTCATTTACAGGTAATGTTTGATCAATGTAAGGCATTGATTATTGGCTTACAGAAACGTGGGGCAGTAGTGGGGTCTTCCTTAAATACAGCGTATTTATTAGAACGTCTTTCCCAGACTTTAGAACGATTAGAAACGTTGATGGCAATTTTTGTTTCAAATCGCTATTTACCGCGTCGAATATTGTTATTAACGGGTTGTTTTGCCCGTGCAGCTGCAGAGCGACATAGTATTTCCCGACTATGGAAACAAAGCTCAGGATTAATTGCTCGTAGTGTTACGCAGAATGCTGGGGACCACGGTGAGCATTACATTACTCGAGATAAAAAAGAGTATTGGGCAATGTTTTACTCTGCGGCAGGTGGTGGTGTATTGATTGCACTAATGGCGTTATTTAAAACCTATTTAGGCAGCATTATTGATGATAAAGTCTGGAAAGGTCTTGCCGAAGGTTTAAATTACGGCTTCGGTTTTATGGTGATCTTTATGTTGCATTTCACGGTTGCAACCAAACAGCCAGCCATGACAGCTGCTCGTTTTGCTGAGGCAGTAGAGAAAAATCCACAAGGCAAAACATTAAATATGAAATTAGCCCAGTTATTAGTGGATGTATTTCGTTCCCAAAGCGTGGCCGTTTTAGGCAATGTAGTAGTTGCTATGGGATTAGCGGCATTAATTGCTTTTGTTTATCAACATCAAACAGGTGAGCCATTGATGAATGCTGATCAAATCGCTTATCAGTTGCATAGCATTGATCCTTTTGCGGGAACCTTATGGTTTGCAGCCATTGCGGGTGTATGGTTATTCTGTTCAGGGATTATTTCGGGTTATTTTGATAACCGCAGCAATTATTTGAATATGCGTATGCGTTTAACCCAACATCCATTATTGAAAAAATTAATGTCTGAGAAGACTCGCGTGAAATTTGCTAATTATATGCATGAGAATTATGGCTCGCTAATTGGTAACCTTTGCTTTGGTATGCTGCTTGGTATTACGGGCGTGGTGGGTTACTTAACGCATCTTCCGTTAGATATTCGTCATGTGGCATTTTCATCTGCGAATGTAGGCTATATTGCTGTGAGCGGACAATTCACCTATTCATTGCTTTTACAATGTATTGGTTTTGTATTATTGATTGGTTTAGTGAATTTAATTGTCAGTTTTTCATTAACGCTTTGGGTTGCACTGCGTTCTTTGAATGCGGAAATTGAGAGTTGGTGGCCAATTTGGCATGAAGTGTGTCAAATTGTGAAAAAACGTCCATTGAGCTTATTTCTTCCTGTTCAATTAGATAAATAATCGGCTTAAGTGCGGTCAAAAATATCAACGTTTTTGACCGCACTTTCTTTTCGACAAATTTAATTTGCGATATCATGTTGCTCATCTAATGCGATAACTTTATGAATTATTCTAATGAAACCAACATTTCTTGAACTTCGTCACCTAAGAACCTTGCTTGCGTTAAAGGAAACGGGCAGCGTTTCAATGGCGGCAAAACATGTTTATTTAACACAATCGGCACTTTCTCACCAAATTAAGTTAATGGAAGAACAATTCGGTTTACCTCTGTTTGAGCGTAAAAGTAATCCATTGCGTTTTACCGCAGCTGGCGATCGTTTGATTCGTCTTGCCAATGAAATTCTTCCAAAAGTGGTTGATGCAGAACGTGAGCTTGCTCGCGTAAAACACGGTGATGCAGGGCAGTTAAGAATTGCGGTGGAGTGTCATACCTGTTTCGACTGGTTAATGCCGGCGATGGATGAATTTCGTCAGCATTGGAGTTTGGTAGAATTGGATATTGTGTCAGGCTTCCACACTGATCCGGTTGGATTGTTATTATCTCATCGTGCAGATTGGGCTATCGTGTCTGAAGTTGAGCAAAATGATGATGTTTTGTTTAAACCGCTGTTTTCTTATGAAATGGTAGGGATCTGTTCTAAAGATCATCCATTAGCCAATAAAGAGGTTTGGCAAGCAGAAGATTTCGCTGAAGAAACTTGGGTAACCTATCCCGTGCCTGATGATATGTTAGATTTATATCGTCAAGTATTGAAACCGAAAGGTATTAATCCACCTCGTCGTACAACAGAGCTAACGATCGCCTTGATCCAGTTAGTAGCGAGTCGTCGAGGCATTGCTACCGTGCCTTATTGGGCGGCATTACCTTATTTAGAAAAAGGGTATGTGGTGGCGCGTAAAATTACAGAAGAAGGGTTGTACAGTAACCTCTATGCGGCGATTCGTAAAGAAGATGCGAATTTAGCTTATATTGAAGATTTCCATCAAACAGTAAAAACGCAAAGCTTTTCGACCTTACCTGGTTTGTCTGTTTTAGAGTTGTAGTAGGTCAATATGTCAGAAGTAGTGACAGAAAATCCCATCAAAGCCGCGGCAAAAGCGGCATTTCCTTACAGTATGCCAATGCTTGCCGGCTTTTTATTTTTAGGCATAGCATACGGCATTTACATGAAAGCACTTGGATTCGGTGTTTGGTTCCCCGTTGCAATGGCAGCGCTCATTTATGCGGGCTCAGTGGAATTTATTGCGGCCGCCGCCTTAGTTATGCCTTTTTCGCCATTAAGTGTTGCGTTGGTTACGCTGATGGTCAGTGGTCGCCAAATTTTTTATGGCATTTCCATGTTAGAAAAATATGGTGTTCAACTCGGGAAAAAACGTTGGTATTTAATTAGTACCCTAGTAGATGAAAGTTTTTCCCTGAATTATATGGCGAAGATCCCCGATCATTTAGATAAAGGCTGGTACATGTTCTTTGTCAGTTTTTATCTCCATCTTTATTGGGTTGTAGGAGCCGGATTAGGTAACCTATTTGGCTCAATTCTACCTTTTGATTTAAAAGGGGTAGAGTTTGGGATGACCGCACTTTTCCTCGTAATCTTTGCTGAAAATTGGCTCAAAGAAAAATCGCATGAAAGCTCATTATTAGGTTTAGGCGTAGCTTTTGCATCGCTGTTAATTGTTGGGAAAGAACACTTTTTAGTGCCAACGCTAATCAGTATCTGGATTCTATTAACGGTACGACGTCCTAAACTTTCATCTAAATTGGAGGCACTAAAATGACATTGATGGAGCAGATTATTACCATTGTGATTTGTATTGTGTGCGTACAATTTACCCGATTATTGCCTTTCTGGATCTTTCCCGCCAATCGTCCGATTCCGGAATATGTTCGTTATTTAGGTAAAGTACTACCAGCCGCGATGTTTGGGATGTTAGTGGTGTATTGCTATAAAAATGTGGATGTGTTGAGTAGTTATCACGGCTTGCCCGATTTCATTGCGGGTGCATTGGTATTGGGGTTACATTTCTGGAAAAAGAACATGTTTCTTTCTATCTCGGCAGGCACAATTTTTTATATGTTTTTAGTGCAAAAAGTCTTTATCTAAGCGAATTTTGAGCGAAATAAAAATTTCTTGATATTGCAATCGGTTGCCTTTATTTCGCCTCTTTTCCTCAATTCCAAAATCTTTTATGATGCCGCCTCAATCATTGTTGACGGAGAGATTTATGGAATTTAATTTCATCGAATTATTAGGCTATTTGGCAACATTCTTTGTGGCCGCGTCTTTTTTATTTAAATCGATTGTTCACTTGAGAGTTGTTAATGCAATTGGAGCGGTACTTTTTGTCGTTTATAGTTTGATCATCAAATCTTATCCAGTTGCGCTTCTAAACGCATTCTTAGTTTTCGTTAACTTATATCAACTTTATCGTTTGAAAAAAGAGCAGCCGGCATCAAAAGTGCTTAAATAATTGACAGCACTTTTCCACGATTTACCCCCATATTTGATATAAAGCAATCACCAGTGGCATAGTAAACATACAAAGTAGCGTCGTTACACCATAAATGGCGCTGGCTTTCTGTGGATTGTTGTTATAAATCACCGCCATTTGTGTCACAGTTGAAGCGGATGGGCTCGTGGTTGCTAAAAAGCTAATCAACACAATAATTTCCCCTTTTTCAGCCCAATGTACAAACCCAATCAACTTTATTAATACCAATAATGCAATCGGAATAAGTAACAAGCGCAAAAGTGTGACTAAATAAATGCGTTTGGATGATACGATGCTCCGTAAAGGAATTGCCGCAATCAGCATACCCGCAACAAGCATGGCATTCGGACCAATAAACAAGCCAATCGAAGAGAGTGTACCATTGATAATACTTGGTAATTTAATTTGAAAAGCAAATAAAAATGCTCCGACGAGAATTGACCAAATATTGATGTTTTTGGCAATCATCTTCAAGGATAAATTTCCTTTTCCTACAATAATCAAACGGCAATGCGTCCAAAATAGAAAGGTTTGCACCACAATGAAACAGCTAGCGTAGATGACCCATTCTTTGCCAAATAGCGACATCACAATCGGAATAATTAAGTTGCCAGAATTGGAATAAATGGAAGTGGCATGTTCAATAGGATCAAGGTTTAATAGGCGCTTTAACAGACTGCCAATAATAATCAGAATAACCTGAAGAAACACCGCCATAAGCAGTGAAAGCTGTAAACCTTGCAAGATTTCAGGCGTGTAATCAATTTGAAAGGCTTCAATCATCACTGCAGGACTGATGACATAAAGCCCAATAACGGAAAGCGTCTTGCTATCTTCAGATTTTAATAATTTTGATTTAACCAACCCATAACCAATAAGCACAATAAGTGTCAGTTCAATAATTTTAGTGCCGAGTAAAAAAGCGATGTCCATAGTGAATTCTGATGAGAAAAGTTGTTGTTATAAAAGAAGAAAAGGGCAAAATAATTTGCCCTTTAAATTGATTTAGGTTACTCCCATTCGATAGTTGCTGGGGGTTTTCCGCTGATGTCGTACACGACGCGGGAAATGCCGTTCACTTCGTTGATAATGCGATTAGACACTTTGCCTAATAAATCATAAGGTAAATGAGCCCAATGTGCGGTCATAAAATCGATTGTTTCTACTGCACGTAGTGAGATAACCCAATCGTATTTACGGCCATCGCCCATCACACCTACCGATTTCACCGGTAAGAATACGCTGAAGGCTTGACTGGTTTTTTCATACCAACCGCTATTGCGTAATTCTTCGATAAAGATTGCATCTGCACGGCGTAATAAATCGCAGTATTCTTTTTTCACTTCGCCTAATACACGTACACCTAAGCCTGGGCCTGGGAATGGGTGGCGGTTGATCATTTCAGCCGGTAAGCCTAATGCTAAACCGATTTTACGTACTTCGTCTTTAAATAATTCACGTAACGGTTCAACTAAGCCAAGTTTCATATAATCCGGTAAACCGCCTACATTGTGGTGTGATTTAATCACATGTGCTTTACCGGTTTTGCTTGCTGCCGATTCGATGACATCAGGGTAGATCGTACCTTGTGCCAGCCATTTCACATTAGTGAGTTTTTTCGATTCATCATCGAATACGTCTACGAATACTTTACCGATAATTTTGCGTTTTGCTTCAGGATCCGATACGCCTGCTAGTTCACCTAAGAAACGGCTTTCCGCATCAACGCGGGTAATGTTCAAGCCGAATTTATCGCCAAACATTTCCATGACTTGATCGCCTTCGTGTAAGCGGAGTAAACCGTTATCCACGAATACGCAGTGTAAGTTTTTGCCGATAGCACGGTGTAAAAGTAATGCAACCACAGAAGAGTCCACACCACCAGATAAACCTAAAATTACTTCATCATCGCCCACTTGTGCTTTAATGCGAGCAACGGCATCTTCGATAATGTTTTCTGCTGTCCATTTAGTTTCGCAACCACAAATGTTTACGACGAAATTCATTAATAATTCCAAACCTTTTTTGGTATGAGTTACTTCAGGGTGGAATTGTACGCCGTAGAAACGACGGTTTTCGTCAGACATTGCCGCAATTGGACAGGTTGGAGTCGTACCAGTAACTTGGAAGTTTTCTGGTAAACGCGTTACTTTATCGCCATGGCTCATCCATACATCTAATTTGCTGTCGCCATCATTTAAATGAGCGAAAAGTGCGGTCGGATTATCCATTAAAACAGAAGCATAGCCGAATTCACGATGATCCGAAGTTTCAGTTAAGCCACCAAGTTGCATCGCCATGGTTTGCATACCGTAACAAATACCCAATACAGGCACGCCTGCATTAAATACGTATTCAGGTGCACGCGGGCTGTTCTCTTCGGTAGTACTTTCAGGACCGCCAGAAAGAATGATACCGTCTGGATTAAATTCACGGATTTGTTCTTTAGTCACATCCCACGCCCAAAGTTCGCAGTACACACCGATTTCACGCACACGACGTGCAATCAGTTGAGTATATTGTGAACCGAAGTCTAGGATCAGGATTTTATGATTGTGGATGTTTGTCATTTTTTACCTTATGTTAGTTTGACGTGGTCATATTGATGTAGGTTCCACCTTGACCATCGCTGATATATTTAATTTTAAATACTTCAGTTTGATTACAGCCTTTTACTGTCCAAGTTTCATATGCTGAATCAACAGTAGATGTTTTAGGGTTGATTTTTGCATCATTGATCTGAGTATGAATTTGTTTTGGTGTACAATTATGGATTGCTCTAAAAGCCAGATTGATATTACGTTCTGTATCTGATTTTAGTAAAGAACTTGCCGTTGTTTCTCCAGTATAAGTTGGTCCGAAAAGCGCACAACTTGATATGATAAACGGAATGAGTAATGCTAGTTTTTTCATTTCAGTCCTTTTAGTTGCCTAAAATATTTCAAAAGAGCGGTTAAATAAACCGCTCTTTTATCAATTAGCCCATACGATAGTTTGGTGCTTCTTTAGTAATTGTTACATCATGAACATGGCTTTCTTTAATACCCGCACCACTGATGCGAACAAATTCTGCTTTCGTACGTAATTCTTCGATGGTTGCGCAGCCAGTTAAGCCCATGCAAGAACGTAAACCACCCATTTGTTGGTGGATGATTTCTTTTAAGTAACCTTTGTATGGAATACGGCCTTCGATACCTTCTGGTACGAGTTTGTCTGCAGCGTTATCAGATTGGAAGTAGCGGTCAGATGAGCCTTTCGCCATCGCACCTAATGAACCCATACCACGGTAAGATTTAAATGCGCGGCCTTGATAAAGTTCGATTTCACCCGGTGCTTCTTCGGTACCTGCGAACATTGAACCAACCATTACACAGCTCGCACCTGCTGCGATAGCTTTTGCAATATCACCAGAGAAACGGATACCACCATCTGCGATAACTGGAATACCACGATCTTTTAATGCAGCCGCTGCATCTGCGATAGCAGTGATTTGTGGAACACCTACACCAGTCACAATACGAGTTGTACAAATTGAACCAGGACCAATGCCCACTTTCACTGCGCTTGCACCTGCATCAGCTAATGCGATTGCTCCTTCAGCCGTTGCTACGTTACCTGCAACGATCGGTAAGTTTGGATATTTTGCACGAGTTTCACGAACACGTTGTAATACGCCTTCTGAATGACCGTGAGAAGAGTCGATTAATAATACATCTACGCCGGCTTTTACTAAAGCATCAATACGTTCTTCGTTACCTGGGCCTGCACCTACAGCCGCACCAACGCGTAAACGACCAAATTCATCTTTACATGCGTTCGGTTTTTGTTCTGCTTTTTGGAAGTCTTTAACGGTAATCATGCCTTTTAATTTGAAAGCATCATCAACAACAAGTACTTTCTCTACGCGGTTTTTGTGCATTAATTCCAAAATCGTTTCACGGCTAGCACCTTCTTTTACGGTGACTAAGTCTTCTTTTTTCGTCATTAATTGTGAAACGGTTTTACTTAAGTCTTTTACGAAACGTGTGTCGCGACCAGTGATGATACCGATTAAGTTATTTTCATCATCGACAACAGGGTATCCTGCGAAGCCGTTTTTCTTTACCATTTCAGCAAGTGCTGCAAGGGTTAAATCGGGCGAAACAGTTACAGGTTCAGATACGATACCACTTTCAAATTTTTTCACTTTACGAACACGATCCGCTTGGCGTTCGATAGTCATATTTTTGTGAATAAAGCCGATGCCACCTTCTTGTGCTAAAGAGATCGCTAATTTGGTTTCTGTGACAGTATCCATCGCAGCAGAAAGCATAGGAATATTTAAGCGAATTTCTTTGGTGAGTTGAGTTGAGAGGTTGGCTGTGTTCGGAAGAACAGTTGAATGAGCAGGGACGAGTAGAACGTCGTCAAAAGTCAGAGCTTCTTGTTTGATTCTAAGCATGGCAATATCTCGCTGTTAAAAGTTGTGTCAAAAAATATTGCGCCGGGATTATACAGATTTTTCATGTGGTTGAAAATGAATTTTTTCGCTTTTATGGTAAGATTTGGCAAGGTTTTTATGAGAAGGAATGAATATGCCATCGTTATTGGATTGTTTGTCTGATTGCCAACCTAAAGTGCGGTCAGATTTGATGTCGTTTCTAAATATTACGTCAAATGAATTGGCGCAAGAAATGGCATTATTGCGAGAAGCAGGATTGAATATTCGAGAAGAAAATGAGGTTTATTTGCTTGTGCCAGAAATGCCCTTGTTAAATCCGCAAACAATTTCGACCGCACTTTTTCCTTATTCCGTGCATTATCATCCAACCATTTCTTCAACAAATGAATTTATAACGAATCACATTAACCAACTAAAAAAAGGTGATTTGTGTCTCGCAGAATATCAAACTGCTGGGCGGGGACGTCGTGGTCGCCAATGGCTTTCACCCTTTGCAGGGCAGTTAATTTTCAGTTTTTATTGGACTATCGATCCTAAAAAAGCATTGGATGGATTAAGTTTAGTGATTGGTTTGGCTATTGCAGAAGCGTTAAATGTGAAAGTGAAATGGCCAAATGATATTTTGCTTTCAGGGCGAAAACTAGGTGGCATTTTAGTGGAAATTATTAATCATAAGAATGGGTTGCTTAATTTAGTGGTTGGTATTGGGATCAATGCAAAATTGCCACAATCAACCGAAATTAGTCAGCCGTATGCACAATTAACCGAACAGGATCCAAATATAGATCGTGAAACGATCCTTGTTAAAGTGATTCAACGCATTTATTCTCGATTAGCTCAATTTGAAGAAAAAGGCATTGATGAAGAATTCATGCAACAATGGATAAACCATAATGAATTTTTTGGTGATGAAGTGAATGTCTTTACTGAACAAGGTGCGATTTCAGGTATAGAGCAGGGAATTGATAAACGCGGTTATTTAAAAGTTATAACCAGTGAAGGCGAGCGGTATTTTAATGCTGGAGAAGTTTCCTTAAGAAGAAAGTAAAAAAAAAGTGCGGTCAAAATTAACCGCACTTTTTATATGTACGCTAAACCACTTTCTGAATAAGCGCTGAAATATCATCGGCAAATTTTTCATCTCTTGCCATTTTCTCAATTTCCTCTGCAGAATATTTTTCACCGTTATATACGACAACAATACTGAGATCATTGGGTTGCAAGAAATGCGTTTCACCGAACTCGGTATAACGGGTGGCGCCAATACTAATAATCGCATGTTTCGGATAGTTTGCTTGCTCTAATAAAGAAGCAATATGATTCATCGGTCCCTCATCCGGTTGATTATTCATTCTATCCACGATCCAATCTAATAATTGTTGATGGAAATAGCTATAACCGATAGCAGGGCTGTCAATACCATACGTATTGAGTTCGCCATTGCATTTATGGAAGCAAGCGATACGATATTGATCAATTTCACTTCCCTTAATAAAGGAAGAAAGTGGAATCAGTTTTGGTGAAATGCCTTTACTTGCCGCGCCCCAGTTTTTCTTTTCGCAGATTTTTTTTGCATTAGGGCGACGAATAGAGCAGTCATTATAGGCTGTAAAATAACGCGGGATAATTTTCTCCACTTGCTTTTCTTTATAGATAAGATCACAAATAAGTGCAATTTCAGGTTCAATTTGCAGATTATCTGCGCCTTGTGGAAAATTAATTTGAT
>CAJMMG010000005.1:0-77408 GCA_905214375.1 uncultured bacterium | reverse complement strand
TAAGCCAGGTAGCGGCAGGTATTGCTGGTGGTAGTTTATCGGATAGTTCTGATGGGGCGATTATTGCAGCTAAGACGGCGAAAGACTCTGTGGAGAATAACAGCATGGCTGATGACGTTCATCCTATTGATGAGCGTAAGCAAAACATTGAAATGTATGCCAAGGTTTTATTCAATGGAGATGAAGATAAAGCTAAAGAATATCAAGAAGGCCTAGAGATTGCAGAGGCTAAAGGGCAAATTGATAGTGTTAAAGAAACAGCAGATGCAGTTGTTAATTTAGATGATACCGTTGTGTCTTTATGGGAAGCAATTTCAAATCCAGAGAAAACCTATAATAATGTTGTGGTCTCGTTGAAAGATTGGGATGAGGCTTATACGCTTGCCCTTCAAGAGAACCCAAAACTTGCGGGTGAAATGCAAGGTTACCGCCAAGGAAAAATGAAAGGTGTTTCAACTGGAGGAGTAGTTCTAAGTGGTGCGGGATTGGGGATAGCTAAGTCTATTGCCAAATTAAAAAATGGCACGATTGATGTAGCTCATTCAGGTATTAATGTCGCGAAGATAAAACCTAAAACTTGTTCTTTCCGTGGTGACATGGAAGTAAAAACAGAGCAAGGTTATAAGCCGATAGCGTCTATTAAAGTCGGAGATAAGGTTTATGCGAAAAACGAACTGACAGGACAAATGACCTATCAGCGTGTACAAGCGCACTACAACAACCCGTATGATTTTACAGTATATGTAGAAGTGATTGATGAACAAGGCAAACACCAAACCATTGTTTCAAACAAAATTCATCCATTCTTTACCCAGGTAAATCAAGGTGAGCTAGTACCGAGTTCTGAGGGGCATCACTACAACGGAGAAATCCAAAACGCTCAGTGGGTAGATGCACAAAATCTGAAAGCGGGTTATAAACTGTTGTCAGAAAATAATCACTGGCAAACGGTGAAGGGTGTTAGCATCAAGGCTGAGAAGTTAAGTGCATATAACCTGACAGTTGAGACTGACCATACTTACTTTATCAAAGGAGCGAATTCTGACCTTGATGGCGTTTGGGTGCATAATAACTGTTGGAATAGCTTACCGGCAGATGCAGTTAATACCGGTAAAACAACACCTGATGGAAGACCTTTATATACCTTTAAAGATAATACAGGTAAGCAGGTAACAGCTTATAAAGGTAAAGATGAACGTTATTATGATCCTAAGGTTTATCCGCCAGAAAAACCAACAGATACTTCTGCTAAATCTGTTATTTTTCATCCAAATAGAGAGGGGAAATTATCCTATGAAAAAGCAGACTATCATGGAGTAGTAGATAATCCTGTGAAATCAAAAGCTCCTAAAAATGGGCAAAATGCATTAGATAATTCTTTTATTATAAAAGATTCTTCAACTCGTAGAATTGGGGTAGATAAATCTACAGGAGAAATAGTTATATTTGATGAAACATACCCGAGTTCAGGAATATATCATGGGCATGTTAGAAAATGGGATGATTTAAATCAGGAAATGAAAAATAAATTAATAACAGAAGGGTTATTTAAATCTAATGGAAAAAAAAGGTAAATAGTATGAAATATATGGATCCTAAATATTGTTCTTTTACACTTGATACTGTGGCGAATTGTTGCAATCTTATTTTAAATATTGTGCTATATTCAGTAGATAGAGATATCGCAGAAAAAATAGTTTTAGATAACCTTGATTCATCAATAGATGAATTAAAATATACATCAATAATATCAGTAGGACATATAGTTAGAATTGATAAAAGAATTTCCCTTGATATTATCAATAAACTAGAGTTATTAAAAAATAGTGGTCAGTTTTTAGGCGCGATAAGTGATGTTTTTGACGATATAAATTTATTTTGTGATAAGTAAAGGCGAAACGTAGCTTAATGGAGATGTTTGTAGTGATAC
This sequence comes from uncultured bacterium, assembly GCA_905214375.1. Lineage (GTDB taxonomy): Bacteria > Pseudomonadota > Gammaproteobacteria > Enterobacterales > Pasteurellaceae > Haemophilus_D. Next base: position 75,478 of record CAJMMG010000005.1, on the reverse strand, counting down.
ACTAATCTCGCAGTGGTTTAGATTGGAAAATCGTTCGGTGAATCGTAGTCATAGAAATGAAATGCCAGGTAAAGATGATATTGAACGAATTGTTCGTGATATGAAAAACTTTGAAAGAGGAAAATACATGAATAATAAGTTAGAGATGGGCATAAAAATTTTAGATGCAATGGATTCTGATGATTTAACTTTATTGGAAGAGCTTTTTCAAAATAAGGAAAGGAATATCATGGAAGTAACTCCTGTAGAGCATTGGAATTGGTTGCATAAAGCCTTATTAGGATTTGAGTCAAATAAACCATCCTCTGATGTTATTAATTATCTAATTAATAAGGGTATAGATATTAATGCTCAGGATATATATGGAATGACTCCCTTGCATTATGCATTACGAAGTAAAAATATTGATGCTGCGATAGCGTTACTTAAGGCTGGTGCAAACCCTAATTTACCAAATGAAAGAGGAATTACACCTTTATCCTATATTAATGGTTTCCCAGAAAGGCTGGATTTGCTTCAATTAATGCTAGATAACGGGGGAGATGTAGATTTCTTTACTGGACAGCATGGTATTTTAGAGGGGATCAAAAAATATCGCTCCCAAGATCCTAAATTTAAACCGGTGATTGAGTTAATGGAAAAGTATTCCAAAAAGGGAATTTAATTTACTTTGGGAATAAATTTAAAGGTGTGCTATATAAAGCTCATTTTTAATTATTTACAAGTAGATTGGAAAAATGGAAATATCAAGTGCGGTCAATTTTCAAAGAGTTTTAAAACCTCTTAAAACCTCTTAAAAACTGACCGCACTTTTTGTGTTTTTAATGATGCTTATTTTTAAGCAAACCTTATAATTTCACATCCAACTTAGCGTAAGCAGGTTCTACTTTTTCCAATGCTTTTTCTACGCAAATATCGTGAGCAAGCAATACACTTAAATGGTGATGACCATTGATTCGTCTTTGCAGAAAATGTGCATGTTTCTATTAAAGGCAATCTTAATTTAGAAAGCCGTCAAGACAGCAATCACTACGACAGCAAACAAACGCAAGCCGGAGCGGGCTTTAGTGTGGCAATTTATGGCAGTGGCTCAAGTGCTTCAGCGAACTATTCTCAAAACAAAGCGAAAGTGAACTATGCCCAAGTGGAAGAACAAACGGGCTTCCATGTGGGTAAAGGTGGAATGGATGTTAAGGTTGCGGGGAATACGCACCTTGCGGGCTCTGTGATTGACAGTGAAGCCGACCAAGATAAGAACCACTTCAAAACAAAATCGCTCACTCACACTGATATTGAAAACCCCAGTGAGGTTGAAGTGAAAAGCGTGAGTGCGGGGCTTTCAACGGATATGACACAGAATGCTAAAAATGCGATGGCTGCCGCGGCGAGTGCTTTAGGGAATAAACATGAAATTGCTACAAGTCAAACGCAATCAGCGATAGGGTCTAATATTCAAATTGACACAGAAACACCGGAAAATCTAACCGCACTTTCCAGAGATACACAAAATGCCAATCATAAAGTAAAAGCCTTTGACCATAACGAAGTGAAAGAGCAGCAAGAGGCAGCACAAGTAGCAGGTGAGTTGTTTGCAAAAGTCACGGGTGACCTTGCGAAAAAATTTGAATTTGAAGACGGCAGCAAAGAGAAGATTGCGATGCATGCCCTTGCGGGTGCATTGGCAGCGAAGATGTCAGATGGCAATGTAGCGACAGGTGCCGCAGCGGGAGCAGGTTCAGAGTGGTTGAACACTTATGTTACAGATTACTTAAATGAACAAGCGAAAGACCTCAAATTAGATGCAGGGCAAAAAGAGAAACTTAAACAAGCAGCACAGCAAATGACGGCATTGGCGATAGGTGCAGCAGCGGGTGCAGTGACCGGTGGGACAAGTGAAACGATTAAACAGGGAGCATTGACATCTTACAATGCGGAGACGTATAACAGACAGCTTCATCAAAATGAGAAAGAGCGTATTAAATTACTTGCAAATGGCGATGAAGAAAAAGAGCGTCGTTTAGAAATTGCGGCTTGTGCGTTGGTGCATTGTTCAGCTCAGATTCCTGAGGATGACCCGCGTTATGCAGCAGAATATCAAAAAGAAATATTGGGTAATACGGCGGAATTTGCCAATGAACGCTCTTTATTACAAAAACAAACTTATACGCTAGATTCATGGGGTGCAGGGGCGAGTTATCCACTATTTAATTATAATCTGGCTTACAAAATGCAAGATTATGATGATGCTCATACACAAATAGTGACAAGGGCTGGTGGGGTGGCTCAAACAGCTTATGGTATAGGTACTGCTGTAGGTGGGGGTGTTACTAGTTGTATGGGGCTTGCAACTTGTGGGTTTGGAGTTGTTGCTGGTTTATATGGACTAGACCATACTCTTGCTGGAGTAAAAACAATCTGGACGGGTAAAGCAAGTCAAACAGCTGGGGGAGATTTTATTTCCAAGACCTTCGGTATGGAACAAGGCTCAGTAGAGCTTTTGTATGGATTTGCTAATCCTCTCATTGCGACTTCAGTTGGTAATGTGACTAAGTCAGCCTTTTTAGGTGATTTCTCTAAAGGCATGACAAAGGGAGTTGATTCAACTAAAGAGCTTCCTATTATCGGTCAAGTGGCTGGTTATTCTCAAACTGAAGCTATATTAAACGGAGTAAAAATAAATAACTTCAAAGGAGCTACTCCAGATAGTCTTTCTAGAATTAATAACTTCTTATCAAATACTATTGATACAACAAGAGGAAAAGGAATTAGAAATGCAACAAAACCTAGCTATATTGATATAGAAACTGATTGGGGTGCCTTAACAAAGTCTGCTAAGGTAAAAAATTATGATAATGGGAGAAGAGTAGCCGAATTTTCTGATGGAACAAGAGCGATATATAGACCTAGTAAAACTGGACCTATGACTATTGAGTTACAACGACCAGACAATAAAAAAATTATTGAGGTGAGATATGAGCGCTAAGCTTTGGTATGAAGATGTTAAGACATTGAATAAAACTGATATTCTATTGTCCTCTATGGAGATAGAAAATGTCTTTGATAATTATAAATTTTTAATTAATTTTGATGAGGAAAAATACTTCTATAATAACTTTAGAAAATATGAATTTATTGAGTTCCTAGATGATGATTATTCGAATGAATGTAGAACTGACTTATATATTCATGATTTTATAAAGAAGTTTGATTATCTATACGCTATCCCTATTGTTTTTAGTTATGATGAGTTTGAAAATATAAAAAATGAAACTATTCCTCCTATCGTAATAAAATCGTGTTCAAATGATAGTTTTTTTGAAAAATGTACAGGTTCATTAATCTCATATTATAGTGGTGAGTTCATTGTTTTTTCTGATGATTTTTCATCATTTCTTATCGCTAAGCCAGGTCATTATTTTATTAAAAATACAGACAAGAAAAGCAATTGTTGGGATGAGCTATTTTCTAATAAGTATGATTTTTATGATTATGATAGAGATGTGTTGTTAGGATTCGCAGAGGCGTTTAGATAATAACCTAGAGTCATTCAAAAATATTAAGCATTACAGTCTAATTTTGAACGTTTTTACATAGACCCTATTACCGGCTCATCAAAGGTAGAAAGTAACTTACATTTAAATATTTATGAGGATAAAAAATAAATGCTTATAGCTGAACTAAAATGGGTTGATTACAATGTCCCAACAAGAGATGATGCATCCTTAATAATACTTAAATCAGCCTATTGCTTAAATTTAACATTGGCAATAGGGGCTAAAGATGAGTCTGGAAGTGATTTTTTTTATACTAATATTTTTAATTTAGGGATGATTCAAAGAGAAAAATTATTAATGATAAATAAAGGGATAGTTATTGATCTTTATACACTAGATGAAATAGAAAATCATTTGAAAGCTATAATAAATAAAATATCTGGAGAAACCTGGAATGATATTGTTATTCAATTAAAAGAATATTTTGATTGGGAATATCAATAGTTTGTAATTGCGCCATCATGGGGTATGTTTGGTCTAAAGGTCAACGATCAATAAAGGAACCAAAAAATGACAAATAATTTATTTTTTACCTGTGGATTTCAAAGAGAAAAGGATTGGATTGTAGTATCTAATAGGGAGAGAGTATCTTCTGTCGATAAAGATAAAATGATATCTATACTGAATAATATTGAACTAAATGAGGGGGCTGCGGGGTTAGAATTTATCCCAGAGCCGGAAGTTGGAATTTCAGCATTATCAGTTCAATGTGACGGTGAAAGATATTTATTTACTTTAATTGAGTATGGAAAAGATGGGGAGTTCCTAATTAGAACAAAATCTGACTTTAATGGCACTCCTGAATTGGTTTACTTTGAAGGAGAATCCTATCCGGCTTGTTCGGTGATAGAAGACTTTGATTTTATTAAAAGAGTATTTGTTGAGTTGCTAGAAACCGGAAATGTTTCTTATGAGTTAATGGATATATAATTTATAACGTTGATAGTGTAGCTCTCATATTGTGCTAGTTTCCTATCGTACTGCAAAAATATTTAGTTATTTGATATTTGAATAGCATATACTTTAATAAAGAGCGGTCAATTTTCAAAGAGTTTTAAAACTTCTCAAAAATTGACCGCACTTTTTATTTTCAATGATGCTTATTTTAAGCAAATTTTGATATATCATTCTAACTTTATCAATAACTTAAACTCTATATCCAACTCGGATAGCGAACGTTGACAAAATAGTCATTTCACTGCGATAAAATTATCACCAATAGTGAGGAGAGTGGATTAGCGCTTGAAGCAGCAACATTCAGATAGACACCGAAACACCAGAAAATCTGACCGCACTTTCACGGGATGCGAAGAATGCGAATCAACGTGTTGAAAAACAAGATTTACAAAAAGTGCAAGAACGCCAAGAAATGGCGAAAGTTATCGGTGAGATATCGGAGAATGCAATTAATATTGCCACCTATGAAGAGCGTGAGAAAATCAACAAGCTAGGGCTTGAGAAGTTTAAGCTGGAAGAGCAAGAAAAAGCTTTGAAGGGACAAGCGGGTAATGAACAACAGCTTGCCGCCATTAAGCAACAACTGACAAGTGTTCAAACAGAAATCACAAAAACGCAAGATGAAATCGACCGCACTTACGGCATAGGTAGTGAAAAAGGGATGGCGATTCGTGCCGTGACAGCGGCATTACAAGCAGCGGCACAAAACGATACCGAAGGCAGTCTTGTCGCATTGGCTTCCTCTTATGTCAACCAAACCATCCACGAGATGACGGCGGGTGATACCGCAAAAGACAAAGCCACGAATCTCATGGCACATGCCCTGCTTTCTGCGGTGGAGTTCCAAGTGACAGGTAAAGACCCATTAACGGGAGCGATTGCCGGGGTGACAGGTGAGGCAACGGCTGAAATCATCGCGAGAGCTTATGGCAAACCGGTTAGTGAATTAACGGCAAATGAGAAGGAAAACATTAGTACGTTAAGTCAATTGGCGGGTGGATTGGCTGCGGCATTGACGGCGAAAGCAAATGGCACCACAACAGAACAAGGGGGGAGTTTCCTTGCGGCGACGGCTGGGGCAGAGACGGCTAAAAGGGCGGTGGAGAATAATTACCTAAGTGTTGCAGATGTTGAGAATCTCATTCGGGAACTGAGTAAAGCACAAAAAGAAGGGCGCGATACTAAACCGATTTTAGAGAAATATAAAGGGATTAGTGAGGAAAACCGCCAGCAACTCATAGCGTGTAAGGGGAATGTGGCTTGTGAAACGGCACATTTACATGAAATGAACACAGGGGCTGAAGAGCTTGAGAGAAATTTAGGGTTCTTTAGTCGTATGACGGTGTATTACCCAAATGATTTAAATACAGCAAATCGTATTGCACTATCTAATTTAGTTGAACGTGAAAATGCAGAAAGTTTTAGCAAGCTTTCAGATACAACGAAATTTGGTTTGAATGCCATGGAGGCTGGTACAGCAATAGGTCTGGGTGCAGCAGGTTCAGCAAAAGTTGGATTAAGCAATGTTAAGAGCTTAATTAGTGGAAAAAATAAAGCTTATCCGACATCGGGGATGGATGGGTATAAGCGTACTAATGTTGGGGATGCGGATTATCCTGAAGGCATTCATTTCAGTATGAATTTGAAAAATCACCTAATCCAAGGGGAAGGTATTAATCAACGAAGAGGTGTTGTTGGAGGACATAATAGAGAAAACTTCCTAAATACTCTTTCCCTGGGGGACGGTCGAATTGTTAAGGAGGAATCAACAAATGTTGATGGTATTACTCGTATTCATTATGAAATTCCAAGATTAGGAAGAGACGGTAAACCTGATGGGACTTATAAAGCAATATCTAGCCCTAAAACGGTTTATGATCCTATCAAATTCTCAGATCATGAGATGCTTGAAATGGGGTAAAAGGCTGTAGCTAAAGGATATAGTGATTTACTTGAGAGAAATAGATTAGACCCAAAAGTTTATCAAGATTCACAAAAAATTAATGGTATAAAATTTCACTACTATATAGATACGGAAACTAAAGGAGTAACTAATGTTCACCCTAAATAACACAATTCCTAAGTACGTTCCTATAGGAGCTTTCGATACACCTATTCTTAAAGAAATTTTACATGAAAATAATAAAATAGAACTTACTATAAGCGGGTATATTGACAATGTATATTATGAGGGAGATTTTTTAAAAGCTATTTATTCTGTTCTGGTAGAAAAGGATGGATTCTGTGAGGAGGGAGCAGATTGCTATTACCCTGATATGAATAGTCCATTTCCAGAAGATCACTTTGAAGGGGTAAGGTTTGAGATTGGAGGCTTATGTGATCCTAGATATCAGGTTCATGTATCTGAAGAAATCTGCTTTATGTATTTTAAAAAAGCATGTGAACGTTTTTTGGAATTACATCCTGAAAAAGAATATGCAGAGTTTATTTATGATATTTTAAATAATTGGGAACCATCAAATATGAAATAAAAGTCCAAACTTATATCTAGTTAGATTGGGGGTTGTAGCTGACTCGTTTACAGGTGAGTCATTAAATAAATTTTTAGAAGGCAATGAGCAAGATATTAGAAATTTTTCCAGAGAGAGTTTATATGCTAAGTAGATTAATGAGTTTTTTAGTTTATTTTGCTGGTTATTCTTTGTTCATTTTTATATTTTGTTTTGTTGGTATGTCTTCTCTTATTATATTATTTAAATTTATTGTGAGTTTTGGAAATATCTCTATGAAAGATATTCTTGACGTATTGTCATTTAACTTATATGGTTTTTCCAGATTATCACCATTAATAGTATTATCAATTCTTATATCTAAGAAACTCAGAGGTAGCTAGTATAGAAAGTGTTTAATTTTTGATGTTAATTATTAGAAATTTGTAGTCTGTTTGATATTTAAACAGACTACAATTTAAAATACAGAAGTACAAAGTGCGGTCAATTTTTAAAGAATTTTAAAACCCTCTGATGGCGCAAGCGTTCACCCCAATGATAGCGCCAACGTCCACGCAGGTGCTGTTTAATAAAAACATTGTGAATTTTACTCATAACCATCGGCAGAGCCAATATTCAAAATTCTTTGAATTTTTTGACCGCACTTTTAGTTGATAGGCACAAGCGAGGACTCTTGCGCCATCGTGGGGGATACGAAGATTATAAATATTTACCAGTTAGATTTGGGGCAGTAGTCGATTCAATGGCGAGTGAAGCTACAAGTAAAAAATTGGAAAATAATGAGAAAAACATGAAATCTATAATTCTAGGAGGTGAATAAGTGTTTAATAATATTATTCAGTTTTTTATTTATTCCCTCGTTGTTTTTCTATCTGGATTTATAATAATATCTTTATGTTTTATCGTGTTTACCTTTATCATAAATCTAGGTGATATTTCTATTCTTGAGATAAAGGATATACTATCTTTTAATTTCTATATGTTTTCTAGGATGTCACCATTAATAGTATTAGTAATGCTTATATCTAAAAAACTCAGAGGTAGCTAGTATAGAAAGTGTTTAATTTCTGATGTTAAGTTATTAGAAATTTGTAGTCTGTTTGATATTTAAACAGACTACAATTTAAAATACAGAAGTACAAAGTGCGGTCGATTTCTGAAACGTTTTCTGTTACCCATTTATTAGATAAACCTTTCCAACAACTTTCCGGCGGCGAAAAAGCCCGCGTGCAACTTGCCCGTTGTTGCATTAAAGAGGCGCCCCTATTGCTTGCCGATGAACCCATTGCTTCACTCGATCCTTACTACCAAATCGACATCATGGAACAGCTCAAATCTCTCACCCCAACGCATACTTGCGTGGTGGCGATTCATCATCTTTCTTTGGCGTACAAATTTTGTGATGAAGTGATTTTGCTCAATAAAGGCAACGTGATTGCCTATGGAGAAACACAATGCGTATTAACCGCTGAGAATTTGGCGAAAACGTTTAGTATTTGGGCGGAAATTGACGAAACAAAAAAAGAAATCATCGCTATTGAAAAACTAAAGAATAATGAATTTTTATCCCATCACGAATAATATCCTCGAAATGTGCGTAATGGTTAATGTCAAAAGTGCAGCCATTTTCTTGGTGTTTTTGTGTAAATCATGGTGTTAAATAGAAAATACTTTCAGTTAAAATATTCTAGTGCTAATATAATAATCGATTGCAAAGGAGTGTTTAATGCAATCGGGCTAAGGACAATTTTATATTGCCTATAGATTATATTAATTATATTAAAAGGAAAACATGAAAAATATAACATTTAAAAGTAGTTTAATTGCATTGCTTGTAGCAGGGATGGGTATTGGTACTGCAACCGCAGCAACAGTAGATGATTTGGATAAAATCGTTACCCGTCATGGAAAGGTTATCGGTGCACATGAAAAAGTAATCCAAGATCATGAAAAAGTAATCCAAGATCATGAAAAAGTGATCCAAGATCATGAAAAAGTGATCCAAACGCATGAAGGCGCAATTAAAACGCATGAGGGAGTGATTAATAACCATTCTGATCAGTTGGCAGATCATAATGACAAATTAGTGAAATATAAAAGAACAATCGATAATCATGATAGCGTTATTACTGCGCATGAAGGCGTGATTCAGACTCATGAGGGCGTAATTCAAAATCATGAGAAAGCAATTCAAACTCATGAAGGCGCGATTAAAACTCATGAAGGTGTACTCCAAACTCATGAAGGCGCGATTAAAACTCACGAGGGTGCAATCCAGACTCATGAGAAAGTAATTCAAACTCATGAAGGCGCGATTAAAACTCATGAGGGCGTAATTCAAAATCATGAGAAAGCAATTCAAACTCATGAAAGCGCGATTAAAACTCATGAAGGTGTACTCCAAACTCATGAAGGCGCGATTAAAACTCACGAGGGTGCAATCCAGACTCATGAGAAAGTAATTCAAGCTCATGAGAAAGCAATTCAAACTCATGAAGGTGCGATTAAAACTCATGAAGGTGTACTCCAAACTCATGAAGGTGCGATTAAAACTCACGAGGGGGCAATCCAGACTCATGAGAAAGTAATTCAAACTCATGAAAATGCGATTAATGCACATAAAGCCGTGTTAGACAGACATGAAACTGCAATTCGTGAAAGTAGAGCAAATGTTGCCGGTTTGAATACCCGCATCGATAGCTTAGGCCGTGAAATCAAAAATGGCCTGTCTACACAAGCAGCATTAAACGGTTTATTCCAACCTTATAATGTCGGTAAACTAAATATAAGTGCTGCGGTTGGTGGTTATCGTGATAAAACTGCTTTAGCGGTAGGTAGCGGTTTCCGTTTCAATGAAAAATTTGCGATGAAAGCCGGTGTTGCTGTAAACGCCAATGGCGGTGGTGGTATGGCATATAACGTTGGTGCTAACTTTGAATTCTAATTCAAGTTTTTGTTAAATTAAAAAAAGCGCTATTTCGAGAGAGATAGCGCTTTTTGTTTGTCATATCTAAAAGTGCGGTTCATTTTTCAGGTATTTTTCCTTGGAGTTAGGCACTCGCCGGAAAACGAGTACCATCAAAAAAATCTATATTTACCCACCCTGACAATTCAACCAAGCCTTTCGCGTGCTGTAATAAACGGAACTATGTTCACGCGCCACCAAATCAACAGTGCTTCCTTGAATAGGGTTGTACGATTGATAAAGCACTTCAAAACGGCTACCGCGCGCATTTAATGCTCTATTCGCAAGATGATCAAACGGCATCGCATTGCCGCCATCCAGTTGGAAATAAAAACCGAAATTATCTTTCATCCGACTCTCTACCGAGAGAGGAAAGTAGGTTGCCAAATATGAGGTTGACCCTGTTTCCGAGTTCTTACAACGATAATGATATCGCTTGTAATTAAGGGCATTATTTAATTCTGCTTGGCTAATATTATCCTTTAAAAATCTGGTCTTCAGCGGTTTTTTGGGCGGCGTTGTTGTACATGCAAATAAACTCACCAACGCCGTGGTGAATAACATCATTTTAAGTTTGTTCATGGTATCAATTTCAAGAGAAGTGTGATTGAAAGCACTGTTGGCTACACGATAGTTTAGTTGCTGAGACAGTCGGTTTACAGAATGATTCTTGGAAAGTGTCAGCAATGAAGTTCCAACGATTTTGTCGTAATTGGAAATCAACTACCAAAATTAGGCGGGGATTATACCACTCTTTTGCCAACGCGTGTTTCCTAACGCGCGCCCAAGAACGTAAATAAAGTGCGGTGAGTTTTTGAAGTGTTTTTTTACGGTATTATGTAGCAAATGCACAAAACGCTTGCTGAGCCTGTCGAAGCATTGGTTTTGTGTATCGGAGAAGCTGAAATTACTTACACTTCGACAAGCTCAGTGACCGCAATTTCAGCTTTGTGCAACTGCTACATAATGTCGAAAGAGTTTTAAAACCTCTCAAAAATTGACCGCACTTTTTGTATTTTCAGAACTACTTATATTTAAGCTAATCTTATAATTTCACATCCAACTTATCGTAAGAGCGTTCTATCACGAGCAAGTAATAGGTGGAAGCAGTGGCAAGGAAGATGGCGAAAGTAAAACTTACCAAGCAAGCCACTTATAGAAAATATTTAGCTAACCGACAGTATGAAATAAGAGCGGAAGTTTTAGTTGCTATTGAAAAATTTGGAGTAAATAAATGATAGGGTTATCAGAAAAACAAATTAATGACATGTTTACAGAATTTTATAATGAATTTGATTCAATTCCATTTTGTGAGCTAAATCTGAGTGATGCTAAAAGAACATTTGATGGATATAACTTTATAGTAAAGGGTGATCTTTTTGAGAATATAATAGGTCCTTTTAGATATATTCAGCCACTATCATTTTCCTATATGAGCAAAGGAAAATTCTTCTATGGGGTTGAGAAAAGTAATATACCTGTAATGGGAGATATTACACAGTTTGGTATATTAATAAATAATATTGGATATTATATAAAATATGATCCTTTTTCATATAAGAGTGGTAACAAAAGTATGGGAGGATTTCATCGTTATATTCCAAAAGAAATAATGTGCTCTTGGTTATATGTAAGTCAAGGATGGGAAATTGCAGAAGATACAATGCATAATATATATAAAAGTAATTTACCTTCATTATTATTAATGCCCATTCATTCAATTATAGAAGGTTTTGAAGATAGTCATGGCGTTGCACTTCCTGAATATACAGCTTTTCTAGAACATAAATTTCATCATGCTTTTAGACAAAGCTATGATGATAAATTTAATGATGAAAAATATTTTGAATTAAGATGTTTGCTTGATACCCGTTCCAATGATGATGGGAGTAAAACAGGATATCAATTATTTGTGTCTTCTCATAATGATGAACGTAATGTTTATATGATACCTAGAGCAGATGTGATGGGTATTAAAAAGTTGACGAATCCAGCAGAGGCAATAGATCATTATGCTGCTCATTTATTCTCACGTGCTGAGGGTGAGTTTGATTTTATGCAATATGCAGAAGATTTTTAATTAATACAATAAATTAAAGTGCGGTCTTTTTTAAAAGAGTTTTAAAACCTCTCAAAAACTAACCGCACTTTTTGTATTTTTAACGGCTTATGTTAAGTAAGTTTTATAATTTTACATCTAATTTGGCGTAAGCACGCTCTACTTTTTCCAATGCTTTTTCTACGGAAATATCACGAGCGAGTAAGACACCTAAACGGCGATGGCCATTGACTTCGCCTTTGCCGAAAATGCGAATATTGGTGTGGGGTTCAGCCAATACTTCGGCGATATTGCCAAATTGCACGTTTTTCGATTGGCCTTCTACCACAATGGCTTTGGAAGCCGATGGGCTAATGAGGGTGATTTCCGGAATAGGTAAGCCTAAAATCGCACGGGCGTGTAAGGCGAACTCAGATAACTCTTGAGAAATCAATGTCACCATGCCGGTATCATGTGGGCGAGGGGAGACTTCATTGAAGATAACCTCATCACCACATACAAACATTTCCACCCCGAAAATGCCACGACCACCTAATGCAGTGGTAATTTTTTCTGCGACCTCTTGTGCTTTTTTCAACGCTGCATCAGACATGGCTTGTGGCTGCCAAGATTCACGATAGTCACCATCTTCTTGACGATGGCCGATTGGCGCTAAGAAGCTAGTGCCATTAATGTGGCGAACGGTGAGCAAGGTGATTTCATAATCGAATTTAACAAACCCTTCTACAATCACGCGTCCTGCGCCTGCGCGACCACCTTGTTGAGCGTAATCCCAGGCTTTTTGTAAGTCGTCTTTGGATTTCAAAATGCTTTGACCGTGACCAGAAGAAGACATAATCGGTTTTACCACGCAAGGAATACCGATTTTTTCAACCGCACTTTGGAAGTCAGCAAAGTTATCGACAAATTGATAAGGTGAGGTTGGTAGGCCAAGCTCTTCGGCAGCTAAACGGCGAATACCTTCGCGATTCATCGTAAGCTTGGTGGCTTTGGCGGTAGGCACAACATTAAAACCCGCTTTTTCTAATTCAATCAGCGTATCAGTCGCGATGGCTTCCACTTCCGGCACGATGTAATCTGGGCGCTCTTTTTCCACTAAGGCTTTGAGTGCTGCACCATCTAGCATAGAAATCGTATAAGCACGATGTGCCACTTGTTGTGCTGGGGCGTTTTCATAACGATCGACGGCAATCACTTCCACGCCTAAACGTTGTAATTCAATCACCACCTCTTTGCCCAGTTCACCAGAGCCAAGCATCATCACTTTAATAGCATTCGGGGTTAATGCTGTACCTAAGGTTGTCATGTTGTGTCCTTATTTTAAGAAAGATTCATCAAGCGCTAAATCGTCATTTTTATTAATCCCCACACCGCGAGCAATCACATTTTTAGCAATATCATGTGCTTCTTCTAAAGAATGCTCGGTGTAAGTTCCGCATTGGTATTCGTTTAATTCAGGAATTTGGTTTTGGTCTTGCACGGTTAAAATATCTTTCATGGAAGCTAACCATGCATCAGCCACTTGTTGCTCATTTGGTGTGCCGATTAATGACATGTAAAAACCTGTGCGACAGCCCATTGGGGAAATATCGATAATTTCTACATTGTCATTGTTTAAATGGTCACGCATAAAGCCCGCAAATAAATGCTCAAGGGTGTGAATCCCTTTTGGTGGGAGAATTTCTTTGTTTGGAATGCAAAAACGAAGATCAAAAACAGTGATGTCATCGCCCTTTGGGGTACGCATCGTTTTGGCTACACGCACGGCAGGTGCGTTCATACGGGTGTGATCCACTTTAAAACTGTCGAGTAATGGCATATTTATTTCCTTGAAAATCAGTAATTTGTAAATTAATTGCAAGTTTTTGTAAATTTTTTTACATTTTTTTACAATTTCTTTGAACTTTTCTTTTTAGCGTCGGTCTTATAAAACAAGCAACTTGCAGTTGTTTTAATAAAATTGGTTCCTTAGGTTATTTGCCCCTTACTCGATAAGGGGCGTTTTTTTATCTGTTGAATATTAACTCGTCTTTATTCTAGCCCACAACCAGGTTATGCACAAAGGCTATTCACAGCTATGACACGAAAGGCAAACTGAAAAAGAGCAAGGCAATATAACGCAGTCCTTTTCCAATCGTCATAAAAATCAAACAACTTAGCCAATTCAATCTAAGCCAACCGGCTACCGCACAAAACACATCCCCGATAATAGGCAACCAGCTCAATAATAAAGTGATGGCGCCATAGCGTTGTATTTTGTTTATTGCCCATAAAGTGCGGTCATTTTTGCTGTCGATTTTCGGAAACCATCGACCAATCCAATAAGTGGTGAGGCTGCCTAGCGTATTGCCTGCGGTTGCCATAAAAACAAGCCAAAAAATATCCGCACTTAATAATGATCCGACCAATACTTTTGGCGCAGCCAGGGAGACAAACACAATTTCTGAATTACCCGGCAAAATGGTGGCACTTAAGAAAGCGCTGAAAAACATCAGCCACAAGCCATGGGTTTGCCAAAAATCAGCCCAAAAACTGAAAGAGAAAATGTCCCACATTAGGCTCTAATAATCTCGCGCGTTCTGATATCAAACACATCCATTCCTGCACTTAATCCTGCTTTTACACCAAGATCGGCATCTTCAAAGACGATACAACGTGATGGTTCGGCTTTTGCCAGTTCTGCGCAGCGTAAAAAGGTTTCTGGATGCGGTTTATGTTCTTTCACATCATCTGCGCTGACAATGGCGTTAAAGTAATGTTTGATATCTAATTTTTGCATCAACATATCAATGATTTGGCGGTTTGAACCTGAGCCAAGCGCAATCGGCTTTTGTTGATAGTAATGACGCACCACGTCAAAGGTTGGGAGTAATTTTGATTCTGTTGGAATCAATTCATAGGAAAGTTTGCGTTTCGCTTGTATGACTTCATTTAAGCGTTCTTGTGGCATACCGGCATCTTGCATAATGGCGGAGGCGATAGTGCTCACAGTTGCGCCACCTAAATCATACATAATTTGGCTGTTAAAACGATAACCAAATTGTTCCCCCACCATGTTCCACGCACGGGCGTGTACTGGCATGGTATCGATTAAGGTGCCATCCATATCAAAAATAAGACCATCATATTTTTCAAAAAGTCTGTTATCTATCATTTATTGCTTTCCTAGTTAGTAAATTTTTTCACTTTGTTTCAATTTTGTGATCTGTGCACTGGTAATTTTGTGAAATAGCGGTAAAGTTATCCTATCTTAAAAAGGAATGTTATGTCGTTACTCAAACAATTAACCCGTTGGAAAATTCGCGGTCAGATTGATCAGGACGTTATTGATATTATTCTGACCTTGCAAAGTCGCCTAGAGCATCATTGGCGCATTGATGTGTCTATTCCGACTGTCATCACACTCTTATTGCATATTGCCAACAGCCTTGCCCGTTTAAAACGAGGGGGTTGCGTTTCCCCGCTTCATCAAGCCTTTTATGATGAAATGCAAAGTGCGGTCATTTTTCCTGATGTTTTGGAAATTCACCACGATTTGCTTTCTTTTATTCCGCAAGAAATTCCCGAAGCAGAGCAGAGTTATTATCTCGCCAATATTTATAGCTTGCTGTTGGAGCAAGATAAAAAATAAGGGTACGAAAGCCCCTATTTTATCAGTTAAAAATCAAACTGAGTTCTAAATCTTTGAGTAAATTGCTTTCTAAGCGCAATTCATTCCACACTAACGGATTGTTATCCAAATAATGTTTCTCAAAAGTCAGTTCCCAAGTCTGTAAAGAGCGGTCAATTCTGAGATTAATTTTATCGGTGCTATCTGTCGCCTGGCGAGATTTATTCAAAATTACCGAAATACGTAAAAGAAGCAGTAAAGCAAGGACATCTTCATCCGCATAACGAGCAAAAATCGGTAAATCATTCTTTTTAAATGCACCTGTGTGATAACGAACTAAATTCACCAATAAGCGTTGCTGCTCGCGATCAAAACCCGGTAATTCCATATTTTGCAGAATATAAGCGGAATGTTTTTGTACATTGCGATGATTGATCACAATGCCGACTTCCAATAAACGAGCTGCCCAAATCAACAGATTTTTCATTTCATCAGCAAGATGAGGCTTTTGCCAATGGGGGTATTGATCAATCAAGGTTTTCGCACTATTGGCTACGCGATCAGCCTGCGCCAAATCTAAGTTAAATTGTTCGGCCAGTCCTAATGCGGTACGTGTACGAATATCTGAAACTTGGAAGTTTTTTTCTAAGCTGTAAATCACCCCTTCACGCAAAGCACCGTCAGAATAGCGCATATTTTCTAAGCCAAAAACGTCAAAAACGGCACTTAAAATGGCTAAGCCTGGTACAAAGACATCGATGCGATCAGGGTTTAAACCCGCTATGTTGAGCTCTTCAAAATGGGAAGCTTGTAAGGTTCGTTCAATTAAATTTTGTAAGCGTTCAGCCGTGATGATGCCGTTCGGATCAAGGGTTGCGGTAATCACTTGATAGACGGTTTTGATGGTGCCAGATGAACCTAACACTGATTGCCAACCGAGCTTGCGATATTCCCAGCTTAAATCTTCAATTTTATTGACCGCACTTTGGCGAGCTTGCTCGAAGTTTTCTTTGGAAATTTCGCCATTCGGGAAGAATTTTTTGGCAAAGCTCACACAGCCCATGTGACGACTTTCCGCTACTAAGGGGGTGAAATCGTCACCGATGATCATTTCGGTCGAGCCACCACCAATATCGATGACCAGTTTACGTCCGCTTTCGGGTTGAGTGTGGCAAACGCCCGCATAAATGGTTTTGGCTTCCGTTTGACCGCTGATGATATTAATCGGATAAGGAAAAACGGCAGCAGCCTGACGTAAAAACTCGTCATTATTGACCGCTCTTCGTAAGGTATAAGTGCCCACCACATTTACATCTTCTGGGGCAAAACCTTGTAAGCGTTCAGCAAAAAGCGCAAGGCAATTTACACCGCGCTCAATGGCTTCTTGGCTTAATACATTGTGCTCGTCTAAGCCGTCGGCGAGCCTCACTTTTTGTTTTAAACGAGAAAGCACCTGGATTGAGCCATTGATAATACGCGCCACAATCATGTGGAAGCTGTTTGAGCCTAAATCAATGGCGGCAATCTCCCGGGCCTCACCTCGGTGATGAGGTTCTGCGAGTTGAGCCAGTTGCTTGTCGTTATGCATGTCCTTTCCTAAAATTCAAATTGATACAATAAATCAAAAACTTGGTTTGTGCTGGAAACCGATTGGAAATAAAGTTGCGGCATTAAGCGGTAACGCAAGGTCACTTCGGCTAAGCCATCAAACAATCCTACACCGTATTTCACTTGTAAGCGTTTACCAATGTTACCACTAACTTGTACTTTGGAGCTATCCCCAACACCGGCAGTGCCTAAGTTTAAATCTTGAATACCAAAGGCTTCGCCAATACCGCCGACCACTTTACCACTTTTCGCTAAACCTAAGCCAAGTAATGCCGCACCCACAGAACCACTAGAGCCTGCTTCACCGCTGTTTTCTAATGAGCGACCGGTTAATAAATAAGAAAGTGCCTGGTCTTGAGATTTGGCTGGATCAGAGAAAATCGTGACTTGTGGGCTAGATGCCATACCAATCACTTTTACCCCTGCGGTCACTTTACTGTCTTCCATGGCTTCTGGGTTACGAATCGCTTCAATATTTAACATTGGTTGTGAAGGTAAACCGGAGAAGCTGATTTGTCCTTTACGAATTAATAAATCCTGTCCAAAAGAAGCATAACGACCATTTTTCAGGTTAATTTGACCGAATAATCCTAATTTGCCTTTATCCTGTTTCACAGAAAGTAAGCCATTCAAATTGGTTTTTAAACCATAGGCATCTAAATGCACATCATCACCGATTTTAATTTTTAAATCAGATTGAATTTGCATGCCCGATTTAGTTTCTGAAGCAAATTGGCGATTAATGAGTTCTTCTTTACTTTTTCTTGGGCCATTTAAAATGACTTCATCTTCACTCACTGGTTCAGCATTGTCCGGTAAGCTTTCAATGGCAATTCTCGCCCATGGAATATCCACATTACCACTCAAATCTAAGAGTTTTGGTGAGGCTTTGACAACCACATTTGGGCTGACTTTTAATTTCGCCATGGATGGAATATCAACTTTGAAATTATCTGCTTGCGCTCTAACTTCTGCCGTCCAGTTATCCATGTGAGCCCAGTTAGCTTGTCCGTTGATGTTGAGTTTGCTATCAGGTGTTTGAACATGACCATTTAAGGTTGAAGAGGTGCCATTAAAGCGAATTGCGACTTGGCCATCAGTCACATCAAAAGGCAGGCTTTTCAGTTTTGTTTTCACATTTCGAATATCGAAATTGCCATTTAATAATGGTTTTTCTAAATTACCACCAAAACTTAAGCGTGAGACCACTTCACCATCTAGGCTTTCCCCGCTAGAGAAAAGTTGATTGGCTAAAGATAAGCGTAAACCTCCAATGGTAAAGGTACCGCCTAATTGACGGCCTTTACTTAAATCATTAATTTTTAAGTCTGTGCCGATTCGACCTTGATTTTGAACGTTAATGTCAGATTTCAAGGTTAAATTGTTATTTTGAATATCAGCATTCACACTTAATTTAGGAATATCTAGCTTAAAGGTACGGTAGTCTAATTTTTGTGCTACACCAATGTTATTACCTTCCACTGCCACATTCAGTTGTAACGGTTTATCTGTGAACCATGCCACTTTACCTCGGCTTTGTAACTGGCCTTTGAGCGTGTCTTGTCCCATCAATTTATTCACTAAATCTAAATTAATGCGTTTAAGCTCAAAAGGGACTTCGCCGTTTTTCCCTGCTGTAAATTGTTGAGGGAAACACAGATCTAAGTCTTGGTTAATCCAGCAGTGTGAACCAATGGTGGCTTGGATTTTTTTATTGTCATAAGTCACTGGAATGGTTTGATTCACTTTAAAATCACCGATAGGTGAGTTTAGGCTCACTTGACTTAAATTACCTTTCCATTGCTGAGAAGTGCGGTCAAAATTACCGGTGATTTGTAAATCAGCTGCAACAGGTTCACCTTTTGATTTTAAGGTGAGCGTATGATGTTTTTCATCACCTGATGCATTCAAATCAATATTATGTAATTTGATGCTGTCACCATAACGGAAGTTTTCCGCTTTGACGTTAAGTTCACCTTTCACTTGTGGTTCACTGACAACATTACCTTTAATTACGGCTTTAGATAAGTCTAATCCTTGGAAGTGCAAGCCTTGTGCTGTTAAATCGGTATTAATGGTTGGCGCAGTAAGCTTACCTAAGATTTGCGCTTTGCCGACCACAGAACCCGCTAAATCTTGCCACAGACCACGTAAGCTTGGTGCGTTGATATCTAAATCTAAGTTTGATTTATCTCCTAATGTACCTTTTGCCGCAATGCGGTTATCGCCATAGTTCAGCAATAAATCAGGAATGTTTAATAAGGTTTCATGACTTAAAAAGACACTACCTTTCAAGCTTAATGGGCGAGAGGAAAGGCTACCGGTTAAATCCACGTTAGGTACATCCACTTTCCAATGGTTGGAATCAGCGGAACCTTGTGAGCTCACTTTACCCGATAATACGGCTGGCATGGCGGGCACATAAGGACGAATGTTCATTTTGTTTAAATCAGCCGTCACATCCCATTGTGCGCCATCTTTCCAGTTTGAGGAACCGGTTAAACGTGCCGTACCATCGAGGGCAGCAAGTTTTAATTCGTTGAGGGTGACCTCATAGAGTTTACCGTCTGCATTTAAATCAACGTGAGTATGAGGGATATGATCCATCCCCTCCACGCCACCGACAACCTCTGCGTGATAATTCAATAAATCGCCAGTAAGCTTGATATCGACATCGTTAATTTTGAGTGGTGCAAGGCTATCTGCAAAAGCGTATTGACCTTTTTTCGCTTTTAACTGCAGATTTAATGGCATTTTATCTTCAGCCAGTTTCACGTCACCCGTTAAGGTGGCATCAAGCACACCCTGTGTGGTTAACGAAAGTGCGGTCGTTTTTTTCAAGGAGCCCGATAAATTGAGATCAACTTTGCTAGCAGGCAGAATGGTTTTATCTTTTGATTTAAAGGCTTGGAGATCAGATTTTAATGTGAGATCAACAGGAAAATCTTCATTGAGCTGGAGTTGTCCTTGGCTAGAAAGTGTACCGAGAGAGCTGTCAATGTCGAGTTTTTGTAATTTCACTAAATGATCGGTGGCATCTGCTTGTAATTCCACTTTAGGTACAGTGATTTTTTGGGTTTCTTCGCCTTTTTCATTAAGCGATTGATATTGCCAGTTTGTACCCAAAACACTTGGAATGTGCATATCAAAAGGCAAGTTCACCGCATTTAAATTACCTAAAAAAGCCGGTGTGAGTGTTTGCTCAATTTGCGCCCAATCAACAGGTTTAGCGGGTTCTTTTTTCTCGGGCTGAGGGGGATTCGGTTGAGTTTGGGTGACCGTTGAGAAAAGCACATCTGAAAGCGTGGTAGGCTCAAGGGTAAGGCCAGATTCATTGTTTAAACTGATCGCACTTTGAAAAGACGAAAACGTAATATTGCTTTGATCGAGTTTCATATCAAAGTCAGTAATCGCGACATTTTTTACTTGCACAGAAACCGGTAAATGGATTTTTTCCATTGGACCACTTTCCGTTTGTTTCTCTTCAGAAGGTGGCATGACACTGGTATCAATGGCAATTTTCGGCTGCGTTAAGCTGAGATCATCAACAATAATATCACCCGAAAGTAAACGAGCTAAATTCAGCTGTAAGCGCGTTTTAGGAAGGGTTACATCGACACCGGTTGTTTGAAAACGTAAATTTTCTAAGACTAAACCATCTTGTAAGCCACCGCTGACTTGCTCAATAGATAAGCTATCGAGCATTTTATCGGCGAGTTGAATAATTGCACGTTGCCCACTATCAAAAGAAAGTGCTGTGACTAAGCCTAAAACAGGGACAAAAATGACCGCACTTCCGACACATAAAATTTTACGGCAGGTCTTTTTCTTTTTAACGGGTTGTGTGGTTTGGTTATCTGGTTGTTTTTCTTGTTCAGACATAGTCATACCCTAAATTTCAGCCCCTAAGCCAATGTAAAATTGAATGTTTTTGCTGTTATCTTTATCTCGGATTGGCGTCGCAATATCAAATTTGATAGCGCCAACTGGCGATGCCCAACGTACACCAAAGCCTGCACCGTAGCGTAATTCATTCGCTTTGTAAGCATCTGCGGCTAAGCCAGTATCAGCAAATACAGCTCCCCACCAATTTGGGTAAACTTGATATTGATATTCAAGGCTACCTGTTACTAAGCGAGAACCGCCGACTAATTTCCCCTCTTTATTTTTCGGTGAAATTTTCTTATAGGCATAACCTCGCACGCTACGATCGCCCCCTGCAAAGAAACGTAATGCAGGTGGAATTTTACGAATATCCGCGGTATTTAAATAACCAATTTCTGCACGGGTAATAAAACGGTGATTTTCTGCATAAGTACGAATCCACGCTGTGGAAGCTTGAATTTTAAAGAAATTGGCTTCTGACATCCAAAGCTTATTCCCTAAATCAACCGTGATTTTTTGGGTATCTCCCCATGTTGGGAATTGACCGCCTTTTAAACGAGTCCGACTAAAGCCTCCGGTAGGATAAACAAGGAGCGTTTTATCGGTGAAATCAGCTTGCGTGAAGCTGTCGTAACGGACACGAAGACCTGCAAAATATTGCCAACCTTCTTTATTATTCCAATAACGTAATGCAGCAAAAGTGAGCGTTTTGGTATCCGTATCATTTTTATTTTCTTTTTCATAACCGGTTGAAAATTCATAATAATAATTTAATGGATTTTTCAACAATGGTATTTTATAAGTGGCTTCAAAGTTTTGCTTTGGCGCAGAGACGTAAAGATTTGTACGGAAACTATGGCCTCGGCTATTAATCCAAGGTTTTGTCCAACCAATTTGGACATGAGGGCCCGTATCGGTTGCAAAACCGACCCCAAGCTCCATTGAGTTTTTCTTACGTGGATAAAGTAACAGTTCGATATCCACTAATTTTTCTTCTTCGCGGACATGAGGCTGTAAAAGCACTGAGCTAAACCAGTTGGTGGAAGAAAAATTATTGGTTAATTCAGATAAATCGCTGACTAAATAAGGATTGCCCGATTTGATGTTGAGCATATTTTGCAAATAGTCTTCGCGAATTTGGGAATGGTTGAAGGTGATATTGCCATAATGATAACGCACGCCACTATCAAACAGCATTCGCCACCATGCTTCATGAGTTTCTGGGCTGATTTCTAAGCGAGAAATTTGGAATTTTCCATCAAGATAGCCACGAGCAAGGGCAAGATTTGAAATACTACTTTTATAATCATCGTATTTTTGATGCTCGACTAACTCGCCTTGTTTTGGCAAGTTTTTACGGAGTGCCGTGAAGTTTTCATCTTCTGCGGCTTCGCCTGTAATTTCAACGTCTGTTCCAGCAATTTTACTTGGCTCACCCGGGGTGACATTCGCAATAAGTAAATCTCGTTGACCTTTGCGTTTTTTTAATTCAAAGGCCACGGAAGAACCATAATAACCGAAGACTCGAAGGCCTTTATCAACAGCATCCGAAACTAATTGTTTATACCGATCTGAACCGTCCATTTCACCTTTATCAATGAGTTTGACATTCATGTCAGTGTTGCGAATAGCACGTTCACCCTTGATCCCGCGGATCTCAATATCCACGGTTTGTTCTGCAAGGGCTGAAAAACTCATCCATCCAAGCAAAAGTGCGGTTATTTTTAACGAAATTTTTTTCATTTTATTACAAGCTAAACTTTAAGAAGATCCACATCAAACCGCCTTAGTTTACCCATAAAATAAGGGGATTACCAATGCAATTATGGATGGGATTTGAAATTGTTATATGCGTTTGAGCGTTAATACGACAATGCGATCAAAGAAAGAGTTTCCTTTGCTTTGAAAAAAATAGTGATTGTTCTCTTTATTCAGACATTTAACCAAAATGTAACCGGGCCATCATTGGTTAGCGTTACTTGCATATCTGCTGCAAATTGTCCGTTAGCAACGGTGACTTTTTCTGCACATTTTTGCGAAAAATACTCATACAATTCGTTAGCCAAGGCTGGTGCGGCACCTTTTGAGAAACTTGGTCGTAAACCTTTTTGCGTGTCTGCAGCTAGGGTGAATTGTGATACCACAAGCACTTCGCCACCGATTTGTTGAACATTTAAATTCATTTTGTCATTTTCATCACTGAAAATACGGTAATTTAACACTTTCTCAGCGAGCTTATCTGCTTTGGCTTGGTCGTCTTCTTTTTCCACGCCTAATAAAACCAATAATCCCTTGCTGATTTGTCCCACAATTTGACCTTCAACTTCCACTTTAGCCTGAGTCACACGCTGGATTAATGCAATCATTTTACTTCCTCTAAATTTGTTTGATTCATTGACTGCACTTCTGCAAGCACTGCAGCTAATTGTGCACCGAATAACACCACCGTCCAGCTGATTTGAATCCACAATAACATGATCGGCAGTGTTGCCATGGCGCCATAAATTAATTGATAAGATGGGAAGGTGGTGATGTACCAAGTAAAGGCTTGTTTCCCTAAATTAAAGAAAATTGCCGCAATTAATGCGCCTGCTGCGGAGTGTTTGATGCTCACTTTCTTATTTGGCACGACCATATAAATGAGCGTGAAGATAAACCAAGTAGAAAGAAATGGCACAAAACTGAGCAGTTTTAGGCCAAAAGAGAGCGTTTCCGATTGCTCGAACATGGCTTTGACGTAGGAGCTTGCGGCAATGCTGGTACCGATTAAAAGTGGACCGAGCGTTAAAATGAGCCAATAAATAGCAAATGACGTAAAAATCGGGCGATTACTAGTGTCTTGCCAAATACCATTGAGTGTACGGTCGATGGAGTTAATGAGCATCAATGCCACTAAAATCAAACTCACAATCCCCACGGCACTCATTTGCTTGGAGTTACGGACGAATTCATCAATATATTGTCCCACAACATCACTCGCGGAAGGCGCGAAATTGGTGAAGATGAATTCTTTCAATGCACCGGTTACTTCGTTAAAAACGGGAAAAGCAGAGAAAATTGAAAACACCACCATAATTAATGGCACGATAGCGAGCATGGTGCTGTAGGTGAGTGAACCGGCAGCTTGCGTTAATTTATTTTCTTGAGAACGCTGCCAGAATAATGCGAGAAAAGAGGTTAAGGTCATTAGAGCAAGCCTCCGCAACAATGTTTAAATTTCTTCCCTGAGCCACAAACACAAGGTTGTTTATTGCTTGGGAGCGGTACAGTGGGATCAACAAAATACCAACGACCATCAATTTTTACAAAAAGAGAATATTCGTGATGCACTTGCGGCTGTTCGTTGCCTTGAAAATGTGCTTTAAATTCAACCGCACTTTGTGTTTTGGTTAAGGTTTCTGCTTTGACAATATCTAAACTGAGCCATTGCGTTTCATCAGTCCAATCTTGCAGGGCTTTTTCATCTAATAACGTTTGTTGGCTTGGCACAGTGGTTTGCACGATATAAGGAATCTTTTTAAGCACAAACGCTGAATAGCGGGAGCGCATAAGTTGTTCCGCGGTTTCTGGAAACATGTTGCCTGAATGAAAGCGTCCGCAACAATCTTCATAAGAAAGCGAAGATTGGCACGGACAAAGTGCGGTCGTTTTAGCCGACATTTTAGGCTGCCTTTTGTAAATTACGTAATTGTGAATGAATAGAACGTTTAAATGCCGCCGCAAGTTCCTCAATGGCTAAGGCCTCCTCTAATTCTGCATTGCTTGAAGGAGCAGAAAGTAGCGTATTTAAGCGACGAATTGTCCATTCAGGATAAGGACGATGTTGCAAGACGAGTTCATCGCCTTGATGGATTTCTCCTTCCTCGATTACACGAACATACCAACCTGTCCAGCCAGACTGACGGATTACCTCTCTTGCATGATCATTTTTGGTATTGTGAGATAAACGTTCGCAAGGTTTACGTGGTTGTGAGACTTCTAAAAGCGTGGTGCCAATTTTGTAGCGATCACCCACACAGACATTATCTTCATGTAAGCCGGATACCACAAAGTTTTCACCGTAAATTGCGCTGCCGTGAAAATCAAACGTTTCACCAAGTAGCGCGTTTAAAGCAGGGAAAGACACATCAGACATAAAAAACAAGGCTTTATCAACACCACCGTGATGGGCTTTTAAGCCTACATCATTGCCTTCTGCACCAAGCGCATGCACTTTCACCATGGATACTGGTTTTTTACGAATCGCGCTTTCATATGAGCTACCATCAGGGAACGTTAAGGTTTCTATCAATCCTGTTTTAATAATAAGAATTTTTGCGTTTGACATCTATTTTTCCTGCTTTGAGTTAGTTTTGAGAAATTATACCGTAAAATCACTTAAATTTTGACCGCACTTCGTTTTTTCCTTATTATTCGTTTAAATAAAACCAACAAAACAAAGGAATCTTTATGCAATATTCTCTCGCGCGTACCGAACAAGGTCAAACCCTTGGTATTACCGCAAAAATGGCAAACCGTCACGGTCTGATCGCTGGAGCGACAGGGACGGGTAAAACTGTCACACTACGCAAAATGGCAGAAGCATTCAGTGATGATGGCGTGCCAGTCTTTTTAGTTGATGTAAAAGGCGATTTGTCCGGTTTAGTTAAAGCGGGGACATTCAGTGGCAAAGTGGCGGAACGCATTGAGCAATTTGATTTAGGTGGCGAGAGTTATTTAAATGGCTATCCTGTGTCATTTTGGGATGTATTCGGTGAAACCGGTATTCCACTTCGCACCACCATTTCTGAAATGGGGCCATTATTACTTTCCCGTTTATTAAATTTAAACGCAACTCAAGAAGGCTTATTAAACCTCGTATTCCGTGTGGCAGATGACAAAGGCTTGCTACTCATCGACTTAAAAGATTTACGCGCAATGCTTAAATTTGTGGCAGAGAATGCAAAAACCTTCCAAGTAGAATACGGTAATGTTTCAGCCGCGAGTGTAGGGGCGATTCAACGTGCCTTACTGACACTTGAAAATGAAGGGGCGACCAATCTTTTTGGTGAGCCGGCATTAAATCTTGAAGATTGGTTACAAACCCGTGATGGTCGTGGTGTGATCAATGTTTTAAATTCTGAAAAATTAATTAATTCCCCAAGAATGTATAGTGCGTTCTTGCTTTGGTTGATGTCTGAATTATTTGAGCAATTGCCGGAAGTCGGCGATCCAGAGAAACCAAAATTTGTGATGTTCTTCGATGAAGCACACTTACTCTTTGATGGTGCACCGAGTGTGTTGGTGGACAAAGTGGAACAAGTGGTTCGCTTGATTCGTTCTAAAGGGGTGGGGATTTATTTTGTAACCCAAAACCCATTAGATTTACCGGATACCGTGTTAGGCCAATTAGGTAACCGTGTACAACACGCGTTGCGAGCTTTCACTCCACGCGATCAAAAAGCAGTGAAATCTGCAGCGGAAACGTTCCGTTCAAATCCTGCTGTCAATGTGGTGGAAACCATTTCAACTTTAGGTGTGGGGCAAGCGTTAATTTCATTCTTAGATGAAAAAGGCATGCCAGCGCCCGTTGAAGTGGCGTATGTTTATCCGCCGAAAAGCCAACTTGCCCCGATTACTGAAGAAGAGCGAGCTGCTTGGGTGAAAGACGATGATCTTTATGCATTCTATAAAGATTACGTGGATAATGAATCCGCTTTCGAAGTATTAAATGCTCAAGCGGATTTAGCGGCAGTACAACAAAAACAAGCCGAACAAGCGCAACAAGAGGAAGAAAGCGGTTTATTTGGTAGCTTAAGCCGTATGATTTTTGGAACACAAAAACGCGGGGATAAACTTTCTCCGACAGAACAAATTGTGAATAGCGTGGCAAAATCAGTGGGTCGCAATATTCGTAATGAAGTGACCAAACAAATCATGCGTGGTATCTTAGGCGCATTGAAAAAATAACGAAAATTTGACCGCACTTTGCGGCAAGAATGAAAAAGGAGATTGTTATGTCTGATGTATTTCACTTAAACCTGACTAAAGCACAACTGAAAGGTGCAACACTCGCTATCGTACCAGGGGATCCTGCACGTAGCGAACGTATTGCTAAAAAACTTGATAACCCTGAGTTTCTTGCAAGTACACGTGAGTTCACTTCTTGGTTAGGCTATTTAAATGGTCAACCGGTGGTGGTGTGTTCAACCGGTATTGGTGGCCCTTCTACGTCTATCTGTGTGGAAGAGCTGGCTCAGCTTGGCGTGCGTACATTCTTACGTATTGGTACAACAGGCGCGATTCAACCGCATATTAATGTGGGCGATATTCTTATTACAACGGGGGCGGTTCGTCTTGATGGTGCAAGCCGTCACTTTGCCCCAATTGAATATCCAGCTGTGGCAAATTTTGAATGTACTACGGCGCTTTTCAATGCAGCTAAAGAAAAAGGCATTGAGCCATTTGTAGGGATTACCGCTTCTTCAGATACGTTCTATCCAGGTCAAGAACGTTATGATACGTATAGCGGCAAAGTGTATCGTGATTACCAAGGCTTGTTAAAACAATGGCAAGATCTCAATGTGATGAACTATGAGATGGAATCAGCCACATTATTTACGATGTGTAATGCTCTTGGCTTACGAGCAGGTATGGTAGCCGGTGTGATTGTAAACCGTACACAACAAGAAATTCCAAATGAAGCTACTATGAAAGATACGGAAGACAAAGCAGTATCAGTAGTAGTGGAAGCAGCAAGAAAATTGTTAGCGTAAAACTTAGATAAAAAGAACCGCACTTTTTTAGAAGTGCGGTTCTTTTTTTAACTGTTTTTTCGAGCAAAAGTTGCGGCTTCAGCAACTAATTGGTCACCAGGTCGAATGCCTGTGTAGAGCTCAAATTGTTCGACAGCTTGTAGCACAATCACTTCTGCACCAGAAATCGTTTTTTTACCTTGCTGTTGAGCAAATTGGATAAACGGTGTTTCAGCAGGAATCGCTACCACATCAAAAGCGGTTTGAGCTTGTTGAATAAGATTTTCAGGAAAGGCGAGATCAAATTCTTCTTTCCCACCTTTCATCCCAATTGGTGTGACATTGACTAAAATGTCTGCCGATTGATTATCTAAAGAATAAATATATTCGTAGCCATAAAGTGCGGCTAAATTTTTACCTGTTTTTTCATTTCGAGCAAAAATCTTCAGATGCTCAAATCCACTGTTTTTAAAGGCCGCGACGACGGCTTTAGCCATGCCACCACTGCCTTGTACAATCACGCGATTCTTTTTATCTAATTGATATTCTTCGATAAGTTTAACAATGGCAATATAGTCGGTGTTGTAAGCGCGAAGAAAACCCTGATCATTCACAATGGTATTCACAGACTGAATGGCTTGTGTAGAAGGGGATATTTCATCTAAAAATGGCATGCAGCTTTCTTTAAAAGGCATTGAAACGGCACAACCTCGAATACCAAGTGCACGAATGCCTTTGACGGCGCTTTCAATATCCGTAGTCGTAAAGGCTTTATAGATAAAATTAAGCCCGAGTTTTTGATATAGATAGTTATGGAATGTTGTACCAAAATTGCCCGGTCTGCCAGAAAGGGACATACAAAGTTGGGTGTCTTTGTTAATCATTTTTCTTCCTTAATTTATAATTAGCGCTCCCTGAAACTTTCTGAAACTGTAGATTGCAAAGGACTTAATAAATAACTCATGACAGAACGTCTACCTGTTTTAATTTCAGCATTCACAGTCATACCTGCAGTCAAATTAATTTTGTGATTATCGATGACCAAATAATCTTTGTCTAATTCAATTATTGCTGAGAAAACAAGACCAACTTTCTCATTTTCAATAGCATCAAAACTGATTGACTTTACTTTTCCTGTCAGATAACCATAACGTGTATATGGAAAAGCTTCCACTTTTATAGTTGCTTCTTGCCCTTGATGAATAAATCCAATTTCTTGGTTATTAATCATTGCATTTACTTCAAGTTTATCTTGTTTGGGAACCACAATCATGAGTGGCTGAGCTGCAGTAACAACTCCTCCAATAGTATGTACAGACAATTGCTGAATTGAACCTGTTACAGGTGCTTTGATTTCGGTCGTTTTTTGTCTTTCAGCATATTTCTCTTGGTCGAAGACAAATTGTTTAATTTGCTCATCAGCCTGTCTTAATGCCTCTTGAGTATCTCGAGTAAAGGAGTTAGTTAAAAGAATTTTTTCATTTTCTGCCTGCTGAATTTCAGCGTTAATTTCATTTTGTTTACTTTCTAACGCTAAAATTTCATTTTTAATATCAATATATTTAGCTTTTTGCTCTAGATACTGATGCTTAGAAATACTATTTGATTTTAGTAACTTGAATAAATCATCAGTTTTTTCTTTCTCTAAGTTTTGTAAAGATTGGTATTTTTTTATTTGTGCTTTTATAGTAAAAGCTTCAGCTTGTTTTTGAGTTAATAATGCAGCAGCTTTTTGTTGTTGCAAAAGATAAGTATTAAATTGGGCTAAAACTAATTGCTGTGCTTGTTGTCGTTCGTTTATAGAAATTGTTGCATCATCTGTTTGTAAAAATGGATTTTTGTTAGAATAAATAGAGTTCAATAAAGCTTCCGCCCTTGCTTTAGACAGTTTGGCATTGCTCAGAGCTTGATTTGCCTTTTTTAACTCTTCTTTTGCTCCTAATGAAGTGAGTTCTAGCAACAAGTCTCCTTTTTCAACAAGTTGTCCATCATTAACATAAATTTTCTTTACAATCGCATTTTCAATTGGCTGAATTATTTTACTATGACCATTGTAAATTATTTTACCTGTTGCTGTGGAAACAATATCAACCTTACCGAATATAGCCCAAATTAACGCAATAAAAATTAATAAGATTATTAAGCGGGCGGACCAGTAAGGTAATGCTGAAACGGGCTTTTCCATTAATTCTAAATGAGCGGGTAGAAAATCATATTCATTTTCTTCTCGAATCGGAGTGTCTAGGGTTTTTCGGATTTTCCATACTTCACAAAAATGATGAATGTAGTGTTGTAGAAAATTTAATAGTGCTTGAAAATAAATTTTCATAATTCATGACCTAATTGAAGTTGGTATAAATAATTATATAAACCTTGAGGATTACGAAGTAACTCTTCATGCGAATCAAATTCTACTAGTTCACCTTTCTCAAGAACAAGAATTTTATCTGCTTGTTGAACGGTAGAAAGCCGGTGAGCAATAATAATAACTGTTCTGTTATGGCAAATATGTTTCATATTTCTCATTATAATTCTTTCTGACTCATAGTCTAAGGCACTAGTTGCCTCATCAAAGATTAGAATTTTAGGATTTGTTATTAAAGCTCGCGCGATAGCAATTCTCTGTTTTTGTCCCCCAGATAATCCAGCACCCTGTTCACCAACTATGGTGTCATAGCCTTCATCTAATTCACAAATAAAGTCATGAGCCCCTGCAAGTTTAGCTGCATGAATCACCTTTTCAATGCTGATACCAGGAGAACTAATAGCGATATTATCTCGAATACTTCTATTTAATAAAACATTCTCCTGTAGCACGACCCCAATTTGTTTTCGTAACCAATTAGGGTCAAGTAATGCTAAATCCTGTCCGTCGATTTTAATTTTCCCCTCTGTTGGAATATACAATCGCTGAATTAATTTTGCGATTGTACTTTTACCAGAGCCAGAACGTCCCACAATACCAATAATTTGACCTTCAGAAACAGAAAAGGATAATTTATTAATAATAACATTACCTTCTAATTGATATTTGAATGATACGTCTTCAAAAAAAATATCACCTTTAATTTTAGGCAAAGAAATGTGGCTTTTAGGCATTTCTGTAGGAGTGTTTAAAATATCACCCAACCGTTCAACAGAAATACCGACTTGTTGGAAGTCTTGCCATAATTGTGCAAGCCTAACTACAGGCATTGCGACTTGCCCAGCTAGCATATTAAAAGCAATGAGTTGCCCAATACTTAAATCTCCACTAATTACAAGATGAGCACCAAGCCACAAAGTAATGACCATAACAAGTTTCTGAATAAGTTGGACGCCTTGTTGCCCTATCATTGCTAGTTTTGTAACTTTAAATCCTGCTTGTACATAAGCAGCTAATAATTTATCCCAATGATCAACCATTTGGGGAGAAATAGCCATTGCCTTAATAGTATTCATAGCCGTAACCGATTCAACCAAAAATGATTGGTTATCAGCATTACGAGCAAACTTTATATCTAAGCGTTTTCGTAACATTGGAGTTATAAAGATTGACCAAAGGATATAACAAGGCAAAGAAAGTAAAACAACTAAGGTTAGCCATTTACTATAAAACCACATTACTGAGAGAAATAAAAAAGAGAAGCACAAGTCTAAAATGGATGTTAAAGCTTGCCCTGTAAGAAAGTAACGAATTTGCTCTAATTCTCGAAGTCTTGCAATCGTATCGCCAACTCTACGAGTTTCAAAATAAATTAATGGAAGTTTTAATAAATGACGAAATAATCTTGCTCCTAATTCTACATCGATCCTGCTAGTCGTATGAGAAAAAATATAGGTACGTAGACCACCAAGTATAATTTCAAAAAATATGATAATAAACAGCGCAAAAGTAATAACATTTAATGTGTTAAACCCTTGATGAACTAGTACTTTATCCATTACAACTTGGAAGAATAAAGGTGTGATTAGAGCAAGTAATTGCAAAACGAGAGAAATTCCGATCACTTCTAATAGAATTCGTCGATATTTAATAATTGCAGGAATAAACCAAGTAAAGTCGAATTTAGCTAACTGACCAAGAACAGATGCCCGGGAGGTAATTGCAATAATCTCTCCTGTATACCGTTGTAAAAATTCTTCTTCAGATAAAATGCATGGGTTAGGCTGAGCTAAATCTTGGATTAAATAGCGGTGATTTTGTTCATCTATACGGGCAAGAATAAAGTGTCTTCCTTCTTTCTTATCCCATACTAAAACAGGCAAATGGCAATACGGTAAGCGAGAAATCGATTTTGAAAGTGGTCGCACTTTTAAACCCAGGGACTTAGCCGCTAATAACCAAGACTCCTTGGTTAAACCCTTTCCTTCGATATCAAATTGATATCGAATATTTTCCGGGGTGACAGCGATATCATGGTATTGTGCAAGTAAAATTAATCCTCTAAGTGCAGGATCTATATGCGGGACAGCATGCATATTATTATCTCTATTTATTATATTAATAGTTTGGTCGGTATATATGGTATCTTAACAAAGATACTGGGTGACGTATTACGCTAAATAGCACAAAAAGTGTAAAGAATGTCCCAGTATAAATTAGATAAGTTAAGGATAACAACCATATTACATTATCCCTGACAAATAATGTATTAGTTTTAGATTCCTCAAGATCCCAATTATATATGTATGTTAAAAACACACACATCGTTACAAGAAGCAGTGCTGATATAATAAAGCAAAATTTCATTAATATAGTTTTTTTTACACTTTTCTCTATTACCCTTCCACTATTAATAATTTCATTTTCCGACGAGTAAGTGAGCTTCAAAGTTAATGCTAGATAAATAGCAAATAGTGGAGCAATAATCATCGACAAATTAGAGATTATTTCAGATTGAAAGGAGTATATATGAGAATATACTCCTCTTCCCTTGACTAGATATTTATCGATAAATATTTCAAAGTTAGTTATTGGAACATCGTTAAAAAAAATAATTACAGATATAAATAATAGCAAAACAAATATGAAACTATACGTAAAAAAAAACTCATTCATCGATAGTTGTGGATACTTTTTATCACTTATCATATAGATCCCATCTTATTAAGTTTTTCAAGAGAATCTGCTATACTTAAATTACCGTTATTAACACGCATAGCAAAACTAGACATATGATTAATTAACGCATTTATGTCTACAGACACATCATTACCTACTTGTAGAGTTTCTATTCTATTAAAATTAAACATTTCTTTTTTCCGACGAAAAACTCTATGAGTTGTAACTTTTTCAGTAGTTTTGCTGAAATCTTTTATTAAGATACTTTCATTGCTTTTTGGAAAAGAAATACGTAAGTCCAGATTTTCTTTAGTAAATAAGATATCTTTTCCATAAAATGATTCATCAAGGTAAATCTTATCATTCCCTCCAGCATCATATATAACATCTTTTCCAATAGAGCCTGAAAAATAATAAACATCATCACCATTCTTTCCTTCAAAACGATTATTTTCATTATTTCCTTGTAAAAAATCCTTTCCGTTGCTTCCTTGCAGTAAAGGTTTTTTTTGTGAAGGTGTTGAGTGAATATGAATTTGATCATAATACTCGTATCTAATACTATTTTTTACTTGTTTGTTTTTACCATCAACAATTCCTTTTATTTGGTCATAAGTTAATGATTTACCATTGTTGAAATTAATTTTTATATCTTTATTTGGGCGATTTCGATAAGCAAAAGATTTCTTATAAGTTCTATCTATTGAAAGTGATGTGTTAGAATCTAAAAAGGATAACTTAATTTTATTTCCTTCTAATGAAAAAAGCGTATTTTCAAACTTGATACCTTTTCCTAGTAATACTGTATCATGACCGTGCCCGTCTACAATAACATCATTACCGTCATTTAAGTTAAATTTATATGTGTCGTTTCCATTACCTCCTTCTAGATAATCATTGCCTTTTCCTCCCTCTAATATATCATTTCCATCACCACCAAAAAGACGATCATTTCCCAATCCCCCAAAGAGAGAATCATTTCCGCCATTACCATAAATGACATTATTCCCATTATTGCCTTTAAGGATATTATTTATGTTGTTCCCTATTATAGTTGAGTGTTGATTTCCCAATAATTCAGCATTTTTGAAATTATTAGGTAAGTTTATATCTCCTTTAGCAGATAAGAAATTCTCCTTAGTGAGTGAGTAAATTTCCCCATTTTTGTTAAATACACTTTTATCAGTGAGTAATTCGGATATATTAAATTGATCTGCCGCTATACCAGCTAGTGCGGGAAGAGCTGCTGATATGAATTTAATCGCTATAACTGCACGGCTTGCCGGAGATACATGTACCATCATAGCCGATATTGCCGTGACCACTCTAGTCACTACTATTGCTGCTTTAGCTCCAATTGCAGCCTCTAATGAATCTCTTGTGAATTTTTCTAGTTTAGACCAATCTCCGTCAACGTATGCTTTCTTTAGGTGACTAGTAAATTCTGAATAAGTTAATACCTTCCCGAGTAACCCTAATTTATTAGCAAAAGCATTTTTTACTTCAATTGTAGTTTTTAGCGCCTCAGCTTCAGAAAGTTTTCCCGCTTTATTTAAAAATTCTCTATATTTTTTTTCATCTTCAACGATGCTTTTAAGTACATCGTGCGAAAATGTAATGGTATTTTTAATTCTATCGAGAGTATTATTAGAGGAGTTACTTTTAACTCCTTTAGATATATCTTCAATAATACTGAAGCTGGATTTTAAAGGCCCCAAATGTGGATTATCAGTATTTAGTAATTCTCGAACAGTTATCGTTCTTTTTGCCGTTGCTTTATTTGGGTCATAATTTTTTAGAAAAACTTCATCTATTAAGTCACTGATGATAATATATTGTTTTCCTGTTTTGGGATCAAACCCACTAACGATTGTTCCATCCAAATCCCGATAATCGTAAATTATTGTTTGACCATTTGAAACTTTAGCTAAGATTTGTTTTTTGTTTTTGACAGAAGCAACTATATAAATGGCCCCGTCTTTGTCGTAAGTACCCAATTGAATTTTATCATTCATTGATAAATTTAAGTTCTTAAACATTACTGTTTTATTGAGCTCTTTAAGCGCATGTCTCTCGAGCGTTCGATCAGTATGGCCATAATTACTCTCATGATCACCTCCATCATTATAGCGCTCACCATGAGGGTCATCGCGGTCATTATGATCGTAAGAATCAGAGGCGCTTACGTTAATAGTATCTAATTCTTCCATATTATTTTCCTCAATAAATTGCTAAAAACGCTTAAACTTAGCTTGATGCTACATTTTGATATGTTGATTGTCTAATAACTTATTATTTAAAGTCAAAATGAAAGTTTGTAAAATGTGACTCTTATCACAATAAATTTAAGTATTTGTAAGTATATTAACTTTCTAAATATTTAGATTTATATCATCATCGATAAAATATTGATTCATCTCAAAGGCAGGTTTTGCCGCTTTGTCTTTGCCAACAATACGAGCAGGTACACCTGCTGCAGTGGCATATTCAGGCACAGGTTGGAGTACAACAGAATTGGCGCCGATTTTGGCATATTTGCCCACTTCGATATTGCCGAGAATTTTTGCGCCTGCCCCAATCATTACACCTTCTCGTACTTTTGGATGGCGATCGCCGGATTCTTTACCTGTACCACCGAGGGTAACACCTTGCAAGATAGACACATCATTTTCAATCACTGAGGTTTCGCCGACGACAATACCAGTAGCATGGTCAAACATAATGCCGTGCCCAATTTTGGCGGCAGGGTGAATATCTACATCGAAAGCCACGGAAATCTGATTTTGTAAATAAAGTGCGAGTGCTTTTCGATTTTGGTTCCACAAATAATGGGTAATACGATAGCTTTGAATGGCGTGAAAACCTTTTAAATAAAGTAATGGTGTGGACCATAATTCCACAGCAGGATCGCGGTGGCGCACAGCTTTAATATCACAAGCGGCACAATCAATGATATTGGGCTCCGCTTGATAGGCTTCTTCAATAATTTCACGCAGCGAAATTGCGGGCATGATGGGGTTAGCCAGTTTATTCGCAAGCAAATAACTCAAGGCACTGCCAAGATTTTGATGTTTTAAAATAGTGGAATGGAAAAAGCTTGCGAGCATTGGTTCGCATTCTGCTAATTCTTTTGCCTCTTGGCGAATGTGTTGCCATACTTCTAACGTCATTTTTTCTCCTTATTCGCCTTTTCGTTCACGACCCAATAAGCTCAGTGCGACTTCTTGTGCACTTTTACCACAAAAGAGCATTTGGTAAATTTGTTCTGTAATCGGCATTTCCACGTCTTGTCGTTGCGCCAATAAATAAGTTTCTTTGGTGTTATAAAACCCTTCCACCACCTGACCAATTTCATCCATGGCTTGTTGGCTATCAGTCCCTTTACCAAGCATTAAACCAAATCGGCGGTTACGAGATTGGTTATCAGTACAAGTGAGCACTAAATCTCCTAAACCAGACATGCCCATAAAGGTTTGTGTATTCGCTCCCATGGCTACACCTAAGCGAGTAATTTCCGCAATCCCACGGGTAATCAATGCCGTTCTGGCATTGGCACCAAATCCCATACCATCTGAAATACCCGCGCCAATCGCAATTACGTTTTTAATGGCGCCACCTAATTGAACGCCAATCATATCTTGGTTTACATACACCCGAAAATGCTGACTGCAATGAATTCGCGCTTGAAATTCTAAGGCAAACTTTTCATTACGAGAGGCAAGGGTAATCGCTGTTGGCAAACCTTGAGCCAATTCTTTCGCAAAAGTAGGACCAGAAAGCACCGCCGTCGGAATTGCTTTACCTAAGGTTTCTTCCACTACTTCTTGTAGTAATCGGCCGGTGTTGCGTTCTAATCCTTTGGTTGCCCAAATTAAACGATGATCAGGTTTTAAGTGCGGTCGAATTTTTAAGAGAATTTCACCGAAAGCATGGCTTGGCACTACAA
This sequence comes from uncultured bacterium, assembly GCA_905214375.1. Lineage (GTDB taxonomy): Bacteria > Pseudomonadota > Gammaproteobacteria > Enterobacterales > Pasteurellaceae > Haemophilus_D. The sequence goes on along the minus strand of CAJMMG010000005.1, from coordinate 38,645 downwards.
TTAAAATATCTTTCGATTGGTCAAGTGCAGTTTTCAAATCTAATTCTAAATGTAAACTTTCTGGAAATTCAATATCAGGCAGAAAACGGCGATTTTGACGTTCCTGTTGCATTTGATGAATGTGATCGGGATTGTGCCCCCAAAGATAGGTTGGAGAGCCATTGCGAGAAAATGAGATAGCGAGTGCTGTTCCATAAGAACCGCAACCAAGAATGGTAATTGGAGATTGGGATGCGTTCATTTCAATCACCTTTAAAATAAAAGGGCAGACGGTATCGCCTGCCCTTATCACAATTAATGTTGGGTTTCTTGATTTTCTTCCGCTTCGGCCGCAGCTTGCTGCTTGTTCATGTAATCAATGAACAACGCATCGAAGTTTACCGGAGAAAGGTTTAATGCTGGGAATGTACCGCGATTTACTAAGTTAGAAATCAATTCACGAGCATAAGGGAAAAGCATATTTGGGCATTGAGATGTTAAGCAGTGTGCCATTTGAACATCTTCTAAACCGCTGATTGTAAATACACCAGATTGTTTCACTTCACAAATAAACGCCACATCACCAGAATCTTCCATGGTGGTTTCCACATTAATGTTTAACGTCACTTCGTATAAATCTTCACCCACTTGAACGGCTTCAGTGCTTAAATCAAAGCCAAGTTTTGGTTTCCATTCTTGGTGGAAAATATGAGGAAGATTTGGTGCTTCAAAAGAAACATCTTTTACATAAATACGTTGAATTTGAAGTACGGCTTCTTGTTGCTCTTCAGCAGCTACTTCAGGTTGTTGATTTTGTTCAGACATAGAGGATCCTTATTTATGTTTTTTTACTAATGGTAAATTTGCACCAGCCCAAGCAGCTAAACCGTCTTTTAATACATAGACTTTTTCAAAGCCTTGTTTGGTTAAAAGTTCTGCAGAGGTGGTAGAAGAAACACCGTTAACATCCACAATGATAAGCGGTTTTTCTTTGTGATGTTCAATTTTGCCTACATTTTGATTTTTAATTTCAGTTGGAAGCAAGTTGACGCTACCAATGATATGGCCGCGTTGGAATTCATCAATAGGACGTAAATCAATCACCACGGCTTCTTCATCGTTCATTAAGCGAACCGCTTCAGGATTGGTGATGACGCGATATTTTTGTGTCGCACTTTTAAAAAAGGTGAAAAGTGTCATAAAAAGGACAGCAAACCATGCGATCGTTAAAAAAGTGTGTTTTTGAGCAAATTCAATTGCTTGAGGCATAAATTCTTGCATGTTGTTCTCAACTTAATTTTGATAATGAATAAGAGTTTATCTTCAGATGAAATAAGGCTTTAAGTATAACCGCACTTTAGTTATCTTTCAAAAAAATTATCAAGGAAACGTAACGTTGGCGAAAGCTTATACAATCAGATCAATAAAAATGTGATCGGGATCATAAATATCTTATCTTTGTGTTTATTCTACGCCTAATTAAGTAGAGAATAGCCAAACTTAGATGATTAAACGTGAAAGGAGACGCGCATGAAATTAAAAAAATTAACGGCACTTATGATGCTCGGATTCGGTTTTTCGGTCGCACAAGCTGCGGAATTACCTAATATTACAATTTTAGCAACGGGCGGCACTATTGCCGGAAGTGGTGAAACTGCAGTTTCTTCTGCTTATAAAGCAGGGCAACTCAATGTTGACGCATTAATTGATGCGGTGCCTGAAATTAAGCAACTCGCGAATGTAAAAGGTGAGCAAATTGTAAAAATTGGTTCACAAGATATGAGCGATGATGTGTGGTTAAAATTAGCAAAAGCGATTAATGCACAATGTAAAGACACCGATGGTTTTGTGATTACTCATGGTACCGATACCATGGAAGAAACTGCTTATTTCTTAGATCTTACTGCGAAATGTGAAAAACCAATTGTATTAGTGGGTGCGATGCGTCCTGCAACAGAAAAAAGTGCGGATGGTCCGTTAAACCTTTATAACGCCGTCGTCGTGGCAACGGATAAAAAATCATCAGGTCGTGGCGTATTAGTGGCGATGAATGGTGAAGTATTAGGTGCACGTGATGTGACCAAAATGAGTACCACTGCAGTACAAACATTCCATTCACCAAACTATGGTACCTTGGGTTATATCCATAACAGTAAAGTGGATTACGAACGTTCGCCTGAAAGTAAACATACCGTAAATACACCATTTAACGTAGATAAATTAGACAGCTTGCCGAAAGTGGGCATTGTTTATGCTTATTCTAATGCACCAATTGAGCCGTTAAATTCATTATTAGATGCGGGCTATCAAGGTATTGTTTCAGCGGGTGTAGGTAATGGTAACGTGAATGCCGCACACTTAGAACGTTTAGAAAAAGCGGCGAAAGATGGCGTTGTGGTAGTACGTTCATCTCGTGTGCCGACAGGTTACACAACGCGTGATGCTGAAGTGGATGATTCTAAATATGGCTTTGTGGCTTCAGGTACATTGAATCCGCAAAAAGCACGAGTGTTATTGCAATTAGCCTTAACACAAACAAAAGATCCAAAAGTGATTCAACAATACTTTGAGGATTTCTAGGAAAGTCATTGAAAGTGCGGTCAGAATTTGAATCAAATTTTAACCGCACTTTCGGATAAAATAGACTAATCCAACTAATAAATATAGATAATGCACTAGTTTGTTGTTAATATATGTTTCGGAATTATTTTTAAAATTAATATGGAGAAAATATTATGATTTGGGCTCAACTTTTAGTCGTCCTACTCTTTATTTACCTAGGGGCTAGATTAGGCGGTATTGGTATCGGTTTCATGGGTGGTATGGGTGTTGTGGCACTTTCACTACTTGGCTTAAAACCGGGCGCCATTCCGTTTGATGTAATTTCAGTTATCATGTCTGTAATCATGGCGATTGCGGCAATGCAAGTTGCGGGTGGTATGGATTTCTTAGTGAAAATGGCTGAAAAAATCCTACGTAAAAATCCAAAATACATCACTTTCCTTGCGCCAACTGTGACTTACTTTATGACTGTGCTTGCCGGTACTGGTCACACTGCGTTCTCAACACTTCCAGTAATTGCTGAAGTGGCAAAAGAACAAGGCATTCGTCCTTCACGTCCACTTTCTATTGCGGTTATCGCTTCACAAATTGCGATTACAGCTTCTCCAATTTCTGCTGCGGTAGTATTCCTTTCTGCTGAATTAGAGAAAAACTTTGGTTTAAGTTACTTACAATTATTAGGTATTTGGATTCCAACTACTTACGCAGCATGTATGATTACTGCGGTGATTTGTAACTTCCTTGGTAAAGATTTGAAAGATGATGAAGTTTACCAGGATCGTCTAGCAAAAGGTTTAATTACTATGCGTGGTGAAATGCAAATTGAGATTAAACCTTATGCAAAACGTTCTGTCGCAATTTTCCTTATCGCGATTTTAGTGGTCATGCTTTATGCAACTGCAATCAGTAAAACAGTTGGTTTAATTCAAAATCCAATTCTTTCTCGTGATAACGCCATTATCTCTTTTATGCTTGCAACTGCAGCCATTATCACTATGGCATGTAAAGTGGATACCGCAAAAATTACCAATGCAGCAACCTTTAAATCAGGTATGTCAGCGGTAATTTGTGTGCTTGGTGTAGCATGGTTAGGTAATACTTTCGTTGAAGGTCATATCGATCAAATTAAAGCGGTATCAGCTGAGTTCTTACAACAATACCCTTGGAGTTTAGCGGTTATCTTGTTCTTCGCAAGTACCTTACTTTACTCACAAGCTGCAACTGCAAAAGCATTATATCCAACTGCAATTTTATTAGGCGTTTCGCCGGAAGCAGCAATTGCAGCATTTGCCGCAGTATCAGCATTATTCATTCTTCCTACTTACCCAACCTTAATTGCGGCAGTAGAAATGGATGATACTGGTTCAACTCGTATCGGTAAATACGTATTTAACCACCCATTCTTAGTGCCTGGTGTGATTGCAATTGCTTTATCTGTTTTATTCGGTTTCTTAATGGCGGGTGCAGTTTTATAATCTCCCATTAAGCTAACATAAATGAAAACCATCTTGTCTACGGATAAGATGGTTTTTTAATGGGGAACTTCTTCTCACTGTGATACTCTAAAGGGCAACCTATTTTTATATATAAGGAAAACCAATGAAGTTATTTAAAATCCTTTTTGCTGCATTAATTGCTTATGTGCCAACAGCATGGTCTGCGGTGGATTATAATATTAAATACAGTTCCAATTATTTAATGCCGGCGTATGTGCATTTTAAAGCTGATGGCTCACAGTATTCAGTCAATGCGAAAATTAATATTCCGTTGTACAACATTGTGTTTACTTCTCGTGGTTCGCAAACTGCGAGCCAATTTAAAATGGTGAATTATCAAGATGTGCGTAATGGTAAGCCTTATGCGATTTCTAAAATTTCGCCAACAACAATTGAATACGGTAAAGTGAAAAATGGGTTAGAAACCGAACCGTTAACATTACCGACTTTTGACTTATTCACCATGGCATTTCAGTTGAGCTATTACGATAAATTGCCAACCAGTTTCCAAATTACAAACGGTAAAAAACTTTACCCAATGGAAAATGTGAATGTGAAGAAAGTGGAAAAACAAATCCAATATAACAAGCAAACTGTTACGGAAATTACCTATTCATTTAAAACCGGTAACAAAGACATTATGGTGAAGAAATTCTCAGGTGAACAATTTCCACGTTATATCAAATACACCAGAGATGGTGATGATTATGAGTTAGAGTTTGATGAGTTTGTTAAATAACATCAGATGAGAAAAAGAAGCCACGCAAGACTGCGTGGCTTCTTATTTTATTGCTTATTGCGCATACATAAATACTTGAGCGAGGAGGAGTATCGATGAGATAACAAACTGACAGCCTACGATTGGCATGACAAATTTCAACCATTTGTTGAATGGAATACCAAGCATTTGTAACGTAACAAGGACTAATCCTGTTGGTGCAAGGAACAACATAATATATTGCCCCCAGTTGTAGGCTGATACGACGATGTCTCTTGGAATGCCAACGGTATCAGCTAGCGGAGCCATAATTGGCATAGCGAGTACGGCAAGACCGGAAGATGAAGGTACAACTAGCCCTAAGAAGATGAAGATAAGGAGCTGACCAATAATAAAGACGCCGCCATTCATTCCATCGACAAGATGTGTCATATAATCGAGAATCGTGTCAGAAATCATCCCTTGTTCCAGAATGATATTAACTGCTCGAGCAAGTCCGATAATCAATGCTACGCCAACTAATTCAGAAGCACCGTGAGTAAAGCCATTTATGACATCTTTTTCAGGCAGTCCGCTGATAAACATAATAATGATGGTGATGGCAAGGAAGGAAGCCGCCATCTGAGGGAACCACCAACCGCCAAACATCACCCCCCATACCATGAGAGGAAAGGCGCCACTAAATAGAATCAGAATCAGTTTTCTTCTAAAGGTAAATTCAACGGTTGCATTCGGATCAATATCTTTCATATAGAGATCATAGAAGGCCTGGCGATCGTCATAAGTATAAGAAAATTCAGGATTGGCACGCAGTTTTTTACAGTACCAATACATATAGGCTATGACACAGGTTCCACCAAGAATAAGTCCCAGTGTGCGGAATCCCATCCCTTCAGTAAATGGAATCCCTGCAGCATTTGAGGCAATGACAACGGAGAATGGATTGATTGTTGAAAATGCGGTACCCATCGATGCGGCAAGGAATATGGCGCCAACACAGACAATAGAATCATAGCCTAAGGCTAAAAAGACGGGAACAAGAATCGGATAGAAGGCTACTGCTTCTTCTTCAATACCACAAGCCGTACCGCCTAGCAGCATCAACACGCAGACAGCAAAGACAACAGAGAATTCATTTCCTTTTGTTTTTTTGGTGAGAGACATTAATCCGGCATTGAATGCTCCTGTTTTGTTTATCACACCAATCATTCCACCCAGTATGAAGATAAAAATCATAATATCCGCGACTTCAATGGTGCCATCCACCATGGCGTGAATCATATCAGTAATGCCTTTTTCGTGTTGTTCAATGCGTTGATAGGTATCGGGGATAGCAATCGGCTTTTTGATAATGCCGTTGGTGAAATTAGAAAGTTGAATTTTGATATTGAGTTGATTAAGGGTTTGCTCTGTTGCTGGATAGCTTTGATCGGGAATTCCGTGGGTTTTGACAATAAAATGATTTTCGGTGGTGTCGTAGGAAAGTTTAGAGTAGGACCCTGAGGGAATAAGCCAAGTAAGACCAATAGCAATAAGAAGAATAATAAAGAGAATGCTAAATGCGGAAGGGAATTTCATCTTTTTCTTTGATGCTTCCATTATGGAGAACTCCTTGTGTTCGGATTAATCAATAAGCCGAGCGCGTATTCTACACAAAACAAGCAAAAAAGCAAAGAGTGATTTTTAAAAGAACGCAATAATAACGGGGTGAGCAATCGTTTACCTGAATTAAATTCTATGTGGTGAGATTTAATTTTAAATTGATTTGTTCAGAAACAATTAGAGGTGTATAGCATTTTATCATTACGCTTTTATGATTTTTGATTGTAGTTCTTAAAAAAGTACCAAATAGCAAATGCAATGATTACCACAACCCAATATACCGTAATGTATCCCCATGTACTGATCAATCTGAGTGAAATAAAGCCAGCTAAATATGCTCCTAGCAATGCAACAGAAAATTGTAGTGAACTATCCAATGTGGCATAAGCTTTAGATGAATAATCAAGGATAATAGCCAGCAAGCACGGTACAAGTAATGCATAAGTAATACTTAATAATAAGATTGGTACGGCGATAAGATAAGGAAAATCCGTGCCGACATATTCAAATAAAATAAATAAGCAGAAGGCAAAAATTTGGCTAAATAATACCCATTGGGTGACAGAAACCCGAGAATATTTTTTGAGTAATAGACCACTTAGCGGCGCAAAGGCGATAGCACAAAGGGGTTCGAATACGGAAAGTAATAGCCCAATGTGTTGGCTGCTCCAGCCCAAGGCATTTAGACGCGGAATGAAACTACTGACCACCATGCCGCTGGGAATAAACACAAATAACAATAAAATCAACCAACGAAATGAAATGTGCGGTTGTTGCCAAAAGTGGAAAAAGCGTGTGAATAAAAAACGTAATGGCGGATTTTGCGGTTCAGCAGCAACTGTAGGTTCGGAATATAGGCTGATTTGTAGAATCAGCAGTAGCACAAAAACACTGATTAAATCCACCGCACTTTGCCAGCCGTAATGATGATAAATCAATAACACTAAACCACCGCCAAGCATTTTACCTACACGTCCTGCGATCACCTGAATGACACCGCCAAAGCCACGTTGCTCAAAAGGCAGGATGGCACAGGTTAATCCTAGCGTTGCACAACCGAAAAATAGACTGCTTAGGTTCAATAGCACACACGCCACCATAAGCAGCGTAAAATCCCGTTGCGGTTGGATGAAATTCAACATGAATAAGGCAATAAAAATGATTAGCGAGGAAAGGCATAGCCAGCCGCGAAATTGCCCGATACGCTTGAGACGATAGCGTTCAATTAACGGTGAAACGATGAATTTCGCCATTTCCATTCCACCAAGCAAATAGAACCAACTAAGCTGTTTAAGATCGAACCCCATCTCTTTTAACATGGTGATGAGGCCAATCATATAAAACGCCACTACGCAAAATTTAAAGCCGGCAGTCGTGGCAAGGATCGCCCAATCTTGTTTAGTGAGTGATGTTGCCTTGTTGGCATTGCCAAAACGCTGCATAACGTCCTTTTTGTTCTAAGAGTGTTTGATGCGTGCCTTGTTCGGCAATGCTGCCGTTTTCCAACACATAAATGCAATGCGCTCCCACAATGGTGGAAAGTCGGTGAGCAATAATCAACACGGTTTTGTCTTTAACTAGCTGATCCAGCGCTTTTTGCACTGCCAGCTCATTGCGGGTATCCAACGATGCTGTTGGTTCATCTAAAATGAGAATCGGTGCATCTTTTAAAATCGCGCGGGCGATAGCAAGTCGTTGCTTTTCACCGCCAGAAAAATTACTCCCAATTTCATTAACTTGAGTTTGATACCCTTGTGGTAATGCCTGAATAAAATCATGGCATTGGGCAAGTTTACAGGCGTGAATCACCTCTTCATCGGTGGCATTGGGTTTTGCCATTCGGATGTTATTTAATACGCTGTCTTGGAATAAATAAACGTCTTGAAACACCACAGAAATTAATCTCATGAGCTGTTCTTGGCTAACATCCCGAATATCGATACCGCCGATCGTAATTCGTCCTGATTGCGGATCAGCATAACGCAATAACAAGCGGAGTAATGTCGTTTTACCACAACCGCTGGCGCCCACAAAAGCATTGAGGCTGTTAGGTTTTATGTCCAGATTAATGTCGTTTAGGATGGTTTTTTCGGCATTGTAACCAAAGCGAATATGCTCATAACGAATGCGATAATCTGTGGGTAATCTGCTGCCATTATTTTCCATCAATTCAGGTAATGCCATCAGTTTTTCAAATTTTTCACAGCTGATCACAAAAATTTCTAAGAGCGAAGACATTTGCACAAAGAAGTTCAATACATCTGAAATTCGTGCAATTAAAATCAGTACTGTGGCTAACAATACCCAATGAGCGCTACCAGAAATCACCCAAAATGTGCCAACAATTAATACGGCAATAAGACTTAATTGAATGCTTGAGGTAATAATCAAATTCGGACGTTCGCCTTTTTTTGTGCCGATGCGTTGAATGTTTGCCACATCTTCAATTACACGGTTGAAAATATGTTGTTTGTTTTCAGTCTGCCCTGTTGATTTCAGAATTTCCAAACCTTGCACAAACTCAATGGTTTCGCCTTTAAGTCGCTGATTAGCTTCTGCCAAAATACTAAATCCACGACGGAAAGCTTTTCTCCTCCATAAATAAAGTGGCACGATAAGCGGAAAAATAATGAAGATCAGCAGCCCAAAGCGGTAATCAAAGAAACAAAGACAAAGGGCGGCAGACACTGGTGTTACGATGCCATAAATTAGAATACTGATTAAACTGAAAGCGTAATTTGTGGCTTCATTAATACTTTGGATGGCAACGGCACTGAGTTCGCCTGCACGAAATCCACTGAGGACGGCAAGAGATACGCGGCGGAGTTTTTCGCCCAGTTGACGTCTTAATTGATATGTCGCCAAAAATGAATCGCCTTTGGTGTCATAATATTCTGCCCAAATGCGGGAAAGGAGGCTGGCGATTAAAAGCACGCCACACAGAACACTCCAAAAAATGACCGCACTTTGTCCTGCTTCAGTTTGTTCTAATGCTAAAAGCAGCGGATACAGCAAGCCGATAGCCACGCCGAATAAAGTTGCAGACAGTGCCGCAAAAGCAAGACAGCGTAAGAATGCGCTTTGTTGCTGTTGGGCGGCGGCAAATAAGGCGTGATAAGTTTGCCACAGGCTTTTTACACGTTGAGTTTCGGGATTAAAGTAAGATTGCATAACATTCTCTAATGTATCGTCCAAGATTTTGCCCGTTGATATTCTGCCCAAAGGGTTTGATAGGCGACATTGGTTTGCAACAAGGCTTGGTGATTGCCTTGAGCGATGATTTTTCCGTTCTCTAAATAAATAATTTGATCGGCTTGGGTAATGTTAGACAGGCGATGCGCCACCATGATCACTGTTTTATTTTGCATCAGCGCATGAAATGCCTGCATTAAATCCGCCTCGTTTTTTGCATCGGAAAAAGCCGTGGGTTCATCTAGCAATAAAATCGGGCGATTTTGTAAAAAGGCGCGGGCTATACTGATACGTTGTTTTTGTCCGCCTGACAATAATTGTCCGCGTTCCCCCACTTTCGTTTGATATTGCTCCGGCAAGGTCATAATAAAGTCGTGAATACGGGCTTGTTTGGCGGCATTAATAATGGCTTCTTCCGTCACATTTTCTATGCCGTAAGCGATGTTTTCGGCAATAGAGCAAGAAAATAAGAAATTATCCTGAAATACGACCGAACAATATTTCATAAGTTGATCCTGTTCCATATGACGAATATCTGCATCACCTAAGGTGATTTTTCCGCTATCGACATCCCAAAAGCGCAACAGCAAATTGAGTAAGGTGGTTTTGCCGGAGCCTGAGGTGCCAATAATGGCGGTAAAGCTATTTTGCGGCACGCTGAAGTCGATATTTTTTAGCGTCGCTTTGTCGGCATCATAGCTGAAATTAACTTGTTCAAATTGAACTGCATACCCCTTCGGCGTTTGTAACGGTAAAAGTGCGGTGGCATTTTCCAACGTTTTTATTTCGTTAATGCGTTCAATGGCGGCGCGGGAACGTTCCAACAAATGAAACAGCCCCATGTACGGATGCATGGTTTCAATTAACCCGGCTGCTAACACTAAAAAGGCAAAAAAGCCAAAGGTGGAAAGCAGCGCAAGCGAGTGTAAATACACGCCTAACACGATCAAAAACAACATGATCGGCATTGGCGTAAAGAGCGAACGGGCAAGACGTGTCGGCGCGCCCACTTTGGCTAAAAAAGCGAAGATGACCTGATTAAAATTTTCCAATGCGGTGCTAAAACGGCTGTACGAACTTTGTCCTGCATCAAAGGTACGAATCGTGCTCATACCTTGAATATACTCAATAATCGCGCTATTGATTCGGCTCACAGCAACACCGTAATCACGATAATTCAACCGACTTTTTTGCATTAAACGTTGCAGAATCGTAAACAACACGACAAGGAAAATCACCACAGCCAATGCCATTTGCCAATTTAACCAAAACAATGCTGCTAACACGAAAATCGGTGTGGAATAAGCCTCCGCTTTAAGGGGGGGGGCATCGGCAACAAAGGTGTGTAGTTCGTTTACGTCATCGCACAGCACTTTGGTTAAACCGCCTGAACCGATCTCATTGACTTTGCCTAACGATAATTGACTGATTTTTTTCGCAAGCTGTTGGCGTAGTATTTTTTCCAATTCAAAGGCCGCATAATGAGATTTGTCGTGCGCTTTAATTTTGCAGGTGTAATACAAAATGGACGTGGCAAGCAGCGCGAAAATCTGCCAATAAGGAAACGTAAGAGATTGGCTGACGGTGAACACAATGTGGATCATCAAAAGCCAAATCCCGATTTTTAAGCCTTGCGCGAAGGTTGCCAACCACATTGAGGCGCGTAATTGCGCGGCAACAGGTTGGCAAATTTGTTGGTGCTGCTTACTCATTGCTTAGAATCTTAACTCGGTAGAAAGCCCAATTTGGCGTTCTGGTTGACGGGTAATGTCGCCTGAGCGCGGTACGAGTAAGATATCTTTGCGTGAGTTAAGCACGTTGTCGGCATAGAGCGTGATTCTGGCATGCTTAAAGTCGTACGCTAAATAAACATCAAGTTGGTCATAATGTCCGACTTTACCATTGGCTAAGTTGTCGGCAGTGGAATAATAACTGCTGTTGTAGCTGTAATTGGTGCCAATTTCTAGGTGGTCAAGAAGACGATAATTGGCCCCCACTTTTCCGCTGAAACTCGGTGCGCGAGCGAGTTTATTCCCTTCAATGCTGCTGTTTGGATAACGTTTAATATCGGTTTTTAACATCCCGATGCCCGCATTGAGTGCCAGTTTCTCCGTGGCCTGCCATTCGGTATTTATTTCCGCACCATAGGTGACGACTTTATCGGCATTGCGGATCACGATGGAATTTGGACCAAGAGTGAACGGTAACTGCATGTCCTTGTAGTCGTTATAGAATAGGTTGCTGTTAATGCGTAGGCGTTTATCTGCGGATGTCCAACGATGATAAAGTTCGTAGTTCCAGACATATTCTGCGTCATATTCATAGCTGGTGTACGGCACACCGAAAGTTACACCGGCACCGCCCGGATTATAACCTTTACCTACTTTAAAGCCTAAGCGTTGATCATCGTTAATTTTCCATGCAATGTCTGCTTTAGGCAGGAAGACATTGTATTTTTTATCCCGGTTGATGGAAAACATCGCACTTTTGCCTTTACGCTGATGATGTTCCTGTTCATAGCGAGCAGAAAGCGTCAATTCAAACGGAATATCAGGTGTAAAGGTAATTTCACCAAAGGCCGCCTTGGTTTTCGTTTTATCATTAAAATTTGTCGTAATCGGCGTGCGAGCAATGCGTCCATTAAGCATCGTAACACTTTCATCTTGTTTCGCATTGAAATAGAACAAACCGAATAAACCACGGTATTTTTCGCTTTCGTATTTTACAATGGGTTCAATTTGGAATTCATTGCCATCAACGCGAGCTGGAACACCTCGACGATTTGGCGGCAATGCGGTGTTGAATGGCGAAGTCGTTTTTCTATCGTGAATAAAGTGGGTGTAAACCAATTTATTTTCCCATTTCCAATGATCTGAGAGTTGATAGCCTATGTCCCAAATGGTGCTAGCAGAGCGTGTTTGGAATACCGGGCGTTCCGGCGTGTAACGTGGTGAATTAGGTTGTAACTCTGTTTCGCTTTGTGGTGCTCGCGCGTTTAAATGATTGAACGTTAAACGGCTATAGAGATCTGGCAACGCAGACGGCGTCCACAGTAATTTGGCGCGGGTATTGGTGGCTTTAAACCAACGCGGGTTGCCGACGGGATCGTAATGTGGTAAATCTACAGCAGTTTCGCGTTGTTGATGATCTACGCTTAAACGAAACGCCAATTCATCTTTCACGACAGGACCGGAAATCAGGGCGGCTGTTTGTGCCAATCGATGATTCCCCATATTTAATTTCGCAGCACCTTCCCATTCTTGCGTTGGGTCATTACTGGTCATGACCACTGCACCTGCAATGGCGTTACGCCCTTGGGCATAGCTTTGCGCCCCACGATAGATTTCTACCTGTTTCATATCCCAGAGGGATTTTGTACCGAACGCCAATTCGTTATAACTGGAGGTTCTGCCGTCAATTTGCATATTCAAACGTGGACGCGAACCTGCAAAAAATGCCACCGCACCTACTGCCGGGCCTGAACCGTCAATGCCGCGCACTGTAGGTAAATCATTGCCCAAGCCGGTGTCTAAAATATTCACATCGCGTTTTAATAATTGGGTCGCAGACAGTAAATTGGCTTCTCGTTTGAGTTGCTCAGCGGTTACCACGGAGGTGCTTGAACCGGTAGAAGATTGACTACGTTCAAATTTTTCACCGGTCACTGTGATTTCGTCTAGTACTGTGGTCTGCTGACTTTCTTCGGCATGGGTAGAAAAAGAGTAGGCACTCATCAGGCAAAGGCTAATGAGGCTGAGTCGTGGGGATAACTTGTTCATGGGTTCTCCTAGGCTTCATTTTAGTTTAAAGTTTACACTTTTTGCAGTAACTAATTAATAATGTAAACCTAACACAATCACAATACGAAAGTAAATAAGAATTTTTCTCAAATTTGACATTTGACAATTAAAGGCTTTCGGCTATGTTATTGCTACTTAAGGAGTTGGTTATGAAAAAAGATGTTTTACTAAAACAGATTGCGACTAAATTGTTTTATGAACAAGGCTGGGTATTAACCTCTGTAGCAGAAATTTGTCGGGTAGCAGATGTAAGTAGAGTAACGTTTTATAAATATTTTCCTACTAAGCAGGCACTTGTGAAGTGTATCTTTGAAGAACAGAAAAATAAGATGCGAGAAGATTTTGATAATTTGCTAGATAGTCAATCAGATCTAAGTCAAATTATTACAAAAATTTTATCAATGCAGCAAGATTCTATGGAAACGTTATACTCAGTACCAGTTTTACATGATTTACATCACGAACAGGATAGAGAATTACGGGAGTTTTTTAAAGAAATGGAAGAAGAGAAGTATAAATACATGCATTATTTTTTTGGTACTTTACAAAAACGCAAGATTATCCGTGATGATTTCCCTGTCATGTTAATTGATCTTTTTATTCAAAAAATAGATGAAATATTAAATTCTGCCAGCCTCCAATTCTACTATAAAGGAAGAGAGCAAAAGCTTTTTAAAGATGTATTACAACTTTTTATGTGTGGTATTCGATATTGATAGATTATTGTTTTTATATTTATTTTGTACTTAGCCTAAAAAGAAACACGGAATTAACCGTGTTTACTTTCAAAATTTGAAATATTCTTGGACATTTCATCCAACATTTCATAACGTTTTCGGTACATAGAACGTTTTTTGCTAGCGATTTCTTCCAGCGGTTTGCGGGTACTTTCAAGCGGTAATTGCCAATATTGATCTTTTAATTGCCCTTGGTTTTCTTGCCAGAATTCATCGTAGTTGAATAGGATTTTACTGCGCGCAGATAAACGGTATTTACCTTGTGAAGTGTGAGGGATACCGATTAATTCACATTGCCATTTTTCAGCTAACAAGCGGAAAACATTCATCAACATAAACATTGGGCGAACACCGTGTAATTCTTTTGTGGCTTGTTTTACCGCTTCTTGCGCTTCTTCATAAGAAGGGCCTTGAATTGAGGCAATAAGTAACTTATTTGGCTTTAAGAAGGTGAAAGAAGCATCATAAATGCTACGCCCATCATTGTCTTTTAAGTTAATGGAAAAATAACCTTCAAAAGGGTCAATCTGGTTGATGTTGAAATAAATACCAAGTTGATCCGTTAATTGTGCTAATAAAAGGGATTTTTCTTGGAGTAGTTTTTTACAAAATTCTACGCCCATTTTTTCTTCAAGCATTAGCAGATTATTGGTAATGGCATTGAGTCGCTCGGTTGCAGAAAAACGTTTGTCACAATAGGTCGCGAGCAATGCATTAAAACGATATGGATTTTGTTGAAAAAGTGGAATCCAGGTTTGATGAGTATTTAAGAAATTAACCAATGCATCACATTGTTTTTTAAATAAAAATTTGCGTCCGTAATAACGGGCTTTATCCCTTAATTGTTTTTTTAATGGATGATTACAAGAATCGGGTAGTAATTCTTGAAAGGTCGCGAAAGTAATAGTTTGTTTTGCTGTCATAATGGATAAAGTGCGGTTATTTTTTCAAACGTTTTTTATTGGGTAAAATCATGCTGATTTTTGACCGCACTTATTGTACCTGTATTCCATGGTTTTTCCAATTAACCATCAATAAAGGTGGTTCTTTACTTGCCTATTTTTCGATTTCTCCTTAATATGCCAAATCCTACCTTGAATTTATGCAACTCATCCCCATATTCAATGAAATTATAGAATTGATGTAAGAGAGATAATTATGAACGCCAAAAGAACTCAACAACGTACACTTCCAGTATTGCCATTACGGGATGTTGTCGTTTTCCCTTATATGGTGATGCCACTTTTTGTTGGGCGTGCAAAATCGATTAGCGCCCTTGATGAAGCCATGAATGAGGGCAAACAATTATTATTGGTGTCACAAAAGCAAGCAGATTTAGAAGAACCTACCGTTGATGATGTATTCGATGTCGGGACGATTGCGAATATTATTCAACTATTAAAATTGCCAGACGGCACGGTGAAAGTGTTGGTGGAAGGGCAGCAACGCGCAAAAATTAATCAATTAAATGATGGTGAAGACCATTTTTCTGCGGAAGTCACGCCGATTGAAACTACATTTGGTGATGAAAAAGAATTAGATGTGGTGAAGGCCGCTGTTTTAAATGAATTTGAAAGCTATCTTCAACTCAATAAAAAAATTCCTGCAGACGTTTTAGGTGCATTACAACGCATTGATGATGCCGATCGTTTAGCAGATACCATGGCTGCACATATTCCAGTAACTGTTCGCCATAAACAAAGCGTATTAGAGCTTGCAGATGTGCAAGAGCGTTTAGAATACTTGCTCGGCATGATGGAATCTGAAGCAGATATTCTTCAAGTTGAAAAACGCATCCGTGGCCGAGTGAAAAAACAAATGGAGAAAAGCCAGCGTAACTATTATCTTAGCGAACAAATCAAAGCGATTCGCAAAGAAATGGACGAAGGCGAAAGCGAAGATACCATTGATGAAGTTGAACAACTTCGTCAAAAGGTTGAAGCTGCAGGTATGCCAGCAGATGTGCGTGAAAAAGTAGAGAGTGAGTTACAAAAACTCAAAATGATGTCGGCGATGTCAGCTGAAGCAACGGTGGTGCGTAGCTATGTTGAGTGGATGCTTCAAGTACCATGGCATAAACGCACTAAAGTGAAGAAAGATATCGCAAAAGCACAACAAGTCTTGGATGCGGATCACTACGGTTTAGAACGTGTAAAAGAACGCATTTTAGAATACCTTGCGGTGCAAGCACGTTTAAACAAAATCAAAGGTCCAATCCTTTGCTTAGTCGGGCCACCAGGGGTAGGTAAAACCTCACTAGGTCAATCTATTGCCAATGCAACAGGTCGTAAATATGTGCGTATGGCATTAGGTGGAGTTCGTGATGAAGCAGAAATCCGTGGTCACCGTAAAACCTATATTGGTGCATTGCCGGGTAAATTGATTCAAAAAATGGCAAAAGTTGGCGTGAAAAACCCACTCTTCTTGCTTGATGAGATCGATAAAATGTCTTCGGATATGCGTGGTGATCCTGCGTCAGCCTTGTTAGAAGTGCTTGATCCAGAACAAAATACTACCTTCAATGATCACTATCTTGAAGTGGACTACGATTTGTCTGATGTAATGTTTGTGGCAACCTCAAACTCCATGAATATTCCCGGTCCATTGTTAGACCGTATGGAGGTGATTCGTCTTTCTGGTTATACCGAAGATGAAAAACTCAATATTGCGATGCGTCATTTGTTGCAAAAACAAATTGAACGTAATGGATTGAAAAAAGGTGAATTAACCATCGAAGAAAACGCCATTTTAGATATTATCCGTTATTACACCCGTGAGGCTGGTGTGCGTGGATTAGAGCGTGAAATCTCTAAAATCTGTCGTAAAGCGGTGAAGAATTTATTGGTCAATCCAAAAGTGAAATCCATTACCGTTAATTCAGATAACTTGCATGACTATCTTGGTGTGAAACGTTTTGAATTCGGTAAAGCGGATACGCAAAACCGTGTAGGCGAAGTAACAGGCCTTGCATGGACAGAAGTGGGCGGTGACTTACTGACCATTGAAACCGCTTCAGTAGTAGGTAAAGGCAAATTGACCTTCACCGGTTCATTGGGCGATGTGATGAAAGAATCTATCCAAGCTGCGATGACTGTAGTCCGTGCACGTGCGGAAAAATTGGGTATCAATTCTGAATTCCATGAAAAACGTGATATTCATATTCACGTGCCAGATGGTGCGACACCGAAAGATGGTCCAAGTGCAGGTATCGCAATGTGTACCGCATTAGTTTCTTGCTTAACAGGTAACCCTGTGTGTGCCGATGTGGCGATGACAGGTGAAATTAGCCTACGCGGTAAAGTATTACCAATTGGCGGATTGAAAGAAAAATTACTTGCGGCACATCGTGGAGGCATTAAAACCGTATTAATTCCAAAAGATAACGTGAAAGATTTGGAAGAAATTCCAGATAACGTGAAAGAAAATCTTGCGATTCATGCGGTAGAAACCATTGATGAAGTGTTAGGCTTAGCGTTAGAAAATCCACCAGAAGGCATTGAATTCGTGAAAGTGGAAACGAAAGCGAAAGCACCTCGCCGTAAAGCTGCGACCAAAACAGCAAGAGCGGTCAATTAATGACTTATTTTTTAGGGCTTGTGAAAACAAGCCCTTTTGACTTTTAATTATGCAAAAATTTCCCCCTCTTTCCCTTTATGTACATATTCCTTGGTGTGTACAGAAATGCCCTTATTGTGATTTCAATTCGCATGCACAGAAAGGCACAATTCCTGAACAAGAATATGTGCAACATCTGATAGCCGATCTTGAGGCAGACTTAGAGAAATATCAGGCTAGTATTCAAAATCGTCCACTTCATTCAATTTTTATTGGTGGTGGCACGCCGAGTTTATTTTCAGCGGAAAGTATCAAGTTGTTATTGGTAGAAATTCAACGTCGCATTCCTTTTTCAGAGAATATTGAAATTACCATGGAGGCCAACCCCGGCACTGTGGAAGCAGAGCGTTTTAAAGGTTATGTGAATGCTGGTGTAACTCGTATTTCCATGGGCATCCAAAGTTTTAATGATGACAAATTACAACGTTTAGGACGTATTCATAATGCAGCGGAAGCTAAAAGTGCGGTCAGTTTGGCGAAAGTTTCTGGGTTAAAAAGTTTCAATCTAGATTTAATGCACGGCTTGCCAAACCAAACGCTTAAGGAGGCTTTAGATGATTTGCGACAAGCCATAGAGCTTGCTCCGCCACACCTTTCTTGGTATCAACTTACCATTGAACCCAATACCATGTTTGCTTACCGTCCGCCTACATTGCCGGATGATGATGCGCTGTGGGATATCTTTGAGCAAGGCCATCAACTTTTAACCGAAGCCGGTTATCAACAATATGAAACATCTGCTTATGCGAAACCAGGCTTTCAGTGTCAGCATAATTTGAATTATTGGCGCTTCGGGGACTATTTGGCGATAGGTTGCGGTGCTCATGGAAAACTCACTTTTCCTGATGGCAATATTTTACGTTTTTCTAAAACGAAGCATCCGAAAGGTTATTTGCGTGGTGAATACCTTTATGAAGAAAAAAACGTGGAAAAAAATGACCGTGCTTTTGAATTCTTCATGAATCGCTTCCGCTTACTGGAAGCAGTGCCAAAACAAGAATTTGAGCATTACACGGGGCTTTCTCAAAGTGCGGTCAAAAATCAAATTGATTTGGCCATTCAACAGAATTATATCGTCGAAACACGGGATTCTTGGCAAATCACCGAACACGGAAAATTATTTTTGAATGAGCTGTTAGCGCTTTTCTTAGATGAATAAAATTTTTTCATCATCACGAATAAATTTTTACACTTGTTTATTTAATAGTGTCGTATTAAAGTAAAGCAAACGTTTACGTTGTATCCACGATTTAAAAGGGAGAGAAAAATGGACCAATTAGAAATGAAAAAATTAGCGGCACGTGCGGCGTTAAAATATGTTAAGCCCGATACCATTGTTGGCGTGGGAAGTGGTTCAACAGTGAATTGTTTTATTGAAGCCTTAGGTGAATTAAAAGATCAAATTCAAGGCGCGGTAGCGGCATCTAAAGCCTCAGAAGAATTATTACGTAAACAGGGCATTGAAGTGTTTAGTGCTAATGATGTATCCAGTTTAGATATTTATGTGGATGGCGCAGATGAAATCAATCCACAAAAAATGATGATCAAAGGCGGCGGTGCGGCACTGACTCGCGAAAAAATTGTGGCCGCTTTAGCGAAAAAATTTATTTGTATTGTGGATTCTAGTAAACAAGTGGATGTGTTAGGCAGCACATTCCCATTGCCAGTAGAAGTGATTCCAATGGCTCGCTCACAAGTCGGTCGTAAATTAGTCTCTCTTGGTGGTGCACCTGAATATCGTGAAGGCGTGGTGACTGATAACGGCAACGTGATTTTAGATGTACATAACTTCGCTATTTTAAATCCAGTGGAAATGGAAAAAGAACTGAATAATGTCGCAGGTGTAGTAACAAATGGTATTTTTGCCTTACGTGGGGCGGATATTGTGATTGTTGGTACACCAGACGGCGCAAAAATTATTGATTAATAAAAATAAGGAAGCAAACATGACAAACAAAGTCTCACTCGACAAATCAAAAATTAAATTTGTGCTATTAGAGGGCGTGCACCAAAGTGCATTAGATACCTTACATGCGGCGGGCTACACCAACATTGACTTTTACAAAAAAGCTTTAGATGGTGATGAGCTAAAAGAAGCCATTAAAGATGCGCATTTTATCGGCTTACGTTCGCGTACCCAATTAACTGCTGAAATGATTGAAGCTGCACCGAAGCTTATTGCTATTGGCTGTTTCTGTATCGGAACCAACCAAGTGGATCTTAATGCAGCCAAAATGCGTGGGATTCCAGTATTTAATGCACCGTTCTCTAATACACGTTCTGTGGCTGAATTAGTGTTGGGTGAGATTTTGCTCTTAATGCGTAATATTCCTCAAGCAAATGCGGATGTACATCGTGGTTTATGGAATAAATCGGCAGTAGGTTCTCATGAAGTGCGTGGAAAAAAATTAGGTATCGTGGGTTACGGCCATATCGGTTCGCAATTAAGTATTATTGCGGAATCTCTAGGGATGGATGTGTATTTCTACGATATTGAAAGTAAATTACCATTGGGTAATGCAAAACAATTACACACACTTGAAGAGTTATTAGGTTCTTGTGATGTGATTTCGCTTCATGTACCAGATTTACCTTCAACCCGTAATTTAATGAGTGCTGAACGTATTGCGCAATTAAAACAAGATTCTATTTTAATCAATGCAGCACGTGGTACGGTAGTGGATATTGATGCTTTAGCTGCAGCGCTTGAACAAGGTAAAGTTCGTGGTGCAGCGGTTGACGTATTCCCTGTTGAGCCTGCATCAATCAATGAAGAGTTTGTTTCACCACTACGTAAATTTGATAATGTGATCTTAACCCCGCATATCGGTGGTTCAACCGCGGAAGCGCAAGAAAACATTGGTTTTGAAGTAGCGGGTAAATTTGTGAAATATTCAGATAACGGTTCAACCCTTTCTTCTGTGAATTTCCCTGAAGTATCCTTGCCAGAACACGTTGGTACAAAACGTTTACTTCATATTCACGAAAACCGTCCGGGTGTATTAAACAAATTGAACCAAATTTTCGTTGAAGCTAATCTCAATATTGCAGCACAATATTTACAAACTGATCCGAAAATTGGTTATGTTGTGGTGGATGTTGAAACGGATGATGCATCACCATTATTAGCTAAACTCCGTGAAATTGAAGGTACAATCAAAGCGCGTGTGTTGTATTAATTTGAAAAATTAAGTAAAAACTGACCGCACTTTGTGTAGAATGGAAAGCAAAATGGGCAAAGTAAGTTAGTTTACTTTGCCCATTTTTATTAACTGTTTGTAGCTTAAATTTTTATTTGATCATCGCCTTAAATAGATTACGGCGATCAGAATTAAATGTTGGCTGTGCAGTTGGTATGGATAAAACCATACGCAAACAATCTTGTGTGAGTTGAACTGCTTGCTCATTAGTCAGATTCGGATCGAGCGGTGAATGCAAGGAACAACTTAAATATTGCGGTACATTTTCAAGACTACTAACGGTGAAAGTAAGTGCTTTGTAAGGCAGTTGTACAGTGAGTTTATCACCCAATTCACGTGGTTCCCATTGTTGTTGAGGACCAGGTAGAATCACCACACTCATCATCCATGGGGTTAATACTGTGCCGATCCATTGGTATTCGAATAAAACAAATTTAGGGCAGAAACACTCGATGCCTTTGTGATAAAAAGGGAGATCTTGCATTTCAGGTACAATGTTTTGCATTTCAGCAAGGAAAATCTCCGTTGGGTTTTCTTCAAAGCCAGTAACAGAGGTTAAAAGTGCGGTAGAGTTTTTACTCGTAAATCCTGAAGATTTACTCGCTCCTTCAGAGCCGTTGGCAAAGCCAACGTTCAAAAAGCTTTGCTTTTTGTCAGGTGTTTTTTCGTGTCGATACATGGTTTATTTTTCAATATTAATAAGATTAAAGAATTGTGGAGAAACCTTAAAGAAAATTCCCCTCTTTTGTAAAGAGGGGTTAGGGGAGATTTAACACTTGTCTCGATTAATTAAGTCAAATCTCCCTCAGCCCCTCTTTTCTAAAGAGGGGAGTCTAGATTCAAACCATATTCAGCAATTACTTGATTTAACGTTTCAAAAACCTTTGGCAACACATTTTGTATCGTTTCAGTCAAGCCAATTCCAGATTCTAGCGATTCTGGTTGGATGCCGATGAGACAAAGGTGTTTGGGGAATTCGTCCGTTAATTTCATTGCAGAAAGTACATCACAAATGCCGAGTTGGTGTGGCGAAATTTTGCGAGAGAAAAAGGTGGGCACTTGCTCATCATGTAACACGACAATCTCACCAGGCTGTTTGTTAGCAAGCACGGCATCGACAATAATCAAATGCTCGCGATTTGCCATCGCATCCAGTAATTCCATGCCACAAGTACCACCATCGATGATGTCAAAGTGCGGTTGAATTTCAGGGCGTTTTTCAAGCTCCTGCACAACGCGCACACCGACACCTTCATCGCTTAACAAAATATTGCCGACGCCAAGAATTAACGGCTTCATTACAACACCTTCACTTCAGTCACTTCGCCGTTTTCGGTATTAACGACATGCACGGCACAGGACATACAAGGGTCGAAAGAGTGAATAGTTCTGACTACTTCTAACGGTTTAGTTGGATCTGCCACCGGTGTACCAATAATGGAAAGCTCATAAGGACCCATTTGGTCTTGTTCATTACGCGGACCCGCATTCCATGTAGATGGTACAACGGCTTGGTAGTTTTCAATGCGACCGTCTTTGATGACAACCCAGTGAGAAAGCATACCACGTGGTACCTCACCGAAACCAACACCACGGAATTCACCGCTTGCTGGAATATCTGTTTTGATATACGCCGTCATATCACCTTTAGCGATATTATCAATGAGCATTTGCCATTGAGCGCTTAAAATGTCGTTGATCGCACAGCAATGCACGGTACGACCGATAATACGTCCAAGGGTAGAATGTAATTGATCGGTAGTTAACGTGTTACCAGTCAATTTTTCATAAATGCCTTTTAATTCATTGAAGTGGTTGACAGTTGGCGTGTCATTCGCAGCCAAACCACACATTAAATAGGCGAGAGGTCCCACTTCGACAACTTTACCGTAGAAGGTTGGTGCTTTTACCCAAGAGTATTTACCATCATCTTGCCAGCCGGTATATTTCGGACGAGTTAAGCCAGCCCAAGGTTCTAATGGTTCATCATCTTCGTACCAAGCGTGTTTACCACTTTCTTTAATGCCTTTTACAACAAACTCATCTTTTTGTTGGTCGATTGCACGGAAAGTCGATAAATCGCCGTTTTCGATATAACCACCTTTTAACATGAATTTAGAGTTATCTGCATCAATTGGGTATTCTGGTACAGATAAGTAGTTGCCAGATGTTTTGCCTAAGCTTAACCATTCAGGATAGTAAGCCGCAAATACTGCTGCATCTACTTTATACACTTGGTTAATGAAGTCAGTTAAGCGATCGATACAAGCTTTCACGAACATGAGACGTTCTTGGTTTAGTACCGCTTGGGAATCTAAGTTAATTGGGTTTGCTACACCACCAATCGCCAAGTTTTGAATGTGTGGTGTTTTACTACCGAGTAATGCGACTACACGGTTAGCATCACGTTGACATTCAAGTGCTTGCAAATAGTGCGCGACGGCAATGAGGTTGACTTCTGGTGGAAGTTTCATTGCAGCATGACCGAAGTAACCGTTAGCGAAAATACCAAGTTGTCCGCTATCCACTAATGCTTGGATTTTTTTCTGTACGTTGCGGAATTCGTTAGCACTGTTTAATGACCATGTAGAGATACCTTTTAGCATGTCTGCTGCTTTTTCAGGATCAGCTTTTAGCGCAGCGGTGATATCCACCCAGTCCATCGCGGAGAGTTGATAGAAATGCACGATATGGTCGTGAATACTGTGTGCAGCAAGAATCATGTTACGAATGTACTGTGCATTGACGGGAACTTTAGCACCAATAGCATCTTCTACGGCACGTACGCTGATAATCGCGTGTACTGTGGTACATACGCCACAGATACGTTGCATAATCATCCATGCATCACGTGGGTCGGCACCTTTTACGATATTTTCCATACCGCGCCACATGGTACCAGATGACCAAGCATTGGTGACGACGCCGTTTTCAATTTCGCAATCAATACGTAAATGACCCTCAATACGGGTAATTGGGTCAATTGAGATACGTTTTTTTTCTGACATTATTCTGCTCCGCTAACTTTTTTGCTGAATGCCGCTTTTTCGGCAATAATTTTTTCTGAGTCTTCGGTATGTTTTTCTTTAAATACCGGTAATACAGGGAATAAACGAATGATTAAAATATAGGCACATACTTCAATGGAAACGAAACCAATTGAAATAAGCAATTCTTCCGCAGATGGGAAATATTGATAGCCGTTGCCCGGATTATACATGATAAGCGAGTAGTTCATACGCCATAATGCTGCACCGAGTAACATGCTTAATGCCGAAATAAATAACCAACGGGAATCTGATTTTTTCTCCCCAAGGAAGAGGGTTAGTAATGGTAATACCATCAACCAGACTTCCATCCAGAACATCCATGCTTCAAATTTAGTTAATTTATCGAAACCTACAACCATTTGCAGTTTGTCGTGATAAATCAACTCACCAAAACGCACCGCTAAGAAACAGAAAATTAATCCTGCGGTAACGCGTGCCAATTGAGTAAATAAATGACGTTCATCTGGTGTTTTTCCTGCAAGACCCGCTTTAACTAAAGAACCCTCGAAAATCACAATAGAGAAACCCATAATGAAAGCTGTCAGCAAGGAGAGAATTGGTAGCGCTTCATAGCTTTGCCATACCGGATGGACTTTGTGACCAGCTACAATCATCAAGGAACCCATTGAAGATTGGTGCATCATTGGTAACAAGGCACCCAAGGCAATAATGAAAAACATGATTTTATTCAGTTTATTAAACCATTTTTTCAAGCCGAAGAAACCAAGCCATACAGGGGCAAATTCTAGGGTCACCACGATGATATACACCGTCATACAAAATGCCGTTTCAAATAGAACGGAATTCGTGTTGAACTGGCCAGGGATATAGAAATATGGTAAATGCCAATAACGCCCCATATCAATGGTGATAGATAAACCACCAAGGGAATAGCCGAATAAACTTGCAAGCAATGCTGGGCGAACAAGAGCGTGATATTTCCCTTTATTGAAAATATACACGGTCCAAGCGAGAGCCCAACCGCCACAGGCAAATCCTGTACCGACAAGTAAGTCAAAGGCAATCCATAAACCCCAAGGATAACCGCCGTTAAGTGCGGTTACAGAACCGATACCAAACACTAAACGTTTTAAAATTAATAAAACGCAAAGCACGGCAAGTGGTGCAAAAAAGAGAATTGCGGCAGAAACAAGGCGACCGCCTACCGGACGTGGATTACTCATGATGCTCATCCTCCGCTTCTTCGATTTCCTTGCGTGCCTGACGCATGGCTTCTTTTTGTGCTGCAATACGCTCAGCGATTTTATCGCCGTGCATATTTTTGTAAGTCATAAAGGTTAAACCGGCAAGTGCCACTAACGGTAAGGCTAAACCGCGATACAAGAAGTGTTGTAAATGCGCGGCACGAGAACCCGTTGCAACTTCATCTAAGTCTGGTAAACCTAGGTTGGCAAAAGGTACACCACTTAAGGCAAGTACTTGTGTACCACCACCTTCTTTTTCACCGTAGATGTGATATTGATATGTCGGCACGGTAGCACGGTATTTATCTGTGCTATTGACACTTTGACGTGGGTAATCATATTCGGTGCCACGTAATAAGCTTAAACGACGTTTCGCTTCTGCCAATAATTCTTCACGTGTACCAAAAATAATGGCACCAGTCGGACAAACATGACAGCAACCAGGTAATTCACCTTTGTCTAAGCGTTCAACGCCTTTTTGGTTACAGAGTTCACATTTGCTGATTTCACCGAATGGATTGTCGTAATCGTATTTTGGTACATCAAATGGACAACCTACCATACAATAACGGCAACCAGTACAAATATCGGGATCATATTTCACGATACCCGTTTTTGGATCTTTGGTGAGTGCTTGAACAGGGCAAACGGCAACGCAGTTAGGGTCAACGCAATGCATACATTGTTTTTTCACGTAAGCATAGCCATTTTCTGTTTTGTCTTTATTTGTGCCGTCGCCATCACTCCATACTTGAATCACGTTACGAGTAAATGGCGTGAGTTTGTCGTTATTTGACCAAGTTTGATCACCTTTTGGATTCACGGGTGTGTGGTTCACGTTTTGACATTCAGCCACGCATGCTTGACAACCTACACAAAGGGTAGAGTCGTAAAGCATTCCTAGTGCGCCGGGAATAGGCTCAACCGCTTCCGATGCCTGCACATTTGACACAGGCAAAGTAGATGCGATTCCGCCAAGCATACCCGCTTTTAGAAATTTTCGTCTATCCATTATTATTTACCTGCATGTTCTTCTTTCTCTGCAGCTTTAGCTTCAGAACGGGCTTTATGTTGAGCGCTTAATTCGCGTAAGGTCACAACACTCACACCGGCTAGGATTGCAGCTGCGCCGCCTAATAAACCAATGGCGGTCATGGTCGCACCTGAACCTTCGGTGTTATTAACATCTGGTTTTTCAACGCGTGGTGTAGGGTTTTCTACGCCCGCTAATTGGAAAATACCTTTGGTAAAGCCTACACCTTTTTCGTTACAACCATAGCAAGGGTGCCCGATACCAACCGGCCAGTTATTACCACCGACATCACAGAATTCTAAGGTAGAGCAGTTGCCGTAAGTTTCTGGCCCTTTACAACCAAGATGATACAAACACCAACCATTTCGGTGACCATAATCGCCGTATTCTTTAGCGAAGCGACCTGCATCAAAGTGCGGGCGACGATAGCAGTTTTCGTGAATTAAGCGATCGTAAGCGAATAATGGACGATTTAATTTGTCCATTGCTGGCAGTTTCTTATAAGTAAGAATATAAGCGACAGTTGCCAGGAAGTTGTGTGGATTTGGTGGACAACCTGGAATATTAATCACCGGTGTGCCTTTTGGTAAGACTTCAGATAAGCTGCTTGCACCAGTTGGGTTGCCACCGCTAGAAGGTACGCCACCCCATGCCGCACAAGAACCGATCGCAATAATCGCCGCAGCCCCTTTAGCGGCTTCTTGGATGTGTTCTACAATCGGTTTACCTGCTACCATACAATAGACGCCGCCGTCTTTCACCGGAATAGATCCATCTACGACTAAAACATATTTTCCATAATACTGTTTAATTGCATTGTGTTTATTATCTTCAGCTTGTTCCCCGAAGGCTGCAGAAAGAGTTTCGTGGTATTCTAAGGAAATCATTTCCAATACCAAGTTTTCTACTGTTGGGTGGGTCGCACGTAGTAAGGATTCAGTACAACCCGTACATTCTTGCGCACCAATCCATAATACTGGTGGACGTTTAGGTTCGGTTAAAGCAGCGGTCATTTCTGCACCCGCTTTTGAACTTAACCCCATAGTCGCCGCAAGCGCGGTACATAACTTCATAAAATCCCGACGGGAAACTTCTGCTAAAGCAGAAAATAATCCATCACTTCGTTGCATATAATCACTCCAATTGGCACGTTACTTGTATGGTTAATCTAGCTATGATATGCCTTGATGGAGGAACTTTATTTGATCAGAATCAAAAACACCCTTATTTTCCTTACAAAATAAAAGGGTAAGTGATTGTTTTTATTTTGATTATTGAGAATGATTGTTATTTATTGTAGCTTTCTTCACTTGAAGCATATGTTATTGCACGTTATATTTTTAAATTAAAAGAAATGCTTTTGTTACCCTAAAAGAGAAATAACCAAGTATGAAGATATGCTTTATCGTTTATATTCAAACTTTGGATTAAAAATCTTTTTAAACATTGACCAAAATTAATCTTGTTGAAGTGAGAAAAATGGGCAACAAAGATTATTCTATTTTGCCCATTTGGATAGATTAGTTATTAGCTGTTTGTGATTTTTTACGTTCTAAGCGTAGTACACCTAAATGTGTCATATAGCAACAGAAAATACAGCCTGCTACAGCGAATAATAAGAGGTAGAAGCCCGCATCCCAACCGAATTTATCAGCCAAAATACCAAATAATGCAGTACCAGAGAAACTACCTAAAATGTAACTTAATAAACCACGTAAACCCGTTGCTGAACCTGCTGCGAAAGAAGGAACTAGCTCGATAGTTTGAAGTGAAGATAAGAACATTGGAACATAAATTAAGCATCCAATAATACCTGCACCGATGGTTACGGTTAATAAGTCACTACCGCCCCAGTAAACAAACATTGCTGCACCCACACCGAATAAGGTGATGATAGCAAGTGGCATACGGCGACCTTTGAAATAAGTATCAGTTAACCAACCTGCTAATAGTGTAGAAGGAATGGCTGTCCATTCAAAGATAGCAAATGCTGTACCCATTTGAGCTTTAGTGAAACCTTTAGTTTCTAATAAATAAAGTGGTAGCCAGGTTAATACACCAAAACGGATCATGTAAGTGAATACGTCAATGAAAGAAACAAACCATACATTAATATCTTTCATAATGTAATCACGGAAGATTTCCCATGTGGTTAAGTTGACGTTTTCTTCTTTTGTAACAACTAACTCTTCATTCTCATTTTCAAGAATTTTACCAACTGGTGGTAAGCCTTCATTGTAAGTACGACCCGCACCGAAGATGTAGAAAATAATAGCAACAATAGTGGCAATTGCTACAGGTACAACAAAGTGTGCGGCTTGCCAATGCTCTTGACCTAACCAAGCAATACTTGCCCCCGCAATTGGTGCGACTAAACCACCACCTACGTTGTGAGAGATATTGAAGATAGCTGTTGTTACACCACGAGATTTACGCGGGAACCAACTTGCAAGTACGATGTAAGCTGGACCTGCTCCCATCCCTTGGAAGATACCATTAAGCACACAAAGGAATAAGAATGCCCAGAATGATGCGCTAAAGCCCATCATCAAGTTTACCGCAGCCGACATCATTAAGCCGAAAATCATAAAGTGTTTCGGGTTTGATTTATCTGCGATTGCAGACATGAAACCTTTACTTAAACCATAAACAATTAACATGGTACCGGAAATAAAACCGATATCTTTTTTGGTGAAACCAAAATCGCTAATTAATTCCGGAGAAGAAAGGAGGAAGTTATTACGTAAAATGTAGAACGCTGCATAACCGATAAAAATGCCAAATAATGCATGCTATCTTAAGCGATTATAGCGTTCTCTAATTTCTGCATCAGGAATAGGCGTGCCTGGATTAGATTTTAGGAATGAAATCATTTGATGATCCTTTAATTTTTAATACAACAAAACTCATTTCTATACAAAAAATGAGGTAGGTAATATAAGGAGAAAAATCAAGATGTCAAATAATAAATAAAAAAATAACGCAAACTTTGACCGCACTTTTATTTCGCAAA
The DNA here is from genome assembly GCA_905214375.1 of uncultured bacterium. Classification (GTDB taxonomy): domain Bacteria; phylum Pseudomonadota; class Gammaproteobacteria; order Enterobacterales; family Pasteurellaceae; genus Haemophilus_D. Next base: position 9,443 of record CAJMMG010000005.1, on the reverse strand, counting down.
ATAGTCAGTTTTTTGCTATAATTCCGCACAATTTTCATTACAAAATAGAGAAAAACTATGTCAGAAACACCGGTTACAGAAAATGCTTATGGTGCATCAAGTATTAAAGTCTTAAAAGGGCTTGATGCGGTTCGGAAACGTCCGGGCATGTATATTGGGGATACCGATGATGGAACAGGCCTACACCATATGGTGTTTGAGGTAGTGGATAACGCGATCGATGAAGCGCTTGCCGGCTATTGTTCCGATATTATCGTCACTATTCATGATGATAATTCTGTTTCCGTACAAGATGACGGCCGCGGTATTCCGGTAGATATTCACCCAGAAGAAGGGGTTTCTGCGGCAGAAGTAATCATGACAGTACTTCACGCAGGTGGTAAATTCGATGATAACTCTTATAAAGTATCAGGCGGTTTACACGGCGTAGGTGTTTCCGTAGTAAACGCACTTTCTGATAAATTGCAGCTAACCATTCGTCGCCAAGGTCATGTGCATGAGCAATTCTATCACTTAGGTGAGCCTCAAGGGCCTTTAACGGTTATTGGTGAAACTCAAACAACGGGTACAACAGTGCGTTTCTGGCCAAGTCCAGAAATCTTTGCAATTACAACTTTTGATTACAAAATTTTAGCAAAACGCCTACGTGAGCTTTCATTCTTAAACTCTGGCGTATCGATTCGTTTAATTGATAAACGTGATGGCACAGAAGATCACTTCCATTATGAAGGTGGTATTCAAGCATTCGTTGAATATTTAAATAAAAATAAAAATCCAATTCACCCAAAACCGTTCTATTTTTCAGCTGAAAAAGACGGTATTGGTGTGGAAGTCGCATTGCAATGGAATGATGGTGTAAACGAAAACGTTTATTGCTTTACCAATAACATTCCACAACGTGATGGTGGTACTCACTTAGCCGGTTTCCGTGGTGCATTAACGCGTAGCTTAAATAACTATATGGAAAGCGAAGGGTTACTGAAAAAAGAGAAAGTGAGCACATCAGGTGACGACGCACGTGAAGGTTTGGTGGCAATTATTTCGGTGAAAGTGCCCGATCCTAAATTCTCTTCACAAACAAAAGACAAATTAGTGTCTTCTGAAGTGAAAAGTGCGGTTGAATCTGCCATGAATGAGCGCATGCAGGAATATCTATTAGAAAATCCAGCTGATGCAAAAATCATTGTAAATCAAATTATTACGGCTGCACGTGCACGTGAAGCGGCTCGTAAAGCACGCGAAATGACCCGTCGTAAAGGCGCATTAGATATTGCTGGCCTTCCGGGTAAATTAGCAGACTGCCAAGAAAAAGACCCAGCTCTTTCAGAGCTTTACCTCGTGGAGGGGGATTCTGCGGGTGGTTCGGCAAAATCAGGTCGTGATCGTAAAACTCAAGCGATTTTGCCATTAAAAGGTAAAATTCTTAACGTTGAAAAAGCACGTTTTGACAAAATGCTTTCTTCTCAAGAAGTGGGCACATTAATTACGGCGCTTGGCTGTGGTATTGGTCGCGATGAATATAATCCGGATAAATTACGTTATCACCACATCATTATCATGACCGATGCGGACGTGGACGGTTCACACATTCGTACTTTATTGTTGACCTTCTTCTATCGTCAAATGCCAGAATTGATTGAGCGTGGTTATGTGTATATCGCTCAGCCACCACTTTATAAAGTGAAAAAAGGCAAACAAGAGCGCTATATCAAAGATAACGATGAAATGGTGCAATATGAATTAATGCTTGCGTTAGATGGCGCAGCGTTACATATCAGTGCCAATGCACCGGCAATGAATGATTTAGTGTTCGAGAAATTAGTGAGTGAATATAACAATATTCAGAAATTAATTACTCGCTTAAGTCGTTACTATCCGGAGCCATTATTACAAGGTTTGGTTTATCAACCACAATTAACCGTTGAGTTAATGCGTAATGAAAGTGCAGTCGAAAATTGGGCGAATTCTTTTGTTGCGTACTTAACCGCAAAAGAAACGGAAGCACATTTATATTCGGCAAGAACGCAATTTAACAGTGAACGCCAAGTATATGAAGCAGTCATTACTGTTCGTAAACATGGTATTGATACCGATTACTTCATCAACTTTGATTTTGTGATGGGCAATGAATTTGCGAAGATTACCGCATTTGGTCAGCAGGTGAATGGCTTACTAGAAGAGGGCGCTTATGTTACTCGTGGTGAAAAAACGCAACCTGTTCAGTCATTTGAACAAGCCGTTGAATGGTTGATGAAAGAATCACGTCGAGGCTTAGAAATTCAACGTTATAAAGGGTTAGGTGAAATGAACGCTGAACAACTTTGGGAAACCACCATGGATCCAAATGCTCGCCGTATGTTAAAAGTATCGATTAAAGATGCTGTGGCAGCAGACCAACTCTTCACCACATTGATGGGAGATGAAGTTGAGCCTCGTCGTGAATTCATCGAAATGAATGCGTTGAGAGCAAACTTAGACGTTTAGTCTAACACTCAAAAATATCACTAAAAATGACCGCACTTAGGGAAATTAAGTGCGGTATTTTTTTGAGTTAGATCACAAAAATAAAAATAATTCTCAATTTTGTCTATTTTTTTATTACATTCTTTTTTATAATCTCGCCGTTTTTATTATTTAAGGATAACGATATGAAAAAGAATACATTTTTAGCGGTAACTTACGGGATTTTGCCTGTTGCTGCAGTATCCATTTCTCAATCTTCCTTTGCTGAGGAACAATTAGAAACGATTAATGTTTCGACAGAATTGGATGATTCAACAAAAGCCAACCATTCTGAAAAGAAAACGGCAAAGATTATTCAACAAGAACTCATTCAAAATAACAAAGATCTTGTGCGTTATAGTCCTGATGTTGGGGTTGTTGATCAGGGGCGTCATCAAAAAGGTTTTGCTATTCGTGGAGTAGAGGATAACCGAGTGGGTATTAGTATTGATGGAATTGCGTTACCCGATTCAGAAGAAAACTCGCTTTATAAACGTTATGGTAACTTGAATACTTCTCGTCAAAGTATCGACCCTGAATTAGCTCGAACTATTGATATTGCTAAAGGTGCTGATTCTTTCAACCAGGGGAGTGGTAATATTGGTGGGGGGGTTAATTATCGTACTCTTGAACCCTTTGATATTGTAAGAAACGGTCGAAAATTTGGTGCGTTATATCGTACTGGTTATGCATCTCGTAATAATGATTGGACTAATACTTTAGGTGTGGCATATGCAGGCGAAAAAGCAGAAGCATTATTGCTTTATTCGAACCGTCATGGACATGAAATGAAAAGTGCTGGTGGTTATACCGTTCCTGAAGATTCTTACTACACTCGCTATCGTGGATATAGTAAACAAACTCCAGATGACTCAACACATAATAATCATAGTTATTTAGCTAAATTTGCATACCGTTTAAGTGATAGCCATCGCGTTGGACTCTCTTATAGCGGATCACGTAATAAAAATTACATTATTGAAGATTCAGCGACAACATCTTATACAGCTTGGCGTGAGGCAGATGATAGATCTAAACGCGATACTATCAATGTTTTTTATGAATATTTGCCAGATTCAAAAGTGATTGCCTTGGTGAAAACAGATGTGGATTATCAAAAAACACAAACCGCAGCCTATAATTATGAGGGGTATAGAGCTAAGCCTGCGACAGCTTGGAGCCCTGCTAAACCTAGTGAGCCTAGTGATAATAACCTTCGTTTTTTTAACACTAAGTTTAAACGTATTAATTTTCGTATCGATAGTCAACCTATTGGTTTAGGTTTAGGTAGTCATACTTTTTCATTTAGAAGTGCTATTTCGGAACGAAAATTCGATATCTTACATCAAGACTCTGTTTATGTAGATAACAATTACGATGGTGTTAAAGAGTGGGTAAACTCAAAAGATTCAACAATGATGTATCCAGTTAAAACTCGCCATTATAATCTTTCATTGCTTGATAATATTGAGTTTTCTCCAGAATGGAAAGCGCATCTGGGTATTCGTTATGACTGGGCAAAACATTCTCAAGAAAGCTTAGGTAGTTTAGAGTGTAGAAACTGTCAAAAAGCAGATGATGCTAAATTCCATAACATTAGCTGGACAGCTGGAATTGAAAAAATAATCAATGATGATTGGAAATTAGGTTATAGCATTGGTACTGGATACCGTATGCCAAATGCCTCCGAGATGTATTTTGATTATCGAAATAATGCTGCAGGTGCTTGGAAGTCAAACCCTAATCTCAAAGCAGAAAAAAGTTTGACTCAAAACCTTAACTTGTCAGGAAAAGGCCGTTTAGGTGAACTATCTTTAAATTTACATCATTCTAGTTATAAGGACTTCTTGTATGAACAAGAAACATGGGAAAATTATAACTACTACGGAAGTATGTGGCGCTGGCGTCCTGTTCAACAAATGCAAAATATTGATTCTGCCAAAATTTATGGTGTTGAATTTACAGGTAAGCTTAACTTGAATGAAGTTACACCAATACCAAATGGCTGGAAATTATTTGGTTCTTTAGGCTATAGCAAAGGAAGCATGTCTAATAATGCAAGTTTAATGTCACTTCAACCAATTAAAGCTATTATTGGACTAGATTATGAGCAGCCTGATGGCAAATGGGGTATTTTCTCCCGTTTGACTTACCTTGGTGCCAAAAAAGCCAAAGATGCTAAATATGTTAGAGTGTCAGAAGAACGCTGTCTTAAGCAGGAATCTAAACCAAATCCTTATTGGCCATATTGGGGTTCTGGTCCGACAGAAATTACATGTACAGAATATTCTCATGAAACTGAATTAGATACATGGAAACATTTAAATGCGAAAGCTTTTGTATTTGACATGTTTGGTTTTTACAAACCTACAGAGAATATCACTTTACGTGCGGGCGTTTATAATATTTTTAATAGAAAATATCATACATGGGATACTTTGCGTGGGTTAGACCACACTGGTGGTAAAGTAAATTCAGTGGGTTTACGACCTAACTCAACATATGGTGGTTATCCTGGGCTTCAACGTTATTACCAACCAGGTCGTAACTTCTCAGCCTCTATTGAAATTCGTTTTTAATTATTAAATTGTTTATATCAAAGTACGCATAGTCATGTGCGTACTTCTTTTTTGTTTTTAGGAGCAATCATTATGATGATAGATAAACGCCTAATTAACACGGTGGCCGACAGTAAAAAATGGATTGGCATCACGGTGTTATGGAATTGGGTGGCGTTAATTGGTGGGATTATTAGTGCCGTCGTGTTTTCTTATATTTTACAGGCGGCTTATTTTAATGAATTGGGCCCGATAAGTGTGGTCATTTTTGGCATTGTTTTGGTTGCGGCTTTGGCGTTACGTGCCTTTGCGGGTAAAAAATCGGTGCAGGCCTCTTATTTTGCGAGTACGAAAGTGAAACATGAGCTGCGTAGCCTCATCTATCGCAAATTGGCTTCGATGCCGCTTAACCAAGTGAATCAACAATCTACGTCAAATATTATCCAAGTGGCTTCAGAAGGTGTGGAGCAGCTTGAAATCTACTTTGGGCGTTATTTGCCTCAGCTTTTTTATAGTTTGCTTGCGCCACTTACGCTCTTTGCATTCTTGATCTTTTTCAGCTTTAAGACAGCCGTGATTTTGTTGATTTGTGTGCCACTTATCCCGATGTCGATTATTGCAGTGAATAAAATTGCGAAGAAACTCTTAGCAAAATATTGGTCCATTTATGTGGGGTTAGGCAGCAGTTTCTTAGATAACCTACAAGGTTTAATCACACTGAAAATCTATCAAGATGATGCTTATAAAGCGAAAGCAATGGATGAAGAAGCAGAACATTTCCGCAAAATTACCATGAAAGTGCTGACCATGCAGCTTAACTCAGTGTCGCTGATGGATTTACTTGCTTACGGTGGTGCGGCAATCGGGATTTTAACGGCCTTGTTGCAATTCCAAGCCGATCAATTAACCGTATTAGGCGTCATTTTATTTATTCTGCTTTCTTCTGAATTCTTTATTCCACTTCGTTTATTGGGTTCTTTCTTCCATGTGGCGATGAATGGTAAAGCCGCATCAGACAAGATTTTCACATTGTTAGATACGCCCGTGGAAACCCAAACTCAAGCGATCGATTTTGTAGCGAAAAATGCTATTCAGGTGGATATTCAAGATCTACATTTTGCTTATAGCGAAGAGAAGCCTGCGATTGTGGGCTTAGATTTAAGCATCTTACCAAATCAGCTTACGGTATTTGTGGGTAAAAGTGGTTGTGGTAAATCAACCTTGGTTTCATTGCTAATGGGCTTTAATAAGGCGCAACAAGGCAAAATTCTATTCAACGGCCAAGAAATTCAAGAGATTGATCGTCATTCGTTTTATGAAAAAGTCTCTTTGGTGAGCCATAGCAGTTATGTGTTTAAAGGTACGCTACGTGAAAATATGAAGATGGCGAAAGTTGATGCCACAGATGAGCAAATTTATGCGTGTTTAGAACAAGTCAATTTGGCGCAATTCGTTCGAGATAACGGTGGATTAGATATGCCGTTATTAAGCCGTGGTGCGAATTTATCTGGCGGTCAAATCCAACGTTTAGCCTTAGCGCGTGCTTTATTACACAATGCGGCGCTTTATATTTTTGATGAAGCAACCAGTAACATTGATGTAGAGAGCGAAGAAATTATTTTGCAGTTCATTCAGCAATTTAAACAACAAAAAACGATTGTGATGATTTCTCACCGCTTGGCCAATGCCGTGAATGCAGACTGCATAAATGTGCTTGAACAAGGTAAATTGATTGAGCAAGGCACGCATGAAGAACTCATGGCAAAACAAGGTGCATATGCTGGAATGTTCCAACAACAAAAAGATTTAGAACAAATTAGAGAGGTGGCAAATGCGTAAAAATGGTTTTGTTGTAATGGGGCATTTGTTGAAATTAGTGACCCCACTGGCACATATCATGGCGTTTACCATCACCATGGGAACGCTCGGTTTTCTGGCTGCCATCTTTATTATGGTGCTTGGTGCGATGGGGTTAGTGAATCTTCTCAACTTTGACACTCATTTAAGTTTTTCTGGAATTTTGACCGCACTTATCGTGTTGGCAGTGGCTCGTGGCGCATTGCGTTATTTAGAGCAAATGTCAGGGCACTATATTGCTTTTAAATTATTGGCATTATTGCGCGATAAAGTATTTTCTTCCTTACGCCGTTTGGCTTTTGTGAAATTGCAAGACAAACAAGCGGGGCAATTAGTGTCCTTGGTAACTAATGATATCGAATTGCTCGAAGTGTTCTATGCGCACACCATTGCACCAATTATGATCGCATTTTTTACTTCTGCGATTTTATTGTTGGTCTTCGCTCATCTTTCAGGTTGGTTTGTGGTTGTAGCATTAGCCGCTTATTTAACGGTAGGTGTGATTCTACCAATTATCACCACCAAATTGGCGCGTGAAGATGGCAGACGCTATCGTGAATTAGTAGGCGAAATGAATGACTTCTTCCTCGACAGTGTACGAGGTATGAAAGAAATTCAGCTTTTCGGTTATGCAAAAAAGCGTTTAGATGAAATTCAACAACGCAGCCAAAAAATCGATACAGCTTTTGAGCGCATTAAAGCTCAAGAAGCCAAAGTGCGCGTTTACACTGAAGTGGCAGTATCGGCGTTTAACATCATTATGTTATTCACGGGCTTAATTTTGTTTAGTCTAGATAAGATTGATTTCTCAGCCTTTTTAATTGGCGTGATTTTATTGATGTCGAGCTATGGCCCGGTTATTGCATTAAGTAACCTTTCAAGCAACTTGTTACAAACCTTGGCTTCAGGTGAGCGTGTATTAAGCTTGCTAGCAGAAGAACCCGAATTAAAAGACGTAGAAAATGCGGTCGATTTAAAAGATGTTTCTCGCATTGATGTTGAGAACGTAAGTTTTGCTTATGGTGAAGAACAAATTTTATCGGATGTTAGTTTATCTGTGAAAAAAGGTGAAATCTTAGGGATTCACGGCAGAAGCGGTAGCGGTAAAAGTACCTTGTTAAAACTGCTGATGCGTTTTTATGATCCTAAATCGGGTAGCATTAAAATTAACGGTGAAACCTTACCGAATATCAATACCTGTAGCTTACGTGACAATATGGCATACATTACCCAGCAAACCTATATTTTCAACGAAACCATTGAGGAAAATATCCGTCTTGCGCGCCGTGATGCAACGTTAGAAGAAATTATGGAAGCCGCGAAGAAAGCATCAATTCATGATTTCATTTTGAGTTTGCCAGAAGGGTATCAAACGAAAATGACCGAATTAGGCGGTAACTTGTCTGATGGTGAAAAACAACGTATCGGTATTGCTCGTGCATTCTTGCACAATGCGCCGATTATTTTACTCGATGAACCGACTAGCAATTTGGACAGTTTAAACGAAGCGATGATTTTGAAATCATTGCTGAACGTAAAAGCAGAAAAATTGATTATTCTCGTGAGTCATCGTCAATCCACCATGGCGATTTGCGATCAGGTGATTGGCATTGAGAATGGAAGAATGTCGTAAGGCAGTGAGAAAAAGAGCGGTCAAATTGACCGCTCTTTTTTATTTTCTTAATTTAACTAATTCAACTTCGTGATTTTCACCTTTTCTAAGAATGAGATTGGCGCGCTCACGAGTCGGCAGAATGTTTTGTTTTAAATTCAATCCATTAATGTTATCCCAAATGTTGCTAGCTGTTTCAATGGCTTCTTGCTCAGAGAGATTGGCATAATGTTTAAAATAGGAGTCTGGATTGGTGAAAGCGCTTTGGCGGAATTTTAAAAATCGCTTGATGTACCATTCTTTGAGCAAGTTCTCGTCCGCATCAACGTAAATAGAGAAATCCACAAAATCAGACACGAAGGTTTGATTCGCTTTATTTGAACCCGTTTGAAGAACGTTTAACCCTTCTAAAATTAAAATATCCGGTTGGTCGACAATATCAAATTTATCAGGAACGATATCGTAAGTCAGATGAGAGTAAATAGGCGATTTTACAGATGGCTTGCCTGATTTGATATCAGCTAAAAAACGAATTAATTTGGCCGTATCATAAGAAATAGGGAAGCCTTTTTTCTGTAGCAAATCATCTTTTTTAAGTTTCTCTAATGGATAAAGAAAACCATCAGTAGTAATTAGATCAACTTTTCGTTCGGTAGGCCAGTGGGTCAGCAAAGATTGCAAAATACGTGCCGATGTACTTTTCCCAACAGCAACACTACCCGCGATACTAATGATGTAAGGGACTTTAGGGCTTTGTCCACCAAGAAAACGATTTAAAACCGTTTGGCGACGAAGGTTTTCATCAATATAGTAGTTGATGAGACGTGCAAGCGGCAGATAAATGGTGCTGACTTCATCAAGAGAAAGCTCTTCATTAAAACCTAAAAGCGGTTTGAGATCTTGCTCCGTTAATT
>CAJMMG010000004.1:0-100110 GCA_905214375.1 uncultured bacterium | reverse complement strand
TTGGAAGGAATGCTCGCTGAATGGCTTTCGGTTGATTAAATAACCGAATAAATTTTTCTCTTGCTTCAGGAATATCACATAATTTCTGCGTCAAACTTTCCAACGCAATCTGAAGTTGGCGTAATGTTGATGAATGAATTTCGGCTTGTTTATGCTTCGTAAGATAGAAAAAAAGATCCAATATACGATCTGGTGAACGTAAAAACACATCTTCCTTACGTAAACACAAACTTTGATTCACTAATTCAAAATTCTCATCCAAAGGATGAATAGAGAGCTCGCCATCTGTTGATAAAAAATGCGCTTTATAATGCTTAATCAGGATATCACTCAAACGAGAAATCGTGCGTAAAGCTTGGAAAAAACGTTTCATCATTTTTTCGACACCACGGTTTCCTTCACCTTCAAAACCAAGCATCTCGCTCACTTTGATTTGACGATCAAACAACAAGCGGTTGTCATAACGTTTTAAAATCAAGTGTAAAGCGAACCGCACTTTGAATAAAAATTCTTGGCTCTCTAATAATTGCTGATGTTCTGATGGGTAAATAAAGCCGCTTTCCAAAATGCCATCAAGTGTCATTTCTCCGGTATGGCGTAATGCGATCCAATATAAAAGATGAAGATCCCGTAAACCACCGGGGCTGTATTTTAAATCGGGTTCTAAGTTGTAACTGGTGTTGTGATAACGCTGATAACGTTCAATTTGTTCTTGTACTTTAGCATCAAAGAATGGTTTTACCGCCCAAAAATCTGGCTTTTTCAATATTTTATCTAAGGCATTGAAAAGGGACACATCTCCCGATAAATAACGAGACTCAAGCAAATTGGTAGCAATGGTAATGTCTTGTTTACCTTCCTTTTCACATTCTTCTAAAGAACGAACACTATGCCCTACGTCAAATCCACAATCCCACAAGAACTGCACAAACTGAGCAATTTTTTCTTCCGTTTCAGGCTCTTTTTCTTCTTTTGAAAGAACAAGAACATCCAAATCAGATAAAGGAAACATTTCTTGTCTGCCATAACCACCTACCGCAATTAAGGTGAGATGAGCTTTATCTAATTCAAATTGCTGCCAAAGCTGTTTTAACAAATCATCACAAAACTGTGTTCGGTTAGCAATCAGCTCAAAAACAGAATAATCATCGATATGCTGACGTTCAAATTCCTTTAAATTTTCACGCTGAATTTTGACCGCACTTAGCGTGAGTGGAGAGTCGAAATGATAAGGAAAAAGCATAGGTATTCCACAAACAAAACAATTATAAAAAAAGCCCACTATCGTAGGCTTTTAGCTGAACTTAAAGATTATTCATTATACGTTGAATTCTGCCTTCCGCAATTTCTTCATCGCGGATTGTCATGACTTCACAACCTGTTTCTGTCACGACAATTTGGTGTTCATATTGCGCTGAATGGCTACGGTCTTTGGTTTTTACCGTCCAACCATCACCCATAATGCGCACTTCTTTCTTACCCGCATTAATCATAGGTTCAATAGTGAATACCATACCCGGTTTTAAAATCACACCGCCGTCATCAGCATAATAGTGTAAAACTTGCGGTTCACAGTGGAATTCAGTTCCCACGCCGTGACCACAGTACTCACGCACCACGCTGAAGCCTTGGCTTTCGGTATATTTTTGAACCGCTTTACCAATTTCGTTTAAACGAATACCCGGCTTAACCGTACGTAATCCCACATAAAGTGCTTCTTGTGCCGCTTCCACCAATTTTTGGCTACGAATATTGGTTTCACCCACGACATACATCTTCGAATTATCACCGAAATAACCGTCTTTTATTACAGTCACATCAATATTGACAATATCACCACGTTTTAATTTTTTATCGTCGCTTGGAATACCATGGCAAACCACTTCATTTATAGAAATACAGGTTGCTTTCGGAAAACCATGATAATTTAAGCAGGCTGGAATCACTTTTTGTACGTTCACCATATAATCGTGACAAATGCGATCCAATTCACCTGTGGTCACCCCTTCTTTGACATAAGGTTCGATCATGACCAAGACATCTGACGCTAATTTACACGCTTCACGTAACTTAACAATTTCTTCTTCAGTTCTTAATGGAATGCCCATTATTTCTCCTTATTTAATTCTGATTTATTCGCATATAATAGCACTAATTCCGTGAAAAATCTTGAATGAATTAACAGGTTATTAGATAATACAAGGATTATTTTTAGGAAAGTGGGGATAGAGATATGTCAGATTTAGATATGGCCGTGCCGCTAACTTTTACTGATGCGGCAGCCAATAAAGTAAAAAGTTTAATTAGCGAAGAAGAAAACAACGAACTAAAATTACGCGTTTATATTACTGGTGGCGGTTGCAGCGGTTTCCAATACGGTTTCACCTTTGACGATAAAGTCAATGAAGGTGACCTAACCATTGAAAAAGCAGGTGTGCAATTAGTGATTGACCCAATGAGTTTACAATACTTAATTGGCGGCACCGTGGATTACACTGAAGGCTTGGAAGGTTCTCGTTTTGTGGTGAACAATCCAAATGCAACCAGTACCTGTGGTTGCGGTTCGTCATTCAGCATCTAACATGGATTTTCAATTTACCCATTATCTAGGCAATGTGCACGCCAAATGTTCAATGGAACACATTGCGCTAGCCAATTGGTTTAATTCAGAAGTGCGGTCAAATCCTCAAGCGTTTTTGACCGCACTTTCTGCCTGTGAGCAGATTAAAAATAATGATGAAGTCACACTGATTGGTTCTGAATACACGCTTTTTATCAATACCGATGAAGTGATGATTCGCGCCAATAATCTTGCGATTGAAACAGATGACATTTTAGAAGACGACTTCCATTATTATGATGAAGAAAGTATCGCCTTCTGTGGTACAACAGACTTCATCCATTTTCTTAATGCCTATTTTGAATTTATTGCTTAACCTCATTCTCTGAAGCTAACTATTATGTCGGAAACGGAAAACACCTCACCTGAACAACAAGAAACACAAGCGCCAGACAAGCGCCGTTCTTGTAAAATCTTTTTAGCTAAAGCAGCCTTTACTTTAGGGACACTTGCTGTATTTTATGGTGGCTATTTAGACTGGCAAATTCGCTCAAAAATGGATGGCCAAATTTGGCGTTTACCGGCAGAAGTGTATAGTCGTTTAGAAAGCGTAAAACTGTCTGACAACCTTTCTTTTGATGAAGTCATTCAAATCTTATTGGATAACGAATACCGTCAAACCACAATGATTGCGGCACCGGGTGATTTTAAACTCGAAGAGGATACCATTGTATTACTTCGTCGCGCATTCCCTTATCCTGACAAACCTGAACCTCAACGTGTATTGCGTTTACGTTTTACCGATAACAAACTTTCTCGTATTGAAGACTTAGTCAACGTAAAAGCGGTTGATGAATTCCGTCTTGCGCCTAAATTAATTGCCATGTTGGAATCAGATAATGAAGATCGTTTAGCCATTCCGTTACAGCAATACCCTCGTTTACTCATCGATGCCTTATTACTCACAGAGGATCGCCGTTTTTACGATCATAACGGGATTAACCCTATTGGCATTATGCGTGCAATGGTTGCCAATATTAGAGCGGGCCAAACAGTTCAAGGCGGCAGTACACTGACTCAGCAACTAGTTAAAAACTTGTTCTTATCGAGCGAACGTTCTATTACACGTAAAGCCAATGAAGCGTTGATGTCATTAGTATTAGATTGGCGATATGATAAAAACCGTATCTTAGAAACCTATCTTAACGAGATTTACCTTGGTCAAAATGGTGATATTCAAATTCATGGTTTTGCACTGGCGAGCCAATTCTATTTTGGTCGCTCTATCCGTGAAATTAGCCTAGACCAAATTGCCCTTTTAGTTGGCATGGTGAAAGGCCCATCCCTTTATAATCCATGGCGAAATCCACAATATGCACTCGATCGCCGAAATGTGGTGTTAAAACTGATGCTTGATCACCAAATGATTGGGGATGAGCTTTATGACATGTTGAGTAAACGTCCATTAGGTGTACAAGCAAAAGGACAAATTTCACGTAAATACCCTGCTTTCATCCAAACATTGCAAGCAGATCTTCGCCGTCAATTAGGGGAAAATAAAACCTCTGCACTACTTGGTGCACGCATTTTTTCCACCATGGATTTAAAACAACAGGAACAAGCTGAAAATGCCGTGGTGAATACGGTCAATCAATTGCAAGTACAAACTAAAAATCCACATTTAGAAGGTGCAATGATTGTCGCGGATTATCACTTAGGTGAAATACGTGCGGTTGTCGGTGGATTACAAACAGAATATGCCGGATTTAACCGTGCCTTAATGTCAAAACGTCAAATTGGTTCTTTAGTAAAACCATCCATTTATTTGACCGCACTGATGAATCCGGAACAATTCCGTTTAAATACACCAATTCAAAACCAACCAATCACAATTTATGTTAAAGGTAGCCAACCTTGGCAACCTCGTAACTACGATCGCAAATATAGCGGTTCAGTGATGTTGATGGATGCCCTTGCTCGCTCGCTAAATATTCCAACGGTAAATATTGGGATGAAAGTTGGCTTAAGCAAAGTGATTGATACACAAAAAGCCATGGGATGGGATAATGTTGCTATTCCAAAAGTGCCTGCAACCTTGCTCGGCTCTTACAGTATTTCACCTTATGATGTGACCAAACTCTATCAAACCATTGCAAATCAAGGTGGCAAAATTGAGTTAAGTACCATTCAAAGCATTGCTGATCGTCAAGGAAATATTATTTACGAACACAATACGGTACCGGATCAAGTGGTGCCGAGAGAAGCCGCTTATCAAACCTTGTATGCGATGCAACAAACCGTAGAACGTGGTACTGCGCGTAGCTTACAAAATGATTATGCCGATCTTCGTCTTGCGGGTAAAACAGGAACGACCAATGATGCCCGTGATACGTGGTTTGTGGGTATTGATGGTAAAAATGTTAGCACCATTTGGCTAGGTCGTGATGATAACGGTGAAACCAAATTAACTGGTGCCTCAGGTGCATTACAAATCTATAAAGATTATTTAAACCGTGTGGTTATTGAAAAACTGAAACTCGGACAACCTTCTACGATTAAATGGGTTGGCATCAATGCTTATGGCAGTTGGAGCTGTGGTAGTAATCGAACAATTCCAGTTTGGGCAAATAAAGATCAAAACTTCTGTGCGTCTGCGCAAACAACGAGTACGGCGACTGCTACCGCTGCACAAACTACGCAATCTCCACAACCTGAACAACCAGAATCACCAAAACAAGAAAGTGTATGGGATGTGTTAGATAATAAAGCGCCTGTTGAAGAAGCAGCACCCGCTCAATAAACTTGCTTATTTTTGACCGCACTTTTATATCTCCATAAAGCGCCTAACAAGGGCGCTTTATTCTTTTGAGCATAAAATAACCGTCTAGGATTTCCACCTCTTGTGAATTTTTTGATCTCCATCACAAAAATTAGAATTATTTATTGTCATTTCACTGATATCAAAGGATAATTATAAATAGGAATTAATTTCATTTAAGGTAATGAGGTAAATAGACGATGCTATTCCGTTCTATTCGATTTTTCTTTTTAATTTTTTCACTCGCCTTTTCTTCTTCACTCCTTGCACAAGATAACTATCAACAATGGGTTGATGATATTACGGCTCGCTTAGATAAAACGTCTCAACTTATCCAACAAGGCAATACAGATGATGCCCGTACTGAAGTGCAAATGGCTTATTTTGAAGTCTTTGAAAATCTAGAAGGTCCAATTCGTATCAATTTCTCAGCACAAAAAAGCTACCAAATGGAAGCGACTTTTGGCGAGATCCGTAAAATGATCGGTGAAGGCAGTTCACAACAAGAGATTCAGGCTAAAATCGATCAGCTCAAAAAAGAATTACAAGAAGTGTTGCCATCATTGATTGAAGGTCATCAGCTCAATGCCGATGGTCAACATGGTGTTTATGATAATCAAGAGATCGCCCCTTATTGGCAACAAAGTTTTAAAACCATTGATGATTTGCTCGCTCAAGGGCTTGAAGCGTATCAAAATGGTGATCTCGATAACGCCAAAAAATTGTTCCAGCAAGCGCAGTACGATGGCTATAAAAATTCAGAAATGGAAATGTCCATTCGCCAAAATCGCTCTGCAGAAACTTCAGCAGCGATTAATCAACAGTTTTACAACATCATTCGTTTAAGTGAACAAGCCGATCAAATCACAGAAATTGGCTATCAAAGTACGCAATTATTACAAGATATTGAAGAAAACTTGCCTAACCTGCCAACGACACGTGAAGAACAAAATGTTCAATCCAATGCAGCACAGCAAGCAACAGATAATCAACAAGAGCAAGATTGGAATAAAATTAAACAAGAGATCAACCAACGTATTCAACAAGCTATTACGCTCTATCAACAAGGTGAAAGCAAAAAAGCAATTCTTTCCGTACAAGACACCTATTTCGACGTGTTTGAAAGTACAGGAATGGAAAACAAAGTGGGCTCTCGTGATAGTAACTTTAAAGCGGAACTTGAAGGCTACTTTACTCGTCTCGTCAGTTTAATGAAAGCTGATCAAGGCGATAAATTACAAGCTCAAGCAGATGGTCTAAACCAGAATTTAACTAAAGCAGTTGAAATGTTACAGGGTGAAGAACAAAGCGATTGGTCTATGTTCTTATATAGCCTTTTAATCATTCTTCGTGAAGGTTTAGAAGCCTTATTAATTGTTGCGGCTATTGTGACTTACTTAATTAAAAATAATCACCAAGATAAATTGCCGGTTATCCGTCAGTCTGTTTATGTGGCATTAATTGCCAGTGTGATTACCGCATTTATCTTCCAGCTTATCTTTGAAAATTCAGGTCAAAACCGCGAATTGCTCGAAGGCTTTACGATGATTTTTGCTGTAGTCATGCTGTTTATGATGAGTTACTGGCTATTGTCTAAAGTCGAAGCTCAAAACTGGAAACGTTATTTAGAAGGTAAACTCTCTACTGCCCTCACTACAGGCTCACTCATTGGCTTATGGCTTACCAGCTTCTTAGCCGTATATCGTGAAGGGGCGGAAACGGTATTGTTCTACTATGCCCTCGTGGGTGATGCGAAAAGTGCGGTCAGTTTTATCTACCTTTTCGCAGGTATCATTGTCGGCGCAATTATTCTCACCATTTGCTACTTCGTGATGCGTTATACCGTCGTGAAATTACCGCTTAAACCATTCTTTATGTTCACGGGTTCTTTCATGTATTTAATGGCCTTTGTATTCGCCGGTAAATCTGTTTTAGAACTCATTGAAGGCAAACTTTTCGAGCCAACGCTGATTAGCGGTGTGCCTGAAATTTCGTGGTTAGGTATTTATCCTTATATGGAAACCCTAATTCCACAAGCAATCTTACTCATCGCAGCCGTATTTGCTCTGTTTATTATGAAATATCAAAGCAAAAAAGCCGCGTAATACCCAACAATCCTTTAGGAGAAAAACAATGAAAAAAGCACTTTTAGCAACAGCATTATTTGCGGGTATTTTTACCGCGTCTACTGCAAACGCATTCCAAGAGTACCCAATCGGTGAAGCGGTTACCATGAATGAAATGGAAATTGCAGCGGTTTATCTCAAACCAATCGATATGGAACCACGTGGCATGGGTTTACCTGCTGCGAAATCAGATATCCACTTAGAAGCGGATATCCATGCAGTAAAAGGTAACAAAAATGGCTTTGGTGATGGTGAATGGATGCCTTACTTAACCATCAACTATACTTTAGTGAATACTGATACTGGCGAAAAACAAGAAGGTACTTTCATGCCAATGGTAGCAGGTGACGGCCCTCACTACGGTGCAAACGTGAAAATGATGGGCGTGGGTAACTATAAATTAACTTACCACATCGACCCTCCATCAAAAGCAGGTATGCACCGTCATACCGACTCTGAAACGGGTGTAGGTCGTTGGTGGAAACCATTTGATGTAAGCTATGAATTCAAATTCACTGGCATCAAATAATCTCAGGTAAATCTTGATTTTACCGACTTGCCTTCCCTTGTTTGTCAGGGGAAGGCAATAGCATTTCATTTAACCTTAACATATTGTCTGTTTTATCCTATTAAATGGTCAAACTATGAATTATTTTTTTACTTTCCTGCTTCAAGCACTTTTACCTTTTTCATTATTGCTCGGTGTTTATCACAGTAAACAATCCACTGTAAGTGCAAAAAAAATAATTTGGCTTAGCCTATTCGGTTTTATTGCCGGTATCGCACTTCGCCTTAGTTTACCTGCGGGACAAATAACCAATTTAATCGTCAATGCGGTAATATTGGCGCTATTGATTATCTTTGCCTTATGTTTAATTTTCGGCAAAGGTCGCTTACCTGCCTTTTGGCAAACCGTGTTAATGCTCATTGCGGGCAGTTTCTGGGCAAAAGATCCTAACATTACTGCCCTCGTTTCTACTGATGTTATCAATACCGATTCGATCTTACATATAAGTGCGGTCATTTTTGCCTTTGTTTTTTGTTTATGCTTACAAGGCTGGATCTATTTACTTCTAAAACAAGCGGTAAAAACACAACAAAAATCAACCGCACTTTTAAAAGGTGCCATTAGCCTTCTCTTAGTTTGCTTGCTTGTTCCACTTATCGGTGAAGTCTTATTAATTTTAATGAAACTTCAGGTGATTGAGCTTACCAAGCCTCGTTTAAGTTTTGTTGCGAAATCAGGCGAAATCACTCGCTGGTTAAATTATATCTGTACAGCATTGCTCTTAGTTGTACTTGCTATCTTTTACGGCAAAATTCATTTATCACGCAAGCAACAAGTTAATGTCACACAAGAACCCATTGAAAAACGCCAAAAATTAGCCGCATTGCGTAACTCCTCTCGCTTACTTGGATGGGGCTATTTAGCTTTAGCAATTATTTTTGCTACACAACTTTATTGGGAACAAATTGCTTCTCGTCCACCACAACTTTCAGAAGCAATTCCTCTGACTTTAGATGAAAAGCAACAAGTTCATATTCCGATTGAGCAAGTGAAAGATGGTAAATTACACCGTTTTGTCTGGATTGCTGATGACGGTAAAGCCGTGCGTTTCTTTGTCATTAATCGTCAACCGGATAAATTAAGTCTAGCAGCAGTATTTGATGCCTGCTTGCTTTGTGGCGACCAAGGCTATGTGATGGAAGGTAACCAGGTCGTTTGCGTGGGCTGCGGCGTACATATGTTTATTCCATCTATTGGTAAACCGGGTGGCTGTAATCCTGTACCGATTGAAGATTGGCAACAAACTGAGACTGAAATTCTCATTAATCGAACCGGCTTAGAAGAAGGGCTGAATTTATTTAGCACGATTGTTGAAATCGATGTAAAAGATCCGATTAGTGGCACCCAAATGAAAAACACTAAAACGGAGCACAAATATAATTACGAAGGTAAGACTTACTTCTTTGAAAGCGAGAAAAATCTTGATTTATTCCGTGATAACCCTGAAAAATATTTAGGTAAGGGGGAATAATGCTAGCAAGAATGTTATTCCAATCTTGGCGTTTTAGCATTAAACGTAAACTGTTGGCCGTTATTACTATTTTCTTAGCGGCTGGCTTAGTCTCTGCACTCTTGGCGGTATCCATTGATATTGGCGATAAGATGGCGAAAGAGCTGAAATCTTATGGTGCTAATATTTTGGTTGAACCTGCAAGCAATGCAGCCTTGCCTGGCGAACTCAGTCATAACACTGATTTAAGCAGCCAAGATTTCCTTGATGAAAAAGAACTGCCGAATATTAAAGATATTTTTTGGCGAAATAACATCGTGGGATTCGCTCCATTGTTAAGTGCAAATGTAAAAGCAGAAATTCTTTCTGCAAAAACGCATGAAAAATCGACTGCACTTGAACAAATTAATGTGCTTGGTACATTTTTCGATCACAACATTCCTGTACCAGATGAAGATGATTTCCATACGGGGCAAAAAATTATTAGTCCTTATTGGCATGTTGAAGGGGAATGGGTCAACGACCTTGAAACGCCTGAAGGTGAATTTATTCCTGCGCTCATTGGTGAACAATTAGCACAACGAACTGGCCTAAAACAAGGTGACAAAATCCAGCTTCACTATAAAAATGATGAACTTGACAATCAAAGTGCGGTTGAAATTACCGGGATTTTATCTACTGGGGGCGCTGAAGATAATCAATTAGTCATGCCACTCAATGCCGTGCAAAAATTACTAGGTTTAGAAGGAAAAATTCAAGCGGTTAAAGTGTCTGCGCTTACTGTTCCGGAAAATGATCTTTCTCGCAAAGCACGTGCCAATACCGATGCATTGGATGCTGAAGAGTACGATCGTTGGTATTGTACGGCTTATGTTTCGTCTATTTCACATCAGTTAGAAGAAGCTATCTCTGGTGCCATTGTTCGCCCAATTTGGCAGGTTGCCGCGTCAGAAGGCGTCGTCATTGGTAAAATCCAATTATTGCTTGCTGTTGTTACTCTCGCCGCTTTAATCGCAGCAGCCATGGGGATTGCCTCATTAATGAGTACAGGGATCATTGAACGCTCAAAAGAAATTGGTTTGATGAAAGCCTTAGGCGCCTATCAATGGCAAATTGCCTTATTATTTTATTGTGAAGCCATTATCAGTGCCTTAATTGGTGGTTCGCTTGGTTGTATTGCAGGTTGGGGCTTAGCAAGATTTATTGGTTCAGCGCTATTTGGCGTACCACTGAGTTTCGCTTGGATTGTCATCCCTTGCGTATTGATGCTGTCTATTTTAATTGCTGTGGTGGGCACTTGGTTCCCAGCCCATCGTATTGCCAAACTTTACCCTGTGGAGGTGCTGTATGGCCGCCAATAAAAGTATGTTTTGGCGTTTAATCTTCCAAGCATTACGCCTACGTTTACAGCGGGTATTTATTATCTTCTCTGCGCTGACTGTCGGAGCATCTATTGTAACCGCAATGGCAGCGGTATATTTTGATATTAATACCAAAATGAGCCAAGAGCTCCGTACTTTTGGGGCGAACTTTTATATTGGTGCGGCTAATGGTGGTTTGATGAAAGAGCGCCAATTAAAGCAAATTCTTCATCATGCACCGGATAATTTCATCACAGCAGCCAGCCCTTATTTATACGGTGTTGCGCGAAGTGATTTAGAAAAAATCGTCATTATGGGCGTGTGGTTTGAAGATATGCGTGTTCTCGCGCCTTATTGGCAAATTACCGGGGCAGCTATTAATGTCAATTTTGACGATCGCAATGCCATGATTGGTAAAACCTTAGCTGAACGCCTCAATTTAAGTGTTGGAAGTAAATTAACTCTGTCTAAAAATGCGGTTGAAAAACATGAATTCACGATTAAAGCGGTAGTTGAGGCGGGCGATGCCACAGATAACATGTTAATCGTCAGCTTAGAATTTGCACAAAGTTGGTTGGATAAAGAAGGATTGGCAAACAACGCCTTGCTCAATGTCAAAAATGAACAAGGTAACGTCGCACAATTTGCGCAGGATATTATGCAAAGCCAACCCGATCTAACTGCCCGCCCAATTCGAAAAGTCTCAGCTTCTGAAGGGCAAATTTTAGATAAAATTAAAGGATTGATGGGCTTAATCTCATTGGTCATTTTGATTCTCGCCACCCTTTGTGTGAACACTACGTTAATTGCTATTGTTGGTGAGCGAGCAAAAGAATTTGCACTGCAAAAAGCCTTAGGTGCAAAACAAAGTGACATCATTAAGCAAATTAGTACCGAAATTCTGATCATTGCACTCTGTGCAATTGTCGCGGGCCTGATTCTCGGCTACATCTTGGCACAATTACTTGGATTAACCGTATTCAAATCTTATATTGATATGCGTCTGCCGGTTATTCCAATTACTATCGTCTTATCGTTATTGGTTGCCTTTATTGCGGTGATTGTACCAACCAAACGAGCTTTAAATATTCAAACCGCAAATGTGTTAAAAGGGGAATAAAATGAGTGAATTTGTGATTGAAACGCAACATTTATATAAACGATTCGGGCAAGTCACTGCTTTAGAAGATATTAATATTCAAATTCGCCAAGGTGAGTTTATTGCAATCATGGGAGCATCGGGTTCGGGTAAAACCACACTCATGAATATTCTGACTGGCTTAGATACCGCCAGTGAAGGTAAAGTGATTTTAGACGGTGTCGATGCGGCACAACTGGATGAAGTGGGTCGCCAACGTTTCCGAGCGGAAAAAATTGGTCTAGTCTTCCAACAATTCCATTTAATTCCTTATTTGACCGCACTTGAAAATGTGATGCTCGCACAGCACTACCACAGTGTAATTGATGAAGCAGCGGCTAAAGCGGTGCTTGAACAAGTGGGATTAGGTCATCGTATTGATCACCGTCCAAGCCAACTTTCTGGAGGGGAACAACAACGGGTATGCATTGCTCGTGCATTGGTAAACCAACCACCCGTTATTTTTGCCGATGAACCTACGGGTAACCTCGACGAAAAAAATGAAGCGCTTGTACTGGATTTACTACAAGAGTTAAATCGCCAAGGTAGAACCATTGTAATGGTTACACACAATCCAGAATTGGGTGAGTTAACCGATCGTGTTATTTATCTCCATCACGGAAAATTTGTAAAAGAGGAAATTCATGAAAAATAAATTCATAAAACTACTCGCGATAAGTGCGGTCATTTTCGGCAGTGTTTCTTGTAAAGACGAAGTCGCTGCGATTGGTCAAAAAGCTCCAGACATCGCTGCCTATGATTTACAAGGGAAAGAAGTGAAACTTGATGATTGGAAAGGCACTCGCTTACTGACATTCTGGTCTGAAACCTGTGGACGATGTGTCGCAGAATTAAAACAATTCGAAAAATTGGCCGAAGCTAATCCAAATAAAGTTCAGCTTATCGCTATTAACGTAGATGGGGATAAAGTGGATACTAAAGCCGTGGTCGCCAAACGT
Organism: uncultured bacterium; assembly: GCA_905214375.1. Classification (GTDB taxonomy): domain Bacteria; phylum Pseudomonadota; class Gammaproteobacteria; order Enterobacterales; family Pasteurellaceae; genus Haemophilus_D. The sequence continues at coordinate 87,130 of CAJMMG010000004.1, read as the reverse complement.
CAGCTTACACTGCCGGTTATTAAAGACCAATTAAAAATTACTGCTGAACGCTATCAGCTTATCGGCACGCCAACAAGTTTTGTGATCACACCTGAAGGCAATATTCAGGCTAAATATGAAGGTGCGATTCCCTCAGAAGATTTAGATAAATTATTTAAAGGCTAGCCAAAATGAAAAAACGAATTTACTTACTCTCTACACTTTTACCCGTTTTAGGTTTTTTATTTGTCCCCCCTGCGCTTTCTGCCGAAGCTGACTTAGTGAAAGCTGAAAAGGTATATAAACGCTCTTGTGCAACTTGTCATGGGAAACAAGGCGACAAACCAGCTATGGGTGAATCAAAAATTATTAATCAGCTAAAACCAGAAGAAATTTCAACCGCACTTTCAGAACGAAAAGCAGGAAATATTCCTAGCGCAGGAAGCCCCGCAAAACAACGTTTAAGTGAGCAAGACATTCATAATTTAAGTGAATATATTCAAACATTAAAATAGTTTTTGAAATTTTTTTAAACTAATTTTAAAATATAAGGTCTTAGAAGGGGCTTAGTTTTTATAAGCTAAGAAATTTTTATATATCAATAAAGGATTGTTTATGAACAAATTTACTAAAATCAGTGCAACTGCATTATTTGCATTATTCTTAACTGCTTGTGATAAACCAGCAGATAAACCAGCTCCGGCAAAACCTGAAACAACTCAGCCAGCTCCAGAAGCTAAACAAGAAGCAGCAAAACCGGCTGAAGCGGCTAAACCAGCTGAAGCAACTCCAGCTCAAGAGCAAGCTGACTACAACAAATTACTTGAATGGAATGCAAGCCAAGCTCAAGCTCAAATGGCTGCACAACAAAAACTTCAATCTGATTTAACTGCTGCGGTTCAAGCAAAAGATGAGAAGAAAATTGAAGAAGCAATCAAAACTTTCAACAAAACTGTTGAAGATACTATCGCAAGCTTAGATAAATTAGATATTACAGCACCTTCAGTGAAAAGCATTAAAGATCAAAATAAAGAAGTGCTTTCATTATCGAGCGAATTATTAGTTGATCAATTAAACTTAGCAACTAAAGCGCCAACTGAAGAACAAACTAAAGCTTACCAAGCTAAAGTTGAAAAACTACAAGCTGCAGTAGCTAAATTACAAAAAGACGGTGCTGATTTAGCACAAAAATTTGCACCTGCAGCACCAGCTGCTCCAGCTGCAAAATAATTAATCGTTAAAGATGAAAAAAACCTTACTGTAACAAGTAAGGTTTTTTTATTCTCTTATTTTAGTATTCTACTTTTTAACACATCCACAAATCTCTCTGTTGCTCCTTCCCAACGATCTAAATATAACGCAGGTTCAATCAACTCTAATTCATTCAATAAAAATGTATTGTCAATGATTGTTCCATCTACTCGTGCATAGACAGGCATTTCTGGCAATTTATGTAAAACATGGCATGCTGTTTCAATAATATAACCATCAACCTCAACAGGGATAATTTCAACTTTATATTGTGAATTTGCTCGCCATTCATTTTGAGGTGGCTGTCGGCGAATAGCATGACTAAATACACCATTGAAAAAAATCAGACTAGTTTCACCATTTGTCGCCACTTCAGGAATAAAGGGCTGTAACACAACTTGCTCACCATAGGCAGAAAGATCAGGCAATACTTCACCTTGTTTGAGTTTTGTTACCAAATTACCACTCTGCCCTACAGCAGGTTTAATGACAAATTCAGGCCAATCTTGGCTTTCAAGTGCGGTCAAAATTTCAGATGTTTTTGGTGAACAAATAAGGGTTGGGATAACATTGACACCCAACTTCTGCAAATCACATAGATAGCCTTTATGGCTATTCCATAACATTAATTCCGCAGGATTGATGAATGCATTCTTATGCTGTTTAATCCATTGAGTAAATTCATCATAGAAATTCGCATAATCCCATGCCGCTAAAGGCAGAATAAACTGACTCTGTAATGTTTCTTGCCAAGGTAAAAATTGAGTAGGAATACCTTGATTAGAAAGTTGTGTTTGTACCGGAATAAGATTTTGAGGGGCTGAAGGATAAGTTTTGCAAGTGGTAATCGTAAGCATGGTAAATAATGACTGGTTTAAGCATAAAGAAGATGCGCCAATCATTAAACTGGCGCATCGATTTCAATAATTATTTTACTTGAGCAAAATATTTTTCAAGACGACCTTTGTTCGTCATAGATTTCTTCTCAAGGTCTTTCACCACTTTCTCTGCTTGTTCTTTGTTTGGTAGATTATCACCCACTTGAATCACACCATTCATATTCATTGAACGGTGTACTGGGCAAGTATAAACATAAACACCTTCTTTATCTAAAGTGATCGTGAGTTCCTGATCTTCTTCAGATTGGAATTTTTGTGCGCCTTCAGGAATTGCTTTGCTGTGCACAAAGTGACTTTTATTTTCTGCACGAAATGTCACCGTATCACCTGGTTGTACTTTTAAATAACCTGGTTCAAAAACCATTGAGCCTTCACTGTTTGAATTCAACATTTTGATGTCATGATGAGCGGCTTGAGCAGCAAAACTTAAACCTAATAATGCTGCAAGTGCGATTTTCTTCATTTTCATTTCCTTCTTAAGAATGTGCTGATTTACGTTGTGGACGAACCACCGGCAAACCTGCGCTACATTGTAATAATTCAACGTTTACACGATATAAACGATTAATGGTTTCTACTTGTAAAACATGATGCGCATCGCCCACGCCTTGTACTTTACCTTCACCAAGTAAAATCAACTCATCTGAAAATTGAGCGGCAAGACTTAAATCATGTAATACCATTATAGTAATCAGATTTTTCTGTTTCGTATAGGTGTAAACTTCTTCTAATAGATTAAGCTGATGATGCATATCTAACGCACTAACCGGCTCGTCCAACATTAAAATCTGTGGCTCACGTAATAAAACCTGAGCAAACATCACCATTTGACGTTGTCCACCACTGAGATTCAGAATATCACGATGGGCTAAATGACCAATGCCTAATTGTGCCATAATACTTGCTGCTTCAGTGAGAAGCTCATCGCTTACTCGCATCGTTAGACTATCCATTCGTCCCAAAAGGACAACTTCAAGTGCGGTCAAGCTTGCATCTACTCGGCTATCTTGAGGCATATAACCAATTGGTTTACGCCAATCTGCTAACTTCGTCCGTTCTAGCTGTTTGCCTTGATAGGTAATCATTCCTTCATGTGGTAATTCACCAAAAATGGTTTTCAGCATGGAGGATTTTCCCGTGCCGTTTGGCCCAAGCACCGTGTAAACTTTACCTTCTTCAAAACGGACATTAATGTGATCAGCAACGGTGAGATCACCTCGTTTTACCGTAAGATTCTTTAATTCTAACATTATTGTCCCCTCTTGTTATTTAAAATAATCCAAAAGAAGAAAGGCACCCCAATAAACGAGGTAACAATCCCCACTGGGAACAATGCGCCAGGGATAATAACTTTGGACAATACAGAAGAAAGGGATAAAAATGCGGCTCCAACTAACATTGCGCCCGGTAAGAAGAAACGTTGATCTTCACCAAGTAACATTCGAGCAACATGTGGTGCAACTAGGCCGATAAAGCCAATCACGCCCACAAAACTGATTGCTGTCGCCGTCATCATAGCGACAAGAACTAAAACCTTAATACGTAATACTTGCAAATTGATGCCAAGGCTCGCTGCACGATCTTCACCTAAACGAAGTGCGGTCAATTTCCAAAGCTCTTTGGAAAGTAATGCGACACAAATTGTGGTGACGACAATAATGATGATTAAACTTTGCCACGTGGCTTTATTTAAGCTACCGAATAGCCAAAACAGAATTTGTTGCGAGACTTCGGGAGCTGAAATAAATTGTACTAATGAAAGTAAGGATTGGAAAATAAAGAGCAATGCAATCCCTACCAGTACGAGCATTTCAGAATTAAAACGACGTTTAGACGCAAACAAGAAAAGAATCCCAGACGCGAGCATGGTCATGACAAACGCACCAATTGGCACTGCAATTTGTACCGGTAAACCAAAACTTCCGAAAGCAATCACAACAGAAGCCCCAAAACCTGCTGCTGCAGCGAGTCCTAATGTATAAGGACTTGCCATAGGGTTATTTAATAAGGTTTGGATCTCTGCCCCACCTACAGCCAGTGTTGCCCCGACTACAAGCGCCATCACTGCCATCGGTAAACGTAAATTATGCACAATATTGTTAGTCATTTTATCGACTTCACCGATACCGAATAACGCATTCACAACTTCAGATACCGATAGCATCGCTGGGCCTGTCATCACGTCGAGAATAAGACTGACCACGCCAATCACAAGAAAAGATAAAATAACAAACCAGCGTTTGCGTTCAAGCTTACGCTGGTTAGCCACAATATCTGCTACAACAGAATTGTTTTTCATTAATTAACGTTTCCTTTATTTGGTTTCAGGGAAAAGATAAATCGTACCTTCCGGGGTAACCGGTAAGTAGTTTTTATAGAAGTTTAAGTAAGTTTGTTGCGGATCTAAATCTTTAAACAGATCAGGATAAGCGGCTTTAGCTACAAACTGAACTGAAGCACTGTCTGATAGAGTACGAGAGTTCGCATGATAGGCTGCGTAAACACGGTTGTTTTTCACTGCCGGTAATTCAGCCCAACCTGCACGATGTTTAAATGCGTTTAAACGACGTTCTGCTTCCGCTTTTTCAATACCAAAGCCCATTACCATACCGTCTTGATTTTTCTTCAATTCAGTTTCACGGCCTGTAATAATAATCGCATCTGGTTTCGCGGCTAATACTTTTTCAGCAGCTAATGTACCCCATTTACCAATTTCTGCAGGAGCAACGTTTTCTGCGCCTACAAGGCTAATCATAGAGCCCCACATGCTTGAGAAGAATGTCATCCCTTGTTCAGCAGGGCCACCACGACCGAACTCTACATACACTTTCGGTTGTTTTGCTAATTTTGCATTTTTAACCGTAGTCTGGATATGTTCAACAATGTCTTTGTATTCTTTCGCAATTTTTGCTGCGCGATCTTTCTGACCGGTTAATTCGCCAATAATTTCAGTAGATTTAATGTGCTTATCTAAGGTTTGAGCATTGTAATCTAATACAACAATTGGAATACCCGCTTCATTGATAGCATCTAAATCAGATCCTAGCATTTCGTACTGCCAATCAGCTAAGACTAAAAGATCAGGTTTTAATGAAAGCACTTTTTCCACAGAGAATGTGCCCTCCTCTACTTCACCCACATCATCTAGTTGATTCAATTTTGGCACAGCTTTACTAAATAACTCCCAGCTAGCTGGTGCCCAAGAAGACCATACTTTCTTAGAAAAACCGACAACGTTATCTAACGCTTTATCACCACCAACTGCCATATAATCTTGGTAATAGAAACCAAGTACCACGCGTTTTGCCGGTAAATCTACAGTGACTTCACGATCAAGTATATCTTTTACTTTCACGGGATCAGCATTGGCAAAACCTGCACTTAAACCAAGAATAGTGGCAATCGCTAAAGTTGAAAAACGTCTTTTCATAAGAAAAATCTCCTGAGTAAAATTAAACAATTTAAATGATAATAATTATCGCTACGTATAGTAGCGAAAACGATTGCTAAATTCAACTCAGACGTTTAATTATTCTTCGTAAGCTTCGTCAGTTAATGTTTTTAAGAATGCCTCTAACGCATTAATCTCTTCATCTGTTAGCGGTTTTGCTTTTAAAACATCAGGATTAATGGTTTGAGCATATTCGGCTTTATCCCAGGCTTTCCCTGTTTCAGGATTCACTTTACGATTAGGATTATTGAAACTGTCTTTAAATAGTAAAACGGTTTTTAAATCGCGGAAAACACCGTTATGCATATAAGGCGCAGTGACAGCAATGTTACGCAAAGTTGGTACTTTAAATTTACCTTTTTGCTTTTCATCACCTTTCACCATCGGATTATCCAATAGTCCATTATCTACAAAATCTGCAGCTAATTTATTGTGCTTAATTAATTCTTGATTACTTGGTACGCCGATATTGTAATAGCGATAATTCGTAAAGGTTTCTTTTGCTGAATTCGCTTCACTTGATTGGTGGCAGTTACTACAGTTTGTTCGTGTTTTATCAAAAAATAATGCCTTACCTTCGGCTTCAAGTGCGGTCAATTCTGCTTCACCTTTTAAAGCGCGATCATATTTTGAAGAGAATGGCGCAAATAATTCCTGTTTTTCGAACTCGCCAATGGCTTTTTCCATGATGGCATAAATCTTGTCAGTATCTGCCCAAATACTTTCACCATAAAGATCTGTAATTGGCTTGTAATAGGTAGGATCCGCTTTTAATCGTTCAACAATGGCTTTCTTATCCGGCATGCCCATTTCTACTGGGTTTACTGGTGGCCCACCTGCTTGCTCGGCTAAATCTTTCGCACGACCATCCCAGAATTGCCCGCCTACATAATCTTTAATTTTTTTATCAAAATGAAAATCCGGAGAGAACATCGCATAAAGCGCCGTATTGGCATTACGATTACCATGAAGATGCGGATTATCCCCTTCTGAGACCATTTGATTTGCGGAATTCTTACGTTGATCCACAAAGGCGGTATCCGGGCTATGGCAGGTTGAACAGCTTTGTGTTTTATTAAAAGAAATAGATTTATCAAAAAATAATACTTCACCGAGTGCTTTATAATCCAATTCTTTTTTCATTGCTTGATCAGCTAATGCATAATTGCTCTGCATCAAAGGTGCAAACAATAAAATAGGAAGCCATTTTTTTTGCATCGTGTTCTCCAAATATTCAATTTATAGATAAAAAATAATCCAACAAAGCTTTGTTGGATTATAAAAGGAAAATAATTTTCTACAAGCCGGTTGCCATCTTAATGCGATCAGCAAACATACCAATACTCACGCCAAAATAGTTCGATTTGTTCCAATCTAAAATTGTGCGGTAGTTATTGGAGACCAAGAATGCACGCCCAACTTCTTTATCGGGACGAACTAACCAAAGATCGGCTTGCGAAAGTGCGGTCAATTTATCTTGTTCTTGTTGGCTGAAACTCGCTAAGGTGATACCTTTAGACTGCCAGTCACTAAGTGAACGCGCTTTATTCTTCTCAATACCTGAAAGCGATAAATCTAATGGTTGATTTAATGTGACTTCAACGCCCCAAGGCAATTTGTTGTCCCAACCCACAGTGTGGAGATAGTTTGCAATTGAAGCAAACGCATCAAATTGGTTTGTCCAAATATCTTTCACGCCATCATTATTACCATCTGCGGCATAATTTAAGAATGCGCTTGGCATAAATTGGGTTTGTCCCATTGCGCCCGCCCAAGAGCCTAACATTCTGTTACGTTGAATATGATCTCGTTCTAACATTTTCATCGCATTCACAAATTCTTTACTGAATAAGGCTTCACGTCTGCCATCAAAAGCTAAGGTGGCTAAAGCTGAAAGCACATCATAGCTACCTTGATAATAGCCAAAGCTACTTTCCATACCCCATAAGGCAAGGATATATTCTTGTTGAACACCATAGCGTTGGCTTGCTTGTTGTAATGGCGCTTGGACTTCCCAATAACGCTCTTCGGCAATATCTACTTTGTTTTGGGTCAGTACTTTATTCAGATAATTGGTTGTACCGTTTGGATTCGGTAACTGTGGTTGATCCGCATTACGCTGACTTCTACCCGCTTGAGCACGATCCAAATCTACAGCCTTTTGCATATATTGAATATTATTTTGTGCATTCAATACTGACAACGAGACTCCTTCAGCCGCCGCTTTGCCTTTTAAGAACTGTACATAATCATTAAAGTTATCTAAAGTTCTTGGTTTGCTATAAACAGCACTACTGCTTACTGACGGAATACTTTTTGTGGATGACGTGGTTGTTGTCGTATTGCTTGAACAACCCACTAATAAAAGTGCGGTCGATAACGCAGTCATTTTTAACATTGAGATTAAATTCATTTCTTTTCCTTTTTTAATTATCAAAATATCGCATTATTTGCGTAAAAATTGGTTATAAACAGCTTTCAATAATGAGGTTGGTAATAAGCGAGAACCTGAACGCAAGGCAAAGGTGAATAGGCCAGAAAATAAGCCTTGAATACCTAAGCGGTGCTTCAATTTAAATAAACGCCATTCTGCCTTGGCTTGGTTTAAACCACGACGACGCCCTACCATACCATTGCCTACGCGGGCATAAACTAAAATATCCGGCAAGTTTGCCACTTTTTGACCTTGTGCCACAAGCTTAATCCACAGGTAATAATCTTCCTGTAAATCTTCATATCCACCACAATTAATGACCGCACTTTTTTGATATGCCACCGTCATGTGATTGAAAGGACAACGTTTTTGCGTAAATTTAACGATATCTTGTGCATCAGTCGGTACATTACGATATGCCACGATGTCTTGAATATTTTCGCCAAACTCAGCAATCTGCCCACCGAAAATAATCGTATCCGGATGTTGCTCAATAAACGCCACTTGCTTCGCAAAACGCTCAGGCACACAAATATCATCGGTGTCCATACGGAAGACCCAATCGTGAGAACAATGTTTTAATCCTTCATTGAGCGCTTTACCTAAGCCTAAGTTCTTTGGCAACTTCACTAAGTTTAAGGGTAATTTGGTTTCGAATTCAGAAACCACGGCTTCCAATTCTGGCGTTACCGCACCATCAAACACCAACACAATCTCATCTGCAGGATGAGTTTGAGCCACTAAACTTTCAAAACATTCTCTTAAATATTGTGGATTTTCCTTAATGTATAAGGACATTAAAACTGAAAATTTCATATTTCTCTATCTAATAAGTTATCTACATAAACCGTTTCAAATTAATTGCCAATTTAGGTGAAATTAAAACCACAAAGGCAATGACTAGCTGCTTAATACTTTTCGTTAATTTAAAAATCTCAAAATAGTAAAAAGCGGCTTTACGGGATAAATTCATTATATGTGGGTAAGCCAACATATATTGTGCGTTGATGGCAAAATTCTTTTCTTGCTCTGCCGTTTTCACATAATTTTCACGGATATAATCAATCGCTTTTTGCGTATTAGTCGTATCCGTTGATACGCTAGAACGCTTAGTATGGAAGGTACAATAAGTTAATGGTTCTGCTACTTTGTACGCTTTAAACGTTGGATCTTGTACAAGCTTCAGCAAGAAATCATAGTCTTCCAATGAACGAAGTGCGGTCGATAATCCACCAATTTTTAAAAACAGATCTTTTTTCACCCCAATCATCGGCATACCACCGATTTTATTCGCCAGTAAAATTCGCTCTACGCTAATCTCTTGCGGCTCAATCGGGTTGGTCACATAGCTAAAACCTTCATTCACCATTTCACATTTGGCTGGATGGTAAACAAAGTTGACATCAGCATGCTCAGCAATCACATCGGCTAATTTCTGACATTTATCATTTGCAAAACGATCGTCATCATCAAGAAACAATAACCACTCATTATCCGCATTTCTTGCCCCGATATTACGGCTTTCTGCGGCACCTTGGTTGGTTTCGTTACGAATCACTTTAACTGCAAATGGATAAGATTGTGTCACTTCAACAGGTTCTTTCGAGCAATCATCCACAATCACCACATCAAAATTATAAGTGGTTTGCTTGGTTAAACTTTCCAATAACGCAGGAATTTCTTCTTTCCGATTATAAGAAGGCACGATGATACTAAACATCTTTCGGCTCCTTTTGTTTAAATAAAATAAGCTGTTTACCGTGAGTGCCAAAAAGCGATAAGAACATCAACATCACGAACATAATGCCAGGGAAAGCAAAGGTGTCTGCTTTGATATTACAAAATGCCAAAATCACAAAGGCAGAAAGGATAAATTTCCAGCTGCCATCAAACCAATTTAAGGCGACTTTGCGCACAAAATAGAATGTCACGGCAAAACACACTAAGGCATAAGATACGCCACCATAAAGAATCTGACGTAAGAAACCGGAATCCGTATGACCATAATAACGGCCGACTTCCAACTGCCCTGTCATATACATGCCATCGCCATAAATAAACTGTTTAAGCGTTGGCATGAACAGGTGGTTTTTCATCAAGGTATCCGTTGACGAACTGACAAATCCTGCACCGTGTAATAAATTAATCACGGGCTCTAAAGCATGGGCCACATAAGGATTTTCTGGTAAGAAATAGGCCAATAATAATACTAAAACAGCGAATGCAATGAGTGATGGAACATAACGCCATTTGAAATACACTAAAATGCTCACAACCGATAACAGAAGGAATGTACGCCCTGAAATTAATCCGATACATAACATTAAAAATACCAGAATACTTGGAAGCGTATTATGTTTAGCGTTGTAAGCCAGTAAGAAATGCAACAGCATTAAATAGAATAAACTCAATTGAAAAAAGGCGGTTGCGGTGATGTTATATAAGCGATATTCCTGCTCTGAACCATAAAAACGTGTAGGCAACACCGCATTGGTCGAAAGCAAGAAATCAATCATAAATGATGCACCGAGTAAGCCAATCACGCCCACGACAAACTGCACCACCACACCAAGTTGTAAATCACGCACCACTTTCTGTTGACCATTTACATTGGTATAGAAGGCATTATAAAGTCCCACACCAAAGATAAATAAAATCAGCTCTTTCACATACATGGTGATGACAGAAAAATCTCGCGTACCGTTAACTAAAAGCGGAATCACACTGAATGCAATCAGCCCAATGATAACGGCTAAACTATCCACGGGTAAAGTGATACCTTGTGGCTTCTGCTTTTTTAGATACTGATAAGCCAATACAGCTAATGCCACTAAACCTGCGACGAATGACATTCGTACAACATGAAACAGCCAAGGATCGTAAAGATAAAAAAGATTAAAAAGTGCGGTCATTTTTACGTTATTTTCCTAAATTCTTTTTCACTGCTAAGATTTTTTTGAGTGGATATTTAATTAATTTCTTCACTAAATTATTAGATTTTGAACCACGAATCGCTTCCAAATTACTCACTAATTGTGGATTTTCAATCGCTACAAGCGGACGAACCACATTGTTATTAATCTGGAATTGGGTTTCAAATAGCAAGAAATCGTCAGCAAGCCAAAACGGTTTTTCTTGTTCGAGTTGTTTTAAAAATACACGCGCCGCTGATTTTTTAATTAAGTATGCCACTGTGCCTGCAAAATAACTTTTATATGGATAAGCCACGGTGACATCACCAATTGTTTGGCGCAAGAATGAAAAAGTGGTTGGATAATTAATTTCTAATTCTACATCATTAAATTCCGCAATTTTTGACTGCCCGATTAATACAATATCCGCATCACATTTTTCGGTTAAAAGTGCGATCGTTTTTGGTGATAAATTTGAATTAAACAACGCATCATCTTCACAGACTAACGCATAATCATTTTCCGTCACATTTTGATCTTCTACGATCTGACGATAAACCGCTAAATGACTTAATGTGCAACCAATTTCGCCTTTTGTGACGTTGCGTCCATAATGCTGTTCAAACTTCGTTGGATTGAATACTTCTGCCAATTCATCCCACTCTTTTTGCATGGTATTAATCGCTGAAAATACAGCAAAATCGGCGGTATCATGTTGAGCAAAAAACAGCTCACGACGCTGAACATCTTTATCTAGTGAAATCAAATATTTATTCATAATTATCTCAAATTTGGTTTTTGCAGTATTTTGATTACAACAAACGGAAATAGTTGCAAATTATACTAAAGAAATAGTCCAATGGCATGGCTTTTAGCACAACTTTAAAAAGCCTTAAAAAAATAACCGCACTTTAAATACTTAAAGTGCGGTCTATTTTAAATGGATTAATATGTTATTTCTTTCAATTAGAAAATTGCAGTCGCTAAACCGACTACAACACTTAAAGAAAGCACTACAGCTAACATTGCGTAACCAAAATCACTCATTTTAATTTCCCACTTGTTTAGTTAAAGATAACCCATTCTAACAATAAAGCACATTTTTTCAAAAATTTTTTATAATTTACTTAACCTATTTGGTGACAGTCTTTATAATAGGAAAAATTCTCTAGAGGCAAAATTATGGCAACAATTAAAGATGTCGCAAAAATGGCTGGTGTTTCCACCACCACTGTTTCACACGTAATTAATAAAACCCGTTTTGTAGCAAAAGAAACCGAAGAGGCGGTGATGCAAGCCATTAAAAGCTTGAAATACTCACCAAGTGCTGTTGCTCGGAGTTTGAAAGTCAACACGACAAAATCCATTGGGATGATTGTTACCACCAGTGAATCCCCTTATTTTGCTGAAATCATTCATGCCGTTGAAGATCATTGTTATCGTCAAGGCTATTCACTTTTTTTGTGTAATACACAAAATGATCCTGAAAAAATCAAAAACCACGTCGAAATGCTTGCCAAAAAACGCGTAGATGGTTTATTGGTAATGTGTTCTGAATACACACAACATTCACTTGATGTGCTTTCTAGTTTCTCGTCTGTTCCAATGGTGGTAATGGATTGGGGTCCAAATACGGACACAGATATCATTGAAGATAACAGTTTTACCGGCGGTTATATTGCGACTAAGCACTTAATTGATTGTGGTCATAAAGAGATCGGTCTTATTGCGGGTGAATTAGATAAAACGACGGCAAAAACCCGTTACGAAGGCTTTGTAAAAGCCATGAATGAAGCCAATCTACCAATCCATGAAAATTGGATTATGGAAGGCTTCTTTGAGCCTGAAGATGGTTATGAGTGCATGAACAAGATCCTTTCACAAGACAAACTACCTACTGCCGTATTCTGTTGTAATGATGTGATGGCATTAGGGGCAATTTCTGCTATTACGGAAAAAGGTTTGCGCGTACCTGATGATATCTCGATTATTGGCTATGATAATATTCACTCATCACGTTTCTATGCACCGCCACTTACCACGATTCACCAATCGAAGTCTCGTTTAGGTGCACAGGCAGTGAATCTCTTATTTGAGCGTATTGACAATAAAGATAACGACAATCACGAAAAACACCGCATTGCGATCCATCCTGAACTCGTTATTCGAAAATCAGTTCGCAATCTTAAATAAACATTAAACTTTTTGACCGCACTTTAAATTTTATCTAAAAAAGTGCGGTCATTTTTTACTTATTTTAGCCTTTTTTGATTTAATGCAAGTTTTTGACGTATAGCATTTGATCCCGATACATATTTTTGGTTATATCTCTCCTGGTTTTATTTTATTTTTTCTTTATCGGAGTTCATATGACTGATGAGTATCGCACTCTCCGCCATAATATTAATATGTTAGGGCGTTTTCTTGGAGAAACCATTAATGATGCACAAGGCGAAGACATTCTCACTTTAATTGAAAATGTTCGCCAATTGTCCAAACAATCTCGAGCAGGCGATAGCCAAGCACGTAAAACATTGTTGGATACCCTTTCCACCATTTCAAATGAAAATATTATTCCCGTTGCGCGTGCATTTAGCCATTTTCTTAATCTGACGAATATCGCTGAACAATACCAAACGGTCTCTCGCCAACATAAAGATTTACAATCCTCTAATCGTTCATTAAGTGCTTTATTTCAACGTTTAAAAGCACAAAATGCCTCAAAAGAAGAGGTTTATAAAACTGTTGAAAACTTACTCATTGAGCTTGTATTAACTGCACACCCAACCGAAACCACGCGTCGTTCTTTAGTCCATAAACATGTTGAGATCAATAAATGCTTAAGCAAATTAGAGCATGATGACTTAACACCGAAAGAACGCGGCATTATTGAACGTCTGTTGCTTCGTTTAATTGCTGAAGCTTGGCATACCAATGAAATCCGTACTGTTCGCCCTACCCCATTCGATGAAGCAAAATGGGGCTATGCCATGATCGAAAATAGCCTATGGCAAGGAGTACCGGAATTCTTACGTCAACTAAATGAACATGCTCGTGAATTCTTAGGCTACGATTTACCTGTGGGCTTACGTCCTGTCAGAATTTCTTCTTGGATGGGCGGTGACCGTGATGGTAACCCATTTGTTACTTCAAAAATCACCCAACAAGTACTTTATCTTGCTCGTTGGAAAGCGGCGGATTTATTCTTAAATGACATCAAATCCCTTGCCGATGAATTATCCATGGTGAAATGCACGCCAGAATTTACCGCAAAATATGGTGAGCATTTAGAGCCTTACCGCTTTGTGGTCAAAGAACTTCGCGCAAAACTTATCGCGACCCTTGATTACTTTGAAGATTGCATGGCTAATCGTCCACCACGCGTAAGCCAAGCGGATATCATTATGGAAGATAATCAACTTTGGGAACCGCTCTATGATTGCTATCAATCATTAATGGCGTGTGGTATGCGGATTATTGCCAATGGATCCTTATTGGATATTTTGCATCGTATTCGCTGTTTTGGGGTTACCCTTTCACAAATGGATATCCGTCAAGAAAGCACGCGTCATACAGATGCTATCGCAGAAATTACCCGTTATCTTGGTATTGGTGATTATGCACAATGGAGCGAAGCAGAAAAACAATCTTTCTTAGTGCGTGAATTAAATTCTCGCCGTCCATTAATTCCAACCCATTGGGAGCCGTCTGCAGAAACCCAAGAAATTTTAGAGACTTGCAAAGTCATTGCCCAACAAAAACAAGGCGTAATTGCTTGCTATATTATTTCCATGGCAAGAAGTGCCTCTGACGTGCTCGCCGTGCATTTATTATTAAAAGAAGCGGGTGTGCCTTATCACATTCCTGTCGTGCCACTTTTTGAAACCTTAGATGACTTAGATGCTTCTGAAGGTGTCATGCGTCAATTATTCAATATTGGTTGGTATCGTGGCGTGATTAACAATCATCAAATGGTGATGATTGGTTATTCTGATTCAGCTAAAGATGCGGGAATGATGGCAGCTTCATGGGCACAATATCGTGCACAAGAAGCGTTAGTCAATTTAACCGAAGAATTAGGTATTGAACTCACTTTATTCCATGGTCGTGGTGGTACAATCGGTCGTGGTGGTGCGCCTGCACATGCGGCATTACTTTCTCAACCTCCGCGCTCACTCAAAAATGGTTTACGTGTGACTGAGCAAGGGGAAATGATCCGCTTTAAACTTGGTTTACCCGAAGTTGCGGTTGAAACCTTTGATCTTTACGCGAGTGCAATTTTAGAAGCAAACTTACTTCCACCACCAGAACCAAAAGCAGAATGGCGTGTTGTGATGGATGAGCTTTCCGCTACTTCATGTGACATTTACCGTAGTGTTGTTCGTGGTGATAAAGACTTCGTACCTTATTTCCGTAGTGCCACACCAGAACAAGAACTGTCTAAACTGCCACTGGGATCTCGCCCTGCAAAACGTAATCCAAATGGTGGCGTAGAAAGCTTACGTGCCATTCCATGGATTTTTGCTTGGATGCAAAACCGTTTAATGTTGCCAGCATGGCTTGGTGCGGGTGCAGCAATTCAAAAAATTGTAGATGAAGGCAAAGGTCATATTATTGAAGAAATGTGTAAAGCGTGGCCGTTCTTCTCTACTCGTGTAGGCATGTTAGAAATGGTGTTCAGTAAAACCGATACTTGGCTTTCTGAGCAATATGATCATAACTTAGTGAAAAAAGAGCTTTGGTACTTAGGTGAAAATCTGCGTAACCAGCTGAATGCAGATATTAAAACTGTGCTTTCGCTTTCTCACAAAGATGAATTAATGGCGGACTTGCCGTGGATCGCCGATTCTATTGCATTACGTAATGTTTATACGGATCCGCTCAATCTCCTTCAAGTGGAATTGCTCCGTCGTTTCCGTGAATCGCCTGAAAACCCAAGCCCTGATGTCAAACAAGCCCTGATGATTACCATCACAGGTATTGCAGCTGGTATGCGAAATACGGGCTAGTTACGGCAACTAAAAATAAGTGCGGTCAAAAATAATGATAAATTTGATCGCACTTTTTGTTTTGCGTTTCTTGCGGTATCATACGCGCAATTGACTTAATGAAGGAAAACCCAATGACAACTGATATTCAAAAACTTGATCCCGATGCAGCGATTGATCTTGCTTATGATATTTTCTTAGAGATGGCAGGCGAAAATCTCGATCCCGCTGATATTATGCTATTCAATCTGCAATTTGAAGATCGTGGTGCAGTCGAGTTTGTCGAAACTGCAGACGATTGGGAACAAGAAATTGGGGTGTTAATCGATCCTGATGCTTTTGCTGAAGTTTGGGTGGGTTTAGTGAATGAGAAAGATGAAATGGATGATGTGTTTGCGAAATTCTTAATTTCACACCGAGAAGAAGATCGTGAATTCCACGTTATTTGGAAAAAATAACTCCCCTTCTCACACATATCAATTCACAAACTAAAACCGGTTTAATTTTAAATTAAACCGGTTTTTGCTTAACAGATTCGTGGTAAAGGTTCGTTACGTGGTAAATCTAACAATCGACTTTGACCGAAGAGCCCAACCGCTCTAACTTTACCATCAGTCGTTACCTCGCCGATTACGGCCGCATTTTCACCTAATGGATGGCGACGAAGTGCGGTCAGAATTTCAGCTGTTTTTTCTTTGTCCGCCACAATCACCAATTTGCCTTCATTAGCAAAATTTAATGCATCCAAACCGAGTAATTCGCAAATACCACGTACTTCCTGACGAATTGGTAATACCGTTTCATCAATTTGAATCCCTACTTTTTGTGCCTGTGCAAATTCGTGAAGTACTGCATTCACACCACCACGGGTCGCATCGCGTACAGCTTTCACCCCTTCAATCGGACGAATACAATCAATAAGCGGTGCAAGCACAGCACAATCACTGCGTAAATCCGTTTGAATACCAAGATTTTCGCGTAAATTTAAAATGGTTGCACCATGATCCCCCAAAGTACCACTCACAATAATCTGATCGCCAGGCTGAATACGATGCACGCCCCAGTCGAGTCCGTTTGGAATCACACCAATACCTGCCGTATTGATAAACACTTTATCTATCGCGCCTTTTTGTACTACTTTGGTATCACCGGTTACCACTTGAATACCGGCTGACTGGCAGGCTTTCGCCATAGACTGGATCAATTTTTTTAAAGTTTCTAGTGGTAAGCCTTCTTCCAAAATAAACCCACAGGATAAATATTTTGGTACGGCACCGCATACCGCTACATCGTTAGCGGTACCACATACAGCGAGTTTGCCAATATCACCACCAGGGAAAAAAATCGGATCAATCACAAAGCTATCGGTAGAAAATGACAATGTTCCACCTAAAGCATTCAACTCTTGTAAAGCAATGCGAGCCTGATCTTCGCCTTGTGAAAGTATCGGGTTATTAAATGCCTCAACAAAATAATCGCGAATCAACTCTTGCATTGTGGCACCGCCATTTCCGTGTGCCATTGTAATAAAATCAGTCATTGTTTTATTCTCGTCTGTATTGATAATAGGCTGCACATGCCCCTTCGGAAGATACCATCAACGCACCATAAGCATTGTCAGGATTACATTTTTTAGCAAATAATGGGCAATCAGCCGGCTTGCATTTACCGATTAATACATCACCGCAGCGAGAGTCAGGATCATCTGCAACTTGATGTGGCTGACAAGCAAAATGCGCTTCTGCATCAAAGCATTGATAATCATCTGTCAGTTCTACGCCAGATTCTGCAATTTCGCCTAATCCACGCCATTCGCTGCTGGCTTTCAAGCGGAACACTTCACTGATTGCCTGTTGTGCTAACTCATTGCCATGTTGGTGTACGATACGTTTATACTGATTTTCCACTTCACAGCGTTGTTCAACAATCTGTGTCACCAACATTAAAATTGCTTGTAGGATATCTAAAGGCTCAAAACCGGTAATCACAAAAGGCTTATGGTAGGTATCACACAATTCCTGATAAGGTTCAGAACCAATCACCATGCTGACATGACCTGGTGCAAGAAAGCCGTCAATTTTGACTTGTCCTTGTGACAATAAGCTGTGTAATGTTGGGATGATAGTGATATTTTGACATACCACAAAAAAGTTTTTTACCTGCTGATTTTTCGCTTGTTGCAAGGTAATTGCGGCACTTGGCATGGTTGTTTCAAAACCAAGTGAAAAGAATACCACTTTTTTATCAGGATTATTTGATGCGATATTCAATGCATCGAGCGGTGAATAAACGATTCTAACATCAGCCCCCTGTGCCTTAGCTTCTAATAATGAGCCTAAACGTCCACGCACTCGCATGGCATCACCGAAAGTGCAGAAAATCACTTCTGGACGACGAGCAATCTCAATACAAACATCAATTCGCCCCATCGGTAAGACACACACTGGACAGCCTGGACCGTGAATAAATTCAATACTTTTCGGTAATAAACGATCAAGCCCAAATTTAAAAATGGTATGAGTATGTCCGCCGCAGACCTCCATCAGATATAACGGATTTTCTGGCGTAAAGTGCGGTTGTTTTTCCATTATTTTTTGTAGTCGCTGCAACAGACTTTTTGCCAGTTCAGGATCACGAAATTCATCAACAAACTGCATTTGATGCTCCTATCGTTCTTGCGCTTTTAACCAGTCTAGCCATTGCTGTAACCCTTCTCCACTTTGAGAAGATAACTGGATAACCTGAATTGTTGGATTCACTTGTTTTGCATAAGCAATACATTTTTCCACATCGAAATTCAAGTAAGGTAATAAATCCACTTTGTTTAAAATCATTAACTTAGAAGCCGCAAACATATGTGGATATTTCAGCGGTTTATCTTCGCCTTCTGTTACAGATAAAATCACCACTTTGGCATGCTCGCCTAAATCAAACTCTGACGGACAGACTAGGTTTCCGACATTTTCAATAAACATCAGACTATTTTCCTGTGGCTGTAATTTCACTAATGCATTACCAATCATTTGTGCATCTAAGTGACAACCTTTGCCCGTATTAACTTGAATCGCTGGCACACCCGTTTGACGAATACGATCTGCATCGTTTTCTGTTTGTTGATCTCCCTCGATCACATAACAAGGATAGTCACTTTTTAATGCATTTAATGTGGTCGTCAACAAAGTTGTTTTCCCTGAACCAGGGCTCGAAACGAGGTTAAGTGCCAAAATATGTTGATTGGCGAAAAAGCGACGATTCATATCGGCTAATTGATTGTTTGCGCCAAGAATATCTTGTTCTACTTTCAGTAATCGTTGCTGAGTTTCATCTTGTTGTGGAGAGTCTGGCATGCGGAAGGCGGAGTGAGAAAAATTAGGTAGTTTTGTTGCATGTTGCGCATTGGAATCATTATGAACATGCGGTAATTCTCCGATTCTGACTTGGTCTGGATGGCCACAGCCACAGGTTGTACACATAAGTCACCTCAATAATGTTTCGTTTATTCTGTAAATACTTAGAATCCATGGTAATTCACATGCGTTAGAATACCATATTCTCTATCTTAAATATATTCTTTGAAGAGAGATAAATACATACTATCAAGTAGTTAGCGTATTTTATATTCAAAAGATAAGGTTAAATTTGCCAATTTAGATGTCTTGCTATTTTACGGCAATTTCTTTCACTCTAAATTCAGTACCACTTCGACGTTGTAAACATGCACTGTGACAATGTGGACAGCAATCTTGATAGGCTTCAATCTCAACTTCCTTTTGACATTGCCAGCACCATGCAATCGCAGGTAAATGAATAAAATGTAACTGACAGTTTTCAGCAACGGTATCTTTGCGCATAATTTCAAAGCAAAATTCTACCGCACTTTGCTCGACACAAGACAGTGCCCCAATTTCTAGCCAAATATCTGTCACTTCATGAATCTTATGCTTTTTCAGTTGTTGATCAATAATTTCCATAATATTCTGACAGAGAGACATCTCATGCATGATTTTCTCCTTAAAATAAAAAAGCAGTCTGTTCCAATTTTACTCTTTTTTGATGTTTATTTTCAGCGTTTCTGTGTTTCGTTGTTCGATATTTAAACGTTATTTGAAAAATTTTTACTGGTACTCGTACAAGAAATCATTTTAGCGGCACAAAATTAATGCCGCTATGTTGCAATAAAGTATTCATTAAATCATTGTTTTGTTCAAATTGGCTACATTTGCCTTTGAGCTGAATTAAGCGAATTCTCAAGTGAGCCAATTCATGGATCCGTTTTGATACTTCTCGAATATGTCGATCTAGCAGCTCATTAATTTCCCTTTCCTGCTCTTGAGTAGCACATTGAGGATTGAGCAACATTTTGATTTCTTTTAGTGAAATATCCAAACTGCGGCAATAGCAAATAAAAGAAAGTTGTTTCAAATGCTCTTCCGTATAAACGCGAAAATTACCACTTGTTCGCTTGGCGGGTTCAATCAATCCTTGTTTTTCATAGAAACGTACGGCTTCCACCGTACAGCCAACGATGTTGGCTAGCTGACCAATTTTCATTTTTTTAAAATTACACTTGACTCTGAAGTTACTTCATATTTTATACTTTATCACAGTATTCACATGTTAGAAAAGGAGAACTTCCATGAAAAAAACAGCATTACTTATCACTGCACTATTCGGTGCTTCACTCGCTAATGCACATAATGTTTGGTTGGAGCCCGTTAAGGATGTAAAAGGGCAATATGTGGTTAAATTTGGTCATGAGGAAACCGAAACCTATCCTCAAAGCAAATTAAAAGCGGTACGCCTACTTGATGCTAAAGGCCAATTGCAAAATGCCACAGTAAATTTTAAAGAAGGCGAAGCACACTTTGCTGCACCTGATGCAGCCATCGCATTTATTCGCTTTGATAATGGCGTTTGGTCAAAATTGCCAAGCGGTAAATATGTCGAAAAAACCAAACAGCAAGCACCTGAAGCTGTACTCAGTGTTAATCCAATCAAATTCGGCAAAGCGATTTTACACTGGGATACGCAAGCAAATAAATCACACAACATGGATTATGAATTAATCCCACAAAGTGAACCGAAAGCGGGACAACCACTCGATATTCTCGTGTTAGTCAAAGGTAAACCTGTGCAAGGCATCAAAGTGGGTTTAGGCGAAGATCATCCATTCAACTTAACCAATGAAAAAGGTATTGCACAATTCACCCCTAAAGCTGGTTATAACAAAGTCTGGGCAGAATTTGACGAGCCGGTTAAAGGCAATCCTGACTATAACAAACGTAGTGTTGAATATATGCTCACTTTTGACGCGAAATAATGAAAAGAGTTGTATTTTTAACCGCACTTTTCACCTGGCTGTGCGCACCATCAGCATTGGCTCATAGTTTGCATGTTTTTGCACAATATGATGGACGCACAGTTTCTGGCAAAGCCTATTATTCCGATATGACCCCAGCGGCAGAAACCTATATGGAGATTTTGCAAGCTGGCCAGGACTCCCCTCTATTGGAAGGCAAAACGGATCGCGATGGGCAATTTGCCTATCCGATCAATACGACTGCCGAAGGTGCCATTAAAGTAGTGATAGAAGGTGAAGAAGGACATCGAGCCTCAATTGTTGCTAACAGAGTATCTGCACAAACTACTAATAATAGTGACAATTCATTGATGTTGGTTCGCGAAGATATTTCTAAATTAAAAGACAAAATTTACCTGCACGATATTATTGGCGGCATCGGCTATATTGTTGGTATTTTTGGCTTATGGGCATTGATTAGAGCCTCAAAGATGACGCGTGCGTCGCAATCTAAGGAAAGATAATATGCATTTATCGGAAGGTGTGTTGCATACACCCGTATTGCTTGGTGGTGCAGCTGTCGCATTAGTCTGCGTAATGATTGGTCTTAAACGACTTAATTCGCAGCAATTGCCGCTAACAGCATTGTTTGCCGCTGCTTTTTTTGTTGCTGGAACCATTCATGTACCGGTAGGCATTGGTAGCGTGCATCTCATCTTAAACGGCATGGCCGGCCTGTTTCTCGGCTGGGCCGTTTTCCCTGCTTTTTTAATCGCATTGGTATTACAAGCTCTGCTCTTTTCCTTTGGGGGATTTGCTGTATTAGGTGTCAATTTATGCGTGATGGCATTACCTGCCCTTCTTGTACATTGGCTATTTGCAAAAAGACTTGAAAATGACAATTCCCGTCGCACTCAAATTGCAGCAGGTATTGGTGCTGGCGTGATCGGAGTTGGCGGTTCAGCCTTGCTCGCTTCTTTAGTCTTGGCTCTGGATGGCGGTAAAGCCTATAGCGATCTGATCATGCTTCTAGTGATATCACATATCCCTGTATTTATTATCGACAGTATCGTCAGTGTTGGTGTGGTCTTATTGTTAAACAAAATGTATCCAACAGCGCTCAGTGTGGTGAAATGAATTTCCTTGCTATTTTTCAACCGCACTTACGGTTAATTTATGTGTTTTTGTGTGGACTTATCGTCAGCACAATGACACATATTTCAACGCTTATTATCCTTAATCTGATCGTATTCAGCGGGTTACTTATTGCGCTAATACGTTATCGAAAATCCCTCGCCGGTTATTTCAAATATTGGTTGAAACTGAATTTCTTCACTTTGCTTGTTTGGTTAACCTTAAGCTGGAAAATCACTGAACAAGGCTTAACATTAAATCCAATGGGCATTCAGCTCGCGCTACTCATCACGCTACGTTTCAATTTAATTTTAAGTTTAACTCGCCTCTTGTTAATTGATATGAACGAGAGCCTTTTATTGCAAGCATTGTGTCATTTGCCATTACCTGAAAAACTACTTCATCTCTTTGTTCTCACTGTTCGCTATATTTCCGTGTTCAGTGAAGTACATAAAAAGATGGATATGGCAATGCGAGCACGTGGCTACCAGCCAAAACTTAATGGCAGAACCTTATTTATCGCGGCGCAGCGTGTCGCCCTATTATTAATTCATGCACTTGTTAAAGCAGAAAAAACAGAAATGGCGCTAAAAGCTCGTGGCTTTCAGCTGCATGATGTGAAAAAAACACAGGATAAATCTTGATGAACGTCCTCGAAGTCAAACAATTACAGATCATGCGTGACCAACGCGTGATTATTGATAACCTTTCTTTTGAACTCCCTGAAGGTCACCGCCTTTTTTTACAAGGCGATATTGGTTGTGGAAAATCCACCCTATTACATTGCCTATTAGGTTTTATACCTTACCAACAAGGCGAGATTCGCTGGTTCGATAATCTATGTCGACAAGAAAAAGATTTTGTACCGTTACGTGGAAAGATTGGTATCTGTTTCCAACATGCAGGCGATCAACTTTTTGGTCCAACTGTACTTGATGATGTGGCCTTTGGTCCACTTAATCAGGGCTTGAACAGAGATGAAGCCTATCAAATTGCATTACAACAATTGGAACGTCTGAATATTGTTGGATTAAAAGATCGCTCTGTGAATACCTTATCTGGTGGTGAACAGAATTTTACTGCTCTGGCTGGCGTGCTAGCGATGCAGCCAAAAGTATTATTACTTGATGAACCTACGAATGGACTCGATGTAAAAAATATCGCCAAACTGACCGCACTTTTACGCGAATTAAAGTTGCCGATGCTTATTGCCTCACATGATTTACACTTTAGTGAAACACTCGCCGATTCCTGTTTGTCTTTAGCCCCAGATAATGATAGCTAAATGCGTTCATAATCATGAGAAAATAATTGAATAAAAAACGGGCGAACCATTTAAGTTCGCCCGTCATTCATTAATGACACTAATTAAGCCACAAGTGCGGTTTCTTTTAAGCGATTTTTTAATTTCGCGTATTCAGTTACCACATAGCGTTCAGCCCAGGCTTGGTCTTCGATTTTATCAATACGAACCGCACTGTATTTGTATTCCGGTGTTCTAGAACCCGGATTTAAATGTTCAGCGGTTAATTCGTTACATTTACCGATCCACCATTGATAGGTCATATAACAAGCGCCTTTGTTGGTACGAGTGCTGACATCCGCGCGAGAAATCACTTTACCGCGTGATGATGCAATCCAAACCAAGTCGTTGTTTTTTATGCCTAATTCTTTGGCATCTTGATCGTTCATTTGTACGAATCCTGGTTCATCAGCAAGTGCCGCAAGTGCACGGCAGTTACCGGTCATTGAACGGCAGGAATAGTGACCCACTTCACGTACGGTAGAAAGTACCAATGGGAATTCTTCTGAAAGATCTTCCATCGGTGGTTCCCAGTCACATGCAAAGAATTCAGCTTTGCCGTTCGGACGGTCGAAGATTTGGCCTTTATACAAATATTGCGTACCTTGATCTTCAGGACCTTCGTCAGTACATGGCCATTGGATATATCCCATACCTTCCATTTTTTCGTAAGTTGCCCCTTTATAAAGCGGACAAAGATCACGCAACTCATCCCAAATTTCTTTGGTATTGTTATAGTGCATTGGGTAGCCCATTGCCGTAGCAATTTCGCTAATGATCACCCAGTCATCCTTGACATCACCGGTTGGGTCAACCGCTTTATAGAAACGTTGGAAACCACGGTCGGCGGCACTATACACCCCTTCATGCTCAGCACAAGAAGTCGCAGGTAATAAAATATCTGCTTCTGCTGCGGTTTGAGTCATGAAGATATCTTGAACGATAAGAAGCTCAACTTTCTCGAAGGCTTTTTTAACAGCATTAATATCAGGCTCAGTTTGTAATGTATCTTCACCCATGATATAGAATGCTTTAATTTTATCTTCCATGATCGCTTCAGGAACTTCACTCAATGGCACACCTGGTTTGGTTGGAATAGATGGCACGCCCCAAGCTTTCGCAAATTTTGCGTTAGTTTCTGGGTCTGCAAAACTTTGATAGCCTGGTAATGTGTTGAATAATGCGCCCATATCGCACGCACCCTGTACGTTGTTTTGACCACGTACCGGGTTAACCCCAACATTTGGTTTACCTAAGTTACCGGTAAGCATTGCTAAGCTTGCTAATGCACGTACGGTTTCTACACCTTGACGGAATTGGCAAACGCCCATTCCCCATAAGATAGTAGCCGTTTCCGCTTTTGCATAAGTGCGGGCAATTTCACGCAACATTTCAGGCTCAATACCTGTGATGTGTTGAGTGGATTCCGGTGTATAAGCTTTCACGGTTTCATAGAACGCATCGAAGTTTTCGGTGTGTTCATCAATAAATTTTTGATCTTGTAATCCTTCTTCTAAAATCACATTCATCATCGCATTCAAGAATGCGACGTTAGACCCGTTAGCAAGCGGCGCATAAATATCCGCAATACGGGCAGTTTCGATTTTACGAGGGTCACAAACAATAACTTTCGCCCCTTTTGCTTTGGCGTGGTTAATCCGACGCGCCACAATAGGGTGTGAAGTGGAGGCATTATAGCCAAAAATAAATACGCATTTGGTATCTTCAATCTCAACAATTGAGTTGGACATTGCGCCGTTACCGACCGATTTGAGCAGACCTGTTACAGAAGGGCCGTGTCACACGCGCGCACAACAGTCAATGTTGTTATTTCCTAATACCGCACGGGCGAATTTTTGCATCACGAAGTTCACTTCGTTACCTGGTCCACGGGAAGAACCCGTTACCATAATCGATTCGTTACCGTACTTTTCTTTGATTTCACTGAGACGTCTTGCTGTGTAAGAAATCGCTTCTTCCCAGCTCACTGGTGTAAATGGTTCGCCACGTTTGTAGCGGATCATCGGTTGAGTTAGGCGAGGAGTCAGGATTTTTGTATCATGCACAAAATCCCAGCCATAATATCCTTTTAGGCATAACTCCCCTTCGTTTGTCTTGCCGTTTGCACCTTCAGCTCCCACAATTTTGTTGTTTTCCACCAAAAGATGGATTTTACAACCTGAGGCACAATACGGACATACGGTAATTACTTTTTTAATAGCCATAGTAACGTCCTTATTTTAGTACAACACGAGGTTAGAGATAGAATTAGAATAATTAATTCTGGGTATATATTACACCCAAAATCAGTTCATAGTCTTACAAAAAACATGGATTTATTGATATAAAACAGGTTTTCGTAATATTTTTAAATATGTTTAGAAAATCACCCTCACTTTTTTACAAAACAGGAATCTCTTCAAGCGATCTTCCCTCTTTTAAAAAATCATACATAAATTGCACAGACTCTTTTACGCTTTCTGTCATTGGAAAACCAAAGGAAACCAGATCGGGTTGAAGCCCCACGAAAACAATTTGTTTAATATCCTGTTCCAGTTGTTCGATGAGGTAATTGAGCGGCATATTATGCGTACTCATGAAAAACATTTCAGCAATGCTCTCTTTTTCAATGATTCGGATTTTGCCTGGTGCTAATTCCATATCAGCCGCATCGAAAATTAAAAGCAAATCAGGTTTCATGTCTCGCACAATATGTGCAACATTCTCTGGTGCTGAGCCGCCGTCAAGTGCGGTCCAATTTGGCAATGGATTTTCACTCAATAGCTGATAGAGATAAGGGCCTGCACCGTCATCCCCCATCATGCTGTTGCCAACGGTTAAGATCACATTATTCGTCACGACGTTTCACCATAATATACATCACAGGTTCACGCTGAATCGATGCTAACGTATCCATCAGAATTTCGACCCACTCTTGATGTTCTGGGGTGAAATTGGCTTTATTTTCATCCATCGCTTTCGCCAATAAATTGACATGGCTAGAATCAATCACTATTTCACCGAATCTCATTAAGCCGGCAAATTTACGTTTAGTATCCCCTTCTGGAAAGCTATCTACAAAACGTTGATAAGCATCGTAGTCGCAAACCAGTAATTTTTTAAAACAATCAATTACGCCAACATGGTGGCCAATCGCCAAAGAGTAATACATCACCTGTTTTGCTTGCTCTGGCACCTGTTCATCGTTTTCGACGAAACGTTCGTTTAATAAATAGAAAAAGACTTTCGTTGTCATAACATTCCCATTTTTATAGGGGCAATCACTTGCCCCATCATTAATTATCCCGAAAACGGCAGACTAATCGCATGCAAACGATTGACGATTTCGCTTAAACGTGGATCGGCTTCGCGTTCTAGGTATTCACCTAAACGTACACCAAATGGCACTTTGTCATTTTCTGTCATCATTGCCATAAATTGGTTAGCTATGTTGCCACCTTGACGATAACCGGCAAGACGACGTGCTTCACGTTCAAGACTAATACGCAAATCCAACGGAATAGTTGGGAAACGTAATTTAGCTTCTGCGTTAGGATCAGCTTTTTCTTGTTTACCTTTGAGCTTTTGATCAAGCAAGCCAAGTGCTACCGCGAATCCATAAATTGTCGCTGCTGGGGTCGGAGGACAGCCAGGGATGTACACATCGATTGGTACGATTTGATCACTACCACCCCAAACACAATAAAGATCATGGAAAATACCGCCACCACAACCGCAAGCACCGTAAGAAATACAGATTTTAGGATCAGGCGCAGCTTGGTAAGCACGCATTGCTGGCGTACGCATCGCACGGGTAACCGCACCAGTGAATAATAAAATGTCTGCGTGACGAGGTGAAGCCACCACTTTAATACCAAAACGTTCCGCATCGAATGTTGGCGTAATGGTACTGAAAATTTCGATTTCACACCCATTACAACCGCCACAGTCCACACGATAAACGTAAGCTGAACGTTGAATATCTTTCAGTAACGTTTGTTTCATTTTGGCAATATTTTCATCAATACTAAACGGTGTTGATATGCCATTGACCGGCATTGGAATTTGTGTGTTCATCGTCTTTCGCCTCCTGCTAAAACGTTAGGTAAATCAACCGCACTTTGTTCTCGTTGCTCGAGCGCTTTTTTAAAATTCAAGCGAACTGGCTCTTTAAAGTCGATTAATTTCATCCGCATATTGGATTCCATATTCGCGGTTTTTTCTAAGCTGTGCTGACGTTTACAAACCGGACAAGTATGCAACTCCGCCAATTTTTGTTTCACTAATTCAGGTTTATCCAAAGTTTGTTTGAATAAATCAATGGTGTAATTCAATTCTTTATAAGAAATAAACGGTTTACCACATTCCTGACAAGTTACTGTAGCAAAGGTGGTTTCTTGGAAAAGATCCTGTTTATTGGTCACTGAGAGTTCAAAATCTTGTGACAAGCGAATAGCTTTGGTTGGACAAACCTCTTCACAACGACCACAGAAAATACAACGACCAAGAAATAATGACCATGTACGTTCTCCTGTAACTGGGTCGGTTCTCATGGTCAACGCATTGGCTGGACAGGCAATGGTACAAGCCGCACAGACAATACATTGATCAGAATTGAGTTCCGGTTTTCCTCTAAAATCATCATCGACTTCATAAGGTTTGAACGGATATTTGGTGGTAACATCACCTGCTTTAAATACCGTTTTTAGTAATTTAAACATTTTCCGCCTCCCCTATTTCAATGGTGAATTTTTACGTTCAATACCGTAGCGTTCAATCTCTTTATAATCTACGGTTTTCGCTTTGCGTTTACGCACATCCACCACGGTGACACGGTCGGTACAAGAATAGCAAGGGTCAAGACTACCAATAATAAGTGGTGCATCAGACACTGTATTGCCACGCAGCATGTAGCGTAAGGTTGGCCAGTTAGCATAAGTGGCAGCACGACAACGCCAACGGAAAAGTTTTTGGTTGTCACCTAGCATTGACCAGTGAATATCTTCACCACGTGGTGCTTCGGTAATCCCTAAAGCAAAACGTCCAGGCGTATAATTGAAACCTTCTTTTAAGATTTCGCCACTTGGCAAATTATCCACCATGTAATCAATAATATTCATGGATTCAAACACTTCATTAATACGCACTTTCACACGGGATAACACGTCACCATTTGCTTCAGTGAAGAGATTGAAAGGGATATCGCCATAACCAGAGAATGGATGTACTTTACGCACATCACGCGCAAAGCCAGAACCACGGATCATTGGTCCTACCGGACTGAAATCACGCGCAATATCTTTTGCCAAAACACCAACACCTACCGTACGTTGTTCCATATTCGGTGTATTTAATAAAATATCGGTTAAGGTTTTGAGTTCTTCACGCATTTCACCGATAAGTTTGATACATTGCTCACGTTGATGTTTCAACATATCACGACGCACACCACCGATAAGGTTAATACCATAGGTTTTACGTGCACCGGTTAGCACTTCAGCCAAGGTCATGGATTTCTCACGAACACGGAAGAATTGCATAAAGCCGGTATCAAAGCCGGTAAAGTGGCTAGATAGACCTAAGTTTAATAAGTGGCTGTGTAAACGTTCTACTTCTAACAAAATCGCACGGATCCATTCAGCGCGTTTTGGAATTTGAATCCCCAAAGCGCTTTCTACGGAATTAGCATAGGCCACACTGTGAGTGAAACCGCAAATCCCACATACACGGTCAGCCAGGAAGTTGACTTGGTCGTAATCCATGCGAGTTTCTGCCAATTTTTCCATACCACGGTGTACATAGAACAAACGATAATCCGCATCAATGATGTCTTCCCCATCCACGAACAAACGGAAGTGTCCAGGTTCATCCGAAGTGATATGTAACGGGCCAAGTGGAACGATACGTGCCTCGCCTTTTTCGTTAATAAATTCGTATGTTTCTGTCGCAGTTGTCGGATCAGGACGTAAACGATAGTCCATGGAGTCTTTACGTAATGGATAAAGATCGTCCGGCCAATCATCTGGCAACACTAAGCGACGTTGGTCAGGTAAACCAACGGCTTTCAAACCATACATATCGAATAATTCACGTTCGCCCCAAACAGCCGCTTTGACTTTTGGTGTCACAGACGGAAATTCTAAGCTCACAGGATCAACTAAGGCTTTAATAGTGATAAAAGTTTTCACTTCCCCTTCCATGGAAAGCACGTAGTACACTGCATAGTTGCCATGAATTGAACGTTCATCATTCCCGAATACCAAAGGTAACCAACCTTCATGTTGATAATAAAGGTATTCAACAACATCAGGTAACATATTGGTTTTAATGGTAAGTGTAACCTGATTTGGTGTTGACCACTCCTCATCCAAAATAGTATTTGGAAATTTTGCATTGACTGCTTCAATGTAATTTTTGCCAATCATTTTGGCTGGATCGACTGATGTATTTTTAGTTAATTCCATATATTTATCCCTCCTGTCGATCATTGCGCTAAACTTTGCCAAGGTAAAACTAACATTTCACCAAAAGACACTTGTTCAGATCCGAGTACAATTCCGACCGCACTTTTTAATAACTGCAAAATTGGTTCGGCAATATGAATACCCATAATAAACATGAATAACAATAAAATTGCCATCGCCACGAGTGAAACTTTGTTCACATCCCCCACTTCAACATTATCTGGCTGTTTGCCTAATACAGTTTTTAATACCATTAAAGACAATCCAGCTAACACGATAGTGAGTAAAATTAAACAGAACACCATTAACCAAGTTTTACCTGCGTAAATACCGGCAACAGCAATACTGAATTCACTGATGAACACGTTAAATGGTGGGATACCACCTAGTGCTAATGCACCACCGGCAAATAACACCGCCGTCATTGGTGCTACACGCCATAAACCACGAACTTGGTTCATATCACGGGTTTTATATTTTAATAATATGTTACCTGAAGCACAGAATAACAAGGTTTTCGCTAAACTATGGTTGATGGTATGTAATAAACCCGCAAATACACCGATTGGGCCACCTAAACCAAAGGCAAAGCTAATTAACCCCATGTTTTCAATACTGGAATATGCCAATAAACGTTTGATGTCGAATTGGACGATAATAAACAACGCCGCCACTAATACAGAGAGTAAACCCAATACCAACAATAAGGTTTGCGGGTATGCAGAACCAACTGCTTTAGAAACTAAGATGTAATAACGCAATACCACCAACATGGCACAGTTCAATAATACCGCTGATAAAATCGCACTCACAGGACTTGGAGCCTCACTGTGTGCATCAGATAACCAAGTATGCATTGGAAATAGACCGCACTTAGTACCAAACCCAACCAAAATAAAGGCAAAAGCAAGATACATGAGCATTGGATTTAAACCCGCTGCCTGTTGATTGATTTCTGTCCAGAAAATAGCTTGGCTTGGATCAGCTAAAAGATTTGTTCCATTAGAGAACGTTAAAATTGTGCCATACAATCCAAACGCCACCCCAACTGAACAAATAATGATGTATTTCCATGCCGCCTCAAGAGAGGTTTTTTGTTTGTATGTACCGACCAAGAATGCAGAACTTAATGTAGTTGCTTCAATGGCTGCCCACATCAAAATCACATTATTGGTGATCACAGAAATAATCATGGTGAAGAAAAACAAATGCAAAAAGCCGTAATAATTGCAATATGTTTTCAAATCAAGATGGCCTTCTCGATATTCAGTACCGATATAGCCGATAGAATAAACACCGGCTAAAGTCCCAACAATAGCGATAAGACCTAAGAAAATAGCAGATAGACTGTCGATGTAAACCCAGTTATTTAATGCACTGATTTCCCCCTGAGTTAGCACGCCATTAATAATTTGTAAGGCAAATGCTAACATCAAAATCAAACCTGTAACATGAAGTGCGGTACAAATTGTCCGTGCTTTTGTCTCGCCACAAGCGAAACTGGCAAGTGATATTGCTAAAGGTGCGATTAATAACGCGATTATCCATTGTTCATACATAGCGTTACCCCTTCAAACTCATAAGTTGTTTTGCATCTAATGAGTGGAATGTATGGTAAATTTTGTTTACCAACACCACCATTATGATGACGGCAAAGATAGCATCTGTGGCAATTCCGATTTCCACTAACTCAGGTGCTTTATTTGCCAATAAGGCTAATGTGAGATGAGAACCGTTTTCCATCAAACAATAACCGAATACTTGTTTTACGATATTGCGTTGGCTAACAATGCACACTAAACCTAATAAGAAGTGACTTAATGACACTGATAATGCCGGTTTAAGATGTGCAACCAATGGCAAATCGATTGGGACAACAACAAAGTAGCACAATGTGACTATCACTGCTGTGATCGGGATCAACCAAGCGACATTTATTCCAGCTGGAGTTTGACTTTCATCAACTTTTTTCATCGCATAGATTAAAATCGCTGGCACCAAAACCACTTTGGTAATAAATGCGCTGATTGACCACATATAAAGTTCATGGGCTTGCATTTCATTGGCAAGATAGACAAACAACAATACCAATACCAACGATTGCAAACTGTAAAATAACGCAGCTTTTTTGGCGGTTCGAACCATAATTACGCAAAGAGAGGTAATAATGAGTAAACACGCAAGTCCATTTATCATTAACATAGAGTCCTCCTTAACCTAACCCGCCAAACCTAGCCAATATGCTGCAATGAAGCTAGAGCATACAGACATTACCATGAGAATCACTAATACGATACTCATTGAAAACGTAATTGGTTGTGCTTCAGCCACTGCTTCTGACGGTTTACCGATGACACATTGTCCGAATTTATATAATAACCATACGAATGTCGCGGTAGATTCAACTAAAGCAAGCACCATCAACCAAGTGATCCAACCGTACTCTTGGCCTAACTCAAATCCGGCCGCAAATAATGGATATTTACTGAAGAATCCGTTAAATGGTGGAACCCCGGCAATCGCTAACGCGGCCACTCCAAATCCAGCCCCTACCACTGGCATTGTACGCATAATGCCTTGTAGTAATGGCATAGAACGAGTTCCCGTCGCATAACTTAATGAACCCGCAACCAAGAAGAATAAGCTTTTCGCGAAAGCATGGTTGAAGATGTAGCTAATCGCTGCAACAAAGGCCAATTTAGAACCTAATGCAGCAAGAGAAATCCCAATGAAAATATAAGACAGTTGGGTAATAGTTGAATACGCCAATAAACGTTTTAAGTCTGTTTGTGGCAAGTACATTAAGAAGCCATAAATTAAGGTAATCATCGCCATAATGATGCCGACTTCGCCCACAATATGTGGAATCTCACCTGCAGACATAACTGAACGAGCAAAAATATACACCCCAACTTTAACCATTGATGCCGCGTGCAAATACGCACTCACTGGTGTTGGTGCTTCCATTGCATTCGGCAACCAAATTTGCATTGGCAATTGCGCTGATTTACCCCACGCCGCAAACATCACACCGAATAACACGATGGTTTTCGCACTCGGATCCAAATGTTCTAATGCTGTAATGGAGAAAGTACCTGATTGGCTAAACAAATAGGCTGCAGCAATATATAACCCGATTGCCCCTACATGAGTAATAATCAAGGCTTTCATTGCAGCGGCTTGGGCTTTTGGCGTTTGGTAATAACTGATTAATGCCCAAGAACATCCCCCAGTAATTTCGAAGAACAATAATTGTCCAGCTAAAGTTGAGGAATACACCAAGCCCGCCATGGCACCGATAAAGATGAGCAAGAATGCATAAAAACGTGGTAACCCATTATGTGGGTGTTCACGGTTTTTATCGGTTAAGTAACCACAAGAATATAAGCAGATTAAGAAACCTAAGGCCACAACGGCAAAGGCAATTAATGTACTGACTGCATCAAGCGTTACACCAAAGATCGCGGTTTTATCAAAAGCGACGATGTCATAAGTGACGCTTTGATGGCCATCAGCAAACCATTGCCCAGCAACTAACATGGTTCCTAACGTAGCAAGCGCTGCAAATACAGTGGCAATTTGAGCAAAGTGTTTTTTGTTCAAACCGACAATAAACGCCCCTACAAAAGGTAAAATGATTGTAATCAGAGCTAAACGTTCCATATTTGTCCTCCTTACAACCCTGTGAAGTAAAATACAAACGCCAACACAGAAATGCCGAAGCCGACCACGGTTAAACGTCCTGTTAACATAAAGCGGGTACGAGAGAGAGTGTTTTCAAAGACACAAGCCAACACGAACACCACTAATAATTTCACGAAGAATAAAACACCGCCTAAAATGACCGCACTTAAGCTCATCTCTGTCGGGATACCAAACGGAAGCAACACGCTCACAAAGATAGATGTTACAACCATTGATTTTAAGCTTAAGCCAACTTTTAATAAGGCAAGTGCCGGACCAGAGTATTCAGTCAATGGACCTTCTTGTAATTCTTGTTCTGCTTCTGCCAAATCAAATGGAATTTTACCCATCTCAATAAATACGGCGAAGAATGCTGCAGCGATAGCAATCACTGTCGCAATTGGATATTGCCAAGTGTTATCGGAAAGTGCATTACCGATAACCGCAAAATTGGTTGAACCGGCAATTAACGCAATGACAAGGAATGCCAACATGAGAATTGGCTCTACCAAAACACCCAATGTCACTTCACGACTTGCCCCTAAACTTGAGAATGTGCTGTTTGAATCCAAACCCGCAATTGAAAAGAAGAAACGGAACAAGGCGAATAAATAAATCACGGTGATTAAATCACTGCCTGCGCCAAACGGTGCAACACGGGTAAATAAAGGTAAGCTCATGGCGACCACCATCACTGTGCTAATTAGCACATAAGGCATCACTTTAGAAACCCAACCCGCATTGTCAGGCCAAATATTTTGACGTTTCATTAATTTCGCAATGTCGCGATAATCTTGTAACACGCCTGGACCGCGACGAGATTGAATACGCGCACGGATCATACGTGAAATACCGGAAAATAACGGTGCAAGAGCAAGCAAAATCAAGGCTTGCACAATGGCAAAAACAAACATTCCGGCAGATGTTGCAATTTCTGAAGGTAACGTAATCATCTTCAACCTCCTACATCAACGCAATGGAAAGTAGTATTGCCACCAAGGCAATCACGAAGTACACGCAGTACACACGGAAGTCACCTTGTTGCAACCATTGGATTTTTGTTCCTAACCACGGAATAAAACGAGCGATAGGCATCGTCATTTTTTCTTCCCAGAAAGGTTCAGCTTTTGTTGCGCCTTTAATTACCGCTTGGATGCCTTTATCACCTAAAGGTGCGGGATCCAATACTTCGCGCAAGGTATAAAGCGGTTTGAAAATCGTACGTAACGGACGAGTAAAACTACCCGCAGACGCCGCCATATCTTGTTCATAAGCATAACCACAAGCCCATGGATTGCCTTTTGCACGATCGGATAAACGTTGATTTTTGGTGAAGGCGTAAAGACTAAATGGCAAGAAGAAGAATGCCAATAGCATGATAGTCACCATCGGTGTTGAAAGTGCTGTATGCGGTTCAGCTTGTGCAACCACTACTCCATTTTGAGCCAACATTAGTGACTCGCTATGAGCAAGTGCGGTCGAAATTTTTGCAATTATTGGGGTTACCACTGATGCGCCCACACCTAACAACACACAACATAACGCCAACACAGCCATGGCAATGACCATTGGTTTTGGCACTTCACGTGCATTAGCTGCTTTTTCACTACGTGGTGCACCACCAAAGCTGATACCGTACACTTTCACGAAACAAAGTGCCGCTAACGCACCCGTCAATGCCAACATAATAATGGCAATTGGACCGGCAAGTTTTAAGACGAAATCATCACTTTGACTTAAGGTGAATAAGGATTGATAAGTAAACCATTCACTGACAAAACCATTAAACGGTGGCAATGCAGAAATCGCCATGGTACCGATTAAGAAACAGAATGCAGTGTAAGGCATAAGTTTGCCTAAGCCGCCCATTAAGTCCATGTCTTTAGTATGCAAGCGATACATTACAGAACCTGCACCCAAGAATAACAAACCTTTGAATACGGCATGGTTAAGTAAGTGATATAATCCACCAAGTAAGCCTACGGTAGCCAATACTGGATGATGTGTCGCGATACCAATCATACCGACGCCCACACCCATCATAATGATGCCGATATTTTCTACTGTGTGATAAGCCAAGAGTTTTTTGATGTCATGTTCTGCCAAGGCATAAAGTACGCCGAGCACGGAAGAGACTGCACCGAAACCAAGCACGATAACGCCATACCAAACATTAGTAGAGCCAAGAAGATCGACACCCACTTTAATGATCCCGAAAATACCAATTTTTACCATCACACCAGACATCATTGCAGATGCATGAGAAGGTGCTGCCGGGTGAGCTTTCGGTAACCAGCTGTGTAATGGAATCATCCCTGCTTTGGCGCCAAAACCTAAAAATGCCAAAATAAAGGCGGTAAAGGCAAGCGGTGCTGGCAAAGTGGTTTGACGGAATGCGCTAAATTCAAAACTACCGGCATAGCAGTAGAAAATGAAGAAGGCGATCATAATTAATACCGAACCGGCATGCGCAATAAAGAAATAAAGCAAGCCTGCATTTACAGCATTGTCATCTTGTTCGGTAAGGACTAAGAAATAAGATGCCAATGACATCATTTCAAAGAATACAAGGAAGTAGAATGCATTATCGCTGGTGACTAACGCAACCATGGAAGCGATAAATAAATTCATAAAGAAGCCCATAGAACCTGCGCCTTTACCTTTGTATTCTTTTACATAAGAGAAAGAATAAAGTGCGGTCACAATCACTAATAAAGAAATGACGCACACCATAAACGCCGCCAATCCGTCAATACGGATGGAGAACGAGGCAAATTCAAATGGGGTTTTGAAAACATCAACGACTGTGTCGCTGCTGATCAGAACGGGGATGCAGGCAACAATACCTAACACTCCAGCAAGTACACCGGTCACGCCGGATATATTGATTGAAAGTTGTTCGTTTCGTCTCACTGCGAGCGAAATAAACGCACCTACGACATAAATCAACAGGGTCGTGATGAGTAAATTGATAGGTAAACTCATAATATCACTCCATTGATTACAAGTTAAACACACTAATTATCTTGGGATAGCAGGCGAAGAAACCATTGCCATTTCACGTTTTCTTTCGTTAGCCTGTTTGATACTCTCATCACTAATAATAAATAACGTTTTGGTCGGACAGGTTTGTACACAAGCCGGACCATCTTCACGGAAATAGCAAAGATCGCATTTCACCGCAATGGCTTTTACGCCTGGTTGCCATGCCAACATATTGTGTAAATCCGTATTATCTGGTGCAGTACGAATATCTCGTTTTACCGCATCAGTGAAGGAGAATCCTTCATAATAGGTTGGTGCGTCAATCGGTGCTGAACCATGTTGGGTAATAGCACCAAATGGGCAAGCTATACCACAAAGTTTACAACCGATACAGAGACTTTCGTTAAGTTGAATGGTGTCATCAATATGTGTAATGGCATGCACAGGACACACGGTAGCACATGGTGAATCATCACAATGACGACAGAGAATTGGCACGGTTACATCGTCATTACGCATGACTTGTAAGCGTGGAAAAGATTGTAATCCGAAAGCTTTATGCACTTCGCTACAAGCGGCCATACAGGTGTTGCATCCAATGCAATCCTTCGGATCACCGATTACAAAACGATTCATACATTCCCCTCCTTGTATGTAAATAACGTTTCTACAATAACCACTCTAGAAGTAAGGATACTCCTGTCGAAAAGTAAAGCTCAAGAAGTAATTCAAAAATTTGTGATTAAGATCAAAAGATTTCCATTGTTTTTCTATTACTGCGATGCCCCTGTTAAATAACAGTAAAACATAATAATTTTATGTTAAAAATGTGAACGGATTTTCAACAATAGACATTGTCCTATTTGAAATATCGCTATACAAATTTAAATGCTTACGTGATAAAATTCCCTTTTCGCAATATGTTTATTGCTTCACAATAAACAATTCATCTCATAAACATTCTAACTAAGGACAGATTATGTGTTTAGGTATTCCGGGACAGATCATTCAAGTAGCTGACAGCGCATTACAGCTTGCTGTAGTCGATGTCTGCGGAGTAAAAAGAGAAGTTAATATTTCATTAATTTGTCAGGATGACCCAAAACCTTTGGTTGGCAAATGGGTTCTCGTACATGTGGGTTTTGCCATGACGATTATTGATGAAGAAGAAGCAAAACAGACTCAAGAAGCCTTAATTGCGATGAGCCAGCTAGAACACGAAGTCGGCGATTTTCTTGGTCTCAATCAAAAATAAACAGGATTGCGTTATGCAAGGGATCGAATTACGCATAAAAGGAAAAGTTCAGGGCGTGGGATTTCGCCCTTTTGTTTGGCTTCTGGCAAATCAATATGGATTAAATGGAGATGTCAATAATGATGGACAAGGCGTATTAATTCGTTTTGTTTCTCCACCAGCAGATGCACTCGAGCAATTTTTATCCGACTTACAAAACAAACTCCCACCGCTAGCGCAAATTACCGATATTACTCAGCGCGCCATTGATTGGCCAGAAGCAACTGCAATAACAGGCTTTACTATCCGAGAAAGCGAAAACAATCAAATGGACACGCAAATTATTCCCGATGCAGCAACCTGTCCACATTGTTTAGCTGACTTATTCGATCCCAACAATCGACGTTATCACTACCCCTTTACCAATTGTACCCATTGTGGCCCGCGTTTCACCATCATCAAGGCAATTCCTTACGACCGAAAAAACACAGCGATGTCAGTTTTTCCGCTTTGTCCACAATGTGAAAGAGAATACAAAGATCCCGCTGATCGTCGTTTTCATGCTCAACCCAATGCTTGTTCTGTTTGCGGCCCCCATATCTGGTTACAAGATCGAGAACAAACGCTTGCTACTCATGAAACAGCACTAAAACAGACCGCACTTTTATTGCAACAAGGTCATATCGTTGCAGTTAAAGGCTTAGGGGGTTTTCATCTAGCCTGTGATGCGAATAACCGAAAGACTGTTGATTTATTACGTCAACGGAAACATCGTCCAACAAAACCATTAGCCATCATGGTGCCTGACTTGCAGTTTTTACAGGATTTAGCGCCTCAAGAAACAGAATTGCTGACAAGCAGTGCTGCACCGATTGTACTACTAGCAAAACATAAAGTACCCAATATTGCTGATAACATCGCACCTCACTTGCAAGAAATCGGCGTCATGCTTCCAAGTAACCCACTGCAGCATTTGTTGTTACGCACAGTTAATCGTCCGCTCGTGATGACCTCTGCTAACGCAAGCGGACAACCTCCCGTACTGAAGAATGAATATGCGGTAGAACAATTAAATGATTTAGCTGATTTTTATCTTTGTCACAATCGCGATATTTTACAACGTGCCGATGATAGCCTTGTTCGCGTTGCCTTCGATGGATTAGAAACGCTACGTCGTGCTCGTGGCTACGTGCCCGATGAAATACCACTTGAAACACAAAGCACAAAAAATGTGTTGGCGTTAGGTTCTGATCTGAAAAATACATTCTGCTTACTACGTCACAATAAAGCCGTACTAAGCCAACATATTGGCGACACAGCAAATGAACAAGTGCGGTCACAATTAAGTGAAAATCTTGAATTATTTCAAAATATTTATCAATTTAAACCAGGCATTATCGCTGTCGATGCTCACCCAGGCTATTTTTCATCTTCCATTGGTAAACAACTTGCCAAACAGCAACAAGTCACACCAATAGAAGTTCTGCATCATCATGCTCATATTGTCAGCGTAATGGCTGAGCACAATTATAATGAACCTGTTATTGGTCTTGCACTAGACGGTATCGGCATGGGCGAAAATGGACAACTTTGGGGAGGCGAATGCCTACTTGTTGATTATCAGCATAGTCAATATTTAGGTGGTCTGCCGGCTGTTGCACTACCGGGCGGCGATCTTGCGGCCAAACAACCTTGGCGTAACTGGCTGGCTCACCTGCATCAATTTATTCCACAATGGCAAGAAATACTCACAAAAACTTGCACTGAACCAAATTGGCAAATACTAGTCAATGCCATTGAACGCGGACTAAATTGCCCACCTATATCATCTGCGGGGCGTTTATTTGACGCCGTAGCTTATGCTCTCGGTATTGCTCCAAGCATTGTTTCTTGGGAAGGTGAAGCGGCTTGCCATCTCGAAGTACTGGCAAATAGTTCATCCTTTGCCATACAACCGGAAAGTGCGGTCAATATTCCTGTAAAAATGCCGCTTATCGGCAATAAACTGGATTTGGCTTACTTTTGGCAAAGTTGGTTGAATTATCATGCTTCTATTGAAGATAAAGCCTTTGCCTTTCATTATGCTCTCGCCCAAGGTTTTGCTGAACTTGCAACAAACCAAGCACGAAAACACCAATGCCGTACCATCGTATTATCTGGCGGTGTGATGCATAACCAACTGCTACGTCGCTTATTAAAAGAAAATTTGAGCGAATTCCATGTACTAAGTGCGCATAAACTACCGATGGGTGATGGCGGACTCAGTTTAGGTCAGGCGGTTATTGCCATGCATAGAAACTGATAATCCTTAATATTAAATATAAGAAAAAGAGTTAATCGGAAAATAACGATTAACTCTTTTGTTTTTGTATTTATTTTTTATCTTTTATAACGGAATACTGGAAAAGAAAACCAATAGTAACGGTGGCAGAATATTCGTCACAAAGCCGAATGAAATCGCAATTGGCGTGACTTCAATGCCTCCCGCTTTTTGGATAATTGGCAAAGTGCAATCTATTGCTGTCGCGCCCGTAATCCCAATTGCCGTCGAACGGAAATGACGCATAAATAATGGGATGACAAATAAACTGACAATTTCTCGGGATAAATCATTAAAAAAGGCAATACTGCCCTGCACCGGTCCCCATGCATTGGTCAATACTACACTGGATAACGAATACCATCCCATTCCAGAGGCAAACGCCAGTCCTTGCGTAATTGGCATAGCCAAAACAAAAGCAGCAATGATACCGCCTAGTAATGAAGTAAAAGTAAACACCATTCCCGTTTGGAAACCTCGTTTATTGAAAAGAGCCTCTTTCAAGGAAATACCGTTATTTCTTAGCTGAATCCCGACAAAGAAAATCAGTACGATCAATACATACAGATTAATACCTGTAGGTAACATGAGATAGGATTTGAATAAGAAACCACAAAGGGTGCCAATTACCACTGT
Organism: uncultured bacterium; assembly: GCA_905214375.1. Classification (GTDB taxonomy): domain Bacteria; phylum Pseudomonadota; class Gammaproteobacteria; order Enterobacterales; family Pasteurellaceae; genus Haemophilus_D. Next base: position 46,157 of record CAJMMG010000004.1, on the reverse strand, counting down.
GCCGGAAAGTTTAAGAGAGTCAATTAAGGAGTGCCAGCGAGAATCGATTTTACCTTGTGATTTAAGTGGCTCAGCGGGGTTAAAGCGGTCGTAAAGCATCAAGCCAATCATATTGGATCCCAAAATGATCGCCGATAGCGTCACCGCAGTTGTGCCAATAATAGGCAGTTTATGCTCTAAATCATCTAACTGACCAAGTAAATAGCCCATTAAGAAAAGAATAATGTAAAGCAAAAACATCACGATATGATTTATTTTTGCAATATAGGATTTATTATTGACCTTTAATAAATAACCTAACACCATTGGTATTAAGACAATTAATAAGCCATTTATCATATCCTGCATCATACTTCTCCTTTCTTATTCCATTGAAGCTAGCATACCCCTTTTCGTCCTCTTTTTCAAAGCGCATAAAAAAAGTGCGGTCAAATCAACCGCACTTTTAATCATCTGAAAATTAAACTGATTAGCTATTTACTTGGCGACGTGCCAATACAGCATCAGATAACTGTTTTAACACGATTTCTGTATCTTCCCAACCGATACAAGCATCAGTGATACTTTGCCCGTAAGTCTGAGCTTTACCATCGACTAAGTCTTGACGACCTTCAACGATATGGCTTTCCACCATAACACCGAAGATCTGCTTTGAACCACCTGCAATTTGCTGGCAAACATCTTCACAAACTTCCATTTGTTTTTTGAATTGTTTGCTACTATTTGCATGACTGAAATCAACCATTACATGTGGAATACGACCTGATTTTTCGATCTCTGCACAAACTTTTGCAATGTCTTCAGCTTTATAGTTAGGACCTTTATCCCCACCACGTAAAATGATGTGGCAGTCTTCATTTCCTTTTGTTGAAACAATAGCCGAATGGCCAAATTTTGTCACAGATAAGAAATAATGCGAAGCTTCTGCCGCACCCATTGCATCTAAGGCGACTTTTACGCCACCATTTGTGCCATTTTTAAAGCCTACTGCACAAGATAAGCCTGAAGCTAATTCACGATGAACTTGAGATTCAGTTGTTCTCGCACCAATTGCCCCCCAGCTCATGAAATCAGCTACATATTGTGGTGTGATCATATCTAAGAACTCACCCGCTGATGGTACGCCTAAGTTGTTAATATCGGATAATAATTTACGTGCAATACGCAAACCATCATTTAAACGATATGTATCATTTAAATAAGGATCGTTAATTAAGCCTTTCCAACCCACTGTTGTACGCGGTTTTTCAAAGTAAACGCGCATTACCACTTCAAGTGTATCTTTATATTTATCACGTAATACTTTTAAACGTTTTGCGTAATCTAATGCGGCTTTAGGATCATGAATAGAACAAGGACCAATTACCACAAGTAAACGGTCATCTTTCCCATGAATAATATTGTGTGCGTGCAAGCGGGTTTCATGAACTAAGTCAGCCGCTTCTTGACTTGCAGGAAATTTTTCTAATAAGGCAATTGGAGGTAATACCTGATCGACTTTTTCAATTCGGGTATCATCATTTGCAACTTTTACTTCGATTTCTTCTTTCTTCGTCGCCATATGTCACTCTCTAAATCTTAAATGTTGTGCTTAAATCTAATGGCGTTACTCTACACCTATTTTTTGTACTAGTAAACTAGTTCATTTGAATTCTTACACAATTATTATGTGATTGCGTAAAATTTGTACTACCAAAACAGTAAAACAGGACATTATTAAACTATATTTCAGCCTTGGCTGGCAAGGTTTTTGACATAAAAATAGGTTGTACCATCCCTATTTAAACAGAATGATTCTTTTATCCTTCAAATTAACAAAGAGGTTTAGATAAATGCGGGCAAAAAACACAATTTCAATTTCAACCGCACTTTTTAAAAATATTTTTTCAATGCCCTTGTTTTTACTGAACATCCCCCTCATTTTTTTGTCTGATTGAACACTTATTCAGTCATTTATTTTTACTTGGAGAACTCTATGAAGAAAAGAAATTTTGTATTAACCGGTATAGCATTAGGTTTAAGCGTGTTTGCAACCTCTTTATCCGTTCAAGCGGCTATTCCAAATGAAATTGTCGAACAAGGCAGCCTTGCGCCCATGTTAGAAAAAGCACAAGCAGCAGTTGTGACCCTTTCTGTTGAAGGCAAAGCAAAAGCAAACAGCCGTTCAGCATTACCTGATGATATTCCGGAAGAATTTAAATTTTTCTTTGGTGATCAATTTGGCGAACAATTCGGCGGAGATCGCGGCGCATCACGCAACTTCCGTGGTTTAGGTTCTGGTGTGATCATCAATGCAGATAAAGGCTATGTTTTAACTAATAATCACGTGGTAGATGGTGCGGATAAAATTACCGTAAAACTACAAGATGGACGTGAATTCAAAGCAAAACTTGTTGGAAAAGACGAACAATCTGATATCGCTTTAGTACAAATCGAAAAACCAACAAATCTTACCGCGATCAAAATGGCTGATTCCGATAAATTACGTGTAGGTGATTTTACCGTTGCTATCGGTAACCCATTTGGTTTAGGTCAAACCGTAACCTCTGGTATTGTTTCAGCACTAGGTCGCTCTACTGGTTCAGATAGCGGTGCTTATGAAAACTATATTCAAACCGATGCTGCGGTAAACCGTGGTAACTCTGGTGGTGCATTATTGAATTTACAAGGTGAATTAATTGGTATCAATACCGCGATTATTTCTCCAAGTGGCGGTAACGCCGGGATTGCCTTTGCAATTCCAAGCAACCAAGCCAACAACCTTGTGCAACAAATCTTAGAATTTGGTGAAGTACGTCGTGGTTTACTTGGCATTAAAGGTGGCGAATTAAATGCCGATTTAGCGAAAGCCTTTAATGTCAGTGCGCAACAAGGTGCATTTGTGAGTGAAGTCATTCCAAATTCAGCAGCAGAAAAAGCAGGCTTAAAAGCAGGTGATGTGATTACCGCAATGAATGGTCAAAAAATTTCAAGCTTCGCCGAAATGCGTGCAAAAATCGCGACCTCTGGTGCGGGTAAAGAAATTGAACTCACTTACTTACGTGATGGCAAAACTGACAACGTAAAAGTGACTTTACAAACAGACGATGGCTCTCAAACGGCAAGTAAAACAGAACTTCCTGCACTAGATGGTGCAACCTTAAACAACTACGATGCAAAAGGTGTTAAAGGTGTGGAAATTAGTAAAGTACAGCCAAATTCAATGGCGGCACAACGCGGTTTAAAATCGGGTGATATCATCATCGGCATCAACCGTCAGCCAATTGAAAGCACGCAAGATTTACGTAAAGCGTTAGATGAAAAACCATCTGCTGTTGCACTCAATATCTTACGCGGTAAAAACAACTTCTACTTATTGGTGCAATAAAATGAAAAAAGAGCGGTCAATTTGACCGCTCTTTTCTTATTCAGATATCATAAACTGCTCTCTCAATTGATGAAGCTGATCGCGTACTGCAGCGGCTTTTTCAAATTCGAGATCTTGAGCAAATTTATACATTTGTTGTTCCAATTTCTTAATTTGTTGTTGGAATTCTTTGGCTGATTTAGGTGCATTGTAAAGTGCGGTCGGTTCAGCTGCCGTTTTTCCACGCTGTTTCGATTTCGCTTTTTGATTTGCACCTTGACCAATATCTAACAACTCGCCGACTTTCTTATTCAATGCCTGTGGAACAATACCGTGCTCTTCATTGTATTTCATTTGTTTTTCACGACGGCGATTCGTTTCGGTAATGGCTTTTTCCATAGATTTAGTAATGCTATCAGCATACAAAATCGCTTTACCATTCAAGTTTCGAGCAGCACGACCGATGGTTTGGATTAAGGAACGTTCAGAACGCAAGAAACCTTCTTTATCCGCATCTAAAATCGCCACAAGAGAAACCTCTGGAATATCCAGCCCCTCACGTAATAAATTGATGCCAACCAATACATCAAATTCACCTAAACGTAAATCACGAATAATCTCTACACGCTCAACCGTATCAATATCTGAGTGCAGATAACGTACACGAATGCCATGTTCATCTAAGTAATCCGTTAAATCTTCCGCCATTTTCTTCGTCAACGTAGTCACTAAAACACGCTCATTTTTGTCCGCTCTTTGACGCGCTTCGGAGAGCAAATCATCCACTTGAATGGACACTGGACGAATTTCAATTTGCGGATCAAGTAAGCCTGTTGGACGCACAACCTGATCAACTATTTCACTGCCCGATTTTTCCAACTCATAAGGGCCAGGTGTTGCAGAAACGTAAATCGTCTGAGGCGCTAAACGTTCAAACTCTTCAAACCGTAATGGACGGTTATCCAATGCAGAAGGTAAACGGAAACCATATTCGACCAAGGTTTCTTTACGTGAACGGTCACCACGATACATCCCACCAATTTGCGGTACTGTCACGTGTGATTCATCAATAATCAAAATCGCATCAGACGGCATATAATCAAATAATGTCGGAGGCGGTTCGCCTTCATTTCGGCCAGAAAGATAGCGTGAATAGTTTTCGATGCCTGAGCAATAGCCGAGCTCGTTCATCATCTCAATATCAAATTGTGTACGCTGAGTAATGCGCTGCTCTTCCAACAATTTATGTTCTTTGATGAAATATTCACGGCGTTGCACAAGCTCCGCTTTGATTTTTTCAATGGCATCTAAAATACGCTCTCTTGGCGTCACATAGTGGGTTTTCGGATACACGGTAAAACGCGGAACAGCGCCAAAACTTGTACCCGTTAAAGGATCAAATAAGCTTAAACGTTCAATTTCATCATCAAATAATTCAATTCGTACCGCACGATCATCAGATTCCGCAGGAAAAATATCAATCACCTCACCGCGCACCCGGAATGTACCGCGCTGAAAGGCTTGATCATTTCTGGTGTATTGTAATTCCGCCAACTTCGCTAAAATCTGACGTTGATCGATAATGGCCCCTTGCTGTAAATGCAACATCATCTGCAAATAGCTATCCGGATCACCCAAACCATAAATCGCGGATACAGACGCCACTACAATAGTATCTCGACGCTCTAAGAACGACTTCGTAGCCGAAAGACGCATCTGTTCAATCTGATCATTAATAGAAGCATCTTTCTCGATAAAGGTATCACTACTCGGTACATAAGCTTCTGGCTGATAATAATCATAGTATGAAACGAAATATTCCACCGCGTTTTCAGGAAAGAACGCCTTCATTTCCGCATAAAGCTGAGCGGCAAGGGTTTTATTTGGGGCAAGTAACATCGCCGGTCGGTTTAATGTCGCAATGACATTCGCAATCGTAAAGGTTTTGCCTGACCCCGTTACCCCGAGAAGTGTTTGATGGGCCAAACCATCCTCTAAATTTTCGACTAATTTTTCGATTGCTTGGGGTTGGTCACCGGACGGTTTAAAATCTGAATGAAGGATAAAAGGCTTAGTATTAATTTTCTCTGCCATAAGTGCGGTCAATTTTTTAGGTATTTTAAAAATGGAGCTATTTTAGCACATTTATTGCTCCAAATTGAGCGATAAAAATCCAAGTTTTACACATACTTAGGCGTGTCAAGTCTTAAACACTTCAAAATTAAAAAATATTTTATTTTTTTTGCTGGACTTTATGTAACATATTGATATTTAAATAAATATAAGCAAATGGCTAATAGATGAACAATTTGAGACAAAGCCAGTCTGCACCAGTGGTTGACCATTTTAAACAAAAACAATCCACAAAGTTATCCACAGGCTTTGTGGATAGCAAAAACGGTAAATTTTTTTGTGATTTTTTTCATTTTGAGTATTGACAAGCGACAGGTCGCTCATTAAAATGCGCGCCTATTCTTTGTGATACCAAATTTATTCCTCCTTAGTTCAGTCGGTAGAACGGTGGACTGTTAATCCATATGTCGCAGGTTCGAGTCCCGCAGGAGGAGCCAAATTTCTCTTTTGGTTTAGCTTTCGTTTGTCTCCTTTTACGAATCCTAAATTTGTAGCCAAAAGAATTTAAGCCCATCGTGTTGATGGGCTTTATTTTTATCTAATCTATACTGATTTGCTGAGTTATCAGACTAATTTAATGATGACCGGTCATCCATTAAATTATCGCATTCCCAGCCAATATAGTCGCCAGAAAACTCCATGGCTAATTTTTCAAAGCGCTCTACCCACTCGAAGATCTCATTACTGTCTAATGAAAGCTCTTGCTCCAATTTCACCATAAAGTAAGGCGTTTCATCTTCTTCTGTTTGAATAGCTTGGCTAGAATATTTCAACGTATTGAAAGACACTTTTCCTAGTGTTAGTTCATCCATAAAGGGGAACATTTTCTCTTCTTCATCAAAATGAAAAGTATGCTCAATCAAATAAGTATCACTTAAATTACGCCCCTTGCTATTCAGCATACTCAAAATCTCTTCTGTCGCATTTAATTTCATTTCCAATGGTGAAGCCAATAAGAAATCGAAATAAGTGTCCCAATTGGGATCATCCTGTACATTAATCTCAGAAACAAAATCAAGCTGCTGAAGGGTTTCTTTAAGCAAAGCATCATGTTCACAATAGAAATGCATTTTTGCCTGATGGTTGCAAATAAAGTGCCCAGCAAAAAAAACATTTGGAAGTGCGGTCAATTGTGCAAGGATTTTAAAAAGACGATTAATCAATTTTTCATATTCATCTTCATTCGGCAAACCATCCTCATCTCCCTGATAAGGCACGGTAAATTGCACAACCTTACTGAGATGTTTACCATGATAAACATCTAAATCTTCAATATTTGCGGTAAACACGGCAGGCATACCATTCACTTGTGAACGGTAATTCTGCCAATTTGCCATATCCATGCTGCTTTCCTATTTAAACTCTGCCCAGATTGGTGCGTGATCTGACGGTTTTTCCATTGCACGAATATCTAATGCAATACCCACATCAACGCAACGCTCTGCTAATTGAGGATTCACTAAAATATGATCGATACGTAATCCGCGGTTATCATCGAAACCTTTCGAGCGATAATCAAACCACGAGAATTTGTCATTGACTGTTGGGTTTAATTTACGGAAAGTATCTTCCAATCCATAATCGTATAAGCGTTGATACCATTCACGCTCTTCCGGTAAGAATGAACATTTGCCAGTACGCAACCAACGTTTGCGGTTTTCATCGCCAATGCCAATATCTAAATCGCTTGGACTAATATTCATATCCCCCATAATTAAAACTGGATTGGTTTTATCGTGATCTTGTTCTAAATAGCGTTGAAGATCCGCATAAAATTTTTCTTTTGCTGGAAACTTAGTTTCATGAGCACGGCTTTCGCCTTGTGGAAAATAGCCATTAATTACCGTTAACAAACCAAACGGGGTTTCTAAATCCGCCATAATTATGCGTTTTTGCGCATCTTCATTATCTGTTGGAAAACCACGACGCACCGCTTTGGGTTCTTGTTTGGTTAACAGTGCTACACCGTAATGCCCTTTTTGCCCATGGTGAAAAACGTGATAGCCCAGATTGTCTGTAATTGCATAAGGAAAATCTTCATCCGCGACTTTAATTTCTTGTAAACCAATCACATCCGGTTGGTATTTTTCAATAATTGCTTCAAGTTGATGAGGGCGGGCACGTAAACCATTAATATTAAAAGAGATAAATTTCATTTTTATTCCTAATGTGAAAAATTGTGGCTATTATACAAAATAATTGAAATCTTAACCGCACTTTTCCTGTTCAGTTGACTCTGCACTTGCTGAGCCAAATTTTTGAATCTGAGATTGAACAGCATCACGATGCCACCACTCTCCTTCTTTAGGAACAGTAAATACATCAAATGCCTGACCTTTAAATTCAAATTGCAATCTTGCAGCGTGCAAATAAGTGCGGTCAATATTTTCAGTGTTTTTACCATAAAGCGTATCGCCTAAAATCGGACTCCCTAAGCTTTTCATCGCCACACGCAATTGATGGGTTTTCCCTGTTTGTGGCTTTAAGATAAATAATCGTAAATTAGGCTCACAACTTACACTTTCAAAACGCGTAATTGCGGGATTTTCTTTTGATTGGCAAAATTTCCAAGCCCCATTACGAGCCTTTTGCATATCGCCGACAATCAATCCTTGCTTCTTTTTTGGCTTTTGATTGCTGAGTGCAAGATAAGTCTTTTGGATATGATGTTCAGAAAAAAGTCGGAAAAATTCAGCCGCACTTTCAGCATTCAATGCTAAAATGAGTAAACCAGATGTCACTTTATCTAACCGATGTACAAGCCAGACTTGTGGCACGCCAAACTGCTCAGCAAGCAAAGTGGTTAAACCAATTTCACTCTGATCTTTATGCACACTTATCCCACAAGGCTTATAAATAATGATAAAATCATCGGTCTGATAAATAATGTCTAATTTCATAAGTGCGGTCAAAAATTAATGAGTTTTGAACATATTATACTGGTTTATATTATTCCCGTGTTAATTTGGGTAGCAGTTATTTCTGTCACCTTGCGTTTACTCGTCAAAAAACAAGCGGTTTCTGCTACGTTGTCATGGCTGATGATTATCTACCTTGTGCCACTGATTGGCGTCATTGCTTATTTAATTTTTGGTGAGATTAAACTCGGTACGCGCCGAGCCAAAGCCTTTCAATTGTTAAAACCTAAATATACCCAATGGCTTCAGCAACTGTCAGAACAAAAAGATCTGGTTGCACATTCCCAGGATCCTCGTTATCGTGCTTTATTTAAACTAGTCCACCACCGCTTAGGTATTCCGAACATTCGAGGTAATGAATTACATATTCTCGACACGCCAGAAAGCATCATTCGAAGTATCATTCGTGATATTCAACAAGCACATCATTCCATTAATATGGTGTTCTATATTTGGAGCAATGATGGCATGATTAATGAAGTGAAACAAGCCTTAGAAGAAGCCGTGCAACGTGGAGTTAAAGTTTGTCTTTTACTCGATTCCGTTGGCAGTAATGCTTTTTTGAAAAGCCTTGTTTGTAAAGAAATGCGAGAAAAAGGCATTGAAATTACCGAAGCGCTACATGTAAATTTATTCCGGATGTTCTTCAGCCGAATTGATTTACGTCAACATCGTAAAATCATCATCATTGATAATCAAATTGCCTATACAGGCAGTATGAATATGGTGGACCCAAATTTCTTCAAACAAGACAGCAACGTAGGCCATTGGATAGACGTGATGGTGCGAATCAACGGTCCTGTTTCACCGATTTTAAACAGCTTACATGCTTGGGATTGGGAAATTGAAACCATGGAAGAATTACCTCTTTTATTGCCAAATTGTCCACTTGTGGAAATTGACAATAACGACACCCATTCTGTGCAAGTTATTGCGAGTGGTCCGGCGTTCCCGGATGATTTAATTGCACAATCCCTTGCCACCGCGATTTATGCTGCGAGAGAAAGCATTGTGATTACCTCACCTTATTTTGTGCCAAGTCACAGTATTGCTGAAGCATTACGTATTGCTGCATTCCGTGGTGTTGATATCACGCTTATTTTACCTAAAAACAATGATTCCTTGATGGTTCGTTGGGCGAGTCGAACGTTCTTTGATGATTTACTCGAAGCAGGTGTCAAAATTTATCATTTTGAAGCGGGACTTCTCCATACAAAAAGTGTGTTAATCGATAACAAGCTTGCACTCGTTGGTACGGTAAATATGGATTTACGCAGTTTCCTGCTTAACTTTGAAATCACTGTTGCCGTAGAAGATCGTAATTTTGCCAATGAAGTGGCCACACTCCATGAAAATTATTTAGCGAACTCTTCTGCACTCAATATGCAAGAATGGATCAATCGACCTTTCTATCATCGAATTATCGAACGGTTATTTTTCTTGTTTAGTCCATTACTCTAATTTTTATAACCGATACAAAAAGGGCGTATCATATGATACGCCCTCTTTTATTTCACTTATCGATTAACGTTTTTTCACGATAAACACTAAAGCAACTAATACTGCTGCAGTTGTAACAAATCCCGCTAAACCTGATTCTGTAAAACCAACCACAATGTAGCCCACAGCACTTGCTGTTGCGACAGTTGCTGCATAAGGTAATTGTGTGGTGACGTGATCCATGTGGTTACATTTTGCCCCAGTTGACGACAGAATCGTTGTATCCGAAACCGGTGAACAGTGGTCGCCACATACCGCGCCAGCCATGACGGCAGATAGGCAAGGAAGTAATAACTCTGGAGCAGAGTTGGTCGCCATTGCAGCTGCGATTGGTAACATAATGCCAAATGTCCCCCAACTTGTCCCGGTTGAGAATGCCATTGCTGAACCAAGGATAAATAAAATCACAGGTAAAAATTGAACAGGAATACTGCCACTCACTAAAGAAGATAAGTATTTACCGGTTTGTGCATCACCCACCACTTTATTGATTGTCCACGCAAAGAATAGGATTGCAATTGCACCTAACATAGATTTAATACCGGCAATCCACGCTTTTCCGTATTCTTGTAAAGAAACTTGACGCTCAAGAATAATCAATAATGTTGACATTGCAACCGCACTTGAACCCCCAACTACAAGCGAAATACCGACGGTTGTATTTTCAAATGCGCCTAAGATACTAAATGGTTTTCCATCTGCTGCTAAGGCCTCACTACCTGTGTGAATCATCATAAAAACAGTGACGGTAATTAAGACTAAAATCGGTAAAATTAAGTTGCGAACTTTACCTTTCACACCTTCAATGACTTCTTCTTTATAATCGCGCTCCATGGCTAATTTTTCATGACGTGCCATTGATGCAATATCAAATGAGAAATAGGCCACAAAGAATACCATCAATAATGAGAAGATCGCATAGTAGTTCATTGAACTCATGGCGACGAATGCGCCCATTGGTGTATAAGAGGTAATAGAATACGTCGCCAATAAACCAGCCACGAGAGTAATAATGTATGCCCCCCAGCTTGATACTGGCATCATGACACACATTGGTGCAGCAGTAGAATCAAGAATGTACGCTAATTTTGCACGAGACACTTTGAAACGATCGGTGACTGGACGAGCAATAGCGCCTACAGCAAGACTGTGGAAGTAATCATCAATAAAGGTCACAAACACTAAAGATGCTGCTAATAATTTCGCACCACGGCGACCTTTAATTTTATTTTGTGCCCATTCAGCAAACGCACGGTTGCTGCCTGACACAGTTAAAAGTGCAGTCAATACGCCAAGTAAAACTAAGAAAAACACGATATTCATATTTGAATTCATGCCTTCTTCGCTACTATAAACCAATGCCACAACATTATCTTTTAAATAAATGAGCGCATTCAATGGGTTGAAATCGACCAACATTAACGCACCGACAATAATCCCTGCACTAAGGGACACCAAAACCCGACGCGTTGCAATTGCTAAAATAATCGCAAGTAATGCGGGTATAATTGAATAAATAGATGAAGAATAATCGACTAGTTCCATTAAGTTATACCTAATAATTTAATGGAGACAACGGCAAGAAAAGACACAATTATGACCAGACCGAACCGTAGCGCTCCATAGTTAATACATAAAAACTATGACAGTCACGTTCCTTTCGAAGACGTGACCAACCGAATAAGATGACGCCTATTCGATTTCGGCAATCATTCCTTTCCTTTCCCTTCAACGCTATCCACTCCAGGAAAATACTTATAATGACCGCACCTCTACTGTTGTATAGGATGGTGAGAGATTACATTAAAATGAATAAAATTACCAATAAAATCTTGCACTTTCAGTGAAATCTATTCTTTTATTAAAAATGACGTATTAATTTGTTAATTCATTGTTACACAATTTTATGAGTAAGAGATTGCAATAGTATAGAAAACAAGTCACTCCATAATATGGAGTATAATGAGATCAGACCAATTAATCCTTTAAATTAGGCGAATTAATATTTACCAAATATATTATTTTCGCTATTATTGTCTTCCTTAAAATAATTAAGCATTCACACACATAAAAAAGAGGACATCATGAACGAATTAACAAAAGGTTTAACTAACCTTCGTAGTTTACGCGCCGCTGTACGCGATTTAACATTAGAACAAGCTGAAAGTTCACTTTTAAAATTACAAGCTGCTGTTGAAGAAAAACGTGCTCAAGCAGCTGAAATTGAACAAGCGGAACAAGAGCGTCGTGCGCGTATCGCAAAATATAAAGAATTAATTAAGCAAGAAGGCATCACTGCGGAAGAATTAACCGCAATTATTGGTATTGCGCCTTCTTCAATTCGTAAAAAACGTGAACCTCGCCCAGCAAAATACAAATATACCGATGAAACTGGTCAAGAAAGAACATGGACAGGTCAAGGCCGTACACCTCGTGTGATTCAAAAGGCTTTAGATAAAGGTGCCTCTTTAGCTTCTTTTGAAATCTAATTTCACATTAACAATGTAGAACCCATTTTTATGGGTTCTCTTTTTTTATTTATCTTGCAAAATATTCATTATGTTAGAAAAGAAAATATTACTGACCGATTGTCCTGATGATAAAGGCTTAATCGCCAAAATCACCAATATTTGTTACAAACATCAATTAAATATCCTTCATAACAATGAGTTCGTTGATTTCGAAACGAAACATTTCTTTATGCGTACCGAATTGGAAGGGATTTTTAATGAAGAAACCTTGTTGGCTGATTTAAATTATAGTTTGCCGAAAGGGACAAACTGTCGCCTAATCAGTGCAAAACGTAAACGTATCGTAATTTTAGTCACCAAAGAAGCGCATTGCTTAGGTGATATTTTAATGAAAAATTACTACGGTGCGTTAGACGTAGAAATTGCGGCAGTAATTGGCAATCACGATAATTTACGCGAATTAGTTGAACGCTTTGATATTCCATTCCATTGTGTCAGCCATGAAGGACTCACGCGCGTGGAACACGGTAAATTGCTCGCTGAAAAAATTGATGAATATGCACCTGATTATATTGTTTTAGCTAAATATATGCGTGTATTAAATCCTGAATTCGTGGCGCGTTATCCAAATCGTGTGATTAATATTCACCATTCATTCTTACCCGCATTTATTGGGGCAAAACCTTATCAACAAGCCTATGAGCGCGGCGTAAAAATCATCGGTGCAACGGCTCACTTTATTAATAATGAATTGGATCAAGGTCCGATCATTATGCAAAATGTGATTAATGTGGATCACACTTACTCTGCCGATGCCATGATGCGTGCAGGCCGTGATGTGGAAAAAACCGTATTAAGTCGTGCGCTTGATCTTGCCTTACATGATCGTATTTTTGTGCATAAAAATAAAACGGTGGTCTTGTAATGAAAGCAATCACTTTAGAGCCAATTTCTCGCATTGAAGGTGAAATCAACTTACCTGGCTCGAAAAGTTTATCAAACCGTGCATTATTATTAGCTGCATTAGCTAAAGGCACCACAACGGTCACTAACTTGTTAGACAGTGATGACATTCGCCATATGCTAAACGCTCTTAAAGCTTTAGGTGTGAATTACCAGCTGTCTGAAGATAAAACTTGCTGTGAAGTTGAAGGCTTAGGTGGCGCATTTCAGGTTGAAAATGGCTTATCACTGTTTCTCGGTAATGCCGGCACCGCCATGCGACCTTTAACAGCTGCGCTTTGTTTAAAAGGCAACGCTGAAGGCGAAGTCATTTTGACCGGTGAGCCTAGAATGAAAGAACGCCCAATCAAACATTTGGTTGATGCACTTCTTCAAGCGGGGGCTAATGTTCGTTATTTAGAAAATGACGGCTACCCACCGCTTGCGATTCGCAACCAAGGGATTAAAGGTGGCGTGGTTAAAATTGATGGCTCAATTTCTTCTCAATTTTTGACCGCACTTTTAATGGCTGCGCCTCTTGCTGAAGGCGATTTAGATATCCATATTGTGGGTGATTTAGTTTCAAAACCTTATATTGATATTACCCTCGCCATGATGAAAGATTTTGGTGTTTCGGTTGAAAATCAACATTATCAAGTGTTTAAAGTGAAAGGTAACCAGTCCTATTTGTCACCTGGCAAATATATGGTGGAAGGTGATGCTTCATCTGCCTCTTATTTCCTTGCCGCCGCCGCGATTAAAGGCAATGTAAAAGTGACAGGAATTGGCAAACATTCCATTCAAGGCGACCGCCTATTTGCTGATGTACTCGAAAAAATGGGCGCCAAAATCACTTGGGGTGAAGATTTTATTCAAGCGGAACAAGCTGAGCTCCACGGTATTGATATGGATATGAACCACATTCCTGATGCAGCCATGACGATTGCCACAACTGCCTTATTTGCAAAGGGTGAAACCGTTATTCGCAATATTTATAACTGGCGTGTGAAAGAGACCGATCGTCTTGCAGCTATGGCGACTGAATTACGAAAAGTCGGTGCAGAAGTTGAAGAAGGTGAAGATTTTATTCGTATTCAACCGCTTGCGATCTCCCAATTTAAGCATGCTGAAATTGAGACCTATAACGATCACCGTATGGCAATGTGCTTTGCGTTGATTGCATTATCGGATACACCCGTCACGATTTTAGATCCGAAATGTACGGCTAAAACGTTCCCAACATTCTTCGATGAATTTGAGAAGTTAAGTATTCGAAACTAATTGCTAAAATAACAAAAGGCGAACCTATTGAAGTTCGCCTTTTTCTTTCTCAAAAACGCCGTCAAAAATGACCGTACTTTCCACTACTCTGCTGAGGTTGGAATTTTATGACGAACCATCCAATAAATAACTAAAGCTAATACACTACAAGCCAAAATGACCAAAGCCGTTGAATAGAAAATATTGCCTATCCCGACTAATGGTGAAACCACGCCACCTAAAAAGAATGGAGCAAAGCCTAATAAAGCGGATGCACTGCCTGCATATTGACGTTCACTTTCCATCGCTAAAGAAGAAATAGTCGGGAAAGTAATGCCCATTAATAACAACATCGCAAAGAAACCAATTTCAACAAACAACCAGTATGGCTGAATAATTAATACGGCAATGGTATAAATTGCAGCCACCACAAAAGCCAATACGCCAATCGCTAAAGCCTTACGATTTGGTAATTTACCACCAACATTTGCCCCGATGACTAACGCCGTGCCATTCGCACCAAAACATAAGCTAAAGACAAATGCACTCAACCCATAAAAACTTTGAAAAATAAATGGCGAAGCCGCAATATAGGCAAACATGGAACCAAGCAAGAAACTTTGAATTCCTACATAGCTCATAAATAAGCGATTTTTGATAATCTCACCAAACGTCAAAAAGGTAGAAAATATTGAACCTTGTAAGCGATTTTCGACAGTCAAACTTTCTTTTAAACGGAAACAGAAAAGCAAAACAATCACACCAATCAATGCAAGGAAAATAAATACGCCTTTCCAACTGATGTATTCCAACAATAAACTACCAAGGATTGGTGAAATAATTGGCCCAAGTCCATTAATTGTCATTAATAAGCCAAAGAAACGTGTCATTTCACGACCACGATAAAGATCCGTTGCTACTGCACGAGAAATCACTACGCTCCCTGCCGAAGAAAGCCCCTGAATCACACGTAAAACAATCATCGTTTCAATATTTGGTGAAAACACAATTAAAACTGTGCTGATGATATAAATGACTAATGAAATAATAAGCGTTTTTTTTCGACCAAATTTATCACTGAGTGGCCCAAGAAGTAACTGTCCTAGCGCTAAACCAATCATGGCTGTGGTAAGCGTAAGCTGTGTCATTGAGGCATTCGTTTCAAAAAAGCTCGCGAGTTGTGGCAGTGAAGGTAAATAAAGATCCACTACAAATGGTCCAAATGCAGAAAGGACACCGAGTAATAAAACAAGAAAAAGTTTTGAATTTGCTTTCGCCATGAAAATCCTCAAGAAAAATAAAAATCGAAATAAAAATGAAAGGGCAGATTTTAACTTATATCCGTACAATTAATAAACAAAAAAGCACCGAGTATTCGGTGCTTTTTTCGTTATTTCTGAATCGAAGATAAAAATTCTTTGCGAGTTTCGCGATCTTCTAAAAAGACCCCGCCATAGGCTGATGTCACAGTATAACTATGGGTATCTTTTACCCCACGCGCTTTCACACAAAAATGTGTCGCTTTCACATAAACTGCCACATCATCGGTTTCTAAAATGGTTTGAAATGCCGTTAAAAGCTGTTCGGTTAAACGCTCTTGTACTTGTGGGCGTTGCGCAAAAAATGCCACAATGCGATTGATTTTAGACAAACCAATCACCCAATCTTTTGGATAATATGCTACAGCAACATTGCCATCAATCGTCACAAAATGATGTTCGCAAGTACTGGTTAACGTGATGTCATTCACTTGTACCATTTCGCTCACTTTCATTTGGTTTTTGATTTTTGTCATTTTCGGGAAATTGGCATAATCCATTCCACTGAAAATTTCATCAATAAACATTTTGGCTAAGCGATTTGGTGTTTCTTCTAGGCTATCATCACGTAGATCTAACCCAATCAATTTCATCACTTCACGCATATGCGAAGCAATCGCCTCACGGCGCTCATCTTTACATTGAGTCGGATCAATCATTGGTGTTTCGATGCCTTTGGCAACCAAGGCTCGGCGGACATTTTCCGCATCAGGTGAAATCGCGTTCATTCACTTTCCATTTATAAAAAAATAATGCGGCATTTTAGCAAAAGATGAATTATTCGTAAAATGCGAAAAATCACCCTAATTTATTAATTTCCTTCATATTGTATTTCGAGCTACAATATATCTACTTTTATTTCGCTCAACCCAAAGGATTGATTATGTTGCCACTTGAAGATGCCTTGGCGCAAATGCTCAACCAACTTCCCTTCCCAACAAAAACTGAAACTCTGGCTTTAACTGAAGCCGCTAATCGTGTCTGTGCGGAAGATGTGATATCTCCAATTAACGTGCCTTCTTTTGATAATTCCGCGATGGATGGCTATGCGGTTCGTTTAGCCGATTTGCAGCAATCTATGACACTTTCTGTCGCAGGAAAATCCTTTGCGGGTAATCCATTTCAAGGAGAATGGGTAGCACAAAGTGCCGTCAGAATTATGACGGGTGCGATGATTCCAGAAGGTGCTGATGCGGTGGTGATGCAAGAAGATGTCACCGTTAATGAAGATGGAACTGTGACTTTTTCCGCATTACCAAAAGCCAATCAAAATATCCGTCGTATTGGTGAGGATGTGAAAAAAGGTGATGTGGTATTACATCAAGGGGATGAATTAAATGCCGTTTCTTTACCTTTACTTGCATCATTAGGCATCGCTGAAGTGAAAGCTTACCCACGATTAAAAGTGGCTGTGCTTTCAACGGGTGATGAATTAGTGCCTGTTGGCAAACCATTAGAAGCGGGACAAATCTACGATACCAACCGTTTCACCGTCAAATTAATGCTAGAAAAATTAAATTGTGACGTGCTCGACTTCGGTATTCTGCCAGATAACCAAGCAGAATTTGAAGCCGCTTTTGTGAAAGCACAAGCTCAGGCAGATCTTGTGATCACAAGCGGTGGCGTTTCGGTGGGTGAAGCAGACTTCACGAAAACCGTATTAGAAAAAGTGGGCCAAGTGAATTTCTGGAAAATAGCAATGAAACCCGGCAAACCATTTGCTTTCGGTAAATTAGAAAATGCTTGGTTCTGTGGTTTACCTGGCAATCCGGTTTCTGCATTAGTGACATTCTATCAATTGGTTCAACCGGCTATTGTCAAATTAAGCGGTAAAAAACATCCGAAAAAACAACCACACTTCCAAGCGATTGCCCAAACCAATTTGAAAAAATCACCAGGACGTTTAGATTTCCAACGTGGTTTCTATCAAATTAATGAAAATGGTCAACTTGAAGTGCAATCAGTGGGTTTCCAAGGTTCACATTTATTCAGTTCTTTTGTGAAAAGTAACTGTTTTATTCGCCTCGAAAAAGATCGCAGCAATGTGGCAGCGGGCGAAATCGTCACCATTGAACCTTTTAATCACCTATTGGGGCAATAATGGCTGAATTAAGCTACGAAGAAGAACTACGCTATAACCGCCAAATCATCTTAAAAGCAGTCGATTTTGACGGACAAGAAAAGCTGAAAGACAGCCGAATGTTAATTGTCGGTCTGGGTGGTTTAGGCTGTGCGGCAAGTCAATATCTTGCCGCCGCTGGTGTGGGTCATTTAACTTTGTTGGATTTTGACACGGTATCGCTTTCTAATTTGCAACGTCAGGTATTACATACCGATAACCGATTAAATATGCCTAAAGTGGAATCGGCAAAAATTGCCTTGCAGCAGATTAATCCTCATGTAGAAATTGAAACCATCAATGCACAACTTTCCGAAGAAAAACTCGCGGAAATCATACCGCACTTTGATGTGATATTAGATTGTACCGATAACGTGGATATTCGTAATACGCTCGATCGTGGGTGCGAACAAGCTAAGATCCCGCTAATTTCAGGTGCAGCGATCCGTTTAGAAGGGCAAGTATCCGTCTTTACTTATGAACCCAATACCCCAACCTATCGCCAGCTTAGCCAGCTCTTTGGGCAAAATGTTTTAAGTTGTGTAGAGGCGGGCGTACTAGCGCCAATTGTGGGCGTTGTTGGTTCTATTCAAGCCTTAGAAGCCATCAAAGTGCGGTTAAAAATCGGTTCAAATTTATGTGGACGTTTGTTGTTAATCGATGGATTAACCATGCGTGTCCGAGAAATGAAATTACCCGTCTAATAGTTGGACAGACATCAAGTCTGTCCTTCTCTCAAATTACCCACAAATAATTATCCCTCCCCTCGTGCATTAACAAAAAACAAATGCTATTATTTCGCTCGACAATTCATTTGTCTTATATCGCAAGTTTTGTGTATAGGAAAATGGCAGACACTTCAAAATATCTTCATTTTATACCTCACTTGCAAATCATCATTTCAATTTAAGGATTTATTCACTAATGAAAGAGATTTTGCAGCAATTCAAACAAAATTATCTGATCAAATACTGGAATCCTGTCGCGGCAGTTATTGCTGCAGGGCTCATTTCAGCTTATTACTTTGGGGTAACTGGCACTTATTGGGCAGTTACCGGGGAATTTACCCGTTGGGGCGGTCATGCTTTGCAAGCACTTGGCGTCGATGTATCCGACTGGAGCTATTATAAAATTATCGGCATGCAAGGCACGATCTTCACCCGTATTGATGGCGTGATGATCTTAGGTATGTTCGCGGGATGTATTTCTGCCGCACTTTGGGCAAACAACGTAAAATGGCGTAATCAACCACACAAACGTCGCATTGTTCAAGCCCTCATTGGGGGTGCATTAGCCGGTTTTGGTGCACGTTTAGCAATGGGCTGTAACCTTGCCTCTCTCTTCACGGGTATTCCACAATTTTCGGTTCACGCCTGGTTCTTTACTATTGCCACAGCCGTAGGTACTTATGCTGGGGTAAAAGTCACCTTACTTCCGATGTTCCGCGTGAAATTAGAATTGAAAAAAGGCGCAGCAAAATTACAAGAAACTGATCCGAAACAAGCTAATCGTCGTTTCTGGATTGGTATGGTTGTCTTTTTTGCCTATCTTATCGCTTCCCTTTATGTGATGACAAACTCCGTTAAACTCGGTTTTGCAATGCTTTGTGGTTTAGCATTCGGCTTATTAATTGAACGTGCTCAAATCTGCTTTACATCGGCTTTCCGTGACTTATGGGTAACGGGCCGTGCTTATATGGCAAAAGCCATCATCTTCGGTATTATCGTGGGTACGCTTGGCGTATTCAGCTATATCCAATTAGGCGTGCCGGCCAAAATCATGTGGGCGGGTCCAAATGCAATTATCGGTGGTTTATTATTTGGCTTCGGTATTGTGTTAGCGGGCGGATGTGAAACTGGTTGGATGTATCGCTCAATGGAAGGTCAAGTTCACTTTATGTGGGTGGGTGTGGGTAATGTTGTTGGCTCAACCTATTTAGCCTACGCATGGGACGATCTCGCACCAGTGCTCGCATTAGATTACGAAAAACTTAACTTATTGAAATCCTTTGGCCCTGTTGGCGGTTTATTAGTAAATTACGGCTTGCTTATTCTCTGCTTAATCGCTGTTGTTTGGTGGGAACGCCACTTCTTGAAAAAAGCCAAAGCAAAAATTGCAGCAGCGAATCCACAAGCTTGTGGTTGCTAATTAAATATTAACGAATTCATTCAAAAAAGAGGACATTATTATGGCATTTACCGTTGTTCAAAAATTAGATAAAGATCCAAAAGATATCACCCCAGATTACACGTTAGATACGCTAGGTGAACCTTGCCCGTATCCAGCAATCGTGATGCTCGAAACCATGCCGCAATTGCAAAAAGGCGAAATTTTAGAGCTATTAAGTGACTGTACCCAATCTATCAACAACATTCCTGTTGATACTAAAAATCACGGTTACACACTATTAAGCGTAGAACAAGATGGCACTAAATTACGCTATTTGATTCAACGTTAATGTAAAAAAGTGCGGTCAATTTTGACCGCACTTTTTTGTTGAATAGAAAGAAAAATCGAGAAATAAACGAAAGTTGTACAACCCAATACTTACTTCCAAGGTTTTGCATCAGGTTTGCTATGTTTTTTTCGCCATTGGGTACATACAGGTCTATCCCACATTGTTCTTTCTTCGCAGATTGGTCCGCCTTTTAAATACCAGCCTTTTTTCTCTAAACAAAGATTCACCTCCGGCTCATCACTTTCACCGGTAACAAAATCCATACCACAATCCTTCATATCTTTTTTTCTTCTAGCAAGATATTTAGTTAAAACATCAGGATCCGAGTTAGGAAATAATGCTTTCTCATTATGTAGCTGCCAATGATCATGTGGTGGCGGAGGCTGAAAACCACCAAAAGAACAACCAAACAAAGTTAGAGATAATAATAGTAGTAATATAAATTTCATTTTATGACTCCCTCGCCTATTTTGTTTTCAGGAAGTTAGTGTATCACTTATTAGAATTCGGCTATTTAATCATATAAGCTCTAAAGAAACATACAGAAAATAGCGCTTTAATATTTTATGAAAAGAAAAATCGAGAAATAAACGAAAGTTGTAATACCCAATACTTACTTCCAAGGCTTAGCATCAGGCTTGCTGTGTTTTTTTCGCCATTGGGTACATATTGGACTATCCCACATTAGTATATTTTCACATACAGGCCCACCTTTTAAATACCAGCCTTTTTTCTCTAAACAAAGATTCACTTCTGGATTAACACTTTCACCACTGACAAAATCCATACCACAATCCGACATATCTTTTTTTCTTCTATCAAGAAATTTAGTTAAAACATCAGGATCTGAATCAGGAAATAATGCATCTGCATTATGTAAGCGCCAATGATCATGTGGTGGCGGAGGCTGAAAACCACCAAAAGAACAACCAAACAAAGTTAGAGATAATAATAGTAGTAATATAAATTTCATTTTATGGCTCCCTCGCCTATTTTGTTTTCAGGAAGTTAGTGTATCACTTGTTAGAATTCGGCTATTTAATCATATAAGCACTAAAAAACATATAAAAAAACCGCACTTTAATCTCTCAAAGTGCGGTCAGTTTTATTTCAGTTTTTTGCTTATTTGTTTAATGCAGTAAGAATGTCATCAACACGTTCTTTTGCGTCACCAAAGAGCATTTGAGTGTTTTCTTTGAAGAATAATGGGTTTTGAACGCCTGCGTAACCTACCGCCATCGAGCGTTTGAATACGATAACGTTTTGTGCTTTCCATACTTCTAACACTGGCATACCTGCGATTGGGCTGTTTGGATCTTCCATTGCAGCTGGGTTTACGGTGTCGTTTGCACCGATAACCAATACCACATCAGTATCCGCGAAATCATCATTGATTTCATCCATTTCAAGCACGATGTCATAAGGCACTTTCGCTTCCGCTAAAAGTACGTTCATATGACCCGGTAAACGACCTGCAACAGGGTGAATACCAAAACGCACGTTAATACCACGCTCACGCAATTTCGCCGTAAGTTCAGCCACTGGATATTGCGCTTGTGCTACCGCCATACCATATCCTGGCGTGATGATTACAGAGCTTGCATTTTTGAGTAATTCAGCCACTTCTTCTGCGGTTGTTTCACGGTGTTCGCCTTGTTCTTCATCAGAAGATACTTGAACATCATTACCAAAACCACCTGCGATAACACTGATAAATGAGCGGTTCATCGCTTTACACATAATGTAAGAAAGAATCGCACCAGAAGAACCCACTAATGCACCGGTGACGATAAGCAAGTCATTGCTTAGCATGAAACCTGCTGCAGCCGCTGCCCAACCAGAGTATGAGTTAAGCATTGAAACCACAACCGGCATATCCGCACCACCGATAGATGCCACTAAGTGCCAGCCGAATGCAAGTGCAATCGCGGTCATGAGTAACACTGGGAAGATATTATCTGGGTTGTTTAAGAATGCCACCATCAAGAAAGCTGAAACCACTAATGCCGCTAAATTTAATTTATGACGATGTGGCAACATTAACGCTTTTGAATTGATTTTGCCGCTTAATTTACCGAATGCTACGATAGAACCCGTGAATGTTACCGCACCGATGAAGATCCCTAAGAATACTTCAACGTTATGGATATTCATTAACACAGGATCGGTTTCGTGTGTCAAACCGTAACTGTTAAAGCCTACGAGCACTGCTGCTAAACCTACAAAGCTGTGAAGGATCGCAACGAGTTCAGGCATTTCAGTCATTTCAACTTTTAATGCACGTTGAACACCAATCACGCCACCGATGATCATCGCAATAATGATCCATAATGTACCTTCAGATTGCGGTCTGAAAATGGTTGCAACAAGGGCAATTGTCATACCGACAATACCATACCAACAACCAGCTTTTGCCGTTTCATGTTTAGAAAGACCGGCTAAGCTCATAATGAAAAGTAATGCAGCGATAATATAGGCTGCTTGTACTAAACCTTCAGACATCATCTTCTCCTTAACCTTTTCTAAACATCGCCAACATACGTTGGGTTACACGGAAACCACCAAAGATGTTGATGCTTGCCACCAAGATTGCCACAAAGGCTAATGCATCAATAAAGAAGTTGCCTGTTGGTTGTCTCATTTGCAGTAATGCACCCACAATGATGATACCTGAAATCGCATTGGTTACCGCCATAAGCGGGGTGTGTAGAGCGTGGCTAACGTTCCAAACCACGTAGTAACCGACTACACAAGCCAATACGAATACGGTGAAGTGAGAAAGGAATGCCGCTGGCGCCACAGATGCAAGCCAGAGGAATAACACACCTATACCTGTCATCACACCGTATTTGATGCGAGGATCAGCTGGTTTTTCTTCCTCTTTTTTAACCGCATTTTGTGCCGCTTTCGCTTCTTGTTTTGGTTGTGCTGACACTTGGATTTGCGCTGGTGGAATTTCTTCACCATCACGTACCACAGTCACACCGCGTAATACCACATCGTCAAAATCGATATTGATCTTGCCGTCTTTTTCTTTACAAAGTAGTTTTAATAAATTAACTAAGTTTGTACCGTAAAGTTGGGAAGATTGTGTTGGTAAACGACTTGGGAAATCGGTGTAACCAATGATTTTCACTTGGTTTTCAGTGGTGACGACTTTACCTGCTTCAGTGTAAGCACAGTTACCGCCTGTTGCAGCCGCTAAGTCCACTACCACAGAACCTGGTTTCATGGAATCAACCATTTCTTTCGTGATTAAGCGAGGGGCTGGTTTACCCGGAATCGCCGCAGTGGTAATAATGATATCCACTTCTTTGGCTTGTTCCGCATAAAGCTCCATCGCACGGCGGTTAAATTCTTCTGACATCACTTTCGCGTAACCATCGCCGCTGCCGCCTTCTTCTTTGAAATCAATTTCTAAGAAAGACGCGCCCATACTTTGTACTTGTTCTTTTACTTCAGGACGAGAGTCAAAAGCACGTACAATCGCACCAAGGCTATTGGCTGCACCAATCGCGGCAAGACCTGCAACACCCGCACCAATGACTAACACTTTTGCCGGTGGTACTTTACCTGCTGCAGTAATTTGTCCAGTGAAGAAACTACCAAATTCATGGGCTGCTTCAATCACCGCACGATAACCAGAAATATTCGCCATAGAGCTTAATGCATCAAGCGCTTGCGCACGGGAAATACGTGGCACAGAATCCATCGCTAATACATTAATTTTTTTCGACGTGAGTTTTTTCATTAAATCCGGATTTTGTGCGCGCCAAATGAAGCTCACAAGTGTTGCACCTTCCTTCATTTGATCAATTTCTGCATCCGTTGGAGGATTCACTTTAAAAATCACATCCGAATGCCACACTTCTGAACTTGAGCCAATTTTTGCGCCGGCGTCGATAAATGCTTGGTCTTCAAAACTTGCTTTGAATCCCGCATCGTGTTCTACGATGACGTCAAAGCCCAGTTTTAAGATCTGCTGAACCGTTTTTGGCGTCGCCGCCACACGATTTTCGCTATCAAGCAGTTCTCTAGGTACACCAATTAACATAAATGTTTCCCTCTGGTTGATGAAATTTCAGACAAACTCACGCCTGTCCCTGTCTCTTAAATGACAAAAAGTCATGCGACGATAAATGTATCACTTATTGTGGTTATTTGGGGAATTTTTTTAACTGGTTTTACAAGATATTGTGATAGGGATCATAAAAGAATCGAGAGAAATGTGTAGTGTGTTTAACTTTTAGCCTAACGAAATAATGATTCATCAGAAACTAATTAATCAAAAATAGATGAAAAACGGACCGCACTTAGATACGAAAGAAAGAAGAAGCCCGATATGATTATCGGGCTTATGTTTAATTGGTTCCACCAACGGTGATTTCATCTATTTTCAAGGCTGGCTGACCAACACCGACCGGCACACTTTGCCCATCTTTGCCACAAACACCGATACCAAGATCTAAGTCTGTTTCATCTGCGACCATCGAAACTTTTTGCATCACATCGATACCACTACCGATTAATGTAGCCCCTTTAACCGGTTTGGTAATTTTGCCTTTTTCAATAAGATAAGCTTCAGATGTCGAGAACACAAATTTACCTGAGGTAATATCCACTTGCCCACCACCAAAGTGCGGTGCATAAATACCGCGATCTACTGAAGCCACTAAATCTTCAAATTTGCTTTGACCCGCTAACATATAAGTATTCGTCATTCGTGGCATTGGCAAATGCGCATAAGACTCACGGCGACCATTCCCTGTTGGTTTCACACCCATTAATCGAGCGTTGAGTTTATCTTGCATATAGCCTTGCAAAATCCCGTCTTTGATTAAAACGTTACATTGACTAGGCACACCTTCATCATCAATGGTTAAAGAACCTCGGCGATTTTGTAATGTGCCGTCATCCACAATTGTACATAATGGTGACGTCACTAACTCACCAATTTTTCCTGTAAATAAAGAACTTTCTTTACGGTTGAAATCCCCTTCTAAACCGTGTCCCACTGCTTCATGAAGTAACACGCCAGGCCAGCCAGCCCCTAATACTACAGGCATTAATCCTGCTGGCGCAGCGACCGCACTTAAATTCACAAGGGCTTGACGAACCGCTTCTTTTGCAAAATTAACGGCACGAATGTCCCCATTTACCACTTCAAAAAACCAATCTAAGCCAAAGCGTCCACCTGAACCGCAACTACCGCGCTCACGTTTGCCATCTTCTTCAACAAGAACAGAAATGGATAAACGCACAAGCGGACGAATATCTGCAGCAAGTGTGCCATCTGTTGCGACTACTAACACTTCTTCGTAAATCGAGCTTAATGCTGCTGAGACATGTGTAACACGAGGATCTTCAGATCGCGCTGTACGATCCACTAAGTGTAATAACTCGATCTTTTTCTCTTTACTTAAACTTTCTAACGGGTTAATCGCCGCATAACGCTGAACTGCATTCACCGCATTAAATGCTTGAGGCGAAATTAAATTGCCTTCTTTAATTTGTGCAATACCTTTTACGGCCTCTGCACATTGTTGTAATGACGCTAAGTTAATTTGATCGGAATACGCAAAGCCTGTTTTCTCTCCAGAAATGGCGCGTACACCCACACCACGATCAATATGAAAGCCACCTTCTTTGATAATACTATCTTCTAATACCCAGCTTTCATCTTGGCTTAATTGGAAATAAAGATCCGCATAATCAATATGACGATGCGACATCACATCAAAAATATTAAGCAATGATTGATGCGATAAATTGCTTGGTGCAAGTAAGGTATCTGAAACCTGTTTTAACATTTGTTCTCCGAAATTTATAAAAATTAATTCTGCCAAATCTCCCCTAGCTCCTCTTTGCTAAAGAGGGAGATAGTTTTTTGACTAATCTAAATTATCCAATCCAAATTGGTATAAGGCATTTTTCTTATATCCATAAAGTTCTGCCACAATCGCTGCGGCTTTTTTTAAAGGTAATTCTTTAGCAATTAGAGTGAGGGCTTTAACCGCTTGCGGAGAAAATTCTTCGCTATCTTCTGATTTG
This sequence comes from uncultured bacterium, assembly GCA_905214375.1. Classification (GTDB taxonomy): domain Bacteria; phylum Pseudomonadota; class Gammaproteobacteria; order Enterobacterales; family Pasteurellaceae; genus Haemophilus_D. The sequence continues at coordinate 19,640 of CAJMMG010000004.1, read as the reverse complement.
GGTTTGCCTTCCACGATTAACACCATCTCACCTTTCGTGCGATTCGGATCTTCACTTAACCATTGACGAAGACTACTTAATTTATTCCCTGCAATGGTTTCCCACGTTTTCGTAATTTCACGGGCAAGTACAACATAGCGTTCGCCACCTAATACATCTTGCATATCGGCAAGGGTATCTAAAATGCGGTGAGTTGATTCATAGAAGATTAAAGTGCGGCCTTCTTCTGCGACGTTTTCTAACTTATCTTTACGCGCCTTGGTTTTCGCAGGTAAAAAACCTTCAAAGCAAAAACGGTCTGACGCAATGCCCGATGCACATAATGCAGTAATCGCGGCACAAGCGCCAGGTAACGGCACCACTTTAATGCCTGCCTCACGACATTGACGCACTAAATGAAAACCCGGATCGCTAATTAAGGGGGTTCCGGCATCGGAAATTAATGCAATATTGATACCTTGTTTTAACTTTTCTACCAATACATGGGCTTTTTCTTGTTCATTGTGATCATGCAAGGCGAAAAAAGGCTTTTTGATACCATAATGACTGAGTAATAAACCACTGTGGCGCGTGTCTTCCGCGGCAATTAAATCCACTTGTAAAAAGGTCTCTAAAGCACGTTGTGTAATATCTTGTAAATTCCCGATTGGCGTGGCGACAATATATAAAATTCCGGTTAAATCATTCATTTTTGTTTGCTTTTACATTGTGAGATAAGTAAGATCGCCCATTATTGATTTATTCATTATGGAGCGAATATGTCTATTCTATTACAAGGCGGTCGTTTTAAAAAACGTTTAATGCCGATTTTATTGTCTGTTGCGTTAGCAGGTTGTTCTAACTTATTCGGTAGCAGCTTTACCCAAACATTACAACGTGATGCCAATGCGAGTTCTGAATTTTATATGAACAAATTAGGGCAAACACAGGATAAAGAAGATCAACAAACATACAAACTCTTAGCAGCTCGTGTACTAATTTCTGAAAATAAAGTACCCCAAGCGGAAGAGTTATTAACGGAGTTAGTTGACTTAAACGAAGCACAACAATTAGATCGTACGTTAATTGAAGCGCGCATCGCCGCAGCAAAAGGTAATAATGATGTTGCTGAAGGTAAATTACGTGCACTCGATCTGACTAAATTAAGTCCATCACAAAAATCTCGTTATTACGAAACCTTTGCTCAAACAGCAGAAAATCGTAAAGACGTGATTGAAGCGGTAAAAGCACGCATCAAAATGGATGAAAATTTAACAGACATGCAACGTCGTAAAGATAATGTTGATAAAACTTGGTCATTACTCCGTTCTGCGAATGCCGCTGTCATCAATAATGCCTCAGATGAAGGTAGCGTGGCATTAGGCGGTTGGCTCACCTTAATTAAAGCTTATAATGACAACATCCGTCAGCCAGTACAACTAAGCCAAGCGTTACAAAGCTGGAAATCAGCTTATCCAAACCACGTTGCGGCAACCTTTTTCCCTAAAGAGCTAGAAAGCTTGTTGAATTTCCAACAAACGAATTTAGCTCAAATTGGTTTAGTCTTACCTTTAAGCGGCGATGGCCAAATTTTAGGTACAACGATTCAATCAGGTTTCAATGATGCAAAAGGTGACTCAACCATTCCGGTACAAGTGTTTGACTCATCAACTACACCGATTAATGATATTATTGCACAGGCAAAAGCATCGGGTATTAAAGCGTTAGTGGGTCCATTGCTTAAACAAAATGTCGATGCCATCATTGCGAACCCAAGCGCAGTACAAGGCATGGATGTACTCACATTAAATGCAACAGCAAATACTCAAGCAATTAACCAAGTCTGTTATTACGGTTTATCTCCAGAAGATGAAGCAGAGTCTGCAGCAAACAAAATGTGGAAAGATGGTATTCGCAATCCAATCGTTGCCATGCCGCAAAATGATTTAGGACAACGTGTAGGAAACGCATTCAACGTGCGTTGGCAACGTTTAGCAGGTACAGATGCGAATATTCGCTACTATAATTTACCAGCTGATATTACCTACTTCTTCCAAGGTGCGCTACAAGGTACAAGTGCACTTTATGTCATCTCTTCACCAGATGAATTGGCTGAAATTAAAGGTTATTTAGATACCAGCAATCCGAATGTCCGTATTTATGCAAGCTCTCGTTCTAACGCAGCAAGTAATACCCCTGAATACTATGCGAAAATGAATGGCGTTCAATTTAGTGATATTCCATTCTTTAAACAAAGCGATTCTTCACAATATCAAAAAGTGGCTGGCTCAACCGGCGGTGAATTCCAATTAATGCGTTTATATGCTATGGGTTCTGATGCCTGGTTACTCATCAATCACTTTAATGAATTACGCCAAGTACCAGGTTACACCTTAAGTGGTTTAACCGGTCAGCTTAGCGCTGATTCAAACTGTGATGTGGATCGCGATATGACATGGTATCAAGTACAAGATGGTAATGTGGTAGCGGTTGCGAACTAATCCATGTTTTCATTAAAACGTCAACAAGGGGCGGGCTTTGAACATCAAGCCCGCCTTTTCTTAGAGTCTAAAGGTCTCAAATTCATCGCGGCGAATCAACATTTCAAATGCGGTGAATTAGATCTCGTTATGCAAGACGGGCAAACTATTGTGTTTGTTGAAGTACGCCAACGCTCCAACTCAACATTTGGATCTGCTGTTGAAAGTGTAGATTGGCAAAAGCAACAAAAATGGCTAAATGCCGCAAATTTGTGGCTTGCCAAACGTAACCTAAGCCTTGAAGATGCGGATTGTCGTTTTGATCTTATCGCCTTTGGAAAAACCGCCAGTGATATCCAATGGATTCCTAATTTTCTCGATTAACCTTTTCCGATTATGTTACAAAAAGTTAAAGATATTTATAGCGAAAGTATTCAGATTCAAATTGCTGCGTCTAGCATGCTGTCGGAAAATATTGCTAACGCTACCCAAATGGTGATGCAATGTTTGCTAGGCGGCAATAAAGTGATCGCTTGTGGCGTCTCTCGATCTTATTCCAATGCGCAGTTTCTCGTATCTAACTTGCTTAATCGATATGATTTAGCAAGACCGAGTTTTCCCTCTGTGCTCTTGAGTTTAGAAAGTGCGGTGGGTTCTTCTCTTGTTTTTGAACACTCGCCTGAAGAATTGTATTGTCACCAATTTAATGCTGTTGCCAAACCAAGTGACTTACTTATCGCTTTTGCACCTTTGGGAACAGAGAAAATTGTGCTAAACACTATTTCTCATGCAGTAAATAAAGAAGTTAATGTCATTGCACTCACTGGCTCTAATAACGACGCCATTCAAGGAATTTTAGCTGATAGTGATTTAGAAATATCGATTCCGGCAACCAAAGAAAGTCGAGTCCTAGAAAACCATCTTTTTGTTATCAATGCCCTTTGTGAATTAGTTGACCATACCTTGTTCCCAAGTGCTTGACAGCAAAATAAATCAATTTCAAACTAGTAGTAATTTAATCTCAAAAATCTTTCTATCAGCCAAAAACAGCGTGTCGCTTTGGCACGCGCGCTGATTTTAGAACCTGAAATAATTATTATAGATGATGCACTTGGTAATTTAGATGCCTCGGTGCGCATTCAATTACTAAATTTAACCCTTGATCTGCAGCAACGTTTAGACATCTCTTACATTTATGTAGGCCAAGACCTCGGCGTGATTAAACATATTGCAGACACAGTCATCGTGATGGATAAAGGGAAAATGATAAAGAGCGGTACGCCTAAAACGCTATTTACCGATCCTCAAACAGATGTAACTGGTCGTTTAGTGGAAAGTTATTTTGGCAAAATTTTAGATGAAACTGCTTGGGTAAAAGACAAAAACACTCCCTAAGGAGAGAAAAAATGAACACACGTCCCTTTTATTTCGGACTTATATTTATCGCGATTATCGCTATACTTGCTAACTATTTAGGAAACACTGATTTTTCCCATCATTATCATATCAGTGCTTTAATTATTGCCATTTTGCTGGGAATGGCAATCGGCAATACCATTTATCCGCAATTTTCAACACAAGTGGAAAAAGGCGTGTTATTTGCGAAAGGCACGCTTCTTCGCACTGGCATTGTGCTGTATGGTTTTCGCCTCACTTTTGGCGATATTGCTGATGTCGGATTAAATGCTGTCGTCACTGATGCAATCATGCTAATTTCAACCTTCTTTTTTACCGCACTTTTAGGCATTCGTTATCTAAAAATGGATAAACAATTGGTTTATCTCACTGGGGCAGGTTGCAGCATTTGCGGTGCAGCAGCAGTGATGGCGGCAGAGCCTGTTACCAAAGCAGAATCCCATAAAGTTTCAGTGGCAATTGCCGTAGTGGTCATTTTCGGGACTCTTGCTATTTTTACTTACCCCTTGTTCTACACGTGGTCACAACATTTAATTAACGCCCATCAATTTGGTATTTATGTTGGTTCTAGTGTACACGAAGTGGCTCAAGTTTATGCGATTGGGGAAAATATTGATCCTATCGTGGCGAATACTGCCGTCATTTCCAAAATGATCCGAGTGATGATGCTTGCACCATTTTTATTAATGCTTTCTTGGTTATTAACACGTAGTAATGGAGTATCAGAAAATACGTCACACAAAATTACAATTCCTTGGTTTGCTGTACTTTTTATTGGCGTTGCGATTTTTAATTCTTTTGATTTATTACCAAAAGAACTCGTGAAATTATTAGTTGAAATCGATTCTTTCTTATTAATTTCAGCGATGGCTGCCCTTGGCTTAACTACGCAAGCAAGCGCAATCAAGAAAGCTGGATTAAAACCTCTGATTTTAGGGATACTGATTTATTTATGGCTAGTGGTTGGTGGATTTTTAGTGAACTATGGAATATCAAAATTAAATGAATGGTGTTCAATTTAGTGATATTCCATTTTTTAAAGAAACCAATTCACCACAATATCAAAAACTCGCTAAAACAACTGGCGGTGAATATCAATTAATGCGTTTATATGCAATGGGGGCGGATGCTTGGTTACTCATCAATCAATTTAATGAATTACGCCAAGTACCAGGATATCGCTTAAGTGGTTTAACTGGTATTTTAAGTGCGGGTACAAATTGTAATGTTGAACGAGATATGACTTGGTATCAATATCAAGATGGTGCAATTGTACCAGTAGCAAACTAATGTTTTCTTTAAAACGTCAACAAGGGGTGAGCTTTGAGCATCAAGCTCGCCTTTTTTTAGAATCAAAAGGCTTAAAATTTATTGCGGCTAATCAAAATTTCAAATGTGGTGAACTTGATCTTATTATGAGTGACAAAGGAACCATCGTTTTTGTTGAAGTTCGCCAGCGTTCTAATAATGCCTTTGGCTCGGCAATAGAAAGCGTAGATTGGCAAAAACAACAAAAATGGTTGGATGCTGCAAATTTATGGCTAATGAAACTAAACATGAGTTTAGAAGATGCCGATTGTCGTTTTGATTTAATCGCCTTTGGCAAAACGCCCCAAGATATTCAATGGATTCCTAATTTTCTCGATTAACCTTTTCCGATTATGTTACAAAAAGTTAAAGATATTTATAGCGAAAGTATTCAGATTCAAATCTCTGCTTCAAGCCTATTATCAGAAAATATTGCAACTGCCACACAAATGGTCATGCAATGTTTGTTAAGTGGTCATAAAGTGATTGCCTGTGGCGTCGCTCGCTCTTACGCGAATGCGCAGTTCTTAGTGTCAAATTTGCTTAATCGTTACGATTTTGAGCGTCCTAGCCTGCCATCCGTACACCTTAGCCTTGAAAGTGCGGTCGGTTCTTCACTGGTTTTTGATCAACCTATCGATCAACTGTATCAGCATCAATTTAACGCTATCGCGAAGCCTGGCGATTTATTGATCGCCTTTGCGCCGCTTGGAACAGAAAAAGCGGTACTGAATACGATTGCTAATGCCGTCAACAAAGAAATTCAGGTCATTGCCTTAACCGGTGCAAATAATGATGCGATTCAAGGTGTGTTAGCTGAAGCAGATTTAGAAATCTCTATTCCTGCAATGAAAGAAGCGCGTATTTTGGAAAATCATTTATTCGTCATAAATGCACTGTGTGAGCTTGTTGATAGCACACTTTTCCCAAGAGCTTGACATTAAAGGCTTTTCCAACCAAACTATTTCTAAAATTAATTGACTAATTAGTTAACTCACTCATTTATAAAAAGGAGATTAATGATGAAATTAACCCCATTAAAAAAACTCGCCTTCGTACTTGGTGCATCTATTATGTTACAAGGCTGTGTGGCGGCTGTACTTGGCGGTGCAGCAGCTGGTGCTAAAGTCGCAACGGATCCTCGTACAATGGGGACGCAAGTCGATGATGAAACTTTAGAAGTAAAAGTTGAAAATGCATTAGATAAAGATGCACAAATTAAATCGGAAGGTCGTGTACATGCCGTTTCTTATAGCGGACGTGTATTATTGATTGGTCAAGTGCCGAGTGAAGGCGTGAAAGAAACCGCAACCAGTCTTGCAAAAGGCGTGGACGGTGTGAATGATGTCTATAATGAATTACGTGTGGGCAATAAAATTAACTTTGGTCAAATTACCAAAGACAGTTGGATTACCACACAAATTAAATCAAAACTCTTCGTTGGCGATAATGTAAAAGCCACAGATGTGAAAGTGATCACCGAAAATGGTGAAGTATTCTTACTCGGAAACGTCACTCAATCACAAGGTGACTCAGCGGCAGAAATTGCAAGTAAAGTTACCGGTGTTCAAAAAGTCGTCAAAGTATTTAAATACTTGAATTAATTAAATTTTTAAACTTTAAAGTGCGGTCAAAAATCATCTCGTTTTTGACTGCACTTTTTTCTTTACAAAGATTTACAAAAAAGATCCTGCTTAAAAAAACATCACTTCGAAAAAAAGTTATTTGTTTTAAATGACTTATCTTTTGTCAATAATGTAAGTAAAAAATTTACTGCTTGAATTCAATTTTAAAACACTCTATCTTGTGCATCGTTATTTTTCATAACACTATATCTTGTGTTTTTTTAAAGTCATCTCTCTAGCAGGTTTTATCTCCCATGAACAAAGGATTAATGGTTACAAAGCGCGATGGTACGCTTGAACAAATCAATTTAGACAAAATTCACCGAGTGATTACTTGGGCGGCTGAAGGCTTGGAAAACGTGTCTGTTTCTCAAGTTGAATTGCGTTCTCATATTCAATTCTATGAAGGCATTCGTACCTCTGATATTCACGAAACGATTATTAAAGCAGCAGCAGATCTAATCAGCAAAGATACCCCTGATTATCAATATCTTGCTGCACGTCTTGCGGTTTTCCATTTACGCAAAAAAGCGTATGGCCATTTTGATCCGCCTCGTTTATACGATCATGTGAAAAAATTAGTGCGCATGGGCAAATACGATCCTGCACTTTTAGCCGACTATACTCGTGAAGAATGGGATGAAATGGATGGGTTTATTGATCACTGGCGTGATATGACCTTTTCTTATGCCGCAGTAAAACAATTAGAAGGAAAATATTTAGTTCAAAACCGTGTAACCGGTGAGATTTATGAATCTGCACAATTCCTTTATTTATTAGTTGCAGCGAGCTTATTCTCAAAATATCCACAAGAAACCCGTTTGGATTACATTCGTCGTTTCTATGATGCGACATCAACCTTCAAAATTTCTTTACCTACGCCTATCATGGCGGGGGTTCGTACACCTACGCGTCAATTCAGCTCTTGTGTATTGATTGAATGTGGTGACAGCTTAGACTCTATCAATGCCACCTCTGCAGCAATCGTGAAATACGTTTCACAACGTGCAGGTATCGGGGTAAATGCCGGTGCAATTCGTGCGTTAGGTAGCCCAATTCGTGGTGGTGAAGCATTCCATACAGGCTGTATTCCATTCTATAAACACTTCCAAAGTGCCGTTAAATCTTGTTCACAAGGTGGCGTACGTGGTGGTGCGGCGACAGTTTACTATCCGATTTGGCACTTAGAAGTTGAAAGCTTATTAGTATTGAAAAATAACCGTGGTGTGGAAGATAACCGTGTGCGTCATATGGACTACGGCGTACAGTTAAATAAATTAATGTATCAACGCTTAATCAAAGGCGCGGATATTACTTTATTCAGCCCTTCAGATGTACCTGGACTTTATGAAGCTTTCTTTGCTGATCAAGATAAATTTGAAGAACTTTACGTGAAATACGAACAGGATCCAAATATCCGCAAACGTTCTGTAAAAGCCGTTGAGTTATTCTCTTTATTAATGCAAGAACGTGCATCAACCGGTCGTATTTATATTCAAAACGTGGATCACTGTAATACTCACTCACCGTTTGATCCGCTTGTTGCCCCAGTGCGTCAATCTAACTTATGTTTAGAAATTGCATTACCAACTAAACCATTACAACATTTCCATGATGAAAATGGTGAAATTGCCCTTTGTACACTTTCAGCGTTCAACTTGGGTCAATTAGATGATTTAGACGAGTTAGATAACTTAGCGGATCTTGCAGTACGTGCATTAGATGCATTACTAGATTACCAAGACTACCCTGTTCCAGCGGCAAAACGCTCTTCATTAGGTCGTCGTTCACTTGGTATTGGTGTAATTAACTATGCGTATTATTTAGCGAAAAATGGTGTGCGTTATTCTGATGGTTCAGCGAACGATTTAACTCACCGTACGTTTGAAGCGATTCAATACTATCTATTGAAAGCCTCCATGAACTTAGCGAAAGAATTAGGTGCATGCGAATACTTCAATGAAACCAATTACGCGAAAGGTATTTTACCAATCGATACGTATAAGAAAGATATCGATAGCTTAACGCAAGAACCATTACATTATGATTGGGAAACGTTACGTCAAGAAATCAAAGAGTTTGGTTTACGTAACTCAACCTTAACTGCATTAATGCCGTCAGAAACCTCTTCACAGATTTCTAACGCAACAAATGGTATCGAACCGCCACGTGGTCATGTGAGTATTAAAGCGTCAAAAGATGGCATCTTAAGACAAGTTGTACCGGATTATGAAAACCTAAGTGATAACTACGAGTTGCTTTGGGACATTCCAAGCAATGACGGTTACTTACACTTAGTGGGCATTATGCAAAAATTCGTAGACCAAGCGATCTCTGCAAATACCAACTACGATCCAAAACGTTTTGAAGACGGTAAAGTGCCAATGAAAGTGTTATTAAAAGATCTTTTAACCGCTTACAAATACGGTTTAAAAACCCTTTACTATCAAAACACCCGTGATGGTGCTGAGGACAGCCAAGAAGATTTAGATGATGGCTGTGCGGGTGGCGCTTGTAAGATTTAATAATTTAGGTGGGCTTGTTTACAAGTCCGCCTTTTGATATTTTTAGGCAATCAATCATTAAGTGGGTAAAAGCCCGCTATAAGTAAGGATATAACATGGCATATACTACTTTCTCACAAACCAAAAACGACCAATTAAAAGAGCCTATGTTCTTTGGTCAAAACGTTAACGTTGCACGTTACGATCAACAAAAATATGAGACGTTTGAAAAGCTCATTGAAAAACAACTTTCCTTCTTCTGGCGTCCGGAAGAAGTGGATGTGTCTCAGGATCGTATCGACTATGCCGCGTTACCTGAACATGAAAAACACATTTTCATCAGTAACTTAAAATATCAAACCTTATTAGATTCTATTCAAGGCCGTAGCCCTAACGTCGCATTATTACCGTTAGTGTCTATTCCTGAATTAGAAACTTGGATCGAGACTTGGACCTTCTCAGAAACCATCCACTCTCGTTCTTACACACACATTATTCGTAACATTGTGAACGACCCATCTATCGTGTTTGATGACATCGTGACGAACGAAGAAATCATCAAACGTGCGCGTGACATTTCTTCTTACTACGATGATTTAATTCGTGATAGCCAACTTTACAGCTTGTATGGTGAAGGTACTTATACTGTAGATGGTAAAGAATGTGTGGTGACATTACGTAACCTGAAAAAACAACTTTACCTTTGCTTAATGAGTGTGAACGCACTTGAAGCGATTCGTTTCTACGTATCTTTCGCTTGTTCCTTTGCCTTTGCAGAGCGTCAATTAATGGAAGGTAATGCGAAAATCATTAAATTTATCGCACGTGATGAAGCCCTACATTTAACGGGTACGCAGCATATTTTAAACATTATGGCTGCGGGTCAAGACGATCCCGAAATGGCAGAAATTGCGGAAGAATGTAAACAAGAAGCCTATGATTTATTCTTAGCGGCAGCGGAACAAGAAAAAGAATGGGCGGATTACTTGTTCAAAGACGGTTCAATGATTGGTTTAAATAAAGACATTTTAGTGCAATACGTGGAATATATCACTAATATCCGTATGCAAGCCGTTGGTCTTCCATTACCATTTGGTGCGCGTTCTAACCCAATTCCATGGATTAACGCATGGCTTGTTTCTGACAACGTACAAGTGGCACCACAAGAAGTTGAAGTGAGTTCTTACCTTGTTGGTCAAATTGACTCTAAAGTCGATACCAATGATTTCGGTGATTTCGATCTTTAATTAATCATCCTACGCAAAGAGCGGTCAGTATTTTCAGCGTTTAAAACCTTTGAAAAGTTGACCGCTCTTTTTGTTTGCATGAATCTCAAGACATGCTGATAAACGTTTTGATTAAAAAAATAGCATAATTTCGCTTTCCTACATTTATCACCAAAACTTTCCTCATAAAACAGATGACTTCATTAAAAAAGGCTTAACAAAAAACCATGCTATGGGTAGAATAGAAGAAACCTGTTTATTTTCAATAAATCACATTCTAATTACAAACTAGCGAGGTAAAGGATATGTCAGAACAAGAAGTGAAAGAATTAGATCTCAATGGCGAAATGCTCGTTCGCCGTGAAAAATTAGCCACATTACGTAAAAAAGGTAATGCGTTCCCGAATCAATTCCGTCGTGACGCCCTTGCTCAAGATTTACATGATAAGTACGAAGCCGAAGATGGTGAAGTATTAAAAGAAAAAGCCATTGAAGTGGCCGTTGCTGGTCGTATTATGACTCGTCGTGCAATGGGTAAAGCTACCTTTATTACCTTGCAAGATATGAGCGGCAAAATCCAATTATATGTTGCTCGTGATAACCTTCCTGAAGGCGTTTATGCTGAAGATGTAGGTAACTGGGATTTAGGCGATATCATTGGGGTAAAAGGTACACTTTTCAAAACCAAAACCAATGAATTAACCATCAAAACCACTGAAGTTCAACTTTTAACCAAAGCGCTTCGTCCGTTACCAAACAAATTCCATGGTTTAACAGACATGGAAGCCCGTTATCGCCAACGTTACTTAGATTTAATTTCTAATGAAGAATCTCGTCGTACTTTTGTGATTCGCTCAAAAGTGGTGGCTGGTATTCGTGAATTCTTTATTTCTAAAGGTTTCATGGAAGTTGAAACCCCAATGCTACAAGTGATTCCTGGTGGTGCATCTGCTCGTCCATTTATCACTCATCACAATGCATTAGACGTTGATATGTATCTTCGTATTGCACCAGAACTTTACTTAAAACGTTTAGTGGTTGGTGGTTTTGAACGTGTCTTCGAATTAAACCGTAACTTCCGTAATGAAGGGGTTTCTGTTCGTCATAACCCAGAATTCACTATGCTTGAATACTATCAAGCTTATGCGGATTATCACGATTTAATGGATAACACCGAAGAATTATTGCGTAAACTCGCGATTGATATTCTTGGTACAACCATTGTGAAATACGGTGATTTAGAATTTGACTTCGGCAAACCGTTTGAACGTATTACATTACATGATGCAACCATTAAATATGGTGCTGATAAAGGTATCGTAAAAGAAGATCTTTATGACTTCGATCGTGCAAAAGCGACAGCTGAACGCTTAGGTATCGAAGTACAAAAATCTTGGGGTCTCGGCTCTATCGTAAATGCGATCTTTGAAGAAGTGGCTGAACATCACTTAATTCAACCAACCTTCTTAATGGCGCATCCAGCAGAAATTTCACCTCTTGCACGTCGTAACGATGAAAATCCAGAAGTAACAGACCGTTTTGAATTGTTCATCGGTGGTCGTGAAATTGGTAACGGCTTCTCAGAATTAAACGATGCCGAAGACCAAAATGAACGTTTTGATGCGCAAGTTGCAGCAAAAGAAGCAGGTGACGATGAAGCGATGTTTAAAGATGATGACTTCGTTGTTGCACTTGAACACGGTTTACCACCAACTGCTGGTGAAGGTTTAGGTATCGACCGTTTAGCAATGCTTTATGCTAACGCACCATCTATCCGTGATGTGATCCTATTCCCTGCAATGCGTCAAAAATAATTAAATTGAAATAACATAAAAGGAAGTCGATAGACTTCCTTTTTTATTATTTAAAAGTGCGGTCATTTTTAACCGCACTTTCATAAAAAAAGAGATAACCGCTTTCACTGTTATCTCTTTTACATTCCAATTGAAATTATTTACCCCAAACTTCTTCCACAATACTACGGATAAATTCGAGTTTCTTCCATTGTTGTTCTTCAGTCAGGATATTACCCTCTTCCGTTGAAGCAAAACCACATTGTGGACTTAAGCAAAGTTGATTGATATCCACATATTGCGCTGCTTCTTTAATACGAGCAATAATTTCATCACGGTTTTCTAACTCACCCGATTTAGAGGTGATTAATCCTAACACTACTTGTTGATTTTTAATAAAGCGTAAAGGTTTGAAATCACCTGCACGATCACTGTCATACTCTAAGAAGAAACCATCCACATTACAGTGGCCAAATAAGGTTTCTGCGATAGGCTCATAACCACCAGCAGAGAACCAAGTTGAACGGAAATTACCACGACAAATATGCATTGTAATCGCTAAATCTGCTGGTTTCGCTGCCACGATTTTGTTTAACATATACACATAATCTTTGGCGATTTGATCTAAATCTAAACCACGCTCAGTATAGGTTTTACGTTTATCTTCCGCACAAAATTCACCCCAGCTTGTATCATCCAACTGTAAGTTACGACAGCCTAATTTATAAAAGATATTCATCGCATCAATATAAGCATCAGCAATATCATCTAATAACAACTGATTGTTATCTTTATAACGTTCAATTGGCTGATAATCTGTGGCTCGTACTGTACAAATTAAATGTAGCATTGATGGGGAAGGAATTGTTAATTTAACTTCAGTCTCCCCTGCTATCTTTTGCAATGAGCGGTAATGTTCAACGAAAGGATGACTCTCTGAAAAACCGATCTTATCTACAATTTTTAATGTTTTCGGGCGTACATTATCGTGTTTAAATTGCACTGAGAATTTTTCAGCATCTACTTCTTTCACGCCATCTAATGCAGCTAAGAAATCTAAATGCCAAAAAGTACGACGAAATTCACCATCAGTCACCGCATGCAATCCAACATTTTTTTGATGGTCAACCAATTTAGCAATTTCTGCATCTTCAACTTGTGTTAAATCAGCACAAGAAATATCGCCACAACTGCATTGATGACGAGCCTGTTTTAAGGTTTCTGGGCGTAAAAAACTGCCTACAATATCAAAACGATATGGTGCAGAAGTACGAACAGTAGCATTTGGAAAAAGTTTACTCATTTTGCTTTCCTATATTTAATTAATTCTAAGATGGACTGAGTGTAACAAAATTAACGTCTTCATTAAAGATTTAGACGTCTAGATGGATGTGAATTTTATTGTGATTTTATATGAATAGAATTGATGTAAAGAATTAAAAAAAAGGAAAGTGCGGTTAATATTCCCGAAAATTTTAACCGCACTTTAATCATTAGGCTATTGTAATGCTTTCAGTGCCTTATGATATTCTTTCGATTGTTCCAATAAAATCTTGGCCGCTTCACGCAATTTGTCCACATCTGATTGGGGTAAATAGAAAGATGTCCCGATATTAAGCACATCATTTTTTAACTGCCCCTCAGGCAAATCTTTCAAACTTAAATTCACAAAATAAGCTTTAATTTTTGCACCTTTTTTATGTTTAACGTAAGCATTCCATTGGTCAGCAAATTTTTGTGAATATTTCACGGTAGATTCCGTTGTTTTATCAATCGGTACATTTATCACCGTGTTCACCACTTCTTTGATTCCTGGCACATCAGCAGACTTATCAATATGGTTCGATAGCTCACTTTGCGCATTGACGTTTACCACGACAATATTGCGTAAATTGTAATTTTTCAGCTCTGCATACAATTTTTTGACAGTGAGTAAATTAGACATATCCAACAAGCTTGCCAAGCCCAAATTATCCGTTAAACCACCGTCAACCAAATGTAAATAAGGTTTTTCCTCATTATTTTGATAAGAAGCCGTACGTTTTTTCATGGTTTCAAAATTGTTTAGCCACAAACGATTCCCTACTTTCATCTGTGTCAATAATTCTTTTTTACTTTCGGCTTGGCAAGCACCACCATGATTATTTTGTGTAATGGGTGAAAAAATTAATGGAACAGCACTGGATGCTGCCACAGCTCTTGCAATTTCGACATCATTTAAATCTATACAAAGCCAATCAAAGAAATCTTGAGTGAAAGAGACCTCCTGTCCAGCGACCATGTCGGTGGCATTAATTACAGCAAAAGGTCCTTTACGTTGTTCAAGATCTGCAAATTTTTTCCCACGATATAAAGCAAGATTGAGCTGTTCCTGCAACAAATCGCTACGACCAAACTGTGGAGAAGTAAGCCGAGGCACATTACTCACCGAAAATACTTCATTGATGACTTTTTTCTGGAAATTCTTTTTCAAAAAAGAATTATTAAATTTAGGGATAATGTCCTGTCCCTCCAAAGCAAAATAGGCTGCTAATACTGAGCCGCCAGACACCCCATACACAATATCAATATTTTGCAATAAGGTGCTACCTTTCTCTGTTGGACGCACTGAGACATTTTGGAATTGCTCTAACACGCCATAACCTAAAGATGCCGCGCGAGAGCCACCACCTGAAAAAGTCATAATCACCAAATTTTCTTTTTGTAATGCCTGCTGCATCGCATTTTCCAAGCGATATCCCTTTTGTGGATCTATTTGCTCAATCGTTTTAGTAGGATGATAAGTAATTGAATTGCAAGCAGCAAGTAAAGCAATACTGCCAGCAAGTAAACTTGATTTGAAAGGAAAATGAGTAAGTTTCATAACGGTATTCCTTTACTGTGATTGAATACTTTTAATTCTACACAGATTTAGGGATAAAAAAAGTGCGGTTGATTTTTTAATATTACACTGAAAACTCTCAGTAAATTCTAACCGCACCTTAGTTTGAAATAAAAACTAACTTACAAAACTAGATACATAAGAAATTATGGTTTTGCCACTTAATATTGCCATAATAATCACTACAAACCAGCCAGCAAAAGCTAAACAAATTGGGTGTTTATAGCTACCAACAATATTGCTTCGATAAGCGGCTAATAAAATCAAGGCTAGTGCTATTGGTAAAATTAAACCATTTAGGGTTCCCACAAAAACCAGTACAGCAGCCGGTTTCCCTACAGTGACAAGAACTGCTGTAGAAACCACTATAAACCCAATAATCCAACAGTTTCTATTTCGTTCAATTGTCGGACAAAGGCTCGTGAGGAATGATACCGATGTATAAGCGGCACCAATAACTGATGTGATAGAAGCTGCCCAAATCACTACGCCAAATAAGATTTGGCCAAAATGGCCTGCCACGTATTCGAAAGGCGTTTCTGCTGGATTTTTAGGATTCAACGGAATCCCTTTGGCGACAACACCAAGCACGGCAAGGAATAATACAACACGCATAGTAGAGGCAATTAAAATAGCCGATACAGAGCTACGACTCACTTCAGCCATTGCTTTTTCACCCTGGATCCCCGCGTCTAATAAGCGGTGAGCGCCAGCAAAGGTAATATATCCCCCTACGGTTCCTCCAACTAATGTCACAATTGCGATAGGATCAACTTGCTCTGGAATAAAGGTACGATATGCTGCTTCTACCACTGGCGGTTCTGTTTTAAACATAACATACAAAGTCAGTGCAATCATAATAAAACCCATTAGTTGGGCAAAGCGATCCATTAACAATCCTGCTTCTTTACGTAAAAAAATTAAAATTGCAATGATGCCACTGATAACAGCTCCTGTTTCTGGGGCGATACCAAAGATTGAATTAAGCCCTAGGCCAGCCCCCCCTACATTACCAATATTAAAAGCCAACCCACCCATCACGATAAGTGACGCAAGAAAATAGCCTGCGCCTGGGAAAACAGCATTAGAAATATCCTGTGCTCGTTTTCCCGACACTACCACTATTCGCCAAATATTAAGCTGAGCACCAATATCTAACAAAATTGATAATAAAATCACAAAGCCAAAACTGGCTAATAAGGTGTTTGTAAAGGTTGCAGTTTGAGTTAAAAAGCCAGGACCAATTGCTGAAGTCGCCATTAAAAATGCCGCCCCTAGCACTGCATTTCGGCGGTGATTGATTGATGCCATAAAGCACCTCCCTTGTTAAGTTGATGTTGTGTGTTATGTTTATTCGGCTTATGCCGTTATTGTTATATAATTTTTCTCTAATTCTTCCACAATACGTGCCGCAAATTGTAGAGAATGTTGATTATCGCCATGTAAACAGATACTTTCTGCTTTTACTGGCACAAGGCTTCCATCAATGGCTTTGACTTGACCTTCTGTTACCATTTGTAACACTTGTTGAATGGCTTCCTCATCAGACTCCACCATTGCATTCGGTTGCGAACGAGGTACCAAACTCCCATCAGGCATATAATGACGATCTGCAAACACTTCTGAAATGGTTTGTAAACCTTCTTCCTCAGCTACGCGTAACATTAAGCTGCCTGCTAATCCCATTAATTTTAAACTCGGATCAAATTGATAAATAGTTTGTGCAATTAAACGTGCCAATTTTTCATCTTTCGCAGCTTGATTGTATAAAGCACCATGTGGCTTAACATAACTAATTTCCGTGCCTTCCCCATCACAAATTGCTTTTAAGGCACCAAGCTGATAGCGCAAATGCGCAATTAATTCCTGTTCAGGTAAATCCATTTGAGTACGCCCGAAGTTTTCTCGATCTGGAAAACCTGGATGAGCCCCTATACGTACCTGGTTTTCTTTCGCAAATCTGACCGCACTTTGCATTTCTTTTGCTCCACCGGCATGTAAACCGCAAGCAATATTGGCAGAAGAAAGCAATTTCAATAAGGCCTCATCAAAAGGAAAACCTTCAGCAATATCGGCATTTAAATCAATTTTTTTCATTGACAATTCTCCTAATTTGATCGAGGTATATCTCATTTTTACGACGCAATTTTGCGGCTTGTTCTAAACTAACTGCCTCGAATTGAATGGTTGAGCCTAAACGTACCTGTGCCAACGCACCAAGTTCCGCATCGATCACATTGGCAATTTTGGGATAACCGCCCGTAGTTTGTGCATCAGCCATTAAAATAATTGGTTGACCACTTGGTGGCACTTGTACGCTACCAAATTGAATAGCATGAGAGAGCATTTCCAGCGGTTGCTTTAATTCTAATTTTTGCCCTTGAAAACGATAACCCATGCGATCACTGTTGCTTTGCAACGTCCATTTACTTCGCCACCAATAATATTGGGATTTTCGTTTAAATGCCTGATATTCAGAGGACGGTAACGCATGAATCGTATGCTTAAGTGGGATGGGTGCAATCCCAATTTCACTACGTAAAATAGGATCATTTACCGTTTGCAATTGATCGCCAACTTGTAAACAACGCCCTTCTACACCCCCTATTTGAGCGCGAAGATCCGTACTACAAGAGTTAAGCTCTTGGGGTAAGACGAAGCCACCCTGAACACATAAATAGCCATACATACCAATTTTTGCACGTACCATTTTCAGCACTTGCCCCGCTCTTGCCTGATAACGCCAATAGGCAAAAATCGGTTTGTCATCTAAGGTCATTTCATAAAATGCCCCTGTGACGCAAAAATTCATATCTTGCTGAAATTGTAATGTAAGACCACCTAAAGGCACTTCGATTGCTGGGGCTCCCTCTGCATTTCCCAGCAGAATATTGCCTGCTCGTAATGCCAATTTATCCATTGCTCCAGAGTGACTAATGCCAAATCGACGTAACCCCAAACGGCCTAAATCCTGCATTGTGGCACGAGATTGCACATCAATAATATGAATCATAATTCAATGCCCTCCACCACAAATTTCACTGTATCGCCAGCTTGTAATAAAGTGGGTTGTGCTTGATTTTTGTCAAAGAGTGCTTGCTTGGTATGACCGATTAATTGCCATCCACCTGGAGAGGAAAAGGGATAAATACCGGTTTGAGCTCCACCAATACCAACAGAACCTGCAGGAACAACAGTTCTTGGTGTGGCACGACGAGGCGTATGTAAGCATTCGGGCAAACCGCCCAAATAAGGAAAACCTGGTTGGAAACCAATCATATACACGGTATAGATGGGATCACTATGCATTTTAACGATCCGTTCCGGTGTTGTGTTATGTAATTTGGCGATCTCACATAAATCTTGGCCTAATTCACCGCCATAAATCACCGGGATTTCGATATGACGACCTTGAAAAGTGGATACTTTTAATTCTGTCCAACGTTGTTCCAAGCGTTGAATAAGCGGTGCAAAATCCACATAAAAATCTGTGAAGACCGTGAGATTATTCATTCCCACGACAACTTCTACAATATCTTGCTCAGATTGTAGTTGGTTGGCAAACGCCCAGAGTTGGCGTTGTTGTTGAAGTGAAGCTGGTGGTGGTAAAGAGCAAACCACCGCCGACTCGCTGATCGGGGTTATATTCATAGGATACCCTTTATTGTGATGTTGTGTTGTTTGTTATTTTTTTGTTACACCTCTCTTTTAAAGGATATTTATAGCTTTTGTCAAGGTTTTGTATCAAAAATAAAATGTGACAAAGATCTCATTCTTCACATTTTGATCTCAATCAAAAGTGCCAAATAACATATAATAAAAAGGTCTATTATTTATTTAACAATGATAAAAAAGGAATAAAAATGAAAACATTGAGTGAATTTATTGTTGAACGCCAAGCAGAGTACCCAAATGCAAAAGGGGAACTTAGTGGTATTTTGTCTTCTATTCGTTTATTAGCAAAAATCATTCATCGTGATATCAACAAAGCGGGTTTAACCAATATCCTTGGTCAATCAGGTGTCGAAAACGTGCAAGGTGAAAGCCAAATGAAATTGGACTTATTCGCCCATAACACTATGAATGCTGCCCTCATGTCACGTGAAGAAGTAGCTGGTTTTGCTTCGGAGGAAGAAGAAAGCTTCATCGCTTTTGATACTGAACGTGCTCGCAATGCCAAATATATCATTTTGACTGACCCACTTGATGGTTCATCCAATATTGATGTGAACGTTTCAGTTGGGACAATCTTCTCTATTTACCGTCGTGTTTCACCAATTGGCTCACCTGTTACTTTAGAAGACTTTATGCAACCAGGTAATAAACAAGTGGCCGCGGGTTATATCGTATATGGTTCTTCAACCATGTTAGTCTATACCACTGGTCATGGTGTAAATGGTTTCACTTATGATCCATCTATCGGTACAT